>NZ_JANIFC010000025.1:0-20583 GCF_024518615.1 Mesorhizobium sp. SEMIA396
GATAGTTTGGCTCGGCGCTCATAGGTCAATTGGGCGATCTGCCCGTTGAGTTCGGCTTTGCTCTGTTGGCTGCCGGCTATAGCGCCGAGGTTCTCGTCGATTAGGCCCTGCAGATCCGAGGCCGATCGTTCCAATTCCAGAATGCGCGGGCGGGTGGTCAATCCAGCCTTGAGCAGCTTTGACAGGCTGGCCTTCTCGTCGATGGTCGATTGCATCTGGGCCTGGTAGGATTGGACCCGGGCCTGCTTGCCCTGGATCTGCTCCTCGAGCTCGGCAATCCGCCGCTCGAGGATCTGTCTGGCGCCGGCCATCGAGGCGCGCTGCACGGATGTTTTGTTGCTTCTGCTGAAATGGCGGGAACACTTTGCTGCTGATGACCATTCGGAGGAGCTTCAATCCAGCGCGTTGCCAGTGGATCGGACGTTCACATGGTCAGGCATCGGACCGTCGTCACCTGGTCATCGGTGATCTTCTTCAGGTCGTCTTGTGGCATCGGCTTTCAAATAGCGGCGGAAATTCGCCAGCGTAACACCCTTCATGGTCGCGCCGCCCGGATCGGACGGATTGTCTGACCAGAGTCAGATTTCAAACGCGCGCAAGCGCCCGCGCAAAGTGGCTGTCATGGCTAGTACCTTCCGCCTGATGGGCAATTGTTAAGTTTGGCAGTGAAGTTAGGAGGGCGGAAAAATCAGTCGGTTGAGCAAATCAGCGGTCTAGCCGCTCGCACTCATCGAGTAGGCCACCAAGCTCCAGGCAGAGATCGACGCGGCCGAGGCTGTTTGCGTTGTCATCGATCCCCATGCGGCGGTTGTAGGCCGTGACGGTGTCCTTCAGTTGAGAAACACGACCGGCCTTATGACCGCTGGAATAGGCGAAACCAGCGATGCAAACGGTTGCGGCGATTGCAAGCGCGGCAGTCTTGGCGTTCATGGTACTTTCGCCTCTCGAATCAAATTTGGGGAGAATTCGTCCATGGAAGGGAGTTTGACCGAATTAGCAGCGCGGCTCCAGATGCAATGGAAGGCTTGGGCTCCCGCGATTGGCCTTGGAGTTGCCGCCGCCATCGGCATGATTTGGACCGTCTATCTGCCGATTGTCGGATTGCGTCACCTGCTCGGATACAATTAGACCTCTAGTATCAGCACAGGCTGGTCCAATCGTGCCCAGCTATCCGAGATAGTTCAGCGGGTGCGGGACGAAACACTGCGGACGAGCATCGGCAAAGTCGCGACCCTCGACGGCCGAGCAGTCATCTATCAGCTACAATGATGCCCCTGCAGACTCCTGGCGAATCTGAGAAAGGCCGGGCATCCTCGATTGAGATGGCCACACGGGCTGCAAGTAGTTGCCGTCGAATGGCACGCCCGGTCATCAGGGCGTGCGCCCCGAGCCGAGGCCCTTACCACGACCCTTTTGGAAAACAAGCGGCAAGGCATCATCCCCAGGTCGGGCGGATTGCTGACGTTGTCAGTGGTAGTGCCTCTTCGCAGAAATTAGACAGGCATTTGGGCAGAAGTGGTCATTTTCTGAAATTCGGAAAGAATCTCCGGGAAACTCTGCGCGAGATATCGAACGACACGGGCGTTCTCCAGCAACCGGCAGAGATACCCCCTGGCCACCACCAGATCCAGGTGGTCGGATCCATAGCTCTCCTCGACAAGCTGGTATTCCTTATCGAGTTTGGTTGATTCGTTTTCCATCAATGCGATCTGCGCATCGCTCAGTCCGGCTAGCTTTTTCGGCTGCGACGTATCGGCAAGCTGGGAGGGCGGGGTCGCGCCGACCAGGGATTTTGCGTAGTTGATCGAGAACTTGTTCATGGCGATCATCAGTTGCGCCGCCTCGATCTGGCGCACGGCTGCCAGCTTTCGCAGTTCGATGAACGTGTTGGTCGGAACGAAGCGGTCCTTGAGCATGTCGATCGCTTCCGGGCATATCCCTTTCAGCAGATGTTTTTTAAGCCTGATTTGGCCGATGTTGACATTGAGGGTTCTCGCGATGGTCTCTTCCGGGACGCCGCTGTCGATGGCCTTCAGGATCATGAAGTGTTCCTGGATCGTCGCCAGCCGGCTTACCCGTTTGTTGTAGGTGAATGCCTCGTCATCGTTGGCGACCAAACAATCAACCTCAGTGTCGCCCATCTCCCGCAATATCTCGATGCGCATGTGGCCGTCGACCAAGAGGTACTTTCCCGGCGTGTCCTTGTCCTTTGCAACCACGGGCAATTCCACAAGCCCGATCTCGCGAACGGACGACCTGACCTGTTGATATTTCGGAGTTTCCCTGGCGCTTTCGGTGAACAGGTGAAGCGGCTGGATGTCTTCAAGACGAAGGCAAATAGTAGCGCGCTCAAAAGCGAATTTTATGTCTGGAACGGTAGGACGCTTTGCGGTCATGCGGGCTCAACTCTGCTGATCCGGGCCGCCAGGTTTCGTGGGAGGGTGTTCAGTCCTTCCGCCGCAAGAAGATCCTGGAATGCCTCTTCTGCCATGAGTTGCCGCAAGGCGTGGGTGACAAACAGCAGGCGGTTTCGCGTTGCATCCGCTTTGCGGACCAGAATGCGTTTCCTGTCCGTGTCCGCTTTGAACGCCTTGATCAACGCTGATGCTGAAGGATTCTTCCTGCGATCTGGCAGGAACGTTCCCAGGCCTTTCCCCCGCCTGCGGCGGTTCTCAATCAGGCGTCGCGCTATCACAAGCTTATGACCGCGCAGTTGGTTCTCTTGATAGGCAAGCTGAAGAACGGCCTGAATCCCTGGCTCGTCGGCGGTGGAAATATCGACTGCTACCGACAGCGGGATCTGGCCGGAGTCGACCGCCCGCAGAAGGCGCTGTTCGCCTTGCGACAGGAGGCGTGCAACCCCTCTGACATATTCGGTCGAAAGACCGATCTTTGCTGCAATGTCGACGTCGGAATAGCCGCTTTCTTTCAGCCGACCGATGTCGCGAAGCAGGTCATAAGCGGTATGATACCGGCGAGCACAATTTTCCACCAAGCCTTTGACCAGCGCCTCGGCCTTGGTTGCCTCTATCACAAACGCGGGAATCTCGGTCTGGCCAAGCAACCTGAAGGCCTCGATCCGCCCCTGGCCGCACACCAGGTCGTGCGTGAAAGCGCTTTCGTCGACATTCCTCGTGGTCACCGTGATGGGACGCTTCAGGCCGACGCTCTTGATGCTGTCGACAATGTCCTGGAAGGACTTTTTGCCTCGCGCACGCGGGTTGGTGATCTTGATCGCGTCCAGGCGCAGGAGCGAGATTGGTCTGTTGGCGGTGACCATCAGCGAGCGGCCGAGATGGCGTCGCGTTCGGCCAAGGCGAACAGCGGATCCAGCGATTTGTAGAAGAAAGTGTTGAATTCCAGCCTTTTGTTCAAGGCGCAGTTTAAGGGCTTCCCGCCAATCTCATTTGCTGGCGCTATCAGATAGTCGAGGATCGTCTGGTTATCCGGGCTCATGCGGATGGCCACTTTCACGTCCGCAGCGGTACCCCGTTCCGCAGAGGCCACCCAATGAGGATAGCCATATGGCGTGGCCCGACAGCGACCCATCGCAATGGCTACGGTGAATTCATCGTTGACGCGAAGCACGCCGAGAGCACTCTGACGCACCGCAGATCCGCCCGCCCGCTCGATGGTCGCTATTGTCGTTTGGACGACTTCTTCGAAGACCTCACGAAGCCGCCTTCTGATATCAAGAAACCGATAGTTCTGAGACGGATCGTATCCAACGAGCTTGTAGGCTCGCAGCAGACTGCCGAATTTTTTCCTGTAGCGGCTGCTCGGCGGACAGTCAGCCGCCGCGTCAATCATCGGGCCTGAAAGGGTACCGCGCCTCTTCAGAAGTTGGGCGAGCACAACCAACATCTGATCGTTGCTCATCTTAGATGAGCGGGCGTCGGCTATGGCTTGAGCCCGGTCGAAAAGCTTGCGGTCCACAATGGGTTCAAAGGCGCCGTCGGCGCGGACCAATCGGGTCGTATCGTTGGTCACCTTCCTTTGCTTGAGTTTGAAAGACTGCCGATTCCAGACGTTGTTGCCCACGTATTTTTCGTTGCTGAGTATTTGATGAATGGATTCGCGTTTCCACGATCGATTGAGATCGGTGACCACTCCCTTGGCATTCAACGACCGCGCAATCTGCAGCTCGGTCCGACCAGCCATCACGTATTCATCATAGATCCAGCGCACCGTCGCGATTTCATCAGGTGGTCCAGGCACGAGGATGACCCGATCCGTCTGGAGGCTCTTGTACTCTTTGAGAGCGAGCATGGTCTTTGTGCGCCCATGCTGGTCGATGAGCCGGCGCCTCAGGCCCAGGCCGGACGACCCTCCCTGCCGGTATCCCATTTGAATGAGCCTGCACTGGCCGGCAAACACCTTGACCGACAACACCCGACTGTGCTCGGCCGCCATCGTGCGCTTTATCGCCTTGAGCAGGTCTGATCCGATGCTGCCATCGTTGGTAAACTGTTCGCCACAATATTCAATTCGCACGCCGGCAACGCGACACCGATACTCGTACGACGCACTCTCATCGGGGTTCGGGAATCGCCCCCAGCGACTCACGTCGTAGACGATGACGATTTCGAAATCCGCGTTCTTCGTTTCGACATCCGCCAACAGCCTTTGCAGGCCGGCGCGACCTTCAAGGTTCAAGCCGCTGCGACCGGGGTCCTCGTATGTGGCCACAATGTCGTAGTTCATCGCATCCGCGAATTCACGGATTGCATCCTTCTGATTGTCGATCGAGTAGCTCTGGTGGTCAGTGGACATTCGCACGTATTGAGCTGCGCGCACGCGCTGTGCGTCTACAGCAGGTCGACGGACTGTGTGCGCCTGTTCCATCCTTCAACGCCTACAAGGCAGATTGAACGTCCGCTTGAACCGGCAACGCTAGCGGTATGAGGCTTCAATCCCGTTACACATTGATCGACACTTTGTATCGAATGAGACTTGTCGCCATAAAAACGAGAAGCTCGGAAAATAGCAGGCAGGGCTTCTATCAACACCCGAGAAACCATGTCTTTTATCGTGAGGGCTCGTGCCCCCGTTCCGCCGCATTGCGGCCGCACGGGACGAACCATAGGGATTTCAGGCCTTCAAGGGAGACTTCACATGAACTTTCACAAAGTCATAGCCGCCGTGCTGATGACCGCAGCACTGGCAGGGTGCGCGCAGACCGAAGGCCAGCAGCGGGCCGGAACTGGCGCTCTGATCGGCGGCGCCGGCGGCGCCCTTGTCGGTCAGGCCATCGGTGGCAACACCGAAAGCACGCTCATCGGCGCCGCCGGCGGCGCCCTGCTCGGCGCCGTCGTCGGCTCGGCCACTACGCCGCAACGGCGCGGCGAACAGATGTGCCGCTACCAGGACCGCCGCGGCCGCATCTACACGGCGCCGTGCGACGACAGGTACTACAACGGCGATTATTAAGCAGAGGGTAGTCTGCCCATCCCTTATCCTAAGTGGGCAATGGGAACAGAAGCTCTACTGTGGGGCGGTGGCCCTGCTCGTACATTTTTTCTGATCGCGCCGCCGGCGGCGGCGCTACGTTGTCATCTTTTGCCCATAACATAGTGCTACCAGCAAGGACGGCGGGTTTCTGGAGGTCGTTATGACTGAGAGCCTTGCCGGCACCCTGAAGAATCGTGGCAAACAGGCAGCCAAGCGGCTGCTTGGCTATGATTCGCGCAACTGGCTGCGTATCCGCCAGATCGAGGCGTTCACGCTCTTTCTCGAAGCCGGCAACCGCAAGGCCGCCGACGTGATCGAGATCTCGCCCGGCTGGAACCGCTATTGGCGGGCAATGTGCCCCAATTACCGCTCGGTCGATTTCCCCGCCTTCGACATCTGCAGGGATCGCACCGACGAGCAATATTCGATCGTCATCGCCGACCAGGTGCTGGAACATGTGCGGCGGCCGCACGCGGCAGTGCAAAACATCCACGCCATGACCCGGCCCGGCGGCTGGGCGATGGTGGCAACACCTTTCCTGTTTCGCGTCCACGCCAGGCCGCACGACTACAACCGATGGACCCCGGCCGGCCTCAAGCAGCTGATGGTCGAGGGCGGCTTCGCGGAAGCCAACGTCAAGGTCCACGGCTGGGGCAACAAGGCCTGCGCCAGGGCCCATATCGGCGGCCCCGTCCGCGCCTACGGCCTGTGGCGGGATCTGAGCAATGACGAGGAATACCCGCTGATGGTCTGGGCGTTTGCGAAGAAGGCGTGAGTGGCGGAAGTCCCGCTCCATCGTGGTGACGGCCAGGGAGTCTCGCTGGACACTTGACCGGATCCGCCGCCAGTGACCTACTTCGACTTCGAGGAGGCGTTCGCGAATGGACATTCGAACCACATTGACGGAGCTGTGCGAGGCCTTCAACGCGCACGACCTCGGTCGCATCATGGCGTTCTTTGCCGACGACTGCGTTCTGGAGATGCCAAGGGGAGCCGAGCCTTGGGGAACGCGCTTCGAGGGCAAGCGCAGCGTACGAGACGCGCTTGCGAGACGATTTGAGGGTTTGCCCGATGTGCATTATGGCAATGGGCAGCACTTTGCGGACGAGGCTGCCAACACCGGCATGTCGAAATGGACCCTCACCGGCACCACCCGCGAGGGCGTAAGAAAGGAAGTTCGAGGTTGCGATTTCTACACATTTCGTGACGGAAAGGTGATCCGCAAGGACTCATACTGGAAGATCGTGGAGTAGGGGTTGGCACTCTTGTCTGATCTTTTCGTTGTCCCGCATTCCAAAGCAGGTGGATTACGCGATGCGCGTTTGCATCGCTGCACTCGCCGACGAAATGCCAACCCCGAAAATCCCGAAACGCATTCAAAGTAGCTGCCAAGATGAACCCATGTCGTCATGCCTGTTTGGTCTCCCAGGCCAAGCGAACGCTATTCCATGTCCGGCACGTCGCCACCTACAAACAGAGTTGTCGGCTCGCCATACTCACCCACCGAAGGGTTACCCTCGCGCGACCACGCAATGACGCCAGCATGCTTGCCGCCAGTCTCCTCGCAGTGCGTATCGCTCTGCCCAGTCGGCTGCCATGCCGGTTTGCAGGTCGCCGGTCTCATGACCGTCGAAGGCCGTGACCACGATCAGCCTGGTGCTTTGTGTTGGGAGAGTAAACTATTTGACCTGGAGGGTGTCTTTCCGCTGGACCAACAGCCGGTTGAAGTTGAGCGGCGCAGGGGGAAGAATCTCCGTCATCTCGAATAGAGGCACAGGGCCTTCCGGCTCCGGTGCTTTCTGCTTGGCCTTCAGGTCCGTGATCTCCTCGTCGCGCCGCGCAATCCGGCTTTCCAGATTGGCAATGCGCTCCGCAAGAAAATAGCGCCCCACGGCAAATCCGCCGCCGCCGAACAACGCGGCAGACGTAGCAAAGGCCAGCGGGTTAGCCGCCACCAGCGAAGAGTTGCTTTGAATGAAAGCGATAAGGTCATGCATGGCTAAAAAGCTCTCCTCTCACGCCGAGGACAATTCAACCAGCCGACGGGTCGCGCGAGGGATCGTCATACCAAGTCGCACCCGATCAGTATTGGGCAACTTCGCCCTCCGGCCTGGCCCTGCCGTGCGGAGCGCCGCGAGTGTGTCAGCACAAGCTTCCTCAGATGTCTCGTTCCATTCATCCCACTATCGTCGCCGTAGGGCGGCGGGGCTGGATCAGTTTGCGACGTTCACGCCAGTCATCCCACGACAGGGCCCGTATCATCATAGCCAATGGAGACTATCCCCGGATGCCTGTGGGCTATGGCGAGTATCTGAGTCTCTAGTTCGCAGTTGTAGGTCATTAACGCCTTCACGGTCTCAAGCGGGCTATCGTAGCGAGCGATAAGCTTCACGGCTTCATAGTGCAGTTCGGCTTTGGCATCGGCCTCCGGGTACATCGTTCCCATCGCGGTTCCTCCTTGCGCTGCATACGGGTGATGCAGTGAGCAGCATCAAGTCGCTCCTTTGGCGAGGCAGAGTGTCATGATGTGTCCATTCGCAATGACTCCGAATATATGGCCATAGTGAACAAAAAGGGAACAAAATGTCAAGGACGACCTGAGTCGGAGAGGACTTCTATTTTGGACATGCCCCGGGTAAAAGGCCCCCCGCGCTTAGCAAATCCTGTGTCGAGCACATGAGGTCGGGCTGCTCGTCCGCGTCTGCGTCAACGGCAGCATCACCTGTGGGCCGAGCAAGCACGGTTGCCGCGCGCATGTGGCGGCAACGGCTGCTCGATTCGTAGATCAGGTTAAGAACGCGGCGAGGCCGCAGCCGGCTGCTGGTCGAGAAGAACACCTCGACGGGCATGCCGCGGCGCCAGGGTCAGTCCTTTGAGTCTGGTAAGTTCCGCGCGCGGCAAATCGACGTGCACCTTCCGATCCGGAGTGCGCAATGCCCGACCGTCTGAAGGGCCACTCAAATTTTCTGACCCAGTCGAGGTGGAGGCTATCATAGTTGATTGTTGCTGCCGGTGACCTGGCGTAATCAAAGGCTCACGTAGCTTTCCAACAGAGGACGGTATGTTGTATCCAGGTCGATTTTTAGAACCGAGCGACATTGTGATGCTTGCCCGTGTTTGTGAGACGGTCTGCAAAGAGCGCGGCGTACCTGTTGCTTCGCGGGCGGGAGAGCGCACGGCTGCGCACGTACTCAGGCTGTTCATGAACGGCTTGAGTGGGGAGAATGAGCTGCTCGATGCTGAGAGGAACTGGGCTCGACGGAGTGATCTGGCTTTCGAGAAGGCTGCTGTCAGCTACGATGACACAAGAGAGGCCGCGTGATTAGCTTCCTGAGAATCGAAGTAGCGAAGAAAACCGCTCGCTCCACGCGACGAGCCCCAGAGGCACCCTCTGGATAGAGCAGGGTGTTGCTGCGGCATTCTTAAGGTGAGGTAAAGCTTCCGCACGCAGCCCGATTCGTGGGCGATCGGCTCTGTTGGAATTTGGTGGTGAGACTAAGGACAATCGACGCGTAGTGTGTTCCGGGCGATCTTCCAGGCGGACTCGACATGCCGCCGCGCTGCTGCTTCCGCCGCTTCCGGCTTGTGTGCGCGGATCGCATCCATTATCTCGTTCATCTCGGCGATCGCCGCTTCGCGGCGGTTGGTCGAGACGATTGTCATCGAACGAAGCTGGTTGATGCGGACATTCAGCCCGGAGACGATTTCCCAGGCGACACGCTTGTCGGCGGCCTCGAACAGTGCCTCGTAGAATTTGGTCGTCGCCCGCATCACCGCAGGCGGCGTCGCCGACGCCCACGCATCGAACAAATCCGCCAGCGCCCCTTCGAGCGTTGCCAACTGCTCGCCGGTGGCCGACAGGGCACAGGCTCGGGCCGCGATGCCTTCAAGCAGAGCCCGAAGCTCGTAGATCTCGTCGGTACGGCCGAGGTCCGGCCTGGCGACGGCCGGCCCATGCCCAGGGATCATCTGCACGAGCCCCTCTGCCTCCAGCTGCCGCAGTACCTCACGCACGACGGAACGGCTGACGCCGAGCTGGTCGCAAAGCGGCCGTTCGACAAGCCTTTCGCCAGGCTGGAAATGGAAATCCATGATCGCTTCGCGCATGCGCTCCAGCGCCAGCGTCCTCAAGGTCTTGGAGCTGCGGTCGATGCGAAGCGTGTCGTCTGGCATGCATGCCTCCTGCGCCGCTACGAAAACAGATTCGATGCCCGGTTGACAAGGTACTTGGCGCTCCATAGCATGGTATACCATAAGATGATAGCGGGATTGGATGTCCCGAGGCACCACCTACCCAAGGAATTCCATGCAGCCCGCCATTCGTAAGATCGTTACCTATACCGAGAACACGCTGATCGAAGGCGGCAAGGCCGCCCCCCGGCCGCTGCGCCTTATCGGCGTCGCAGCGGTGCTGACCAATCCCTGGGCCGGTCGCGGCTTCACCGACGATCTGTCGCCCCAAATCCGAGCCTGTGCGCCGGTGCTGGGAGAGATCCTGACCCATGAGATCGTTGCCGCCGCCGGTTCCGGCGAGGCTATCGAGGGCTATGGCAAGGCCGCCATCTGCGGTACGTCGGGCGAGATCGAGCATGCGTCGGCGTTGATCCATACGCTGCACTTCGGCAACCACTATCGGCGTGCCGTAAGCGCCAAGACCTACCTTGCCTTCACCAATCTGCGCGGCGGGCCCAACACCCCGATCATCATTCCGCTGATGGACAAAAATGACGAAGGGCGGCGCTCGCATTACCTCACCGTGCATTTCCAGATCGGCGATGCACCGGCGCCCGACGAGCTGGTTGTGGCGCTCGGCGCCTCGATCGGCGGCCGCCCGCATCATCGAATCGGCGACCGCTACCAGGACCTCAAAGAGCTTGGGGACGTGCATGGCTGACGCTTCCGCATCGGCATGGGCTCGACGGGGTGCGGCGCCCGACGGCACCGGCTTCATCCGTGTCGGCGCGGGCGCACCGGTGCTTTTTATTCATGGCGTTGGTATGAACGCCGCGATCTGGCAGCCGCAGATCGAGCGGATGTCCGATAGCTTCGACGTCATCGCCATCGACATGCTCGGCCACGGTCAGTCGCCGCTGCCGCCGCAGAACCCAGAACTCGCCGACTATGCTGATCAGGCCATTCGCCTGCTCGACCATCTCGGCCTCGACAAAGTATCCGTCATCGGCCACTCGATGGGCGCGCTCGTTGCCCAGGAACTCGCGCTACGCGCAGCCGAGCGCGTCCGCCGCATCGTCTCGCTGAATGCCGTGTTCCGGCGGCCACCTGAACTGGCCGAAGCTGTTCGCCAGCGCGCGGTGGCGCTTACCGGCAAGAGTGGGGTGACCGGCACGGCACAGACCATTGCCCGTTGGTTCGGAGATCCGGTGCCGGTCGAGCTCGAGGCGGCTGCACGGAAGACGGCCGCCGTACTGGGTGCCGTCGACCCGGAAGGTTATGCTCGCACCTATCGCCTGTTCGCTCGTGCCGACAGCGACCACGCTGACCGCCTGCCGAGGCTAGCCGTACCGGCCCTGTTCATGACCGGTTCCGAGGACAGGAATTCTTCGCCGGCAATGTCGGCCGCGATGGCGCGGCTGGCGCCGCATGGCCGCTGCACAGTGCTCTCAGGCGAGCGGCATATGATGGCGGTGGCGGATCCCGGCCTGACGACGCGCCATATCGTCGACTTCCTCAAAGAAGGCGAAGCGATCGAGCAAGACAGCGCTGCCGCGGCGAACACCGGGTTCGACGGCAGCGAGTTCCGCCGTGCGCTGGGTTCCTTCCTCACCGGCGTCACCATCGTCACCACCATCGGGCCCGAAGGCGAGCCGCGCGGCTTCACCGCCAACTCCTTCACCTCGGTGTCGCTCGATCCACCTTTGGTGCTGGTCTGCATCGCTCATAAGGCGGTTGGCCATCCTGTCTTTGCGACATCGAAAAGCTTCGCCATCAACGTCCTCAACGAGGATCAGAAGGCAGCGTCCGGCATATTCGCCTCGAAAGCGGCCGACAAGTTCGCCGCCGTTGCCTGGAGACCGGGACGAACGGGCAGCCCCGTGCTGGACGGCTCCGTCGCATCCTTCGACTGCGACATGGAGCGGCTGGTCAATGCCGGTGATCATTCAATCCTCATTGGCCGCGTCCGCGATTTCGAGCACAATTCCGCGCAGCCGCTCGGCTATTGCCGCGGCGCGTATGTCGCGCCCGGCCTCAGCCAGGACGCGCTGGCAGCCACCCAGCCCGGCACCGATGTCGGCGCCATCCTCGAGAATGGCGGCCGAATCCTGTTCCTGGAGACGGCGGATGGTTTTGAACTGCCGCGCGGTCGAGGTCTGGGTGCGGCTGGCGATGGGAAAAGCCTGCGAGGGGTGCTTGCCGCGAGGGCCATCGAGGCCAAGCTGGGCTTCCTTTTCGCCGTCTGGGACGATGCCAGAGATGTTTCGCGCACACATGTCTACTATCGCGGCACGTTCGACGTGCCCGCTTCCAGCGATCGCGGCATCAGGCTGGTCGAGATCCACGCGATCGAGGAGTTGAAGATCGCCGATCCGGCGATCCGCTCGATGCTCGCACGCTATGTCAAGGAATGCTCAGTGGATGCATTCGGCGTCTATGTCGGCAACGATGTCGAAGGCGAGGTCCGGCCGCTCGCCAGGACCGCCGGTTCCACAGCACCCACCACAGGTGACCAGCGATGAAATTCTCGCTCTTCGTGCACATGGAACGGTCGGACTTGGCCAAGCCGCATTCCGAGCTTGTGACCGAGCTCGAGGAGCTGGTCCTGATGGCCGAACAGGCAGGGTTCGAGACCGCCTGGATCGGCGAGCATCACGGCATGGAATTCACCATCTCGCCCAATCCCTTCATCAACATCGCCTATCTCGCGGCCAAAACCAGCCACATCCGCCTTGGCACTGGAACCGTGATCGCGCCCTTCTGGCATCCGATCAAGCTTGCCGGCGAAGCCGCGATGGCCGACGTCATCAGTGGCGGCCGGCTCGACATCGGCATTGCGCGCGGCGCCTACAGCTATGAATATCAGCGTATCTTCCCGGGGCTCGACGCCTGGGGCGCCGGCCAGCGCATGCGCGAGATCATACCGGCGATCCGCGGCCTCTGGGACGGCGACTTCGAACTCTCCGGCGAGTTCTGGCAATTCCCGCCGACCACCTCCTCGCCCAAGCCGCTGCAGAAACCCTACCCGCCGATCTGGGTGGCGGCCCGCGACCCGAATTCGCACGATTTCGCTGTCGCCAATGGCTGCAAGGTCCAGGTGACGCCGCTGGCTTCCGGCGACGAGGAGGTGACGAGCCTGATGCAGCGCTTCAACGCCGCATGCGCCGCGCATCCCGAGATCGAACGGCCGGAAATCATGCTTTTGATGCACACCTTCGTCGCCGAAGACGCGGCCGACGCCGATCGCCTCACGCAGGACCTGTCGACTTTCTATTGCCAGTTCGGCGCCTGGTTCCAGAACAAGAAGCCGGTGCATCAAGGCGTTTTAGAGCTGCTGACGCCGGACGAGATCGCGGCCATGCCACAATACGCGCCCGACAAGATCAGGCAGAACCTGGTGATTGGCGAGGCCGATGAGGTCATCGCCCGGCTGAAGGACTATGAGGCGCTCGGCTACGACCAGTATTCGATCTGGATCGACAGCGGCCTTTCGCACAAGCGCAAGATGAAATCGCTGCAACTGTTCATCGACCGGGTGATGCCGGCCTTCCTCTGATCGCGAGCCCATGACCGACGCCCTCTTCAGGAACTTCATCGACGGCCGCTTCGACGAACCGTCCGCCACTTTCGACAGCGTCGACCCGTCGACCGGGGCGGCCTGGGCGAAGATGCCGGCGGCGAGCGAAGCCGATGTCGACCGTGCCGTCGAGGCGGCGCACCGCGCACTGCGCTCAGACCTATGGCGAAGGATGACGGCGACGGCGCGTGGCAAGCTGCTGGTCAAGCTCGGCGACCTCGTCGCCGCCAATGCCGGGCGCCTTGCCGAGCTCGAGACACGAGACACCGGCAAGATCATCCGCGAGACCCGCGCCCAGATCGCCTATGTCGGCGACTACTACCGCTATTATGGCGGACTGGCCGACAAGCACGAAGGCGCGCATGTGCCGATCGACAAGCCCGATCTCGACGTCACCATCCGTCGCGAGCCGATTGGCGTCGTTGCCGCGGTGGTGCCGTGGAACTCACAGCTCTTCCTCTCGGCCGTCAAGCTCGGCCCGGCGCTCGCCGCCGGCTGCACCATCGTGCTTAAGGCTTCCGAGGACGGCCCGGCGCCGCTGCTCGCCTTTGCCGAACTGGTCCAGCAGGCCGGCTTCCCCTCAGGCGTCGTCAACATCCTCACCGGCTTTGGCCAGGAGTGCGGCCGGCGCCTGACCAGCCATCCGCTGGTTTCGCGCGTCGCCTTCACCGGCGGTCCATCGACGGCGCGCGCCATCGTAAGGAACACGGCGGAGAACCTTGCCTACACCACTCTGGAACTCGGCGGCAAAAGCCCGGTCGTCGTCTTCGCCGACGCCGACCTCGACAGCGCCGCCAACGCGGTGGTCGCCGGCATTTTCGCCGCGACCGGCCAGAGCTGCGTCGCCGGGTCACGGTTGCTGATCGAGCGCTCGGTAAAAGATGAATTCCTCGTACGGCTGAGGCGCAAGGCCGAAGCGATCCGAGTCGGCGACCCACAGGATCCGGCCACAGAAATGGGGCCGCTCGCCACGCTGCGCCAGCGCGACTGGATCGAGAAGGTGGTCGCGGAGAGCCTTGCCGCGGGCGGCAGACTGGTCACCGGTGGAACGCGGCCAACCGGGGACGGCTTCTACTACGCGCCGACTATCATCGACGCCGGCGGCAGCGACCTGCCTTGCGTGCGGGAGGAATTGTTCGGGCCGGTGCTCAGCGTGCTTGCCTTCGACAGCGAGGCGCAGGCACTGGCGCTCGCCAACGATACGCCGTTCGGCCTGGCTTCGGGCGTGTTCACCAGCAATCTCGGCAAGGCGCATCGCATGGCGCGTGACATCCATGCCGGTGTTGTCTGGGTCAACACCTATCGCGCCGTATCGCCGCTCGTTCCCTTTGGCGGTTACGGCCTGTCGGGTCTCGGCCGCGAAGGCGGGCTCGACGCCATCCGAGATTACACGCGCTCGAAATCCGTCTGGATCAAGACGTCGGACGAGCCGATCCCGGATCCCTTCGTCATGCGCTGAGAGCGTGGGGCGCAGGTGCACTGAGAAAAACAAGAACAGACCAACAGAGGAGAATATCATGAAACTGATCCTGACCGGCTTGCTGGCCGGACTGCTCGCCGCCACCGCTGCCAAGGCCGATGAAATGGCCTTCACAAGTTGGGGTGGCACCACGCAAGAGGCGCAGACGAAATCCTGGGCGGCCCTCTTCGAGGCCAGCTCCGGCATCAAGGTCCTGCAAGACGGACCAACCGACTACGGCAAGCTCAAGGCCATGGTCGATGCCGGCAACGTCACCTGGGATGTGGTCGACGTGGAGATGGACTTCGCCATCAAGGCCGCCAAGGACGGGCTGCTGGAGCCGATCGACTATGCGGTCGTACCCAAGGCCGATCTCGACCCGCGCTTCAGCAATGAGCATGCCGTCGGCAGCTTCTACTATTCCTTCGTGCTTGCTTGGAACAAGGGCGCCGTTCCGGGCGAACCGACCGGCTGGGCCGACATGTTCGACACCAAGAAATTTCCCGGCAAGCGGACCTTCTACAAATGGTCGGCCCCCGGCGTCATCGAGATCGCGCTGCTGGCCGACGGCGTGCCCGCGGACAAGCTCTATCCGCTCGACCTCGACCGGGCCTTCAAGAAACTCGACACCATCAAGTCCGATATCGTCTGGTGGAGCGGCGGTGCTGAATCGCAGCAGCTGATTGCCTCCGGCGAGGCCGCTTTCGGCCAGTTGTGGAACGGTCGCGTCTTCGCCCTGCAGCAGGATGGCACCGATGTCGGTGTTGCCTGGAACCAGAACCTCACCGCCGCCGACGTGCTCGTCGTGCCGAAGGGCGCCAAGAACAAGGGCAGCGCGATGAAGTTCCTCGCTGCCGCCACCAGCCCGACCGGCCAGGCGAAATTCGCCGAGGCGAGCGGCTATGCGCCGATCAATACCAAGGCCAAGGCTGAGATGCCCGCCGATGCCGTCAAAGCACTCCCCGATGCCCATGTTGAGGGACAGATCAACCTCGACATGAACTACTGGGCCGAGCATCGAGACGAGATCGCCACGCGCTGGTATGCCTGGCAGACCAAGTAACGCCGTTGCAGGTGACGGGCGCGCGGCTTGCGCGCCCCGTTTCGGGACAGGACCGCTCGATGCAAGGAATTTCTTTCAGACGCAGCTCAGTCGCCGGCCTGCCGGCCGGCAGCGGCAGCGCCTTGCCGGCTCTGCTGCTGGTTGGCCTGTTCTTCATCATGCCGGTGGTGGCCCTGCTGCTGCGCAGCGTAACCGATCCTGAACCGGGCCTGCAGAACTACGCGACCCTGTTCGGCAGCGGCACCTATGTGCGGGTGTTCCTCAACACTTTCCTGGTCGCATCGGTCGTAACCGCCGTCACCATCCTGATGGCCTTTCCCGTTGCCTGGATGCTGGCGATCATGCCGCCGGCCATGGGATCGATCGTCTTCGGCATCATCGTGCTGTCGATGTGGACCAACCTTCTCACCCGCACCTATGCATGGATGGTGCTGCTGCAGCGTACGGGGGTGATCAACCGGGCACTGATGGGGCTCGGCATCATCCACGAGCCGCTGCCGCTTATCAACAATCTGGCCGGGGTCACCATCGGCATGGTCTACATCATGCTGCCCTTCATGATCCTGCCGCTGGTGGGCACTTTGCGCGCCATCGACCCTATGACGCTGCGCGCCGCCGCCCTTTGCGGCGCAAGCCCGTTCGAGGCCTTCCGCCGCATCCTCTTGCCGCTGTCTCTTCCGGGCGTCGCCGCCGGCGGTCTGATGGTCTTCGTCATGTCGCTCGGCTACTTCGTCACGCCGGCCCTGCTCGGCGGCACATCGAACATGATGCTGGCAGAGATGATCGCCCAGACGGTGCAGTCGCTACTCAACTGGGGGCTCGGCAGTGCGGCCGCCTTCGTCCTGCTTGTCGTCACCATGGCGCTCTACGCGATCCAGCTTCGCCTGGTTGGTGCCAGGCGCGCCGGGGGAGGGATCTGACATGCTGCTCGACTATGAACGGCTCGGATGGCTGCGGGTGGCGCTTGTCGGCTTCACGGCGGCCGTCGCGGCATTCCTGCTGCTGCCGGTGGTCTTCATCGTGCTCCTGTCGTTCGGTTCGTCGCGCTGGCTGGCCTTTCCACCACCCGGCTGGACGCTGAGATGGTATCAGCAATTGCTGGGCGACCCGACCTGGATCGATGCCGCGCTGACCAGTGCCCGAATTGCCGCCATGGCCGCTATGCTGGCCGTCATAATCGGCCTGTTCGCCTCCTTCAGCCTGGTCAGGGGGGAGTTCCGCGGACGCCAGGTCCTGCGCGGATTGCTGTTGACGCCGATGGTGCTGCCGGTCGTCGTTTTCGCCATCGCCATCTATGCTTTCTTCCTGCGCATCGGCCTTGCCGGCACCACGGTCGGCTTCGTCATCGCCCACACCATCCTGGCGCTTCCTTTCGCCATCATCCCGATCACCGCGGCGCTCGAAGGTTTCGATAAATCCATCGAGGATGCAGCCATCGTCTGCGGCGCAAGTCCGTTTCAGGCGCGGCTGAGGATCACCTTGCCGTCGATCAGGATCGGCATCTTCTCGGCGGCGATCTTCTCGTTCCTGGCCTCGTGGGATGAGGTCGTGGTGGCGATCTTCATGGCAAGCCCGACCTTGCAGACCTTGCCGGTTAAGATCTGGGGCAGCCTGCGCGCAGACCTCAGCCCGGTCGTCGCCGCCGCCTCGAGCCTGCTGGTTGGCCTGACGTTTTGCCTGATGATTGTGACCGCACTCCTTCGCAGAAAATTATCCAGATGACCCGGTCCTTCCTGTCCATACGCGCGCTAAGAAAGACGTTCGGCGCCTTCGTCGCCGTCCACGACGTGACCATCGATGTGCCTAAAGGTGAATTCCTGACGTTCCTCGGCCCGTCCGGCTCCGGCAAGTCGACGACGCTCTACGCCATTGCCGGTTTCCAGGATCCGAGCTCAGGCGATGTGCTTTTGGAGGACATGTCGCTGCTTTCGGTGCCGTCGCACAAGCGCAACATCGGCATGGTGTTCCAGCGCTACACGCTGTTTCCGCATCTGAGCGTCGCCGAGAATGTCGCCTTTCCGCTGCGCGTGCGCCGCCGGCACGATGCTGAGATCAAGCGCAAGGTTGCCGACATGCTGGCGCTGGTGCGTCTCGAAAACTTCGCCGACCGCCATCCGGGCGCGCTATCTGGCGGCCAGCAGCAGCGCGTGGCGCTTGCCCGCGCGCTCGCCTACGACCCGCCGATCCTTTTGATGGACGAGCCGCTATCGGCGCTTGACAAAAAGCTGCGCCAGGAAATCCAGGCCGAGATCCGCCGCATCCACCGGGAGACAGGCGTCACCATCCTCTATGTCACGCACGATCAGGAGGAGGCGCTGCACCTATCCGATCGAATCGCGCTGTTCAGGGAAGGCCGCATCGAACAGATCGGCACCGGCGAGGATCTTTACCTCCGGCCGGCGAGCGAATTTGTTGCCGGCTTCATCGGCAACTCGAATTTTCTGCCGGCTGAGCATTTGCAAACCGCGCGTGGCGTATCCACGATCCGCCTGGCCGAGGGCTCAATCGTGACCGGTATCAAAACGACAACGTCCTTCGGCCAGGGTCAGAGGGTCCGGCTGATGGTGCGCCCGGAAGCCTTCCGCCTCGCGCCTGGCCCCACGAGCGCGGCGCTTGCCGTCGAGATCATCGATACGGCGTTCTTCGGCGACCGCCGGCGCGTCGTGGCGCGCACGGCCGCCGGCGAGGAAATCGATGTCAGGCCAACCTCTGACGCCGAGGGAGCAGACAGCCCCGCAACATCAGGCAAGCGCATCTTTTTTGATCCCGGCTCGGCCTTCTTGTTTCCGGCCTGAAGGGCCGGATTGGTCAGGTCAAGTCGACGTCTGTCAAGTTCCGAAGAACCGCTTCTTAAAATCCGTGTCTGAACGCTGCCGATCCGCTCCTGGCTCAATGCCGCAACCGTTCGGGCTGTTGTGGCTCTGCTTTGATCTTGACTAATTAACTGTCTTGCAAACACGGACGTTGCGCTTCCTCGCGCATAGAGTTAATAATCTCCTAATATAAGCGTATTCTAAATCTCGTGCTCGCGAGTTTGGATGACGCAATTGGGGTAGGGAGAACGGGCGCGGCTGCCAAAGCCGTCGCAGCCACAGTTATTGAGCCATCATCCGCCCGCGAACGGTCCGCTTAAGCCGGCTGTTCGTAGCGCGGTGGCTCGTCTGGATGGCTCTGCCAATTGATGCCTGCCCGAATTCGCATGCCGGTCCGCGCTATTCTTCATCTGGTGGCAGCGGAACGTGCCGGACCGTCAATAGAACAGATTTGGGGCGTCTGTTCTTAAACAAAGGGGGGTTGAAAATGGCTACTCAGGTCACCGGTGCCGGCGGCACCACGACGTCGTTCTCGAACACGCCGCAAGCGAAGGACGATCTTCTTGCCTTTTCGGAAGATGCCACTGGCGTCTTGATCCTGAATGTATTGGCGAACGATCTGGGAGGAGCGGCCACACAGCTGTATTCTATCGACAACGCAGACAGTCTTACGACAGCGACGAAGATATACGCACCGACAGATCTACTGGCGCGCGACATCACATACTCAAGTGATAGTGCAGCGCTCGCCGCGCTCCCAGCGACCGCCAATACGAGCTTTCTAGGCGCTCGCATCTGGATAAGCGCCGATGGTACGATCCACTACAACAAGGCAGATATCGACGCCCAGGTGCAGGCACTTGGGCAGGGGCAGATTCTCACCGACAGAGTGACCTACGCCATTCAACTCGGCAATGGCACGCTAAGCTGGGCCACGGCTACCATTCAGTTCACCGGCATCAACGACGCCGCGGTGATTACTGTCAATGGTGCCGAAGACACCTCGGTGACGGAAAAAAGCGGTGTCGCCAACGGCACGCCAGGCGACGCGACGGCCTCCGGCGACCTCGATGCGACCGATGTCGACAGCTCGGCGCTGTTTACCGTGCAGTCCGGCGTGGCCAAGACCTATGGCACCTTCTCGATCGATGCCAACGGCACCTGGAGCTATACGCTCGACGACAACAACGCGGTCGTCCAGGCGCTCAACAGCACCGGGGCGAACACAACGCTGCATGAACTGGTGACGGTTACGACCGCCGACGGCACCCAGAAGGTGATCGACATCACCATTCATGGCGCCAATGATGCCGCGGTGATCACTGTCAATGGTGCCGAAGACACCTCGGTGACGGAAAGGAGCGGTGTCGCCAACGGCACGCCAGGCGATGCCACGGCTGCGGGCGATCTCAATGCGACCGATGTCGATAACGCGGCTACCTTTAACGTGCAGTTCGCCGTCGCCAAGACTTATGGCACCTTCTCGATCGATGCCAACGGCACCTGGAGCTATACGCTCGACGACAACAACGCGGCCGTTCAGGCGCTCAACAGCACTGGGGCGAACACCACGCTGCATGAACTGGTGACGGTCACGACCGCCGACGGCACGACCAAGGACATCGTCATCTCGATCAACGGCGCCAACGACGCGGCGGTGATCACCGGCGATGCCAGCGGCTCGCTGACCGAAGCCTCCGGCGTTGCCAACGCCACGGCCGGCACCTCGCCGGCGACCGGCGATCTCGACGCCAGCGATGTCGACAGCGGCACCGACTTCTCGGTGCAGACCAACGGCGCCCACGGCACGCTGACCATCAATGCGGCCGGCGAGTGGAGCTACGCGCTCAACGAGGATGATGCCGCCGTCCAGGCGCTCAACACCGGCGATCTGGCACTCACCGACACCATCACCGTGCAGACCGCCGACGGCACGACCAAGGACATCGTCATCTCGATCAACGGCGCCAACGACGCGGCGGTGATCACCGGCGATGCCAGCGGCTCGCTGACCGAAGCCTCCGGCGTTGCCAACGCCACGGCCGGC
>NZ_JANIFC010000025.1:20683-24758 GCF_024518615.1 Mesorhizobium sp. SEMIA396
ACCTCGCCGGCGACCGGCGATCTCAATGCGACCGATGTCGACAATACGGCGACCTTCAACACCCAGGCCGCCGTCGCCAAGACCTATGGCACGTTCTCCATGGACGTGAACGGCGCTTGGAGCTACACCCTGGACGACGCCAACGCGGCCGTTCAGGCGCTCAACAGCACCGGAGCGAACACCACTCTGCACGAACTGGTGACGGTCACCACCCTCGACGGCACACAGAAGGTGATCGACATCACCATCCACGGCGCCAACGACGCGGCGGTGCTATCGTCTGCCTCGGCCAACCTGACCGAGACCAACTCGGCAGCAGATATCTCGACTTCCGGCACACTGACCATCTCGGACGTCGACAGCCCCGCAACCTTCGTCGCCCAGGCCGCCACCGCCGGTACCTACGGCACCTTCGCCATTAATGCGGCTGGTGCGTGGACCTACACGGCAAGCTCGGCCCATGACGAGTTCGTCGCCGGCCAGCACTATACCGAAAACTTCGATGTGGTCAGCGCCGACGGCACCCACACGTCGGTCGCCATCGACGTCCTCGGCACCGCCGATGCCCCGCCGCGCTTTGCTCCGACGGACATTCAGCTCACACCGAGCACTACGACGGACAATGTGACTTTCAGTTCGTTCCAGTTCACGGGAACACTGTCCGCAACCGATGCAGATCCCGGCGGCTTCGTCTACAGCATCACCTCGCAATCGGACCCTGGACTGTTTTCGATCGCCGGCAACACATTGAGCTCGGGAGATCTCTCGCCGAGCAAGGCGTATTCCATAACCGTGCAGTCAACGCAGGTCGGCGATCCGGTCGGGCCTGCTTACCAGTATTCCGAAACTTTCCAGGTCATCACCGGCAGCAATGGCAACTCAAGCGACAATCTCAGCAGCCCCGTAGGCGGCGACGATATACTCTACGGCAATGGCGGGGCGGACCAGATCTTTGGCCTGGCCGGCAATGACACGCTGTTAGGCCAAGGCGCTAATGATACCCTGTCCGGCGGCGACGGCAATGACCGGCTGGTCGGTGGTGCCGGCGCCGACACGCTTAGCGGCGGTCTGGGCGCCGACACATTCTATTACGGATCAGCCGTTGCGGATTCTGCGCCGGGTGCCGGCAGTTTCGACACCATCACCGACTTCGTGCATGGGGTCGACAAGATCGACCTGTCCTCAATCGACGCCAGCGGAGCCGCCGGTGATCAGGCGTTCCTGTTCGGAGGGCAGAATGTGAATACCGTCGCCAGCAGTATCACGTGGTCGGAAAGTGGCGGCAACACAATCGTCCGTGCGGACGTAACCGGCAACACAGGCGCCGATTTCCAGATCACGCTGACCGGTACCGGGCTCGGACTGACGGCGAGCGACTTCGTGCTTTGAAACCAGGAGGTGAGTCGCTTTGCGGCTCACCTCGTTGCTCGATGTGATTGGGCCTCCGCGTTAAGGTTTACGACGGGACTACCGACGGGCCGCGTGGCCGGCTGAAGGATCGGGGATAGTATCGGCATACAGGTGGACAGGGGGGCGGTTCTCCGCTGGGTATTTGAGTCTCGAAAGAAAATCGCAGATTGTGAAGGACGCCCTTCTGGCGTGCCGTCATTATTTCCTGATCGCGGCAGGCTTCAGCCTGGCGATCAACCTGCTCTATCTCGCCTCGCCGCTCTATATGCTGCAGATCTACGACCGTGTTGTGACCAGCGGTAGCCAGACTACGCTGGTAATGCTTACCATCGCGCTCCTGGCGGCGTTCCTTGCGCTGGCAGGTCTCGACCTCATGCGTGCCACGATCCTGACCCGGGCTAGCGTACGCCTCGACCGGTTGCTGTCCGCGAGGATCGTGGCCGCGTCGGTCGAAACCACGCAGTCGGGCTCCTCTCAGAGCCAGCCAGTGCGTGACTTTGACACGTTCCGGCAGGTCATAACTGGCATGGGCATCAATGCGCTGTTCGACCTGCCATGGTCGCCCATCTACATCGCCATCATCTTCCTGCTGCACCCCTGGCTCGGCTTCTTTGCGCTCGGCTCGTCGCTGCTGCTCGTCACCATGGCGGTGCTCAACGAATATCTGGTGCGCGCCCCGCTCAAGCAGGCCAACGACTTGGCGACGGCCAACTACAATTTCACCGATATGAGCCTGAGGAACTCGGAAGTCATTCGCGCCATGGGCATGATCGAAGGCCTCATCGGCCGCTGGGGACGCGACCGCAGCTTGGCGCTTCAACGCCAGACGCAAGCCAGCGACCGCGCCGCCTTGATGTCGGGGATGATCAAGTTCCTTCGCTTGACCATGCAGTCGCTGATCCTCGGCCTCGGCGCCTATCTGGTGATCGAACGGCAGACCACAGCCGGCTCGATGTTCGCGGCCAGCATATTGCTGGGCAGAGGACTGCAGCCCGTCGAACAGATCGTTGGCCTCTGGCGCAGCCTGATCCTGGCGCGGGCGGCGCTGGCGAGGGTTCACAAACTGGTCGACGGGGGCACGCAGAACGCAAGATCGTTCAACCTGCCGAAGCCAACCGGCAAGATTTCGGTCGAGCAGATCAGCTTTGCAATTGCCAGCCAGCAGAAAGTGCTGCTCCGGGACGTATCATTCCGGCTGGACGCAGGCGAGGCGCTGGGAATTGTCGGCCCGTCCGGCGCCGGCAAGTCAACGCTGGCTCGTCATCTCGCGGGCGTCATGCAACCCAGCCGCGGCACCGTCAGGCTGGACGGCGCCGATCTGTCGCATTGGGGACACGACGCGCTTGGTGACCACATCGGCTACCTGCCGCAGGATATCGAACTCTTCTCCGATACGGTCGCCGCCAACATCGGCCGCTTCAAGACCAATGTCGACCAGGAGGTCATCGAGGCCGCGCGGCTCGCCGGCGTGCACGAGATGATCATCCGCCTGCCGCAAGGCTATGAGACCCAGATTGGCGAAGGCGGCGCAGTGCTGTCGGGAGGATATAGGCAACGGATCGCTCTTGCTCGTGCGGTGTTCGGAACGCCGAACCTGATTATTCTTGATGAGCCGAGCTCCAATCTGGACGCCGATGGCGACCGCGCGCTGAGCGAGTGTGCGATCGAGCTCAAACGCCGGGGCAGCACGGTGATCATCGTCTCGCACCGGCCCTCGACCCTGGCGAATGTCGACAAGATCCTTCTGTTGCGCGATGGCGCGGTCGAGGCCTTCGGCATGAGAAACGAGATCGTGGCGCTGCTCAACCAGCGCGCGGCTCCAATGGCGGTGGTAACGCAATGAGCCGTGTTTGGAGAGAGCGATGAGCGACGGCGCCCTTACCTACCGAAGCCTGCCCGGGGAAACCGGCATCCTCGCTCCGGATTCGATCCGGGTGCCAGCCTATATCGGCCTGCTGATCATCGTTGCCTTCTTCGGTATCTTCGGCGGCTGGGCAGCCTTTGCCCCACTGAACGGCGCCGTGCTCGCCGACGCCATCGTCAAGGTGGAAGGCAATCGCAAGAGCGTACAGCACTTCGACGGCGGAACGGTGAAGGAAATCCGCGTCAAGGATGGCGACGTCGTCAGGAAGGGCGACATAATGCTGAAGCTGGACGACACCATGATACGATCCGAGTTCAATCTCTATGCCCAGCAATATGCGCTGCTGCGTGCAACCGATGCCAGGATTCGGGCCGAACTGGATGGCAGCGAGGCTGTTGCCTTTCCCAAGGACATCCTCAAGGAGCACGAGGCCTACCTCAGGGATGCGATGGCAAACCAGATCGCCGACCTGGAAAGCCAGCGCGCCTCGATGGCCGGCGCCAGGCAGATTCTCGAGCGGCGGATCGCCGAGCTCGAGGAGCAGATCCAGGGCAAGCAGGCTCGGGTCCAATCCTACCAGGCCCAGATGCAATCGACGATCGACGAGAAGGCCAGCCTGTCAAAGCTGCTCAAGGCTGGATTGACGACCCGCCCGCGCATTCTGGAATTGGAAAGATCGGCCTCGGATCTGCAGGGCCTAATCGACGAGAACCTCGGCGCTATAGCCGGCAGCCAACAGAGCAAAGCCGAACTCAACGGGCAGATCGCCCAATTGACCTATGAGCGCCGAGCCAAACTATC
>NZ_JANIFC010000026.1:0-21768 GCF_024518615.1 Mesorhizobium sp. SEMIA396
GGCAAAACCAAAATGGTCATCCGCATGGCGCTGGCGCGAAAACTCCTCGTCATTCTCAATGCAAAAGCACGCGATGCGCGCATGGAGTTCGCCAATGCAACTTGACACCACAGATAGTCGCTCATTGTCCTGCCGGACATTTCTCCCCGTATAGTGACGGGGAGAAAGACGCAGTCATCGGCGCTTTCGCCAATTTTCAAATAGGTGCCGAGGGCGCGGCTGCCCTCTTCTCCGTCACTATACGGGG
Organism: Mesorhizobium sp. SEMIA396; assembly: GCF_024518615.1. Lineage (NCBI taxonomy): Bacteria > Pseudomonadati > Pseudomonadota > Alphaproteobacteria > Hyphomicrobiales > Phyllobacteriaceae > Mesorhizobium > Mesorhizobium sp. SEMIA396. The sequence goes on from NZ_JANIFC010000026.1 coordinate 248, forward strand.
AGAAGGTGCCGGCAGGCGGATGAGGGGCAGCGCCCGCCTTCGTCCTAAAGAGTACCACCCCTGTTCCACCCCCGACCCCGGTCGCCGAACATCACATAACCAGCATCCGTCACCGCCAGCGTGTCCTCCAGCTTGATGAAGCCGCGCGTCGGGTGGAGCATGGTCGTCTCCACCGATAGCACCATGTTCTTCTCCAGCGGCTTTGCCGCATAGGTGCCTTCATAGGTCACCGGGTGGTTGGTCATCAGGAACGGCGCCTCGTGCGTGATCAGGCCCATGCCATGGGCGAAGAAATCCGTGTAGGCCGCGACCTTCGAAGCCTTCAGCACGCCCTCGGCATGGGAAATCATGTCGCCGCCCAGCGTGCCCGCTTTGACTTTTGAGAAGGCCGCCTGCTGCACCGTCTCGACCTCGGCCAGCAGATCTTCCAGTTCGGCATCCGGTTCCCCGAGAATGCCCATCCGGCAGAGGTCGCCGATATAGCCGTGAAAGTTGCCGCCGGAATCGATTGACAGCACCTCGCCTTTTTTCCACGCCTGCGGCGAGGCGGCGCGGTTGTGGCTGGAGCCCAGCGTCAGCAGGCAATATTCGAAATGGATGCCGCGATTGGTTTCCTCGCGCCGCAGCTGTTCGATGATCTCGCCCTTGGTCGTGCCTTCGCGCGCCCAGGCTATGGTCGCCAGCATGGAATCGGTGATCAGTTCAGAGGCCGTGCGCAGCTTCTCCAGTTCGGCATCGGTCTTGATGGCGCGCATGCGCTCCAGCATGTCGGTCGCATCGATCAGCCTGGCGTCCGGCAACGCCTTGCGGATCAGCGTATAGGCGTCCGACGGCAGGAAGCCGGGCTCGATGCCGATGCGCGCGCCCGCCTTGCCGATCTTCTGCAGATGCTCGACCGCAAGGTTGGCGGCGTCGAGCGTGCCCCAGCAGGCGGCGTGCAGCGTCGGCGTCCAGAACGGGTTGTTCTGATGCTCGCCGCCCTCCATGCGGTTGCCGATATAGGCGGCATGGTCCGGCCCGCCTTTCTCGTACACGACAATCGGCAGGTAACGGCTGTGGCCGATCGCATCCATGGCGGCGAAGAAGATGAACTTGTAGCCGCCCAGCAGATATTGCGTGTTGTGCTTGGAGGTGGCGAGCAGCACATCGATGCCGGCCTCCTCCATCAGCCGGTCGACCCTTGCCTGGTCGAACGGGATATTGCCGACCGCATTCTTGCCCGGAGCAATGTTCATCTCTCTCTCCCTGAATAGCCGGATCGCCGCTGTTCCGCTCCCGATCCCTTGGCAGCGGTCAAATCTGCACCACTTTGCCCGTTCTGGTCCAGCCAGAAACAGATGAAATGTCGCCTCTCTATGACTCCGCGCTGTCATTCGTCGCATATTCAACCAATCTGGTCCTACCAGAATGATCAAATTGAGCCACGCCCTCCAAACTGGTCCAGCGGACGAAAATTTCAAAGCCAAGCGAGGATGCGCCAATTCCGTCTCTGGCGAAACCCTCGGCAAGGCTCATAATCGCCGCCGCAAGGATGCCGGTGGGCTTGCCGGCGTCCGAGGGGTTGGCGCACCCGACCGGGTCGCGGAGAGGACGGAGTTCGATCATGTCAGGTTTCACGATTTCCAGACGCACGATGCTTGCCGGCTCGGCAATGCTGCTGGCCTCCACCGCAATGCCGGCACCGGGCTGGGCGCAGACGCCAAAGAAGGGCGGGCGACTGGTGCTTGCCGCCGATTCCGAACCGCGCAACCTCAACCCGGCGATCGTCGCCTCCAACGGCGTGTTCTTCATCTCCAGCAAGATCGTCGAAACGCTGGCCGAAGCCTCCTTCGACGGCAAAGACGGTCTCGCGCCACGGCTGGCGCTGAGCTGGGAAGGTGCCGCCGACGGGCTCTCGGCGACGTTCAAACTGCGCGACGGCGTCAAATGGCATGACGGCAAGCCGTTCACCTCGGCCGACGTCGCCTTCTCGGCGCTGCAGATCTGGAAGCCGCTGCAGAATCTCGGCCGCACCGTATTCAAGGATCTGGCCAGCGTCGACACCCCCGACGATCTCACCGCCGTGTTCAAATTCGCCAAGCCGACGCCGTTCCAGCTGATCCGCAACGCGCTGCCGGCGCTGAGCAGTGTGGTGCCGAAGCACATCTATGAGGTCGGCAAGATCGAGGACAACCCGGCCAACAACGCGCCCATCGGCACCGGACCGTTCAAATTCGGCGAGTACAAGGCCGGCCAATATTACCGGCTGACCAAAAACGCCGACTACTGGGGCAAGGACGAGCCCTATCTCGACGAGATCATCTATCAAGTGCTGCCGGATCGCACGTCAGCGGCGAGCGCGCTGGAGGCCGAGGAGATCCAGCTCGCAGCCTTTTCCGCCGTGCCGCTGGCCGACCTCGACCGCATCTCCAAGGTGCCGGGCCTGAAGGTGATCTCCAAGGGTTACGAAGGGCTGACCTATCAGCTCGTCGTCGAGATCAACCATCGCCGCAAGGAACTGGCCGACCTGAAAGTGCGGCAGGCGATCGCGCATGCCATCGACAAGGATTTCGTCGTCAAGACGGTGTTCCTCGGCTATGCCGCGACAGCCACCGGTCCGGTGCCGAAGAACGATCCGCAATTCTACACCGCCGACGTGCCGACCTATGCCTTCGACGTCGCCAAGGCCAACGCGCTGCTCGACGAGGCTGGCTACAAGAAAGGCGCCGACGGCAACCGCTTTTCGCTCAAGCTGCTGCCTGCGCCCTATTTCAACGAGACCAAGCAGTTCGGCGACTATCTGCGCCAGGCGCTCGCCGCCATCGGCATCGATGCTCAGCTGGTCAACAACGACTCGGCCGCGCACATCAAGGCGGTCTACACCGACCACGCCTTCGACCTCGCTGTCGGCCCGCCGGTGTTCCGCGGCGACCCGGCGATCTCGACCACCATCCTGGTGCAGAGCGGCATTCCGGACGGCGTGCCGTTCTCCAACCAGGGCGGCTACAAGAACGACGCGCTCGATGCGCTCATCGCCAAGGCATCGGAGACGCTCGATACATCAGCCCGCACCGACCTCTACAAGGAATTCCAGAAGGAGGTGGCCACCGACCTGCCGCTGATCAACGTCGCCGAATGGAGTTTTATCAGCGTCGCGCGCGACACCGTCGGCAACATCGCCAACAACCCGCGCTGGGCGGTGTCGAACTGGGCGGACACGTATTTGGAATCGTGACAGAATTGCGCGGATGAGAGTTCGCGAAATCAGCGTAGGCGTTGAGCCCTACGAGGCCCCCCTCTGTCCTGCCGGACATCTCCCCCTCAAGGGGGGAGATTGGCTGGCCGCACCGTCGGCTGATTTTCCTGCAGCGTCGAACATTGGCGAAACCATAAATGACTTCCGATCTCCCCCCTTGAGGGGGAGATGTCCGGCAGGACAGAGGGGGGCGCTCAGGCGCGACATCTCTCTTGGGCGACTCAGTGCCAAGCCTCCCACGCCCCCATGACCCGCGCCCTCACGCTCATCCGCCGTCGCCTTGTCGGCAGCGTCTTCGTGCTGCTGATCGTCGTCGTCGGCACCTTCCTGCTGCTCGAAGCTGCCCCCGGCGATGCGGTCGATGCCTATATCGTCTCGACCGGTGGCGACGCCGGCATGATCGAATTGTTGCGACATCGCTGGGGCCTCGACCAGTCGGAGCTGACGCGGCTCGCCAATTACCTCTGGGCGCTGTTGCATCTCGATCTCGGCCAGTCGGTGACCTTCTCCAGGCCGATCCGCGACGTCATCCTCGAACGCCTGCCCAACACGCTGCTGTTGATGGTCAGCGCCACCGCGCTCTCCTTCGGGCTCGGCTCGGCACTCGGCATCTACGCCGGCGCACAGCCGGGCAGCTTCCGCGACCGCTTCCTGTCGATCGGCTCGCTAGCGCTCTATGCAGTGCCGGGTTTCTGGCTCGGCCTGGTGCTGATCGTCGTCTTTGCCGTCGACCTGCGCTGGCTGCCGATCGGCGGCATCGAAACCCTGGCCTCTGACAAGACCGGTCTTGACCGCGCCGCCGACATCGCCGTCCATCTCGCCCTGCCCGTTTCCGCCCTCGGCTTCATCTACCTGGCGCTCTATCTGCGCATGATGCGCGCCGGCATGGCCGAGGTCTGGCGGCAGGATTTCGTCCTGGCCGCACGCGCCAAAGGATTGTCACGCCGCCGCATCGTGCTCGCCCACGTCGCCCGCAATGCACTGCTGCCGCTGATCACCATGCTCGGCCTGCAGTCGGCGCAGATGCTCGGCGGCAGCGTCGTCATCGAGAGCGTTTTTTCCGTGCCCGGCCTCGGCCGGCTGGCGCAGGAGGCGGTCGCCTCCCGCGACACGCCGCTTCTGCTCGGCATTATCCTCACCAGCGCAGTCCTGGTCCTTGTCATCAATTTGCTCGTCGACATCGCCTACGCCTTCCTCGATCCGCGCGTAGGCGCCAGCGAGGCCGGCGCATGAGCCCGCTCCGCCGCTTTCTGCGCACGCCCGAGGCGGTCGCCGGCGCCATGCTCCTGGCGGCGCTGATCGCTATGGCGCTGTCGGCGCCGCTGCTGTTCCCCGGCGACCCGCAGGCCATCGCCGGCCCGGCGCTGCTGCCGCCGTTCCAGGACTGGTCGCTGCCGCTCGGCACCGACCGGCTTGGCCGCGACGTGCTGGCCGAGCTTTTTCATGGCGCCCGCACATCGCTGGCTGTCGGGCTCGCGGCCGCGGCCGCCGCACTTGTCGTCGGCGCCGTGGTCGGCACGTTGGCCGGCTTTGCCGGCGGCCTCGTCGACGAGGTGCTGATGCGCATCACCGACGCCTTCCAGACCGTGCCGAGCTTCCTGCTGGCACTGGCCTTCGTCAGCGTCGTCGGACCGTCGCTCGGCGTCGTCGTGATTGCCATCGCGCTCGGCACCTGGACCGGACCAGCCCGGGTCGCCCGCGCGGAAGTCCTCTCCATTCGCGAACGCGATTATGTCGCCGGGGCCAGGGTCATCGGCATGCACCCGCTGGCGATCGCCTTTCGCGAGGTGCTGCCCAATGCCCTGCCGCCGGTGCTGGCGATGTCGTCGGTGATCGTCGCCGCCGCGATCCTCACCGAAGCGGCGTTGTCGTTCCTCGGCCTGGGCGACCCCAACCGGGTCACCTGGGGCGGAATGATCGCCGAAGGCCGCGCTGTCCTGCGTACCGCGCCCTTCCTGTCGATTGTCCCGGGCATAGCGCTGGTGCTGACCGTGCTCGGCGTCTATCTCGCCGGCGAAGGCATTGTCGAGACGACAGCGGTCAGGAGAGACCTGTCGTGACCACGCTCGCTTCGATCCGCGACCTGACGGTGACCTACCGGCGTGACGGCAATGAGGTGGCAGCGCTGAGGAGTGTAGGCCTCGATATTGCCAATGGCGAACGCCTCGCCATCATCGGCGAAAGCGGTTCAGGCAAAAGCACGCTGGCACTGGCGATTGCCGGGCTGTTGCCTGCGTCCGCCAAGGTTGATGGGCGGATCGATTGGTTCTTACATCCGCCGTTGGGCGCCAAGGCGCCCCCCTCTGTCCTGCCGGACATCTCCCCCTCAAGGGGGGAGATTGGCAGTTCCCCCGCAGGCCCTCTTTCTGCATCTCTGGCGATGGGCGAAAGTGGAGACAAGGGCGTAATCTCCCCTCTTGAGGGGGAGATGTCCGGCAGGACAGAGGGGGGCCTCGTAAGGCGCAAAGTCCGAAAGTCTTCCCTCAAACAGAGCTACATCCCCCGCCTCGGCCGCGACATCGGCTTCGTCTTCCAGGACCCCTCCGCCAGCCTCGATCCTGTCATGACCATCGGCAAGCAAATCGCCGAAGTAGCGCGCACGCATCTCGGCCTCACCTGGTCCCAGTCCTATGCCAAGGCCAAAAGCCTGCTGGAGCGCGTCCGCCTGCCGGACCCGGACTCAGCCTTGCGCGCCTTCCCGCATCAGCTTTCCGGCGGCCAGAAGCAGCGTGTGGCGATCGCCGCAGCCATTGCGGCCGGTCCGAAATTGCTGATCGCCGACGAAGCGACCAGCGCGCTCGATACCATCGTACAGGCCGAGATCGTCGCCTTGATCCGACGCCTGGTGACCGAGGACGGCATGACGCTGCTGTTCATCAGCCATGACATCGCGCTGGCGGCCGATCTTGCCGACCGCATCGCCGTTTTCCGTCATGGCCAGTTGGTCGAGCTTGGCATGACGGCGCAGATTGTCGGCGCCCCGGCCCAGCCCTATACGCGTGCATTGCTCGACGCCCATATAGGCCTCGACACCAGGCCGTTGCTGGACCGAGCCGGGCTCCACGCATGAGCCTGCTGGCGGTGTCCAACCTGACCAAGCGCTACCGTCGCGGCGACAAGACTATCGCTGCCGTCGACGATGTCTCCTTTCACATCGACCCCGGTGAGACGCTGGCGTTGGCGGGACCTTCCGGCAGCGGCAAGTCGACGATCGCGCGGTTGGTGCTGCGATTGATCGAGCCGGACGCCGGGCGCATCGACTTCGAGGGCAGTGATTTCCTGGCCTTGAGCGGCGCCAAGCTGCGTGCACGCCGCGCACGCCTGCAAATGGTGTTCCAGGATCCATTGGCCGCCTTCAACCCGCGCGCCACGGTGGCGCGTGTGCTCGACGATCCCTTGCGCATCCATGGCATCGCCTCCCCCGCCGAGCGGCCGCGCCGCATCGCCGCCTTGCTGGAGCGCGTCGGGCTGACGGCTGATCTCGCCCCACGCGCCATCCACGAAATCTCCGGCGGCCAGCGGCAGCGCGTCGCCATTGCGCGCGCCATCGCCACAAAGCCGTCGCTGATCGTGCTCGACGAGGCGGTGTCGGCGCTCGACGTCTCCGTGCGCGGAGAGATCCTCGAGCTTTTGCTCGACCTGCAACGCCAGGAAAAGATCGCCTATCTCTTCATTTCACATGATCTCGGCGTCATCAGGTCGGTCGCCCACCGCGTCATCCTTCTCGATGCCGGGCGGATTGCCGAAAGTGGCGATGCCCAAACCGTCATCGACGCACCGCAATCGGCCATCGGCAAGGCGCTGGTGGCGGCAGCACCGAGATTGAACCGGACTCTGATGCGGCTGGCGTCGGCCGGCCTCGATTGAGACCCGGCCGCCGCCAGCCGTTCGCTCAATAGCCGACGGTGAAGCGCTGCCTGATGTGGGCCGGCTTCTCGATCTCGTCAACCATGACGATCGCATAGTCCTCGAAGGAAATGCTGCTGCCCTTATCGGAGGCGAGAAGTGTATCCTTGCCGAGGCGGAATTTGCCGGTGCGCTCGCCAGGCACGAACATGGCGGATGGCGACAGGAACGTCCAATCGAGGTCGTCGACCGTCTTCAATCTGTCCAGGAAGTCGGCGCCCTTCTGCGCTTCGGCCTTGTAGATATCAGGAAATTGAGGCGTGTCGACCAACCGCTTGCCCGGTGCGACTTCGAGACTGCCGGCGCCGCCGACGATCAGATAGCGCTTCACGCCGGAGGCGCGCACCGCCTCGATCAGCGTATCGGCATCGCTGTCCAGGAAATGCACGGAGCTGATCACCGCGTCATGGCCGCGGATCAGGTCGGCGAGACCTTGTCTGTCGAAGACATCGCCCTTCCTCGCCGTCACGCCCGGAAGCGCGGCGATCTTTTCCGGGTTGCGCGCAATGCCGGTGACGGTGTGGCCGCGATCGGAGAGTTCCCTGAGAAGGCGTGAACCGACGGCGCCCGATGCACCAATGAGAGCGACTTTTGCCATGTCTGTTTCCTTATTCTTGTTGGGGTCTGGAGGATGGGATCACGCCGCCGCGATATGGGCGACGAGATTGTCGAAGCTGCCGAACAGCGCGTTCGAACCGATGAGCCGGGGCGCATCATTGCGGATGACCGAGAGCGAAGGCACGCCATCGGCATGCAGGCGCTGGAACAGCGCACGGCCACGGCCAACCAGATCGCGGTGAGCCGTCAGCAATGTTTCGGTCGGCGCCTTGAGCATTTCGGCGGCGTCCGCCATGCCGGCGGCGGCGAGCACCTCGGCCACACCGCCGATCGTCACGACATCGCGTCCTTCTACATAGCGCGCATGCTGGATCGTCTTCAGCACCGCAAGCCGGCGGCTGGGATCTTCCAGGCCAGCGGCACTGATGCCGAGTGTGGCGGCATGTGAATCGAGCAGGGTCCCACGGACATTGAGGACATTGTGCCGGTAGGCCGGCGTGAAGGATTGTCCGGTCAGGCGCTCGATGCGCTGGTCGTTCGCCCAGGCATGCGCCGCAAAGCCTTCATCCATCGGACGCGCGCCGGCGCCGGAAAACAGGCCGGTCGGCAGCAGTTCGACGTTCAGGCCGGCGGCCGACAACCGGTCGAGCATCGGAGTGGCGCCATAGCACCAGCCGCAGAGCGGATCGAAAAGATAGGTCACTTCTGAATTGCTCATAGTCGCTGCCATTCCTGCCCGGCCACCGGACTCGTCGAGGCCGTCGCTCATATGTGGCAGACGGCAGCCTTGCGATAAATGGCGCCCAATTATACAAACTGTCTGATCTGATCATACAAAGGGCAGCCAGCTTGGCCGAACTTCTGAACCTCAATCGGCTCGCCTACTTCACCACGGTCATGGAAACCGGCTCATTCACCGCCGCGGCCGACCGGCTTGGCGTCGCCAAGGCCGTGGTCAGCCATCAGATCGGCAAGCTCGAAGAGGAGCTGGGCGCAACGCTGCTGCAGCGCACGACCCGGCGTGTCACGCCGACCGAAGAGGGCCGCCTCTTCTATGACCGCGCGATGATCATCCTGCGCGAAGCGGAGGCGGCCTATGGCGAAATCTCGCGCGGAGCCGTCGAACCGAGCGGAACGCTGAGGCTGACGGCGCCACTCGACTACGGCACCAAGATCGTGGCTCCGGTCATGGCCGCCTATCTCAGAACCTACCCGCATATGCGCGTCGAGGCGATCTTCGACGACGCCGTCAGCAATCTGGTGGACGAGCAGATCGATCTCGGCATCCGCGTCGGCTGGCTCACCGATTCCTCGAACCAGGCGCGGCGCCTGGGGACGATCCGGCAGATCGTGGTGGCGAGCCCTGGCTTCGCGGCGAGCCTGCCGCCCGACGTGACGCCGCGCCAGGCAAGATCGCTGGCCTGGGTCGGCAACACCCAGTTGCGAGGCATCGGCCAATGGCTGTTTTCCAGGGACACTGAGACGGTGCTGACCGAACTCAATCCGGTCATCATGTGCGACAAGAGCCCCGCCGCCCTGGCTTGCGTGCTCGTCGGCATCGGGCTCGGCGTCTTTCCGGATTATAGCGTCAGCGACGATATCGCCGAGGGGCGGCTGGTGCCGGTGTTTGCCGACTGGAGCCTGCCGTCAGGCGGCATCCACGCGGTCTTTCCGCCGGCCCGGTTCCGGCCCGCCAAGGTGCGCACCTTCGTCGATCTGCTCGCGGCGGCCGAGAGACGGCGATCGCGCGGTGTTGCCGCGGCTTGAAGCCGATGGCGGTCAGCGGGCCTCTTGCAGGATCATCTCGGCTGCCTTTTCCGCGATCATGACGACCGGCGAGTTGGTGTTGCCTGAGACGATTGTCGGCATGATCGAGGCATCGACCACGCGCAGCCCGCCAAGCCCGTGAACACGCAGGCCGTCGTCGACCACCGCCATCGTATCCGAACCCATCTTGCAGGTGCCGACGGGGTGGAAGATCGTCGTGCCTATATCGCCGGCCTTGCGGATGAGCTCTTCATCGCTGTTATACTGCGTGCCGGGCAGCATCTCTTCCGGCGCAAAGCGCGCCACCGCCCGGGCCTTCATCAGGCTGCGGACATGGCGCAACGACGCGACGGCCACGCTGCGGTCTCCCTCGGTGGAAAGATAGTTCGGGCGGATCTTCGCCGCCTCCCGCGCGTCGGATGAACCCATATGTACGGTGCCCCGGCTTTCGGGGCGCAGATTGCAGACCGAGACGGTGACCGCGGGAAAGCGATGCAGCGGCTCGCCCAGACGGTCGGTGCTCAGCGGCTGCACATGGTATTCGAGATCGGGGGTTGCGAGACGCGGATCGCTCCTGGCGAAGATGCCGAGCTGGCTCGGCGCCATCGACAGCGGCCCGCTGCGCTTGAGCGCGTATTCCAGCCCCATCGACGCACGGCTGACCAGATTGTGGTAGCGCTGGTTGAGCGTGGCGGTGTTGGCGACCTTGAAGACGGTGCGGATCTGCAAATGGTCCTGCAGATTTTCTCCAACGCCCGGCAAGGCGTGACGAACATCCACGCCGATGCTCGAAAGCAGGTCGGGGCGGCCCACCCCCGACAGCTCGAGCAGCTTCGGCGAGTTGATGGCGCCGGCCGCAAGGATCGTCTGTCCAGCGCGGACCTGGTGCAGGCGGCCGCCTTGGCGGAAAACCAATCCGGTGACGCGCCGGCCGTCGAATTCGAGCCGTTCGGTCTCCGCGCCGAGCACCACGCGCAGGTTCTTGCGCCCCGCTATACCACGCAGGAACGCCTTCGACGTGTTCCAGCGCACGCCCTTCCTTTGGTTGACCTCGAAATAGCCCGAGCCTTCATTGGTGCCGGTGTTGAAGTCTTCGGTGCGCGGAATGCCGAGTTCCTCGGCCGCGTCCCGGAAGGCGTCAAGGATCGGCCATGAAAGCCGCTGCCGTTCGACCCGCCACTCGCCGCCGCTCCCGTGCATGGCGCCTTTGCCGCCGTGATAGTCTTCCGATTTGAGGAAATAGGGCAACACGTCATCCCAGCCCCAGTCGGCATTGCCGGCCTGACGCCAGCCATCGTAGTCGGCTGCCTGGCCGCGCATGTAGATCATGCCGTTAATCGATGAACAGCCGCCAAGCACCTTGCCGCGCGGATAGTTGAGGCTGCGTCCATTGAGACCGGCTTCCGGCTCGGTCTTCATCATCCAGTCGGTGCGCGGGTTGCCCATGCAGAAGAGATAGCCGATCGGGATATCGACCCAGTGATAGCGGTCGCTGCCCCCGGCCTCGAGCAGCAGCACATTGTTGCGCGGATCGGCGGAGAGCCGGTTGGCGAGCACGCAGCCGGCGGAACCGGCGCCGACGATGACGTAATCGTAATTGCCGAACGGGGACGGTGGATCTTCGGTCACGTGCGCGCCTGCTGTCCGGCGATGCGCTCCCACATCGGGGTCATCGCCTGGTTGATCTCGCCGTACAGTCGATACCGTCCCGCATATGCATCGGCAACCGCCTCGTTGGGTACAAAATGTCGGGCGGCCGCCGTCATGGCGGCGGCACCTGCGCTGTAGTCCGCGAAAATGCCGACGCCGGTGCCCGCCGCGATCGCCGCTCCCAGCGCGCCGGTTTCGCGGCTGCGCGCCACGGTGACGGGCACGCCGAGCACATCGGCGAATATCTGCGGCCAGACGCTGCTGCGCGAGCCCCCGCCCGACAGCACCACCTGGTCGAAATCAGCGCCCGCTCTGTGCAAGGTCTCGACATGGCGCTTATGCTCGAAGGCAACGCCCTCGAACAGCGCACGCAGCAGATGGGCTCGGCTGTGCCAGCCGGCGATGCCATAGAAGCCTGCGCGCGCATGGCCATTCTGCTGCGAGCCGTAAAGGAAGGGATGATAGATCGGGATGTCGCTGTTCGGATCGACGGACGCCACCAGTTCGCTGCACAATTCGAACGGCGACTTGCCGGCTTCGCCACCATGTTCGAGGAATTCGCGAACGATCCATTCGAGATTGGCGGCCGAGGTGGCACTGGATTCGATCGCCAGATAGCGCTGGCGGTCGAAAGTCGACAGCATGAAGATCGAAGGGTCGCGGATCGGTTCGTCGGTAATGACCTGGTTGATGCTCCAGGTCCCTGCGATAACCGATGCGGCGCCGGTTCTGGTCACGCCCGAACCGACCGCGCTGGCGACGACATCGAACAGCCCGGCGACGACCGGCGTGCCGGCGCGCAGTCCCGTCAGGGCCGCCACCTCCGCGCTCACATGACCGGCAATGTCGGCCGATTCCAGCACTGGCGGCAGCAGGTCCATGCAATCGCCGAGCCCATAGGCGGCAAGCAGGTCCGGCTCGTAGCGGCGGTCCTGCATCTGCAGCAGGCCGCAGCCCGACATGTCTGAAGTGTCGCTGCTGCGCGCACCAGTCAGGCGGTTGACGACGAAATCCTTGCACAGGAACACAGTTCCGATACTGGCGAACAAAGCCGGCGAAAAGCGCTTGAGCCAGGCAAGCAAGGTAGGCGTCTGCGCCGCCCACGGCCGTTGCAGGCAATGTGCATAGGTGCGGCCGCCGACATTCTGTTTTGCCCATTCGGCGACGATGTCGACCGCGCGTGTGTCGAGCGACTGGATGCCGATCAATGGCGCGCCCGTGCGATCGAGCGCGTAGAGCCCGTTGCCATGACCGGCGCAGCCGATGGCGACTATCTCGCCGGCGTCGATGCCGGCTTCAGCGATGCATTGGCCGATGACCGAAACCGCGTTGCGCCAGAGTTCGTCGAGATCGCGTTCGACATGCCCGGGCTTTGGCATGGACGAGCGGCCGTCACGGGCGGCGAATGCCAGTTCGCGGCCGGACAAGTCGAAGAGGATGGCCTTGATGACGGTGTTGCCGGCATCGAGGCCGAGGATGTAGCTTGCCATTGGCGCCTCCCGAGGCCGCAGCCTATGCCTGGTTGTACAGATCCCAGGCCACGCCGCCATCGGCATCGTCATGAATGATCGCCATCAGCCCGCGCACGACAGCGCTCGGGTTGGCATGCTGGTAGATGTTGCGGCCATAGACCATGCCAAGCGCACCCTGTGCCATCAAGGCGGCCGACTTGTCGAACACGGCACGCAGATCCTCCTTGCCGCCGCCGCGCACCAGCACCGGGCAGCGCGCCGCCTCGACGACGCGGTGGAAGTCGTTGGGATCGGTGGTCGGATCGGCCTTGACGATATCGGCACCCATTTCACGGGCAAGCCGGGTCAAGGTGACGATCTTTTCGGCATCGCCGTCGACCATGTAGCCGCCATGCTCAGTGACCGGCAGCATGGCCAGCGGCTCGATCATCAGCGGCAGGCCGTATTTCTCGCAATCGGCGCGCACGCGGGCGATGTTCTGCACGCATTGCCGGAACAGGTCGGGTTCGTCGGGCAGCATGAACAGATTGACCACGACGCAAGCCGCATCCATCTCGATGGCGCCAAGCAAGGGCTCGGCTTCATTCTGCAGCACCGCCCACATCGCCCGGTGGCGTATCCTGTTATAGGGATTGCCCATGTCGATGCGCATCACCAGCGCCGGCTTGTCCTTGCCAGGCACGGCCTGCAGCAGATCGGCCTGGCCGTAGTTCATCTGGATGGCGTCGGGGCCGGCCTTGACCAGCTGATTGACCACACCGGCCATGTCTTCCAGCCCGGCAAGGAAGCTCGGCTCGTTGCAGACACCGTGATCGATGGCTACGTCGAGGCAGCGGCCGCCACCGAACAGCCGGTTCATGCGGACTTTCTTGTTTATGCGCATAGGGCGCTCCTTTGATGCGTCTGGAGATCGATGCCGTGCCGGTCGGCCAGCAAGGCGAGGAAGGTCGAGCGCTCGGTGGCGGCCTCGCTGGCGCTCCAGCCCTTGTGCGCCGCCAGCATGTCGAGAACGGCGTTGATGAGGTCGAAACTGAGACCGCCCGAAATGGCGATGGTGGTGCGGCGCAGGAACAGGTCGGCAAGGCACTCGATCTGTTCGCGCTCGATGATGCGCCCGATTTCGCTTGCCGAATAGTCCGACTGCGGCAGCATCTGTTCGCCCGCGGGGTGCGAAACGAAATCCCTGGCCGACGTGCCATAGCGCTGCAGAAGTGTGCGCGCGCGCTCGACCGGCAGGCCATGCTCGGCGGCGAATGACGCGCACCAGGCGTCCGGATCGGCGGGGAAATCGCGGCCGCCACCGATGGCCATGTCCTGCGTGCCCTTGCCGCGCGCGAGGCCGAGCCGCTTCAACGCCATATCTGCGGCCAGCGCTCCAAACGAACGGAAGGTGGTCCACTTGCCGCCGATCATGCACAGTGTCGCCGGCAGATGCCCGGCCGGTTCGACGAACTCGCAAAAATGATCGCGCGGTATGCGGCTGGTAAAACTGTCCTCGCTGGCGGGCAACGGGCGCACGCCGGCGAAGCGGAACACGATCTGGTTTTCCGTGATCTTGATCGAGGGGAAGACGAAAGCGAGCGACTGCAAGATGTAGCGCTGCTCGTCCTCCTCGCAACGGACCTGGTCCGGATCGTCCACCCGGATGTCGGTCGAGCCGATCAGCACCTTGCCTAGATATGGAAACAGGATGCAGATGCGCCCGTCCTCGTTCTCATAGTAGACCATATGGCCGCCGAGCGCGTCGAACAGTTCGCCGTTGTCGACGATCAGATGCGAGCCCTTGGTACCGCCCATCATCGTCTGCGCCGTTGCCCCGATGGCCTTGTTGGTCAGGTCGATCCAGCCGCCGGTGGCGTTGATGACCAGTTGCGGCCGCACCGGCAGCTCTTCGCCGGTCAGCGTGTCGGTGATGACAAGGCCATCGCCTGTCGACGACACCTGCGCATAGTTCAAGACGCGGGCATTCGTCGCGCTCGCCATGGCGTCCAGCAGCATCTCCAGGCCGAGGCGCTCGGGCCGGCTCACCCAGGCGTCGTAGTAGGTCGCCGAATTGCGGATCGCCGGGTTGATCGCCGGCCATGTCTTCAGGGTTTCAGCGCGGCCCCTGAACCGGTGCGTTGGCATCAAACGCCGTGCAGCGGTGAAAAGGTCATACATGGCAAGCCCGGCCTTGATGACCAGCGCCCCGCGCCGGCTCGGCCGCCGCGTCAACCCCAGGAAACGCACCGCACCGTTGGCGAGACCGGAGAAAATGTCGAAGATCGGCACCGTCGTCGGCAGCGGAGCCACATAGTGCGGGGCATTCCTCAGCAGCCGGTCGCGTTCGAGCAGCGATTCGCGCACCAGTTTGAATTCGCCGTTTTCGAGGTAGCGCAGGCCGCCATGCACCATGCGCGACAGGGCGGCGCTGGCGCCGCTGCAATAGTCGCCCTTTTCCGCCAGCACGACATCGACGCCTTGCAGGGCCAGTTCGCGAAAGACGCTGATGCCGTTGATGCCGCCACCGATGACGAGCACGGCGATATCAGGCCGGTCGCGCAGACCAGCGATTGTATGACTACGGTTCATCGGGGCTGTTGCCTTTTTGCTCAGGCATCCATCGCGGTGAGATGCGCGGCTGCCGCGGCGTCGATTGCCGCTAGCTCGCTTGCCGCAAGCGTGATCTCGCCGGCCCGTGCATTGTCGAGCGCCTGTTCGGGATTGCGCGCGCCGCACAGGGCGAAGGTGATGCCCGGCTGGGCGAGCGTCCAGGCGATGACGATCTGCGCCGTCGACGCCTGGTGGCTCTCGGAGATCGGGGCGATTGCCTCTTTCAGCTTTGCGACTTTCTGCCGGTTGGCCGTGGAAAAGCGTGGGTTGTCCTTGCGCTGGTCGTCGCCGCCGAATGTGCGCTCTGGGTCGACCGTGCCGGTAAGCAGCCCCAGCGCCAGCGACGAGTAGCTGAGGGTGGCAATGTCATGGCGGCGGGTGATCGGCAGCAGGCTGCTCTCGATGTCGCGGTCGATCATCGAATAGCGCTCCTGGATCGCATCGAGCTGGCCGGCATCGATATACTGGCCAAGATCCTCGGCGCTGATGTTGCTGGCGCCAATGGCGCGGATCTTGCCGGCTGCCTTGAGCTTTTCCAATACCGCCATCGTCTCGGCGATCGGCGTCGTCGGGTCCTGCCAATGGGTGATGTAGAGGTCGATATGATCGGTGCCCAGACGGCGCAGGCTCTGCTCGATCTCATAGGCGATGCCGTCGGCGCCGAGATAGCGATGCACAGGCTTGCCGTCCTGATCGAAGAAATGGCCGCCCTTGCCCGAATGCCAGTTCAGCCCGCATTTGGTCGCGATCACCACCTTGTCGCGCTTGCCCTTGATGGCGGTGCCCACGATCGCCTCGCTGCGGCCAAGACCGTAGGCCGGCGCTGTGTCGATCAGGCTGAGGCCGGCATCGATCGAGGCTTCGATCGCCCTGACCGACTCCTTCTCGTCGGTGCCGCCCCACATCCACCCGCCAATCGCCCAGGTGCCCAGGCCTACGGCCGACGCCGATATGCCGGACTTGCCGATCTGCCGCTGGATCTGTCGAGAATTCATGCTACCTCCTGTTCGGCCAGCTCGAGGATCTGGAGCCCCGTGGCCTCGTCCGTGACGATGGTGTCGAGATGGTTGCCGCGCAGGGCGGCGAGGATCGGCGCGACCTTGCTGGGGCCGCTTGCAATGCCGATCGAGCGCGGGATGGTCGCGAACTCGTCAAGCGTCAACGAGACCAGCGAACGGTTGAGCGAGTAGTTGCAAAGCTTGCCCTGGCGGTCGATGAGATGAGCGAGCAGCTCGCCTGTCGCCCCGGACTTCTCGATCGCCTGGCGATCGGCATTCGAGGACGGATGCAGGTCGTAGTAGCTGGAATCGTCGGTCAGGATGGAGCCGACACCCACCACCGCGACATCCGCCTCGCGCGCCTTGCGAAACACGTCGGCGACGGAGCTGATGCCCATCAGCATTTCGCGCTGCTGCGCGGTGTCGGCAAACAGCGGCGCATGGATCTGGTAGGCGCGGCCGCCGAGCTTGTCGGCCATCAGCGAGGCGACGTGGTTGACGTCGGTGTAGTGCTTGCCCTGCACCAGGCCGGTTGCGGGAATGATCTCGACGTCGTATCGGCGCCCCGGCTTGAGACCGGCGACCAGCGCGCTGACGCCCTTGCCGCCGGTGATCGAGATCGTGTCGCCGTCCTTGATGGTGTCGAGCAGCAGCCCAGCCGCCGCCTCGCCGACCCGCTGCAGGGCCGTGTGCGGATTCTCGGAGACCGACGGCACCACCATCGCCCGCTCGATGCCGCCCAGCGCAACCAGCCGTGCTTCCAGGTCGACCAGATGGTCGATCGGCGACTTGATCTTGATCTCGACGAGGCCGAGCTGGTGGCCGCGCTTGATCAGCCGGTTGACCGTCGCGTGCGAGATGCCGAGTTCCCCGGCGATCTCGGCCTGGGTCTTGCCTTCGACGTAATGCAGGACAAGCGCCTGGTGCATTTGACGAACAGCGGCGATGTCGTCGCGGGTGTTGGGAGGGGCCATGGTCTTGCTGCGGTGCCTTTAGAGTTCAGGACTTCTTGCGGTGCAGGAAGTGATCGATCGATACGGCTGCGAGCAGGATGCATCCCTTGATCATGTCCTGCCAATAGACCGAGACATCGAGCAGGATAAGCGAGCTCGTCACCACCGACAGCAACGCCATGCCGAGGATCGCTCCGAAGATGGTGCCCGAGCCACCATTGAGCGAGGCGCCGCCGATGACGGCCGCGGCGATGATGTTGAGTTCCATGCCGGCGCCGAAGGTCGGTGTCGCCGCGCCGAAGCGCGCCATGTAGATGACACCGGCCAGTCCGGCCAGCGTCGAGCACAGCACCGTGACCCAGAACTTCACCTGATTGGTCCGGATGCCGGAGAACTGCGCGGCCTTCTCGTTGGAGCCGGTGTAGAAAACCTTGCGGAAGGCCGTGGCGCGACGCAGCAGGAAGTCGAAGATGGCCACCACGACGATGAAGATCAGGATGACATAGGGGATGTTGTTGAAACTGCCCTGGCCTATGGCCTTGAAGGCCGGCGGCAGGGTGAACAGCGACAGCGGCGTGCCCTTGGTGACCACCAGGCACATGCCGCGCACGATGACCATGGCCGCCAGCGACGTGATGAAATGATTGAGGCCGATCACGGTCACGAAGAAGCCCATCGCCGCGCCGATCAGCGCGCTGACGCCGATGCCGATCAGGCTTGCCGTCCAGGGATCGAGGCCGGCAAGGAACAGCGCACCCGAGACCACCATCGAGAAACACACGACCGAGCCGACGGAAAGGTCGATGCCGCCGACGATGAGCAGGATCGTCATTCCGACGACGACGATGCCTTCGATGGAAAAGCTCATCAGCATGGCGCGGAAATTGCCCCATGTCAGGAAGTGCGGCGAGGCGAAGCTCATGGCGATGCACAGCGCCAGGATGATGACGATCAGCCCGGCCTCGCGCATCGAGGCGAGCTGAGCGAAATTGATGCGCCGCCCGGCGGCCTTGATCTCGGCGTGCACGAGCGCTTCTCCTGATTCCCTAGGCGACATTCTGGGCCTGCCTTTGATTTGAACTGTCTTGAACGCCCGAGGCGAGCATGATGATGGCTTCCTCGCCGAGCTCGCTGGCGGCGAGTTCGCCGGCGATCCTGCCTTCGCGCACCACGACAACGCGGTCGCACAGACCGATCAGCTCCGGCAGCTCCGACGAGATGACGATGACGCCGACACCGCTGCCGGCCAGCTGGCGCAGCAGCCGGTGGATCTCGACCTTGGCGCCGACATCGATGCCGCGTGTCGGCTCGTCCATGATGATGACCTTGGGATCGACGGACAGCTGCCTGGCGATGGCGACCTTCTGCTGGTTGCCGCCGCTCAGCGTCGAGACGGCGGCCTCAATGCCAGCCATGCGCACGCCGAGCCTGCCGGTCAACTCCTTCGCCTGACGATCCTCGGCCTTACGATTGAGCAAGCCGAGTGGCCCGGTGAGCCGGCCGAGGTCGAGCGCGGAGATGTTCGCTGCGATCGGCAGATCGAGGAACACGCCGGAGCCTTTCCGGTCCTCAGAGAGATAGACCAGCCCCGCCTTGACCGCATCGCCATAGCTGCGCAACCGCAGCTGCTTTCCGTCGAGCACGACGGTTCCTGACGTCATTGGCCTGAGGCCACAGACCGTTTGCGCGATCTCGCTGCGGCCGGCCCCGATGAGGCCGCCTATGCCGAGAATTTCGCCAGCGCGAAGCTGCAGATCGACGTCGGCGAAGCGGCGGCCATCGGAAAGCCCCTCGACCGCGAGAAGCAGGCGCCCCGGCTGTTGCGGCGCCAGCTTGTCGGGATAGAGCTGGGTGATTTCGCGGCCCACCATCTTGCGCACGACATCGTCAGGTGAAACGGCGGCGACCTGATCGGTCGCCACGTACCGGCCGTCGCGGAAGACGGTGACGCGGTCGCACAGCGAGAATATCTCGGCCATGCGGTGGCTGATATAGACCACCGAAATGCCCCGCTCCTTGAGCCCGCGCACGATCGAGAACAGGCGTTGCGCTTCGCTTTCGGTGAGTGCCGCGGTCGGCTCGTCAAGCATCAACACCTTGCAGTCGAGCGTCAGCGCCTTGGCGATCTCGACAAGCTGCTGGTTGGAAATGGAGAGGTCGGCGACCCTGGTGCGCACCGGAATGGGCGCGAGCAGGTCCATGACCTTCTGGGCGTCGGAATAGAGCTTTTGGAAATTCATCAGCGGCGCGCGCCGGCTGTTGATCGCGGCCATGTAGATGTTTTCGGCAACCGTCGCGTCCTGACAGAGCGCGATCTCCTGGTGGACAAGCGCAATGCCGAGACGTTGCGCGGCTGCGGGCGAGTGGATCGAAATGCGCTCACCATCGATCAGGATGTCGCCCTCGTCGGGCTGCAATACACCGGCGATCATGTTCATCAGCGTCGACTTGCCGGCGCCGTTCTCTCCGCACAGTGCATGGATTTCGCCGCGCCGCAGCTCGAACCGTACGTCGCTCAGCGCCTTGACCGGGCCGAATGCCTTGGACAGGCCACGGATTTCAAGAATGGGCGCCTGGGTCACGCCGTGCTCCTGCGATGAACCTGCGGGGGAGGAAGGAGGCCGAAGCCTCCTTCCCGGTTAATCCGGCCATGCCGAGGCCGGGCGGCGAGATCGGGACTATTCCTCGATGCCCTTGGTACCGCGACGCTTGAGGTACTTGTCCCAGTAGAAGTCGTCCGCATTGTCCTTGGAGACAATGGAGAAGCCATTGTCGACGAAGGGCACGCTCATCGGGTTGAAACCCGAACGCTTGGCGTCGTTCATCGGATCGATCAGGCCGGGATGCTTGGCCATCCACAACAGCATGAAGCCCATATAGCCCTGCATGCCCTGGTTTGGATTGACCGAGCCGAAGATCTCGCCGGCCTTGATCATGTCGAGGATCTTGGCATTGACGTCGGCGAGCATGACGCGGATCTTGCCACCGCCTTCCTTGGCGGCCTGGGCAGCGCCGATGGCCGAGTTGGCCTCCGGCATGAACACGGCGCCAAGATCAGGATGCGCCTGCGCCAGGCTCAGAACCGCCTGATAGGCCTTGGTGGGATCCTGGTTCGAAGCGGCGCGGCCGACGAGCTTCATGTCAGGCCATTTGGCTTCCATGCGGGCAACGAACGCGTGGACGCGCTTGTCGTGGTTGTCCTGGCCGGGATTCTCCAGCACCGCATATTCGCCCTTGCCGTCCATCGCCTTGGCAACGGCGTCGGCGGCATAGGTGCCTTCGGCATTGTTGTCGGAGGTGATGTAGGAGACGCGCTTGGAATTCGGCGAGTCGGCGGCGAAGGTCACCACCGCGGTGCCCTGTTCGATGGCGCGGTTGATCGGCTCGATGAACGGATCGGAGTTCATCGGATGCACCAATATGCCGGCCGGCTTCTGCGCCAGCGCTTGGTCGAAGGTCGCGATCTGCTTGTTGACGTCGTATTCCGGCGTACCCGTATAGGCGGTCTCGCAGCCGAACTGCTGGCCGGCCTGCTTGAACATTTCATAGACCGGGAACCAGTATTCGACGCCCGAGACCATGACGTTCATGACATATTTTTCACCCGGCTCGCATTTGAACGGGTTTGGGGTTTCGGCGCGTACCTGCATCGACCCAAAGCAGGTCGATGCAGCCGCCGCGATTGCGAGCGTGCTCAGAAATTTGCGCAAGTTTCCTCCCTTGGCCGAAGCCATCCTCAATGACCGTCGCAGGCGCTCAGCGAGCGCTGCCGTATGGATTTGATGATGCCAACCTTCCTCCGAAAGCCGACGATCGGGACATTACAGCCTCGGCGCACGTTGTCAATATAATTCACATACTGAAATATATTTCACAACCTACTTCCGGGGAGTCTACGCTCCGGTCGACGAAGCTGGTCGCAGGCCGCCAAGGTGCCGTACGGGCCAGGCAAGGCCTTTCCGGCCTTTTTGGCCGCGAACCGGGGAGTGTGGTTGGAGTATCTGCACCCAGGAGTTCGCGCGGTGCCCTCCCGCCGGCCGCGTCTTATCACGTGAAGCCCAGATCTTGTTTGATAAGCATCTGCTCCGAGCGCGGCGTGACGCTCTCCATGTCGCTTGGCCAAGAAGTCTGCTGCTTCGTCGGCTTACAGCAGCCTTGACCACCCGGAGTATTCCGAGAACCTTCGACTGTCCCCCGAATGCGAACGGCCCGCCGGCATTGTTCCAGGCGGATTGTTTGCTTACCGAAGTTTGGTTGGGGAGAGGATTTGAGTTTTCTGTCTTGCGGCTTGGGCTTGGCCTGCTTGGGGGCGCCTGATGACGGGTTAAACGCCGGCACCAGGGCAAAAAACAAAAGAGCCCGCACGAGGCGGGCTGTTTGTTTAGTGAGG
>NZ_JANIFC010000027.1:0-17313 GCF_024518615.1 Mesorhizobium sp. SEMIA396
GATTTATCCGCCCGCAGCCTTCGCGCAATGACAACGAATGAAGCAATGCTGGCGCTTGCTGTCATCGGGGCGAACCTCACTGCTGGACGGCGCTGATTGGGGCCACAGCAACGAAATTGCGCGCTGTGACAGAGTTCCTGCGCGGTGTGGCCGTGAGCCGAGCCTCATGCGCGGCGAAATTTGTCGATATCTGCATTGATTGCTTTTTCCGCCCGCGCCTCGCGCTTGATGGAACGAATGAACTCCAAAGGGGGTGGTCTGCTGTATGTATACCGCGCCGTCCAGCACGATGCGCAAGCCGGACCCATGAAGCGATACGGGCTGAGGCCGTGGAGCCTGCCAGATATCGCGGGGTCGAGGCCGAAGGGGGCGGCGGAGCCTGCGTAGCCGAACGCGAACGGTAGGTCCAGCGCGATCACTTCTTGCCGGGCCTAGCCTGCACTAATGGGCGAACATATGCTGAACGACTCCGCGCAAATGCAAGGCCGGGAGTTGATCCGGAAGCATACTTGGCACACTATGTTCTAAGGCCGGAAGAGGTTGTCTGAGGACGCACCCCACCTACTGCTTTAAGCCACCAGATCGTTTGCGACTGCGCGGTGGCCCGTACGCCTCCGGCGAAGGCCGCCTTGCGAGAGGAGGGCACGGTAGCGAGGCTGCGCTCTTAGGGTCGTCCTTACGAGCGAAGTTAGCAGCACAGCATGAGCATGTGACGTTATTGACCGGGCCGGAGCGGCGGCGTCGTTGGAGTGAAGCGGATCAGTGCCGGATACTGGCCGCGGCATTCGCGCCCGGGGCCACGGTGGCGGCGGTGGCGCGTCAGTACGATGTCGCGACCAGCCTGATCTATAAGTGGCGCCGCACGGTGAGAGCCCGCGAGACGGACTTTGCCGAAGTTGTCGTGGCTCCCGACGAGCCTGTCGCCGTTTCCCGGCCCGCGGCATCACCAGCGGTGATCGAGCTGGAGGTCGGCGGCAAGGTGCGGCTGCGGAGTCCGCTGACCACGCCGCCAACACTGGCGGCGGCGATGGTGAAGGCGCTGGGCGTTTCATGATCCCGGTCCCGAGCCAGGTGCGGATCTGGTTGGCGGTCGGCCGGACCGGTATGCGTCGCGGGATGCAAGGCCTCGCTCTGCAGGTTCAGGAGACGCTGGGCCGGGACCCGCATGCCGGCGATATTTATATCTTCCGCGGACGCAGCGGCAATCTGATCAAGATTATCTGGCATGATGGGCTCGGCATGTCGCTGTATGCAAAACGGCTCGAGAAGGGCCGGTTTCTCTGGCCGTCGCCGGCGGACGGCACGGTTTCCATATCACCGGCGCAGCTCGCCTACATGCTCGACGGGATCGATTGGCGCAACCCGCGTCACACGTTCCACCCCCCAGCGCGCGGGCTGAGTTTTCTTTGAGTTTGCGCCATTTTCCGCGAGTCAGCGGACGCGTTTTATGGTTCACTCCAAGGCATGGTTGCCACCGCCCAGGATGCTGTTCCGCAGCCGCTCAACCGTCAAGCTGAACGCTATGCCCGCGAAGGCGTACCGCTCAGCCTGTCGACGCTCGCCGATCAGGTCGGCGCCGGCGCCGCGGCGCTGATGCCGCTGTTCTACCCATGTGCTGGCTGCTTCACGTCTGCACGGCGACGATACGACGGTGCCGGTCCTGGCCAAGGGCAAGACCGATACTGGTCGATTATGGACCTATGTGCGCGATGACCGACCGTTCGGCGGCGCCGATCCGCCGGCGGCAGTGTTCTACTATTCCCGCGATCGCCGAGGCGAACATCCTGCGGCCGCATCTCGCCGGCTGGAGCGGCATTCTGCAGGCCGATGCCTTTGGTGGTTACGGCTATCTCTATGCGACGGGTCGTCAGCCGGCGCCTGTTCTGGAGGCCAGCTGCTGGATCCACAGCCGGCGCAAAGTGGTTGAGCTGGCCGATGTCGAAGCGGCGGCGCGCAAGAAGGCACATGGCGAGAAGCCCAACCTGGTCTATCCGCTGGCGGTCGAAGCCGCGAAGCGCATCGATGCCTTGTTCGATATCGAGCGCGCGCCTGTCGCCGGCCCAACGCCACGCCGTGCGCCAAGAGCGGAGCGCGCCGCTGGTCACCGAGCTCGAGCGCTGGATGATCGAGACGCGCGACAAGCTCTCGCGCGGGCACGACCTGACCAAGGCCTTCAACTACATGCTGCGCCGCTGGTCATCCTTCACCGGGTTCCTCGAGGATGGGCGGATCTGCCTATCCAACAATGCTGCCGAGCGAGCCCCTGCGCGGCATCGCTCTCGGCAGAAAGTCCTGGCTGTTCTGCGGTTCCGATCGCGGCGGACAGCGCGCTGCCGTTCTCTACAGCCTGATCGTCAGCGCCAAGATGAACCATATCGACCCGCAGGCCTGGCTCGCCGACGTCCTCGCCCGACTGCCCGCCTATCCGGCCCATCGGATCCATGATTTGCTGCCGTGGAATTGGAGATCCGCAAAATTGCGGACCCAACCAGCTGCACGTCTACACCGTCGAACGTGTCGCCAGGGACCTCGGCGTCAGCGAAGCGCTCATCCACGAACTGACCCTCGGTCTGGAGCCCGAGGACGGCGTCATCTGGGTGTACGGCGCCAATGATGACAACGGGATCTTGGCCTTCACCGATGAAGGCACCGAGGAGCTCAAACTCCTCCTCGAAGAATATCATCGCGTCTCCCCATCGAAAGCTTGACCCCAGCACTCCGGTGCTCAGGTTCTCATGGCCACCGGATACGCACCTCTGCGGTCTTCACCGGACGCGTACGTGGCCCGCGCGAAGCAGAGGGACTTTCGGATCATAGCGCACAGGGCGACGGGGGCGAGGCAAAGATTCGTTTCGCTTCGATAACCACTTTTGTCCCGCCTGGAGGCGTGAAGATCGCAGCGCCAATCCGCAATAACCAACTCGATTGGGATCGTGAGATTGAGTTTGCGCATAAACATAAATCCCGGTATCTGCCTCAAGCGGGAAAGAAAGCCGTGCGAGGATGCGGCATCACGATGGCAGCCGTCCTCAAAGGCTGGCGCACGATCGCCTTCGCGCAGGCCGAAAGGTCCGATCCGCAATCGTCAAAGCTGCGGTCATCAGGCAGGAGCGGGATAACACCTTCGCGATTTACAGCGTCGCGAGCCGCGTGAACCGCTTACCGAACCGGACAACTTTGACTAGCTACCGACACAAAGGCTTCGGGGCAGAGTGCTCACTCAAAGCTGCTGTTTCACTCGGCTATTGATATCTGGAGGCAAATCTTTCCAAATCCGATGCACCGAGGCGGCGATCGTGCGCCCACTAGGCGGACGTCGCAAATGGACATGCGCGCACCAAATGGGCATCAGCGGCGGCTGTCTGCACTGATTTACGAAGTTGTTCCCCGATCCTCGGGCACTCCAGTTTCCCTTGGTTCGACGGGAAGAGAGATTCGGTAGAGCTCCGGAGCGTTACCTTTTGTACCACCGTAGCAAACGAATAGTTTGAAACCCGACACACCCAGCTGCAAAGATTCACCGCTGCAGCGCGAAATGCTCGGCTTTTGCCCTCTTGCCGAAACAGCACCTTCGGTGGCACGCCGGTTGCAGACGAGTCAAGTGGAAGGACCCGTTTGACCTTAGCGGTTTCAGAATCTCCAATCGTAGGACTTCATATGAAATTGGCTAGGACCATCGCAATTAACGAGCCCAACGACCCCACGAATGCGGTTCAGGCAATTGAAGCCTTGTCGCGTCCGCTGCGGATACCACTATCATTCCACCAGCAACGGCTCTGGTTCCTGTCGCATCTGGAGAGCGGCAGTGAGGCATGCCACATCCAACTGGGGCTTCGCGTTCGCGGCCAGCTTGACGAGGTGGCCCTACATTCGGCCTTGAACTGCTTGATGGCGCGTCATGAGGTACTGCGCACCACCTTCGCGGTGGAGGACGGCGAACCGTTCCAACAGATCAGGCCAGTGGACGTTGTGCCGCTTAAACGGGAGTATCTACCGGCCCCAGCGGAGGGGGAGGCAGAGGAGATACTAACTGAGTTAATGCGCTATGAAGGGCAGGCCGGGTTCGATCTGGAAGCCGGGCCGCTGATCCGCGCGCGGCTGGCGCGCTTACGCGAAGATGATCATTTGCTGCTGATCACCATGCATGAGATGGTCTCGGACAGTCAGTCCCGTGAGATCCTGCTACGCGAACTGAGCGAGTTCTACGCTGCGGCTCAAGAGGGCCGCGTAGCGCGGCTGAGGGCACTGCCAGTCCAGTATGCGGACTACTCGATTTGGCAGCGACGTTGGCTGACAGCTGAGGCTTTGGAGCGGCAGTTTAGATACTGGCTTCGAATGCTAAATAGCGCCTCAGCGGTGCCTGAGCTGCCGACCGACGTGCCACGTCCAGTAAAGCAGGAATTTGCAGGCAGCTACGTCGACTTCGTGTTGCACGAGACATTAAATGCAAAGCTGAAGGTGCTGAGCCAGCGTCGTGGAACCACGCTGTTCGTTACGGTGCTAGCGGGCTGGGCAATGGCGCTGGCGCGTTTGTCGGGTCAGGACGAGGTGGTGATTGGCACGCCGTGCCCAGACCGCACCCGGTCAGGAAGCAAGGGGCTGATCGGTTGTTTCTCCCACTGCTTGCCGCTGCGGATCGACCTGTCGGGCGATCCGACGCTGGAGACAGTGCTGGGGCGAGTGAATGCCGCCGTGCTTGGGGCCCTTGATCACCAGGATCTGCCCTTTGAGCAGGCGACGGACGTCGTTGGTCCAATTCGCAAAGGTGCTCAAACCCCAATTGTGCAGGTCATAGTCAAATCAGAAAATACTGTTGGAGAGACGGTGGAACTGCCAGGGCTCGAAATTGTATATTCTGACGCTGGTGATTGTGTCGCGCAATACGATCTGGCTCTTAATATCTTTGAGCTCGGCGAGGCTATTTGTGGCAGGCTAGTTTACCGGACATCGCTGTTTGGGCGGAGCTCCGCCGAGCGGTATGTGGCCTATTTGCAGCAGGCGCTAGGCCAATTGGCGGCCGATCCCGGGCAGCGACTCTGGTCAGCACCACGGCTGGCTAATGAACGTCGATTCCCGATTCAGTCGAATCTAACGGAAGCAGCCTCTCCCCGGGACCGCTCGGCTCACGAGTTGCCTGACTCGGAGGCGGACCGGGTCCCGGAAGTGATTGAACCCGGTGAGTTGAACGCGCTAGGACCCTCCGCGGCACCTCCGACTTGGGCTACTCAAGTACCGCGCACCAACTCGGAGCCGCGAACGCCTACCAGGGTTATCAATTTTATCGAGGGGACGCGTGTCGTTAGCGAGGGCGAACTGCAAAGCAACAGCATCATGCGTTGCCATGTCACAAAGTTTTACCACGAACAGATCATCAACAGCGGTTATTACGAACAGCTGAAGTATATTGTGCAGCCGTCATTCGCTGAATTCAACAGCGGCGGCAACTTGGATACCAGTGGTGAGCAAGATAACACGATATTTCCGGGTTTTCAGCATAAATACGCCCAAACAGGACTAATCATAGCGACAGACCGTTGCGTTTCATATTGTCGCTATTGTCTGAGAAAACGAATTGTCGGCAAAAATTCCGATGAGACAGCAGTTGATTTCGAAAGTATTAGAAAATACATCATGAATCACCCGGAGATTACAAATGTGCTAGTAACAGGAGGTGACCCGTTTGTTCTCAATACGGCAAGTCTGCAAAAATTACTTGGCAATTTGCTGGATATCCCTCATGTCGACTCGATCCGAATAGGCACTAAGGCACTGGCCTATCAGCCCAAGCGCTTCGATGACCCGGATCTGCCGGCGTTGTTTACGCGGATTCATAACGCAGGAAAGGCTGCAGTAATCGTTACGCACTTTGACCACATTGGCGAAATCTCCGCCCTCGCGGAGGCTAAAATTCGGCTCCTGCGGGCACAGGGCGTTCAGTTTCTTAACCAGACTGTGCTTCTCGCGAATGTCAACGATGATCCCGAGATCTTGGCTGCTACTTTCGCCAAGTGCCACCAGATGGGTGTGCGACCGTATTATCTATTTCAAGCCAGGCCGGTGAAAGGCGCATCTCATTTTCAGGTTTCGCTGCGCAGCGGAATAGAGATTGTGCGCGGCATCAACCAACGTCTCAGCGGTATCCAAAAAACATTCAAATACATCATGTCCCACTACACGGGAAAGATCGAGATCCTCGACATTGGAGCAGATGCCCGATTATACATGCGCTACCATCAAAACAATACTTGCGAGAAGATCGGAAAGATCTTCTCTCGGCCTCACCTTGAGGGCGCTTGCTGGTTGGACGACTTGCCTGAAGGTTAGGATTGAGAGGCGCACAACATGAAGTCCTCAAATTCGGAAGGTCCAGAGTAAGCCTCGCTCGAGGTACATGCGTCATCTTCTAAAAACCGGTCTCTTGGTGCGCGATACACAGGATTTAACCAACGGACTATCGGGGTACTGATTTACAGGCGTCTTTGCTCGGCAAGCGTTCAGGCAAAGGCGTTGCCCGCTCTCACCCTAAAGATCGCTCGGCTCATGGGCGGCTAGTCACGAGGAGTATTGCATGAGTTCTCAAGGGATTGCTTCGCACTTCGACCTGTTAAAAAAGCTAAACCCATTGGCCTTCATGGCGATCGAACCGCGAGTTGTTGCAGAACAGTCCGCCCGCCACGACGATCTGGCCAATCTCTCGCGCAACGAATTCACCTCGGAAGGACGCGGGGCGGATTACCTCGATAGCATTCAATTGTCGCTGCTAGCGCGATCCGAAGGTGTGATGGATCTTCTTGGGAAGATGCACCCCAATGGTTGCGAAGGACTTAGTCCATCACTGATTATCTGCGATCTGCTAGCTGGTGACGGATATGTGAACAAGGTAGCTCATCGAATCTTGGGTGAGGTGCGCTGCCCGACGTTCATCAACTCTGATATCTCCCAGTTCATGGTGGACCGCTGCATCCGGGACGGCCTGTTTGCGATCTGGCAAAGTGCGGCCGATCCGTACTGCATTAGAGATGGCTCGGTGGATGGGGTGCTGATGGCTTACGGAACGCATCACATCCCGCGCGCTCTGCGCGCCACCGCTGTTCAGGCATCTGCGCGAATTCTTCGGCCCGGTGGCATCCTTGTTCTTCATGACTTCGAAGAAGGCTCACCCACTGCCCGCTGGTTCGCTGACGTGGTGTCCACTCATTCCGTGACGCCTCACGAATATCCTCATTTTACAGCTGGCGAAGTGCTCGATTTATTCGCTTCTGCGCAGTTCGATCACATAACAGTGCAGCGTATCGCAGACCCGTTTGTTATGGTCGGGGCGAACAAACAAAGTGCTTTGCAACTATTAGCCGAATATGTGGTGAAGATGTATGGTCTGGAAGAACTGCGGTCCGACCCGAAGCGTGTGCTCGAACTTCTTGACAATTATTTCGGGCTCATCGTGACGCCAACCTCTTGCGGTCAGTTCGAAGCGCGTATAACGCGCAATGCCTTGGTCGGGAGCGGGCGACGCTTGTGAAAGATGGTGTCGCTTATCAAAAAGAGGCGAACCTCTTGCTCGTCAGACGGAAGGAGCGCTCGACCACGTTGCTGTCGATCTCCCGGCGAGCTTGGTTTTCTGGCTGATCAAGCCGAGCTTTTGGCGCAGCCAGGGTTCGAGATCGGCGATGATAGCGCGGCTATTTTCCTGACGCATCGCACGGCGTCCTCGGCCGGTCGGCCGCGGATGCCGTCCTCGATCTTACAGAGATCGGCGATCCGTCTCAGCGCCTTCACTGGCGATCGGCGCGCGACCGGCTGCCGCCAGTTCATAGAAGCGTCGGCGCACATGTGCCCAGCAAAAGGCGAGCGTGACACTAAATTGAAATTGGACCACTCGACCGGATCATCGCGAATCTTGGTGTGCTCGATATAAACCTTGTTGAACTCACCGACGGGGTCTGACAAAGAACTTCGATACGCAACATAATTAATCTGCTTCCCTTGCCGCAGGAGTGCCGCCCCCGCCGGGCAAAATATCATGCTGCTAGGGCTAAAGCGAATATTTACGATTGGATATGGTATGACAGGACCTGACCAGGAAGTCCTGTGGCGCGATAGAAGGTGCTCTTGCCCGCTCGGTTTCTATTTCTTTTTCGCCAGCTCAGCTTTCGGCTTGTTCACCCATCTTGCTCCGTTCGGGGTTCGGAACCCATGCATCGCTGCATGCCGCAGCATTTCGATGAGAAATCCAGCGGCTGGAGGAATCGGTGTCTGTGGATCATGGACAAGATAGATCTCGCGTTCGACCGCGGGACTTACCAGCTTTTTTTGGGTAATCTCACAAAACTGCATCATAGGCAGGACAAGGCTAGGCACGACGGATATTCCTAGATCGGCGGATACGAGGCCCGCAACCGTGCCGACGTCCCGAGCCTGTGTGATGGTCCCGAGCTGGATTTCGGCAATTTGCAAAGCGCGATCAACACAAGTGCGAACGCTGCTCAATGGATCGAACGCAACGAAGTCTTCGCCATTTAAGTCGTTCCAGGACACCGTCTCCAATCCCACAAATCTGTGCGATTTCGAGCATATGCACACCAGAGTATCCGCCGCGATCTGCTCACAGATCAGCTGTCCGCTTGCCTTTGGGAAGGATGTGATACCAAAATCAACTTGTCCGTCGCGCACGTAGCGAACAACCTCATCCGCGAAACCGTCCTTCACCGAGATTCTGACGTTGGGTCTGCCTTTCCGGAATTCGGAAATGAATGTCGGAAGCATGATAGACGCAACAGATGAAAGTGCAGCTAGGCTCACGACCCCGTTTAATCCGCTGTGATATAGCTGGAACCGTGACATCGCGCTGTCGAATTCCTCAAGAACACGCCGCGCATTCATCAACAGCTGTTCGCCGGATGCCGTAAGAACCACCCTTCTTGTGGTGCGCTCGAACAGGCGTGTGTCCAGTTCCTCCTCAACCTCCACGATCGTTCGGCTTAAAGCCGATTGCGCGATGTTCAGTGAGCGAGCCGCAGCCGTATACCCGCCACGCTCCGCGACCGCGACGAACGCCCGTAAATGCCTGAGGGTAACATTATTGCTCATTCGCGATTGATCTATACTCAAAACATGTTGGACGCGCAATAGATTTGAGGCGAATGTATCAGGATCAGCGTCTTGAGAGATTGTCCATGAACGAAGTCGTGACGAAGCAAGAAGACCAAGCGTTTCACATTATCTTCAACCGACCCGAACGGATGAATGCCGTCAATGAAGCCCTGTATCAACAGACGTTGGATGCGCTGAACCATGCAGATAAGGACCCCGAGATCCGATGCGTGATCCTGTCCGGAAACGGCCGCGCTTTCTGTGCCGGTGCTGATCTGAAGGTCCACAAATCCGGCGAACGGACGCGCGATGAGCGCGAGGCGTATATTATGCTCGGGCAGCGCGTGTGCGAACGAATTCAGACGATGAAGACGCCAGTCATTGCCGAGGTGCACGGCTATGCTTTAGGCGGCGGGGCGGAAATCGCGACCTCTGCTGACTTTCTTATCATATCCGAGGACGCCCAGCTCGGATTTCCAGAAATTGCCATTGGAACCTATGTGGGGGGAGGTGTGACGCTCCGCCTTCCCAGGCTCATCGGGTTGAGGAATGCCGCCAAACTCTTGCTGCTGGGCGACAGGATAACCGGCGCAGAATGCCTGGAGATTGGCCTGGCAACCGAGGCTCCGGCAGCGCATCAGTTGAAGGAGCGCACGGCGGCGTTAGTGGAGCGGATCGTCAAGAACGCACCATTGTCAATGGCTCGTCTTAAGGCGGCGATCAACTTACCACAAAGCCCCGACAAGCTTTTTCGGGCCGAGGCCGAAGACCTGCTGGCGATCATGGAAACCAGCGATTGGGCAGAAGGCGTCGCCGCCTTCGCGGAACGCCGCTCGCCCCGTTTCGAAGGAAGATAGAAATGACCGTGGGGCACCACAATGAAGCAACGGCCTTGAACGGCGTACTCGCCTATGGCGAGCCGGAATTGCCAGCTCCCACAGGCCGCCAAAATGAAGCGACAGCCTTGAGCCGAGTACTGGAGCCGCATTCTGTAGCGATCATCGGGGCCTCGGCAAACCCTGACAAGCGCGGCTATCAGATCATCAAGGCGCTGAAGAACGCCGGCTACGGCTATCCGATCCTGCCGGTCAATCCTAAAGGAGGGACAATCCTCGAGTTGCCAGTTTTCAGCGACGTCGATGCCCTTCCCGAATGTGTGGACATCGCGGTGATCGTTCGGCCGGCGGAGGAAGTGCCGGATATCCTCATCCAGTGCGGTAAAAAAGGGATCGCCGGCGCAGTGGTTCTGGCGCACGGGTTCCGTGAGCGAGGCGACAAGGGTTCTGCCGCGGAAACGAGATTGCTTGATGCCTTAAAGAAAAGCGGGGTCCGGATTATTGGACCGAATACATCGGGAATGCTGAACTGCACTGTGCAGGCTGACCTCATTGGCCTGCCGGAACTGCCTCCGAGTGGGCCAATCAGTGTTCTAACCCAAAGCGGCAACATGGTGCTTTCGGTCGTCGAAGACAGTCGCTCCATCAATGGCCCCGGCTTCGATGTCATCGCGGGACTCGGTAACCAGACCGATATCGAATATGGCGAATTGATCGAGGAGCTTTCCCGACGTGAAAGCACCCGCTCAATCGCCATCTACAACGAGGGCTTTCTTGACGGCCGCGGATTCCTTGACGCGGCGGCACGCGTGGGGCTGAGCTGCCCGATTGTGATGCTGCGCGGCGGGAGATCCATTGAGGGTCGGAAGGCGGCGCTTTCCCATACAGGTTCGATTGCCGGCGCCGACGAAATCGCCGTAAAGGTGTTGGCGCAAATGGGCGTAACCCTAGTCGATCGTTCGGATGAGTTGTTGCCGGTTGCTGCTCTTCTCGCAACCAGTCCACTTCCTAAACCAAAAACCGGGATTGCGGTTCTGACCGATGGTGGTGGACACGCAACACTCGCCGTTGATGCGTTGTCACGGGCGGGGGTGCCGCTAGCATCCCTCTCGGAAGACACCAAAACCAAGCTGAGAAGTGTCCTCGGCGACGAGGCCAGTGTCGAAAATCCGATTGATGTTGCAAGCGCCGCTGACGCCTATCCCGACGTTTTCCCCGAATGCATCGAAATTCTGGCGTCAGATCCCCAGGTAGGGCTCGTTCTGACAAACGGGTTGTTTGGAGCCTACCACATAAGGTTCGATGAATCTCTGTTGAAAGCAGAGAATTCGGCGGCCGAGCGGATCGTGGCTTTGCGGAAAGCCAGCGGCCTGCCTATGGTTTTTCATAGCTGCTACGGCAATCGCAAGCCGGAGAATCACGACATCTTACGAAACGGCGGCATCCAGATTTTCCCCTCTATCGATTGGGCCGTGACCGGGTCCAAGGCACTGTTTGAAAGGGCTAATTGGCTTTCTAAACAGAATAGCAATGCCGATAGGCTGGCACCGGACGCGCGCCGCGTTTTCGTTCCCAGCGGGCTATCGGCAGAGACGACAGCCCGCGAGATGTTGCAGAAACTGGGCGTGGACACTGGCGAATGGTCGGCGGCAAGCGATGCCGGGGCCGTAAGTTCGGTAGTCTCTAGTTTTGGCAAGCCCTGTGCGGTGAAGGTGGACTCGTCCGTCATCGTGCACAAGTCCGATGTCGGTGGTGTTCGCCTCGGCGTGACGCGAGAGGCGGCGAGCGCCGCCGCGGATGACATCACGAGGGCCATGGCGTCCCAGGCTCCCCCGGTGACGACCTTCGGTTTCATCGTCACGCCGATGGTGGATCACGGCTTGGAGTTGTTCGTGGGTGCCGTCAACGATTCAGTCTTCGGCCCGGTGGTCTTGTTCGGCTCAGGGGGTGTGCTGGTCGAAGCGGTTAAGGACGTGACCTTTCGCGCGGCGCCGCTTTCTCCGGCGGAAGCTTTGGACATGATCAACGAGACGGGTGTTGCGAAGATCCTCGATGGTTTCAGAAACTATCGGCCAGTCGACAAGCGGTCCCTTGCCGAATTTATCTCGTCCGTCTCCCTCGCGGTCATGAGGATGGAAAATCTCTCAGAACTCGACATCAACCCGATCATCGCGAACGAAAGCGGGATCTACCCCGTCGATGTGAGGTTGGTCGGAAAATAAGAGAAGCCTGATGTCTAGCCTAGCAAAAGCACAGATCGTGTCGGCCTTTTTGTCACCGACATTCACGACGGCGGCGCTGACACAGTCCGATTTTACGGCGATCTGATCTTCTTTCTCGAGGCGGAGGCCCGACCCGAATGGTTGAATTCGTTCGCATCGCCGAGATGGGGCCGCGCGACGGCCTACAGAATGAGAAGCGGCTCGTGCCGACCGCCGAGAAGATCCGGCTCGTCGACTTGCTGTCCGACTGCGGCTTCCAAATGATCGAAGCGACCTCCTTCGTGTCGCCGAGATGGGTGCCGCAGATGGCTGATGCGGCGGAGGTTATGGCCGGCATCCGTCGTGCGCCCGGCGCCGTCTATGCGGTGCTGGTGCCCAACATGAAGGGCTACGAGGCCGCGCGGGCGGCGAAGGCTGGCGAAGTCGCCGTGTTCGCGTCAGCCTCCGAAACTTTTAGCCGCAGGAACATTAACTGCTCGATTGCCGAAAGCCTCGAGCGTTTCCGCCCTGTGCTCGCCGCGGCTGCCGCCGACGGCATTCCGGTGCGAGGCTATGTCTCCTGCATCACCGACTGCTCTTACGAAGGACCGATACAGCCGGCTGCCGCTGTGAAGGTTGTGACCGAACTCCTTGATATGGGCTGCTATGAGATTTCGCTGGGCGACACCACGGGCCAAGGAACGCCCGCAACCATCGCGGCCATGCTCGATGCTGTGTTGGAAGCGGTGCCGGCCGGGAGACTTGCTGGACATTATCATGACACTGGGGGCCGCGCCCTCGATAACATTCTGGTAAGCTTGGAGAAGGGCCTACGCACCTTTGACGCTGCGGTTGGCGGACTTGGCGGCTGCCCCTTCGCCGTGGGAGCAAACGGCAATGTCGATACCCTCGCCGTCGCGGCAATGCTAGCGGGCCGGGGCTATGAGACCTGCCTCGACATGGAGCGATTGGAGGAGGTGGCCCGCTTCGCGGGCAGCCTTAGAGAGGAGCGGCCATGATCTTCGACACTATCTGCATCATGACCGACGAGATCGGCGTCGCTACGTTGACCCTCGTCCGCCCGGACAAGCACAACGCTATGTCGGGACAGATGATCGCCGAACTTGCGGGCGCCGCCGAACTGCTCGCCAATGACGACAATGTGCGAGCGGTGGTGCTGACGGGCGAAGGCGACAGCTTCTGTGCGGGCGCCGATCTCGCCTGGATGCGGGCGCAGGCCTCCGCCGCGCGTGACGAGCGAATCGCCGAGGCCATGAAGCTGGCGCTGGCTCTTCGCGCGCTCAACGAATTACCCAAACCCCTGATCGGCCGCATCAACGGCCAGGCATTCGGTGGCGGTCTCGGCCTGATGAGCGTCTGCGACGTTGCGGTGGCCGTCGACACCGCTAGGTTCGGTTTCACCGAGGTCCGGTTAGGACTCATCCCTGCTACGATTTCTCCTTATGTTCTGGCTCGGATGGGAGAAGGCCGGGCGCGGCGGGTCTTCATGTCAGGCAGGATAATCGACGCCAAATGAAGCCCGCGACCTCGGACTGGTTTCCCGGGTCGTGCCGCCGATCGACTTGGAGGCGGCGGTCGAGGCTGAGGTCCGGCCCTATCTCTCGGCCTCGCCGCGGGCGGTCGCCGCCGCCAAGGCGCTTGTGCGCCGACTTGGGTCGGAAATCGACGACGCAGTGATCGGCGAGACGGTCGCTCTGCTGGCCGATGTATGGGAAACGACCGACGCCGCTGACGGAATCGCGGCCTTCTCCGATCGCCGCAGACCGCGTTGGCAGGCGTGAGGCCGGCCGGGAGCCGTTCGTTGGTCGTCGCTCCAAGTAGATTTGTGCCTAAATGAACTCCCTCAGGGAACGCATTCTGAGCGCTGAATGAGGATGGATCTCGTCGTACAACTCGACCATGGAACGCCCGCAGATCGATGTTGATCGCGAACTTCTTTATCCATGGCATCCCTGGGCTGACCGGCAGGTCTTTCTCCATGCGGTCGATCAAGAAGGGTGACCTGGCGGTGTTCCGCTGCACCCTTTCTGGCCCACCGGTGGCTGGAAATACCGGGGTGGTTATTCGATCGGAGGGTCACCGCGAACAGCCGCATGACGACTGCTCCGCTTGTCAACTTGCCGCGATAGGCGCCCGGCGATCCTCCTCCGGGGCTGCTGTCCCATCTCAATCGCCGGAGAATGGCGCAGCATTGGACTCCGACGGTTCGAGCCGGAAGACAGGCGGCAGTTCTCCCATGTGAAGCGTCCGGCCAGATGTGTTCAAGCTGCGCGTCACGTACCAAGTCCGCGCTTGCTGCCGCTGCTGTGCTGACCACGTGCCATTTTCCCGTCGCGACAGCAACGCATTCCAGTCGCTGACTCAAAGGCGAAAACGCGCATCTGACAGATGCCTTGCGCTCAGGTAAGACAGGTCGCGGTCGCGGTCCTACCCAGGCTTTTCACCACCCTGAGTTCATCTGAAAACCAGATGATCACAATACACAAACTGAATTTGACCTAGCCCTCCTGGAAGCTGAACATCGGCCAACAAAAAACGCAATTTGGGAAACGTTCAGATGCACAGCGTTGAGTCCTTCCGTGATTTGCAGCGCGAAGCAACGGAGTGGCGACGCTACCTCCATGAAAATCCAGAGCTCGACTATCGGGAACACAACACAGCGAAGTTCGTGATCGATAAACTGGCATCGTTCGGGATCAATCATATCGAAACGGGGATAGCTGAGACCGGCATCGTCGCACTTATTCAGGGGCAAGGGGGAGATGGACCGACGATCGGATTGAGAGCGGACATGGATGCCCTGCCAATCGTTGAGGCGTCAGGCAAATCCTGGTCCTCGAAAAACCCAGGCATAATGCATGCATGCGGCCACGACGGTCATACAGCTATGTTGCTGGGTGCTGCGAAACATCTTGCGAGTACGCGCAACTTCAGGGGATCCGTCGCCTTAATCTTTCAGCCGGCAGAAGAAGTAGAATTTCCGACGGGAGCTCAAAGGATGGTCCAGGAAGGCATTATGGACCGTTTCGACATATCCCAGGTTTTCGGCATGCATAACTTGCCAGGCATGGAAATTGGCAAATTCGCCATCTGCGATGGTCCTATCATGGGCTCGCAGGACGACTTCGACATTGTTGTGAAGGGCAGGGGCGGCCATGCGGCTTACCCACATAGAACTATCGATCCCGTCACCATAGCAGCACAGATTATCGTCGGCCTACAAATCTTAATCTCTCGCAAAACCGACCCCATGGAGTCTCTGGTGATTTCCGTCACCAAGCTGAAGGCCGCACAGGCTTACAACATCATTCCCGATCAAGTTGAAATTGCCGGAACGGTCAGAACTCTCGTGCCAGCCCTGCGAGACTTCGCCGAACAAGAGATTGCGGCAGCCGCACAGGGCATTGCGCGCGGCTTCGGCGCGGATATCGAATTCAAATACCGTCGCTCCGTTCCGGTCACTGTCAACTGCACGGAGGAAACTACTTTAGCGGCTAAGGCGGCACGCGACCTAGTCGGGCCTGCATCGGTGAATCATAAGATGAAGCCACGTATAGGTGCGGAGGACTTTGCCTATATGCTTGAGAAGCGGCCAGGTAGTTTTATCTTCCTTGGGAATGGACCTACCGCTCTTCTGCATCACCCCGCCTATGACTTCAATGACGAAGCCTTGCCTTATGGGATAGGCTATTGGGTAAATGTGGTCGAGACAGTGTTGCCTATGTGAGCTCGACTGTCCCCACCAGTTTGCGTGCGAACTCGTATTCAGAAGAAAAGTCATGAGTATAAAAATACCTCACGCTCCTACGCGCTGAGGACCGACCGCTTCTGAAAACTACTCCGTTTGCTACATCAGATAGTTTCGTTGGTTACGGTTGCCTGAGCCAGCGGACAGCCAGCGTGACGGCCGCAGATATCACTATCAACAACGAAGCGGCGGGGATCTTATGGATCGCCAATGCGCTAACTTCTGGAGCGTGTTGTAGGCGCTGCCAGAGCGGAATAGGAGAGACTGAATGAAAGTTCTCGTCCCGGTGAAGCGGGTTGTGGATGCGAACGTCAAGGTTCGCGTGAAGGCTGATGGTTCGGCGGTGGAGCTGGCCAACGTCAAGATGGCGATGAATCCCTTTGACGAAATCGCGGTGGAAGAAGCAATCCGGCTGAAGGAAGCCGGCAAGGCCGAAGAAATCATCGTCGTCTCGATCGGCCCGCAGCAGGCGCAGGAAACACTGCGCACCGCGCTCGCCATGGGCGCCGACCGCGCCATCCTGGTCAAGACCGACGAACAGACCGAGCCGCTCGGCGTCGCCAAGGTGCTGAAAGGCGTCGTCGACGCCGAGCAGCCCGGCCTCGTCATTCTCGGCAAGCAGGCGATCGACGACGACTCCAACCAGACCGGCCAGATGCTGGCGGCACTGCTTGGCTGGGCGCAGGGCACCTTCGCTTCCAAGATCGTGCTCGACGGCGACAAGGCCAAGGTGACGTGCGAGGTCGACGGCGGCCTGCAGACCGTGGAACTGAAGATGCCGGTGATCGTCACCGCCGACCTTCGCCTCAACCAGCCGCGCTATGCCTCGCTGCCCAACATCATGAAGGCCAAGAAGAAGCAGCTCGACGAGAAGAGCCCGGCCGACTACGGCGCCGACGTCAAGCCGCGGCTGAAGGTCATCAAGACCGAGGAGCCGAGTGGCCGCAAGGCAGGCGTCAAGGTCAAGTCGGTGGCCGAACTGGTCGACAAGCTCAAGAACGAAGCCGGCGTGTTGTAAGCGATCGGGAAAGGAACAGACAAATGGCAATTCTCCTCATCGCAGAACACGACAACGCAACGCTTTCCGACCAGACCGCCAAGGCGCTGTCGGCGGCGCTGCAGATCGGCTCGGACGTGCATGTGCTGGTTGCCGGCAAGGGCGCCAAGCCGGCAGCCGACGCTGCCGCCAAGCTCAAGGGCGTGAGCAAGGTGCTGCTGGCCGAGGCCGACGAACTTGCCGAGCGCCTGGCCGAGCCGACGGCAGCACTGGTCGTGTCGTTGGCAGGCGCTTACGACACCATCATCGCGCCGGCGACCTCGTCGGGCAAGAATGTCGCGCCGCGCGTCGCAGCGCTGCTCGATGTCGCGCAGGTGTCCGAGATCATCGAAGTCGTATCGCCCGACACCTTCAAGCGGC
>NZ_JANIFC010000028.1:0-9795 GCF_024518615.1 Mesorhizobium sp. SEMIA396
AAGCACTGCCCGGCAATCCCTATGACGGCCACACGCTGGCAAGCGTCATCCCCGACATGGAAAAGACCATCGGCAACGAGATCGGCCGCATCCTCGCCGACGCCGGCTATCGCGGCCACAACGCACCCCAGAGCCACAAGCTCAGGGTCTTCACCGCGGGCCAGAAACGCCGCGTCACCCCAGCCATCAAGCGCCAGATGCGACGGCGGTCGGCGGTCGAGCCCGTCATCGGGGCCACATCAAGAACGAACACCGCATGGGCCGCAACTACCTCGCCGGCCAGCAGGGCGACGCCCTCAACGCCATCCTGGCCGCCGCCGGATATAACTTCTCTCTCCTGCTCAGGTGGCTGAAGGGATTTTTGTGGCTTCTCATCGCAGCCTTACAAAGTCAGCCGAAGAGCTCGAAGCCTGATCCCTCTCATTGTTCACGGCCGACGGGACAACCCAACCTCAAGCGAGAACATTTCAGGGGGGCACATCGGGTGCAAGTAATCGAAGCGCATCACTGATGACCAATGCCGCCTGCTTCTTTCGGCAACGCGCAGCGATGCGCTTCTGCTGAGCGCGATGTTTCTAAGCAGCGTCCCCGAATTGGATCGCAACCCAGCCCTGCAGTTGGCGCCAGTTGGGTTCGAGCCTGGCGAAACGCTTCAAGCTAAACGATGAAATGTCTGCGAAGCTGCAGACGCCGTCGACAACTACGTCGCGGATTGCTCGCCCGCTTGACGGCGACAAGCCGAAGCCGACGCTGGACATCGTGGCAACAACCACGTTGGAGAATGTCGAGAGCCGGTCGATCACGGGGCGCCCGTCGGGGGTGTTCTCGATCACACCGGCCCAAGAACGAATAATGCGGGCATGCGCGGCCTTCGGCATCATTTCAACCAAGCGGCGGCCTATATGACCCATCAGGGGGGTTGAGGGGTTGGATATTACGCCTCCCTCGGCTAGTTCCAGCCATTCGTGTGGACCGCCTCCAAAGGCCAGATTACCGCGCAGCGTCTGCCTGCCGTGGAGATCGTTACCATCAACGCCACCATAAGCCATCAGGGGAAGCGGCTCGGTAACGATCATCTCGGCACGCGCGCTTGCCAAAGGAACCTCCTGCCCCAGCATCGCCGAGAAGCGCCCGGTGTATGGCCCGGCTGCAATGACCAGTTGATCGCAGCCAAATAGGCCGCGCTCCGTGTCTACGCCTACCACCCGCTCGCCTTCGGTGCGGAACCCGGTGACCCCGCAGTGCTGCACGAGCTGGCCGCCGTGGTCCTGCATGGCCCACGCGTAGCCTTGGACTGTGCGGTGTGGGTTGGCGTGCCCCCCGAAGTGATAGAAATGAGCACCGGCAACGTTGTCGCCGACGAGTGGAACGAGTTCTCGGAGCCGCGTCCGGTCGAGCAATTCGCACCGGTGTCCATGGCGCTCCATCGCAGCGGCGCTGCGAGTTGCGGCCGCCAATTGCTCCTCGGTCACGGCGACGTGGATGCGGTTTGCAGAGAACTCCGTAGGATAACCGAGCAGTTCATCCATGATTGGCCACAGCCGCAGCATCTCCGGGTAAAGAGGCGAAAAAACGTGTCCGCAGCCCCCTCCGTTACGGCCGGAAGCCTCCCAGCCAACGATGCCCTTTTCTATAACCAGAACATCGACGCCGGTTTGTGCTAGCCACCAGCCAGCACTCAGCCCTGTGACGCCGCCGCCAATGATCACAACGGATGCACCCATGTTCTCAGTCATGGCCGCCTCGCTCATCAAGCGCAGCCGCGGTGGTAACATGATCGGTGGCAACTGTATAAAACTCGGGAACCTCCCATTGGGCTTTCCATTGCGATGGTATTCCAAACCAGAGTGCCCAATGACGGGCCTGATCTGGCGATTCCGGGATTTGGCTGGCAATTTCTAGCGGCAGCGGTCGTACTGGCGCGCGGTAGCCCGCAAGGGGAATTGCCGCTAGCGACGCGCCGGACTGCATGGCCAGCAAAGCAGCTATCTGCTCGCGGCAGCGCCGACCTTGGCACGGTCCCATGCCTGCGCGAGTGAGCCGCTTGACCTGGTCCGGGTTTGGGGGCGCGTCGCCAAGGAGGGTTGAGAGTGAGCGATCGTTGCGGCGCTCGGTTTGCCAGCCAAGATAACGCGGGGGGCGTAGCTCGAGGATCTCGCGGGCGGTAATCTCCTCGCATTGACAGACGTGGAATTCGTCACGCGCAGCGATGACGCTGGCATGTACCCAGGCCAGACGGTAGGCTGCCAGATCGTAGGCCGGCCGGTCGGGTCGCGGCGCTCCATCGTGCGCATGGTCTCCGGCAAGGCCCAGATCATCAAGGATGGTGGCGACTGCCAGTAAGGCTTCGCGTTCCGCGATGCTGGGATCGCACGATTTTGTAGGCCAGATGCCGGCGCTGTCGCCGATCACGAAAATATTGCGCACACTGGTACGCTGACCTGCATCCACCGCCGGCGCATAGCCGCCCCGCTCTGGCTGAAAGGCGACCCTGCACCCGAGCGCTGCGAGAAGATCAATAACCGGCGTGGCTCCGACCGCCAGCACAACGCCGTCGCAAGCGATTCGGCGTTCTTTGCCAACAGCCCGACCGGCTTCATCCAAGGCGGAAATGAGCACTTCTTCAACTGAGTCCCGCCCCAGTACCTCACGCACAACATGACGGGTCAGGAATTCGCAGCCGCCAGCGCGTAATTCGTCTACCATGTGTACGGGACCGACAGCCTCGGCCGCCTGTTCCACGATCCCCGCTATTTCCACGCCGGCCTTCTCGAGTGCTGCGGCAGCCGCCAGCGCCTCAGCCGACGTGCCGAGGATCAACACTCTCCGAGGGTTTAGGGCCCTGAACCGCGTTGCCAGCGAAACCGCCGCCGTGGCACCCATTACGCCCGGCTTCTCCCACCCAGGGAAGCCGAGCCCGATATCGCGTCGGCCGGCTGCGACAATTACGTATTCTGCGCCTATCAGCCAGCCACGTGTCTCGTCGGCCAGACCGGCGATCGTGCCGGGGAGCCAGTGGACACCGGGACCGTTCGCATAAAGACCCCAACAGGCGGTGCCGAGCCGGACGTCAACCCCAGCTTCGAACGCTGTCTGGATAAGTGGCTCGGAAGCGACGAAGCTCTCAAGCATAGCATTGCGGTTGCGCGCTACAGGAGACATGCCCTGTCCGTAGTGAAGCGGCACCTCGTTGCCCATGGTTATGAAGGGAACCGGGTTTTCGTCAATGAGCACGACCGAGAGTCCTCGGCGAGCCGCGTCGATAGCGGCTGCGAGACCAGCAGGACCCGCGCCAACTACCAAGAGCTGGGTCTGTTCCTCGACGATCAGCTCTTTGCCGGCAACAGATTTTTCGTCAATCTTCATGGTTCAAGCCATTCTGGTAACTGTTGCCTTCGTCCGAGGTTCTCCACCCGTTCGGAATGGCGTTAAAGCCGAACGAGCCTCTGGCCGGATTTTCAGGCGCCCAGACACTCTCATCGATTCATCGCTTCAAGGGGCTCCATGTCAAATTCAGTTTGTGAATTGAGCTAATCTGATTTCGAGATGAGCGTGGGCGCGCATGGTTGAGCCTTGTCCCCCGTGAACACTCGACCGGAGGCGAGCAGAAGCTCTGTGGCATCACCAAGCGCGGGAACCGCTACGTCCGCAAGGTCCTCGCTCATGGCGCGCGCTCCTGCTTTCGACCTGGATCGAGCCCGGGATCGCCTTGGACGCTGGCTCGACGGCTTGCAGAGCCAGATGCACCCGAACAAGGCCGTTGTCGCACCCGCCGCCAAGATGGCGCGCGCATTGTATGGGTTGTCCTGACCAAGCCGAGAGCGCTCTACGAACGCAGGCACTTTCATCCACCATCTCGGCGCTAGATGGCCACGATACACAAACTGAATTTGACGACAAGCCCTCCACGATAAAGAATAATCGAAACCATGGCGGTTTAACGGCCAGGAAATACTAAGGGAACTAAGTGGTGTCTGAGCTATGAAGCACTCAGCGGCCCGTAGCATGATGTTGCCCAAACCATCGCCATCCCATCTGAGTCGGCTATCAACTACCGGCTGCACAACGCCACGAGGTTTGATGATCAGATTTGGCTTAGTTTGGTCAGCAATCGCGTTGAACAGGGAGATCGCTGTACACCCGCAGTGGTTCATAGCAAGGAGAGCCAGATAATGGCTCATGGATTACGAATGGCGGATCTCTCCAGATCGACCTGCTCAGATGGCGAGTCTGCTAATCAATGTATAAGTTGAAAATCACGAAGTCGCCGCAAGTCGCTCCATAGTAACTTAACCATTAGGCGTGCCTTGAGCCGCCGTTAAGAAAAAGGGGAACTAGAATATGACAATCTCTCGACGCGACCTCATGAAGCTAAGTATGGCGGCTGGAACGGCTTTGTCATTCCCCTCGATCTTGCGTGGGCAAACATTGCCAACGGACGCTCGGACGGTTCGGATG
This sequence comes from Mesorhizobium sp. SEMIA396, assembly GCF_024518615.1. Lineage (NCBI taxonomy): Bacteria > Pseudomonadati > Pseudomonadota > Alphaproteobacteria > Hyphomicrobiales > Phyllobacteriaceae > Mesorhizobium > Mesorhizobium sp. SEMIA396. The sequence continues at coordinate 4,459 of NZ_JANIFC010000028.1, forward strand.
GTAATGGTTGAGCTCCAAATCTTTGATCCGGTGTTCACGACAACCGACCCCACCGTTTTCCACAGCTTGGGCGTTTATGATACGCTATTCGCCCCCGACAGCAAGCTTATGCCACAACCGCAAATGGTCGGGAAGTGGGGCGTTTCCGACGATAAGAAGACTTATAGTTTCGAACTCCGGGATGGTTTGAGTTGGCACGATGGCACTGCGGTCACCGCAGCCGATTGTGTGGCCTCGATCCGCCGCTGGGCCCAAGTGGCTCCGGGCGGACAGTTGATCATGTCTCGTGCCAAGGATATCTCGAAAAAGGACGACAAAACTTTTGTAATTACGCTCACCGAACCTCTAGGGGTACTGATCGATCTGCTGGCTACGCTGTCAGCGCCGGTCCTGTTTATTATGCGCGAAAAGGATGCAGAGCGACCTGCGACCGAGCAGGTGACCGCGAACATCGGATCGGGTCCATTCAAGTTTAACCATGCTCTTGCCAGGCCGGGTGCGAATTTCACCTATGATCGCAATGAGAAATACGTGCCGCGCAGCGAGGCTTCTGACGGGTTTGCAGGCGGTAAAGTCGTTAAGGTCGATCGTGTCATTTGGGAAAACGGCGGCGATGCGCAGACTAATCTGGCTGCTTTGCAAGCAGGGGAGCTTGATTTCCTTCGCGATGCACCTGCGGATTTCTATGCTGCGATCGAAAACGACCCCAATCTTGAACTTCAGGTCCTGAATAAAACTGGCAACGACATGTGCGTGCGCATGAATCACCTTCAGAAGCCATTCGATAACGTGAAAGCGCGTCAGGCAATACTTCACTTGGTTGATCAGGAGGCGTTTCTGCGCGTTACTGCCCCTGATCCAAAGTATAGTCGACCCGTCACTTCGATATTCGGAAACAGTACACCTTATTCCAATGACGAGAACACAGGATGGTTCAAGAAGGGCGGCGACCCGAAAAGGGCCAAGCAGCTCTTCCAGGAGGCGGGATATGCTGGTGAGAAGGTTGTTATTCTCGACCCCACGTCTTGGGCCGCTGCCAGCAATGCCTCACAGCTTCTCGCAGCCGAACTACGCAAGATTGGTGTCAACGCTGAGCTTGCGCCAAGTGACTGGGGTGGGATTGTGGCGCGCCGGGGCAACAAGGGTCCTGTTGAGAGCGGTGGCTGGAGCATTTTTATCACCGATGATTTCGATTACGCCCAAGGCGATCCAATGACCGCGGTCTTCCTTGGCGCGAGCGGGGAAAAGGCCGCCTGGTTCGGCTGGCCTAAGAACGACGAATTTGAGGCGCTTCGGCTCAAGTGGCCGGATGTCGAAACTCTTGAAGAGCGACAGGCATTGGCTCGCAAAATGCAACGAATTTGGTGGGAATTTGTCGGTGACGTCAGATTAGGTCAAATTGTATCCCCGAGTGCTCACCGCAAATCGCTTACCGGACTCGTGGAGATGCCATACGTTGCCTGGTGGAATATGCAGAAAGCCTCAGGCTGATGGCGACGTATATGTTGCGCAGGATAGTTTCGGCCATGGCCGTCATGGTGATGGTCGGAATTTTCATCTTCCTGCTTCTCAGGCTGGCGCCGGGTGACCCAGCGGACATGATTGCCGGCAAGTCGGCCACGGCGGAGATGATCGCCGGCATCCGGGAAAAGTTGGGGTTGAATGACCCAATGCCGGTCCAGTTCATACGATGGGCGCGGGATATGCTTGACGGCGATTTCGGCACCTCGATTTTTGCCGGACGCCCTGTTCTTGAGCTCATTTCGCAGCGGCTTGAGCCGACTTTTTCCCTGTCGCTCCTGACGATGATGTTTTCGGTGACGGTCGGGGTTTCTTTCGGCATCCTTGCCGCTTGGCGAACTGGCGGTTTCATCGATCGCGCCCTCACCGCCTTTTCGGCACTTGGCTATTCCGTCCCGGTCTTTGTCATCGGCTATTTCCTCATATACTTCTTCGCTATCAGGGCACACTGGCTGCCGGTCCAGGGATATGCGCCGATCGATGGTGGCCTTGGACCTTGGTTCGCGCACCTGGTCCTTCCCACCGTGGCCCTTAGTCTTGGCTACATTGCATTCATCGCCCGGGTTACGCGGGCGAGCATGCTCGAGGTCCTCTCGGAGGACTATATGCGAACCGCCGCTGCCAAGGGCGCTTCGTCCTATGCCATGCTTTTCCACCATGCCTTGAAGAATGCCGGCGTCCCGATCTTGACCGTCATCGGCATAAGCTTTGCCTATCTGATCGGCGGAGTGGTCCTTACCGAAACGGTGTTCAACATACCCGGTATCGGCCGCCTGGTGGTGGATGCGATCAACAACCGCGACTATCCCATCATCCAGAGCGTGCTCATCCTGACGTCAGGTCTCTACGTCCTTATTAATCTCGCAGTCGATCTGGCCTACACGCTGATCGATCCCCGGATCCGGTACTGATATGACACTGCTCTCCCCGCCAGTTGAATACATTCCTACCGGCCGCTTTCGAGTATCTGACCTGCCTCGCATAGCAAGGCGTCATCCGCCGGTGATGATAGGCGGCGGACTATTGGCGTTGTTGATCCTCCTAGCACTCGCTGCCCCGCTGTACGGCGGCGATCCGATGAACATGGATCCATTCAATCGCCTTCAGCCACCTTCCGCGAAGATGTGGTTCGGAAGTGATCATCTGGGCCGGGACGTGTTCGCACGCACCGTATTCGGTGCCCGAGTTTCTCTACTGGTGGGATTGATGTCGGCGGCAGCCGCAGCTGTGGGCGGGCTTATTATCGGTATTATCGCCGGTTACAGTCGCGGTTTCGACAATGTCGTCATGCGGGTCATGGATGGCCTAATGTCGATCCCGACTATGCTGCTGGCCATTGCCCTTATCTCTCTGACGGGTCCCGGCATCGGCATTCTCATCGTCGCGATCACGATTCCACAGATGCCAAGCGTCACCCGGCTCGTTCGTTCGGTGGTTCTGAGTGTTCGCGATCGCCCTTACGTTGAGGCCGCCGTCTGTGGAGGCGCACGCCTGCCAAAGGTGCTGTGGAGGCATATCGTGCCGAGTACCATTCCGCCGCTTATGGTCCAGAGCGCCATAGTCTGCGCAGATGCGATTCTGACAGAGGCCGGACTGAGCTTTCTCGGCGTCGGCGTGCCGCCCGAGATCGCTAGTTGGGGCAACATGATCTCGAATTCTCGCCTGTTTCTTGCCATCGCTCCTATGACAATCTTCGCCCCCGGTATCTGCCTCGCCGTCACGGTCCTTGCGGTCAACCTTTTGGGGGATGGCCTGCGCGACATGTTCGATCCCCGCGCCAAGCGGAGGCGCTGACATGCAGATGCATCAAGCCGCAGGGAATGACTTGCTTCTCGATGTCCGAAACCTCGAAACGCATTTTTTCGGCGAAGACAGTGTCACCCGCGCCCTGGGCGGCATCAGCTTCCAGGTAATGAAAGGCGAAACGCTTGGGGTCGTCGGCGAATCGGGATGCGGGAAGAGCGTCACTGCCCTCTCCATTCTTCGCCTGCTGCCGAAGCTGAGCGCGAAGACTGTCGGCGGTGAAGTCCGCTTCCACGGACGCGACCTCCTCGACCTGTCCGATCGTGAGATGCGAAAAATTCGCGGCGACCAAATCGCCATGATTTTCCAAGAACCGATGACCAGTCTGAACCCGGTTTATACGGTCGGCCGCCAGATCGCAGAGGCGGTGCAGATCCACACGAAAGCCTCCCGCTCGGTGGGCATGGCAAAGGCCGAAGAGATGCTCCGTCTCGTCCGCATCGCGGACCCCGAGCGTCGCGTCAACAACTATCCGCATGAGATGTCGGGAGGCATGCGCCAGCGCGCCATGATCGCCATGGCTCTTGCCTGCTCACCGGACCTGTTGATTGCCGACGAGCCGACTACGGCCCTCGACGTCACAATCCAGGCACAGATTCTGCGACTCATCGTCGACCTGAAAGAGCGCACAGGAACGGCAGTGATGTTCATCACGCATGATCTGGGCGTTGTCGCCGAGACGTGCCAGCGGGTGATCGTAATGTATGCTGGGCGGATCGTGGAACAAGCGAACGTGATAGATTTGTTCTCGCGTCCGGCGCACCCGTACACCCAGGGCCTCATGCGATCGGTGCCTGACCGGCGGCGCGGCCGACAAAGTCGCCTTCCGGAAATTCCCGGGATTGTGCCAAGCCTTCGCGACCCCATTGTGGGCTGCAGCTTTGCGCCACGCTGCTCGTTTGCGATCGACATTTGCCGCGAGAAAACACCCATTCTGAGTGATGTCAGGCCAGGCCACGCCGCCGCTTGCTGGCGCGCCGAAGAGGTGATGGGAGCATGAGTGGTCCTTTGCTGACAGTCGAGAACCTGACTAAGCACTATCCGCTCGGCGCGGGATTCTTTAGGAAGAGCATTCCCGTGGTGCGGGCGGTCGAGGATGTATCCTTCTCGGTCGAGGCGGGCGAGACACTCTGCATCGTCGGCGAATCCGGCTGCGGCAAGTCCACTGTGGCGCGGCTCTTAATGCGGCTCGTGGAACCTACGGGCGGACGCGTTCTAATCGACGGGAACGACATTGCTGGCCTCAAAAAGCAAGCGCTCCACGCGTTTCGCCGTCGGATGCAGATGGTCTTTCAGGATCCTTACTCGTCGTTGAACCCCCGCCTCAGCGCCGGACAGATCATCACCGAGCCCCTCGAGAATTTCGAGCGCCTCAGCCGGAAGCAGCGCAACAAGCTTGCTGCGGATCTTCTCCAAAAGGTCGGAATGTCCCCCGAGATGATGAACAGGCTCCCCTCCGAGTTGTCGGGCGGCCAGCGTCAGCGGCTCGGCATTGCGCGGGCACTAGCGCTCAATCCCTCGCTCATCATCGCCGACGAAGCGGTGTCAGCTCTTGACGTCTCGGTGCAGGCGCAGATCTTGAATCTGCTTCTGGACCTCCAGAAGCAGATGGGTATCGCTTTCGTCTTCATCTCGCATGACCTTGGTGTCGTGGAGCATATCGGCCATCGCGTTGCGGTCATGTATTTGGGGAGGATCGTGGAGCTTGCGCCCTGCGAGGCGCTCTTCGCCAAGCCGATCCACCCCTACACCGAGGCGCTGATTGCGGCCGCTCCGGTCCCGGATCCCACGCGAGTTCGACTAGAAGCACCCGTTGAGGGCGAGGTGCCGAGCCCGATCAATCCGCCCACCGGGTGCGCGTTCCACCCGCGCTGCCCGCTCGCCGTCGAGCGCTGCCGCAACGAAGTCCCCCCTTTGGTTCCAATGGCAGACGGGCGCGTCGTGGCCTGTCATGTGCGGGCTCCGGCCAGAGCCGCGTCTCCGAAACCGGCTGAGGCGGTCAAATCCTCGCTA
>NZ_JANIFC010000029.1:0-6135 GCF_024518615.1 Mesorhizobium sp. SEMIA396
CCTTGCCGGTCTTGGAGATGGCAATGCCGTTGGGATTGACCAGGAACACCTGGCCATTGGCGTTGAGCTGGCCCGATATGGTCGATTTAGTGCCACCGGTGACGCGGTTCAGCATCGTTGCCGAGGATGATGGCTGGTCGATAGTGACTGTCGCGCCGGCGCCGATGGAAAAACTCTGCCAGTTGACGATCGCCGAACTGGTCGACTGCCTGATGGTCAGTTGCGACGACGATGGATGGGCGATGGTGACACCGCCGGACGCGACGCTGCCGCCTGTCGGCAGTTCCTGTGCTCGCGCCGACGTGAAACCGACAAGTGCCGTCGACGTCAAAAGCAGCGCCATCAACGGCGCGCCGGTGCGGTTAAGGTGCCGCCGTGAGAGGGTTTGGCGCTGCGCGGTCATGTCTTCCTACCGGATCGAGGCAACGCTGCAGACGGAAGCTGCGTCCGCCACGCCCTGGCAGAAGGCGGGGCCATCAAGCCGCGGGTCTTCAACCAGCGTTTGCGCATCGCCAGCCACCGGCTGTCCGGTGAAGAAAACCGGAGCCGGCCCGCCAGCAGCATGAGCATCGGCGTTGTACGCGACCGTGCTGGCTGCATCCGGTGCCGGCACGGTGTTGGGCGGCGAGACCACCAGATCGGCACCGACATAGGTCAGTTCATAGTTGGCCGAGAGGGTCAGGCTTCCCTGTTCGATGGCGTAGTTGCCAGGAGGGCTAGCGTGTGTCGCCCCAGTCGAGAGCGCGCCAAGAAACGTATCCCCGTTGACCAACCCCAGACCGCCGATCGAATAGGTGAGTGGCGGATTGGGCATGCCCTGCGGCCGGCTCTGCGCATCCGCCACTATGGTGATCGCCCGCTTGCCGATGCTGAAGTCGGCACCGGCATAGCTGATCTCGTAGTTCGAATTGGCGCTGTCGGTAAGCGTGCCCTGGCCGATCGCGTAAGCTCCGGCGTTCTCTCCCAAAACGCGATCGAGAGCGCCGACCAATCCCACACCACTGCCGAGATCGGTGCTGGTGTAGCCATAGGAGGACGGGTCGGCATCGCCGTAGATCTTGCCCTGGCCCGAATTGGCCGTGACGGTCACGACACGCCTGCCGATGCTGAAATCGGCGCCGACATAGCTGATGTCGTAGTTCGAATTGGCCGCATTGGCGAGTGTGCCCTGCCCGATCTGATAGGCGCCGACATCTTCGCCGGGAGTGCGGTGGAGAGCGCCAACCAGCGCCGCACCACTGCCGAGATCGGTGAAGGTGTAGCCATAGGACGACGGATCGGCATTGCCGTAGGTCTTGCCCTGGCCCGAGCTGGCAGTGACGGTCACGAATCGCTTGCCGATGCTGAAACCGGCGCCGACATAGGTGATGTCGTAGTTGGCGTTGGCCGCATCGGTGAGGGTGCCGCGGCCAATGGCATAGGTCCCGACATTCTCGCCCTCGGCGCGATCAAGCGTGCCGGTCAGCGCTGCGCCGCTGCCGAGATCGGATACTCCGTAGCCGTAAGACAGCGGATCTCCGTCCCCGTAGATCTTGCTCTGGCCCGCATCGGCCGTCACCGTGATCGCGCGCTGCGTCACCGAAAGATCCGCGCCGATATAGCTGATGGCGTAATTTCCGTTGGCAAGCGTGCCTTGGGTGATGCTGTAGCCGCCGACATCGGATGATGCTGCGGCGGTCCTTGCCAACGCACCACTCAGGCTGTCGCCATTGGCGAAATCGCCCGAGGTCAGTTGATAGGTCAGCGTTGGATTGTCATCGCCATAGACACGGCTCTTGGCATCGGCCGTCACCGTAATCGCGCGCGGCGTCACTGACAGGTTTCCGCCGACATAGCTGATCGCGTAGTTGCTGTTGGCGAGCGTGCCCTGCGTGATGCCGTAGCTGCCGACATCGGATGCTGTCGTTGCCGAGGTCGCCAGCGCACCGTTCAGGCTGTCGCCATTGACGAAATTGCCTGCGGTCAGCTGATAGGTCAACGCCGGGTTGGCATCGCCATAAACACGGCTCTTGGCATCGGCCGTCACCGTGATCGCCCGTTTCGTCACCGCCAGATTGGCGCCGGCATAGCTGATCGCATAGTTGCTGTTGGCGAGTGTGCCTTGCGTAATGCTGTAACTGCCGACACCAGATGCTGTCGTGGCCGCTGTTGCGAGCGCGCCGCTCAGGCTGTCGCCATTGACGAAATTGCCCGTGGTCAGCTGATAGGTCAGCGCTGGGTTGGCATCGCCATAGATGCGGCTCTTGGCATCGGCTGTCACCGTGATGGCGCGCTTCGCCACCGACAGATTGGCGCCGACATAGGTGATCGCATAGTTGCCGTTGGCGAGTGTGCCTTGCGTGATGCCGTAGCTGCCGACACTGGATGCCGTCGTAGTTGTTGTTGCCAATGCACCGCTCAGGCTGTCCCCATTGACGAAATTGCCTGATGTCAGCTGATAGGTCAGCGCCGGATTGGCATCGCCATAGGCACGGCTCTTGGCATTCGCCGTCACCGTGATCGCGCGCGGCGTCACCGACAAATTGGCGCCGGCGTAGGTGATCGCATAATTGTTGTTGTTGAGCGTACCCTGCGTGACGCCATAGCTGCCGACACCGGATGCCGTGGTCGCCGATGTCGTCAGCGAACCGCCCAAGCTGTCGCCATTGACAAAACTGCCTGATGTCAGCTGGTAGGTCAGCGACGGATTGGCGTTGCCATAGATACGGCTCTTGGCATCGGCCGTGATCGTGATCGCGCGCTTGGCGATGGCGAAACTGCCGCCGACATAGGTGATGTCGTAGTTCGAATTGTTAGCGTTGGTGATGCTGTTCTGGTTGATGGCGTAAGTGCCGGCACTGTTCCCGGCCGTGCGGTTGAGGGTGCCGACCAGAGCCACGCCGGCGCCGAGATCCGAAACGGTGTACGCATAGGATGACGGATTCGCATCGCCATAGATCTTGCTCTGGCCCGGCGTTACCGTCACCGTTACCGCGCGTTTGCCGATGGTGAGCAGGCCGGTGCTGCTGTAGGCGAAGCCATAGCCGCTCAACGCCGCGAGATTGCCGGCGCCGACGGTGATTGCATAGGATCCTGCTCCGACCTGTGTATTGCCCGGCGGGTTGACGGACGTGACGCTTGGGCCGCCGCTGAAGGTCGTGGCGGCGGTGTCGCCGAGATAGGCGCCGACCGCGCCCGCCTGATAGCCCGCCACTGAATAGGTCACTGCCGGCAGGGCGGTGTCGCCGTAGGTTTTGGTCGCGCTGTTGGACGTAAACGTCAGTGTCGGCTGATAGGCGAAGACATAGCGGTTGCCCGTCGCGCTCACCGCCCCGCCGGCGGTCGTGTTCCAGATGGCGGTGTTGCCGCTGTCGAGATTGCCGAAATTGTTGCCGGTGGGAGCTGCCGTATAGACCAGCCAGCGTCCGCTGGTGGCGGTGACGGCATCGCTGCCGCGACTGTTGATGAATTGTCCTGCGGCTGAGAGCACCGGATCCGTTCCGCTGATCGTCGCACTTGCCGCGATGGTCAGATTGCCCGCCGTCTGAAGCCTTACCGAACCGGTGGTGTTCACCCCGGTCGCCGTAACCCCGCGGGCGGTGGAAGCACTGGCGATCGTCAGGCTTGCGCCATCGCGCAGATCGACGGAACCGGCGTTGCCGGCGACGTTGCCGATCTGGTTGCCGGCGTTGGTCAGGGTGAAGCTACCCGTGCCACCGAGAACCAGCGACGCCGCCGTCAGGCCACTCGTCTGCGTCACCACGCCGTTCGACGACAGCGCCATCGTGCCGGTGCCGACCGACAGCGCCTGGTTGAGGGCGAAGGTGGCTGCTGCGGTTTCAATCTGGCGATTGGCGAAGGACAGGCTGCCGACAGAGGTTGACCCAATAGCCGCGCTATAGGCGCTGCTCAGCGTCGATAGCGAAGCGATCGAGCCATCCGTCTCGTCGAGCCGCCAGTCGCCATAGACGTTGAGGTTCGAGACATTGCTGCCGGACAGGCCGGTCCGGAAGGTCACGCTATTCTTGGCGCCCGAGTCCGCTTCGGCAACGGTGTAAGCGAGCACCGAGTTCGAGACCGCGCCCGCCGGCAGAGCGAGATAGTAGTAGCCGTTGACGCCGGTCGAGACTGTGCCGAGGTTTACGCCGCCGGAGACGACGGACACCAGCCCGGGATTCTTTGTGTAATAGGGCTGGCCGGTACCGGAAATCAGCGGCGTGTTGCCGGCATCCTTGTAGGCAATTCCGGAGATCGCCTGGACGCCATTGGGGTAGAAGCTCTTCAGATAGGGATAGAGGCCGCCAGTCCCGCCGCCAAAGGCGGCACTCAGTCCGTTGGCGCCGCCATTCTGGAAGCTGGAGGTCGACAGGCCGACGACATTGACATTGGGGCCGGTGGTGCCGCCGCCGATCGCAGGCTTGGCGATGGATGTGGTATTGTAGGGGCCTGATGTCGAAGTGTCGTACGCGCCCGTGACCACGCCGTCGTAAAGGTTGTTGCCGATGAACGCGCCGACATTCCATCCGCCGCTGACCGCGCCGGTCGAATAGCTGTCGGTTATCCTGCCGCCCTCGCCGACCCCCGAGTAGCCATAATTCGATCCGACGAGGCCGCCGACGGCCGCGCCGCCGCTGCCGATATCGACAGCGCCCATGGCATAGACGCGATCGATGGTGCCGAAATTATTGAAGCCTACCGCGCCGCCGGCGGTGTTAGTATCGCGAGCATTGACGACCACCGTCGAGAAGCTGTCGGAGAGCGCGCCGTCGTTCTCGCCGATCAGACCACCTGAGGCGGACCCGTATTGTGTGGTGAACAGCTGACCAGTCGAATAACTCTGGGCCACCGTGCCGGCATTGAACCCAGCGATCCCGCCGAGGGTCCTGAACCCCCGGACCGTCACATTGGTGACGCCGACATTCTGAACCAGGCCGCCCGCGCCGATATAGCCGAACAGGCCGACATATTGGGCAGCGGACTGCGTCACCGACAGGCTGTCGACGGTGTGGCCTAGCCCGTCGAACGAGCCGGTGAAGCCATTGCCGCCGTTCTGGATGTTGCTGTTGCCGTCGGTGCCCAGTGATATGAAGCCGAGACCGCTATTCCAGCTGGACGTGGTGCTGGCATCGATATTCTTGGCCAGCGCATAGCTCCCGGTGAGCCCGCTGTTGATCGCCTGCAGGCCGTTGACATCGTAGATCAGCGTGTAGCTCTGGCCGTCGATCGACAGCGCCTGCGCTCCCGGCGTGCCGGTGAAGGTCGCCGATGCACCCAAGGCATAGGAGATCGTGCCGCCGGTACCGCCATTGTTGGTGACCAGCGTCAACCCGCCGCCGCCGCCGATCGTGGCGTTCGCATTGAAGACGATCGAATGAGAGGCGCTGAGCGTCAGCGTGTTGGTGTTCCAGCTGATCGGCGCGGCAATGGTGATGTCGCCAGCCTGCGAACCGCCGCTGCCGGTTGAGATGGTGACGTTTGCGGTTGCGAGAAGGTTCTGCAGCGTGGTGACGTTGATGACGCTGTCATTGGTGTTGGCGGACATGCTGCCGCCGGTGTTGCCGGCAGCGTTGGAGATGGTGACGTTGTAGGGGTCGAGCAGAAGGTCGCCGGTATCGCCGAAGCGGGCGCGCAGATCGACCTCACCGGTGAAGTCGAGGCGCTGCTTGCCGGACACTTCCGCGAAGCCGCCATTGCCGCCGTCATCGCCACCACGTGCGGAAATCTTGCCCGCGAACTTTGTCTGCTCGTCCGACCAGACGATGACCGTGCCGCCATCGCCGGTGCCGGTCGCATCGGCGCTGATTGTCGTCTTCGCATCGATCTCGGTTGTGACCGCGTGCTGGAGCGTGCCAGAACCTTGCTTGTCGCCGCCGATCTTGACCGTGCCGCCGCCATTCTTGCCCGAGGCATCGACCTTGGCGGCCTTGAGCTTCAGTTTGCGGCCGGTGACCGTGACCTTGCCGCCCTTGCCGCCGGCCTTGGCCGAAGCATCGAGCGTGCCGGTGATTTCGACCGAGCCTTCATCACCACCAAGCACGATGGCGCCGGATTGACCTGACACCGTGCGTGCCTCGATGACACCGGACATGTTGACGGCCTGGCGTGCTGCATTGCGCACCGCCGCCGCCTTGAGTTCGACCAGTCCGCCATCGGCAC
>NZ_JANIFC010000002.1:0-905057 GCF_024518615.1 Mesorhizobium sp. SEMIA396
TTGACGGTTGTAGCCGGAGGGGCAGCGGGCGACTTCGCCAAGCCTCGGGCCGGATGGCCATCCGGCCCGAGGCTCAATCGCTTCCATCGCACATAATCATCTCGTGCAGATACAAGGGGCGGCGCCGACGCTCGGAATTGGCCATTCCGACGAAAACTGAAAACTAGACCAGTTCCTCGCTGTGGCGGATATCGACACCATACTCCGCAGCCGAATCCAGCACCGTATGCCAAAGGCTTTCGGCGAAGGTCGCAAACACCAGAAGGTTGAACACCGCCTGCCCATCCGGCCGATCGCCGCCGCGCCAGAGCGTGACGCTGGTGTGATCCATCGATGTCGCGGCGGCGGCGCCAACCGGGAACGTCGTTGGGTGCAAGTCGATCGAAGACAGTTTCGCCAGCATGGTGCGTGCCTTGACGCCCGAAATGCTGATCAAGACCCGTGCATGCGACTGATCCGACAGCGAGGCGGAGCCGGAGAATGCCGGCGTCAACGTCTGCGTCGTGTGCTTGCCGCCGTTTGACAGAACGAAGAACTGATCCGGCCCCGACCAGATCAGCGTGGCATCCGGAGTCTGTACCGCCTTCGGCGCATCCGGTGGCACCGCGCCGAAACGGGCCCTGGCCGCTTTCGCCAGATCAGCCCCTTGGCCGCGCCTCGCCATGATCTGGATCAGGTCAAAATTGCGGATCTCGGTCAGCGAGACGCCGGCCTCGATACCGCGTGCACCATGCACGCCGGCAACAAGCGCCTTTTCAAGGGGACTGCGGGGAGCCCAGGAAAAATCAACCACGCTGGCGCCCTCCATCCGGATCGTAGAAGACGGGATTGCAGAGTTCGACATCGTAGTCTTCGCCGCGCAACGGGTCATGCCCATGCACGATCTCGCCGATGCGTTCGCGGCCGCGTTCGACAAGCGCGAGCCCGATCCACTGATCCGACGTCGGCGAGAAGCAGACCGAGGTGACATAGCCCTGGTCGTTGCCGGGGCCGGGTGTCTGTCCCTTCGGGATGATGTGCGCACCGGAGCGCAGCCGGCGTGCCTTGTCCGTCGGCTTGATGCCGACGACGACCTGCCGGTCCGGGGCTACCAGCGCCTCGCGTCCGGCCATGACGCGGCCGATATAGTCTTTCTTGGTCGACATCATCTTGCCCAGGCCAAGATCGGCCGCCGTCGTCGTGCCGCTCAGTTCCGGTCCGGCGATGTGGCCCTTTTCGACGCGCATGACGCCGAGCGCCTCGGTGCCGTAGGGCGTCACGCCGAATGGCGCGCCGGCCAGCATCAGATTGCGCGCCATGGCATCGCCAAAGCGCGCCGGCACTGAAATCTCGAAAGCCATCTCGCCTGAGAACGAGATACGGAACAGCCGTGCCCTCAGGCCCCCGCGAAGTGCTACTTCGCGCGCGCCCATGAATGGAAAGCCTTCGTTGGAAAGGTCTTCGGCCGGGTCGACGATTTCCCTGAGCAGGTCGCGTGTCTTCGGCCCGGCGATCGAGAATTGCGCCCACTGGTCCGAGACGGAAGTGAGCTGCACGTCGAGCTCCGGGAACAGCACCTGGCGGCAGAATTCGAGATGCTGCATCACCAGCCCGGCCTTGGCCGTGGTGGTGGTCAGAAAATAGTGGTCCTCGGCCAGCCGCGATGTCGTGCCATCGTCATAGACGATGCCGTCCTCGCGCAGCATCAGCCCATAGCGCGCCTTGCCAACGGCGAGGCTGGAGAAGGTGTTGATGTAGACGCGATCGAGAAAGGCGCCGGCATCGGGGCCGTGCACGTCGATCTTGCCGAGCGTCGAGACATCGCAGAAGCCGACGCCGCCGCGCACCGCCTTGACCTCGCGGGTCACCGATTCCAGCCAGTCCTTCTCGCCGGCGCGAGGGTACCATTGCGCACGTTTCCACAGGCCGGTGTCGACGAAGATTGCGCCCTGTTCGGCCGCCCAGTGGTGCGACGGCGTCAGCCGCGTCGCATGAAACGTCTCGTCGCGATGATGACCGGCGAAGGCGCCGATGGCGACCGGCACGTAAGGCGGCCGGTAGATTGTCGTGCCGGTCTCGGGGATCGAACGGCCGCTGACCGCGGCCATGATGGCAAGGCCGGCGACATTGGAGGTCTTGCCCTGGTCGGTCGCCATGCCGAGCGTCGTGTAGCGCTTCAGGTGCTCGACGGATTCAAAGCCTTCGCGTTGCGCCAGTTCGATGTCGGAGGCGGTGACGTCGTGCTGGTAATCGACAAACGCCTTGCCCTTGCCGGCGACGTGCCATAGCGGCGTCAGCGAGAATGCCTCGTCGTCGGCGGCAGGCGCGATACCCACTGTGCCGCTATGTCCCGTGTCACGCGCCGCTGCCGCGCCGGCGGCAAATCCCTCGCTCAGGCAGGCGCCGAGGCCGAAATCGCCATTGGCGGCACCCGCGGCGACCATGCCTGGAGGCGCGCCGTCCGGCACGAAGGCAGATATGTCGTTCTGCCATTTCGGCCGGCCACGATGGTAGGAAGTCAGCCCGACAGCCGGGTTCCAGCCGCCAGAGACCGCGAGGCCGTCCGCTTCGACCTCGGCGCGCGCGCCACCGGTCAGCGAGACCGCGATTTTCCTGACGCCATCCTTGCCGCCATCGACGCCGCTGACGGAACCATGCAGCACCGGGAAGCCGCCCTTGGAGGCCAGCGAACGATGCGCTGGCGACACTTCGGACCGTGCATCGATGACCGCCGCGATCTGCAGGCCGGCCCCGAGTGCAGTCTCGACCGTGCGCCAGCCATCCTCATTGTTGGTGAACAGCGCGAGGCGCTTTGCCGGTGTCGCCGCATAGCGCGCGACATAGGTGCGCATGGCGGACGCCATAATAACACCGGGCGTGTCGTTGCCGGCAAAGACGATCGGCCGTTCGATGGCGCCGGCCGCGACGACGCAGCGCTTCGCCACGATCCGCCACAGCCGCTGTCGCACCTGATGCTGAGGCGGCGAGGGCAGGTGGTCGTTGACCCGCTCGATCGCGCCATAGGCGCCGCCATCGTAGACGCCGAATAGTGCCGTGCGGGTCATGATGCGGACGTCCGGCATATCGGCCAATTCAGCCAGCGTCCGCGACAGCCATTCGGCGGCCGGAACACCATCGATCGTGCCGCCATCCGACAGCAGGCGGCCGCCGGGGACAACATCCTCTTCGCACAGGATGACGCGGGCGCCAGCGCGGCCGGCTGCCAATGCCGCGGCCAAACCGGCCGGACCTGAACCGGCGATCAGCACATCGCAATGCGCCCATGCCTTGTCGTAGTGATCGGGATCGGCGATGCCTGAGGCACGGCCGAGGCCGGCGGCGCGGCGGATCGCCGGCTCGTAGATCGCTTCCCAGAATTTCGCCGGCCACATGAAAGTCTTGTAGTAGAAGCCGGCAACGAAGATCGGCGCGAACAGCTGGTTCACCGACATCAAATCGTGGCGCAGCGACGGCCAACGGTTCTGGCTGGCGGCCTCGAGCCCGTCATAGAGTTCGGCTGTCGTCGCCTTGGTGTTCGGCTCGCGCCGTGCGCCGGTGCGCAGCTCGACCAGCGCGTTGGGTTCTTCCGAACCAGCGGTGAGAATACCGCGCGGGCGATGGTATTTGAATGAGCGGCCGACCAGCTTGACGCCGTTGGCGATCAGCGCGGAGGCGAGCGTATCGCCCTGGAAGCCGGAGAAAGCCTTGCCGTCGAAACGGAAGTTCAGTGGCACCGAGCGGTCGATGAGACCGCCATTGCCGAGCCGATGGGATTGGCTGGAAGTCACGATTGCCGACCCTTCGTCGCTTCGATGTCATGCGGCAGCGTCGAGCCGCCCCTCATCGCCCTGCCGGGCACTTCTCCCCGTATAGTGACGGGGAGAAGGACGCTCTCGTCCACGATTTCGCTAATCATCAACGCTGCAGGAATAGCAGCCAGGTCCCTCTCCCCGTCTCTATACGGGGAGAGGATGCCGGCAGGCAGGTGAGGGGCGGCGCTGACTTGCACAAGAAAATTCATTTCGCGACCTGCCTCGCACCCACGCCAGCCGCCGGCTCAACGGCGGAAATCTCATGCGTCAGCGTGTTGCGGGTGACCTTCAGCCAGGCCCGGCAACCGCCGCCATGGTACCAGTGTTCGCTGGTCTGTCCGGCGACGTTGTCGCGCAGATAGACATAGTTGAAGACCTCGTCTTCCGAGGCGTCGGCGACCGGCCGCACCGGCTTGGCGTCGCCGAGATAGGTGAACTCGCCGAGTTCGCGTTCGCCGCAGAAGGGACAGACAATGCGCATGCTGTTCTAGACCGCCTTCAATGCAGGTTCGGTTGGGCGCCTTGGCCCTTTTCGTCGATCATGGCGCCGGTACGGAACCGGTCGAGACGGAACCGAGCGGCTTCTTCGTGCGATTCGTCGCGCGCCAGCAGATGGGCAAAGACAAAGCCGGAGCCTGGTGTCGCCTTGAAGCCGCCATAGCACCAGCCGGCGTTGAGATAGAGCCCGTCGACCGGCGTCTTGTCGATGATCGGCGAACCGTCCATCGACATGTCCATGATGCCGCCCCACTGGCGCAGCAGGCGCACGCGGCCGATCATCGGCATCAGCGCCATGCCGCCCTCGCAGACGTCCTCCATGACAGGCATGTTGCCGCGTTGGGCGTAGGAATTGTAGCCGTCTATGTCACCGCCGAAGACGAGGCCGCCCTTGTCGGACTGGCTGACGTAGAAATGGCCGGCGCCGAAGGTCATGACACCAGGGATGAGCGGCTTGATCGCCTCGGAGACAAAGGCCTGCAGCACATGGCTTTCGATAGGCAGGCGCAGGCCGGCCATCGCCGCGACGCGCGACGAACTTCCGGCGACCGCCATGCCGACCTTGCCGGCACCGATCTTGCCGCGCGATGTCTCGACGCCGGTCACCTTGCCATTGGCGTCCCTGACGAAGCCGGTGACTTCGCAATTCTGGATGATGTCGACGCCGAGTTCGCTCGCCGCATGGGCATAGCCCCAGACCACCGCATCGTGCCGCGCCGTGCCGCCGCGCCGCTGCAAGAGCCCGCCTTGCACGGGAAAGCGCGCATTGTCGAAGTTCAGGAACGGGATCATCTTCTTGACGGCAGCGAGGTCGAGCAGTTCGGCGTCGATGCCGTTGATGCGCATGGTGTTGCCGCGCCGCGCATAAGCGTCGCGCTGTGCGTCGGAGTGGTAGAGGTTGATGACGCCGCGCTGGCTGACCATCGCATTGTAGTTGAGGTCCTGCTCCATCCGCTCCCACAGCTTCATCGACAATTCGTAGAAGCCGGTGTTGCCGGGCAGGCCGTAATTGGAGCGGATGATGGTGGTGTTGCGGCCGGCATTGCCGGAGCCGATCCAGCCTTTTTCGAGTACGGCGACATTCTTGATGCCGTACTCGCTGGCGAGAAACCAGGCGGTGGCAAGCCCGTGGCCGCCGCCGCCGATGATCACCACGTCGTAGCGATCCTTCGGCGTGGCGTCGCGCCAGGTGCGTTGCCAGTTCTTGTGGCCGGACAGGGCGGCGCGGGCGAGCGAAAAGATCGAATATTTCATCAGTTCATTCCGAGGTCGCTCGCGTCACGCTGGTGGTCAGATATCCAGCGTGTGGTCGCGCTCCCATTGCGTGAAGTGCGAAGCATAGGAATTCCATTCCTGGTGCTTCAGCTTTAGGTAGGCCGACGAGAATTCCTCACCCAGCGCCGCCTTGAGCGATTTGTCCTTGTCGAACTCGCGCAACGCGTCGAGCAGGTTGAGCGGCAGTTTTGGCGCGCCCTTCACCGTGTGCCCATGCTGGTACATGTCGATGTCGTAGCGCTTGCCGGGATCTGCCTTGGAGCGGATGCCGTCGAGGCCGGCGGCGATGATAACCGCCTGCAGCAGATAGGGGTTGGCCGCCCCATCCGGCAGTCGCAGTTCGAAGCGGCCCGGGCCGGGCACGCGCACCATGTGGGTGCGGTTGTTGCCGGTCCAGGTCACTGTATTCGGCGCCCAGGTCGCGCCCGAAATGGTGCGCGGCGCGTTGATGCGTTTGTAGGAATTGACCGTCGGGTTGGTGATCGCGGCCAGCGCCGAGGCATGCTTCATGATGCCGCCGAGGAAATTCCGGCCCTTGGCCGACAGGCCGAGCTCCATCGATTTGTCGGCGAAAACGTTGGTCTTGCCCGATTTATCCCAGACCGAGATATGGGCATGGCAGCCATTGCCGGTCAGGCCCTGGAACGGTTTGGGCATGAACGTCGCGCGCAGGCCATGCTTCTCGGCGATCGACTTGACCATGAACTTGAAGAAGGAATGCTTGTCCGCGGTCGCCAGCGCGTCGTCGAAGGCCCAGTTCATCTCGAATTGGCCGTTGGCATCCTCGTGGTCGTTCTGGTAGGCGCCCCAGCCGAGCGCCAGCATGTGGTCGCAGATCTCGGCGATGACGTCATAGCGACGCATCACCGCTTGCTGGTCGTAGCAGGGCTTTGAGGCCGTGTCGTATTCGTCGGAAATCGTCTTGCCGTCGGGCGAGATCAGGAAGAACTCGGCCTCGACGCCGGTCTTGACGTGCATGCCGTCGCTGGCGGCTTCCGCGATCAGCCGCTTCAGCGTGTTGCGCGGCGCCTGGTCGACCTCCTTGTCGTCCATGATGCAGTTGGCCGCGACCCAGGCGACTTCCGGCTTCCACGGCAGCTGGATCACCGAATCCGGATCCGGCACCGCCAGCATGTCGGGATGTGCCGGCGTCAGGTCCAGCCAGGTGGCGAACCCGGCAAAGCCGGCGCCATCCTTCTGCATGTCGGCGATCGCCTGTGCCGGCACCAGCTTGGCACGCTGGCCACTGAACAGGTCAGTGTAGGAAATCATGAAATATTTGACGTTTTTCGCCCTTGCGAATTCTGCAAGATCAGTTGCCACGATAGTTCCCCATTTTTATCGATTGTTGTTCCCGAGTATGCGGGAGTCGGCCCTTCGTTGATTAGAAGCCGTTCTTCCCCGGTATCCAGTTGGTGCCGGCCAGCGGCACGCCGGCCATGGCGGCTGCCTCGATCGTCAGCGCGACGAGGTCCTCGGGTTCGAGATTGTGCAGGCTGTTCTTGCCGCAGGCACGCGCGATGGTCTGCGCTTCCAGCGTCATCACCTTGAGGTAGTTCGCCAGCCGGCGCCCGGCAGCCACCGGGTCGACCCGCTTCATCAATTCGGGGTCCTGCGTGGTGATGCCGGCGGGGTCGCGCCCCTCGTGCCAGTCGTCATAGGCGCCGGCGGTGGTGCCGAGCTCGTTATACTCCGCCTCCCAGCGGGGATCGTTGTCGCCGAGCGCGACAAGGGCAGCCGTACCGATCGAGACCGCGTCGACGCCGAGCGCCAGCGCCTTGGCGACATCGGCGCCGTTGCGGATACCACCGGAGACGATCAGCTGCACTTTGCGGTGCATGCCCAGATCCTGCAGCGCCTGCACCGCCGGCCTGATGCAGGCAAGCGTCGGCATACCGACATTTTCGATGAACACTTCCTGGGTGGCGGCGGTGCCGCCCTGCATGCCGTCGACGACAACGACATCGGCGCCGGCCTTCACGGCAAGCGCGGTGTCGTAGTAGGGCCGGGCGCCGCCGACCTTGACGTAGATCGGCTTTTCCCAGTCGGTGATTTCGCGCAGTTCCAGGATCTTGATCTCGAGATCGTCGGGTCCGGTCCAGTCGGGATGGCGCGAGGCCGAGCGCTGGTCGATGCCCTTGGGCAGCGTGCGCATCTCGGCGACGCGGTCGGAAATCTTCTGGCCAAGCAGCATGCCGCCGCCGCCCGGCTTGGCGCCCTGGCCGACGACGACTTCGATCGCATCGGCGCGGCGCAAATCGCGCGGGTTCATGCCGTAGCGCGACGGCAGATATTGATAGACCAGCTGCTTTGAATGGCCGCGCTCTTCCTCGGTCATGCCGCCGTCGCCGGTGGTGGTCGAGGTGCCCGACAGGGTCGCGCCGCGCCCGAGTGCCTCCTTGGCGGGGCCTGACAGCGAGCCGAAGCTCATCCCGGCGATGGTGATCGGGATCTTTAGCTCGATCGGCTTCTTGGCATGGCGAGAGCCGAGCACGACTGATGTGTCGCAGCGCTCGCGATAGCCTTCGAGCGGATAGCGCGAGATCGATGCGCCGAGGAAC
Organism: Mesorhizobium sp. SEMIA396; assembly: GCF_024518615.1. Taxonomy (NCBI): domain Bacteria; kingdom Pseudomonadati; phylum Pseudomonadota; class Alphaproteobacteria; order Hyphomicrobiales; family Phyllobacteriaceae; genus Mesorhizobium; species Mesorhizobium sp. SEMIA396. The sequence goes on from NZ_JANIFC010000002.1 coordinate 8,126, forward strand.
AGAAGGTCGTCGAAATGCGGCAGCTTGCGCTTGGCGCCGGCGCCGCGGATGTCATAGATGCCGGTCGCTGCGGCACGGCGGATCTCGGAAAGCGTGTAGTCGTCGAAGGTCGCGGATTTGCGCGGCGTCGTCGGCGGGTTGCGATAGGTCATGCTGCCTCAATACGCGTCGGCGTTGTCGATATTGAAATTGTAGAGCGTGCGCGCCGAACCGTAACGCTTGAACTCCGACGGCTTGACGCCGGTGATGCCGGCACGGTCGAGCAGGCCTTGCAGCAATTCCAGATGCTCGGTCCGCATCTCCTTGGCGATGCAGTCGGCACCGAGGCTTTCGACCTTGCCGCGCACGAAGAGCCGCGCCTCGTAAATGGAATCGCCCAGCGCGTCGCCGGCATCGCCCAGCACCACCAGATTGCCCGACTGCGCCATGAAAGCCGACATATGGCCGATATTGCCGTGGACGACGATGTCGATGCCCTTCATCGAAATGCCGCAGCGCGACGAGGCGTTGCCTTCGATGACCAGCAGGCCGCCCTTGCCGGTGGCGCCGGCATATTGGCTGGCGTCGCCTTTGATGGTGATCGAGCCCGACATCATGTTCTCGCCGACGCCGGGGCCTGCCGAGCCATGCACGGTAATGGTGCTGCCGGAATTCATGCCGCCGCAGTAATAACCGACGCTGCCGCGCACATCGATGGCAACAGGCTGGTCGACGCCGACGGCGACCGAATGGCTGCCTTTCGGGTTCAGCACTTCCCATGCCGTTTCGTTCGAGCCCGGCGCCAGATTGTGCAGCGCCTGATTGAGTTCGCGCAGCGACAGCTGGTCGAGATCGAAGACCCGAGGATCGTGTGCCGCAGTCTTTGAAAGCGTGGTTGCGGGCATGAACTCAATGCTCCCAGAAATAGACGGTTGCGGGCTCGGGTTCCCAGACCCTCGCATTGTCTATGCCGGGCAGTTTGGTCAGCGCGCGATATTCCGAGCCGAAGGCGACATACTGGTCGGTTTCGGCCATGACAGCGGGCTTGCAGGCGATCGGGTCGCGCACCACGCCAAAACCGTTCTTGGTGCCGACGACGAAGGTGAAGAAGCCGTCTAGGTCGGAGAGCGTGCCTTCCAGCGCCTCGCCGAGATTCTTGCCATGCGCCATCTGCGACGAGAGATAGGCGGCAGCAACCTCGGTGTCGTTTTCGGTTTCGAACGTCATGCCTTCGCGGATCAGTTCGCGGCGGACATTGTTGTGGTTCGACAGCGAGCCATTGTGCACCAGGCACTGGTCGGCACCGGTCGAGAACGGATGCGCGCCCATCGTCGTCACTGCCGATTCCGTTGCCATGCGGGTATGGCCGATGCCATGCGTTCCGGTCATCTTGCGGACGTCGAAGCGATCGACGACGGCCTCCGGCAGGCCGACTTCCTTGTAGATCTCGACAACGTCGCCGGCGCCCATGATGCGGATGTCGGGGCGCAGCGCCTGGATGGTTTCGCGCGCTTCATCGATCTTGGCCGGCGTGGTCCTGACGACCGCATGGGTGGATTTCACCGCGATCGTCACCGGCGTGCCGATGGCCTTGGCGAGCTCCGCCTCGAGGCCGCGGAAATCGCGGTCGGGCTTGGCGGACTGGATGGTGATCTTGGCCTCATTCTTGGAAGGCGCGCCATAGATGGCGATACCGGCGCTGTCCGGACCGCGGTCGCTGAGGGAGATCAGCATCTGCGACAGCATCGCACCAAGCTGGGGTTCCAGCGACTTGTCCTTCAAAAACAGTCCGACAATTCCACACATGTCAGCCTCCCGATGTTTGTAGCTAAGAGATCGTTTGTAGCTAAGAGAGGATGTATCGAATGAGCTGCACAAATTCAATCGTATGAAAAAAATATTCCTCTAGTTACCTATGCGGCTCAATGCCGCTCTGCGCACTGTCGCCGTCTCGCCGGGCATTGTGAACCCATTTGGCGGAGCGGATGCGGGCGAGCTTGTAGGCGTCGAGAATCGACAAGGCATAGATCAGGAAGCCGCCGGCGTGACGGCCGACGAAGCTGGCATCGGGCGGTGCGATCTTGGCCGTCACCCATGCCAGGATCACCATGAAGAAAAGGAACTGAAGGCCGCGCACCGGCACGCCGAGAATGACGTGCCCGCTTCCCGGCAGCACGATTGCGGCGCCGAGAACCAGATAGGGATTGGTGGGTGCCGTGGTGGGAATGGTCATGCGGCTTGCCGTTCGCTTTTGTTGATGGCGTCGCGAAGCGCCGACACCGACATCAGCAGTCTTTCGATCAGCGCACGATCGAGTGTGGCGTCGCCAAATTCGGCCTGCCGGAACACACCGTAGCGCGCCCGTTCGGCTTCGGCCAGCAGCCACACGATGCGTACCCCTTTCGGGGTGATCAGCAGTTCCTTGGCGCGCCCTTCGGAAAAAATCCCGAGGTGGCCGGCGATGGTCTCCAGTGGGAAGTGGACGCCCCTGCGATCCGTCCGCAACACGGCCTCGGCCGGAAATGCCGAACTCTTCGGCAGCGTGTGGTCGAGATGATCGAAATTGGAGAAGGTCGTCGGCGACCCCGGCCGCATCATCATGTCGAAGGTGCCGGGCACGGCCACCGGCTCGGTGACCGAGATGCTGAGCCAGCGCGCCGGCAGTTTCCGCGTCGCCAGTGTGTCGACGATGGTGCGCACCTGGACGCGTTGGCTGTTCCAGGATCCTTCCCAGGTGATGACGCCGGCGGTGCCGTCCGAGACATTGGCTGCGTCGGCGATGGCTGTGCGGATGCGGTCCTGCTCGACGGCAAGCGCCATCGATGCCCTGTTGCGGCTGGCACGCGCCTGCCAGGCAAGGTGGAGAACGATAGCCAGGACAATGGCTCCGGCCAGCAGTGCTGATGTCAGCTCGGACATTTTCTCATGCCACGCCCATCCAGGATACGGACCGGCCTACTCCCATCAATAACCCTGCGGCTTCGGCCACGGCATGGTGAACTGATCGCCGCGCCGCACGAATTTGTAGCGATAGAAATGGAACCACAGTGAGATCAGGAAATAGAAGGCGACCATGGCGATCAGTTGCGAGCCGAAGCCGAGGAAGATGGCGAAGAAGGTCACCACGCACAGGCAAAACAGCACGATGGCCGGGATCGGGTGGAAGGGGTGCGTGTAGCCGCGGCGGATCGAGCCGAGCGGCCACTTCTTGCGGAACATGATGATGTTGATGCTCATGAACGTGTATTGCAGCACGCCCGACAGGATCGAGAAGGTGATCGCCTGGTTGAGGTCGGCGATGAAGGCGAAGGCCAGCGCGATCGGCAGCAGGAACAGGATCGAACGATAGGGCGTGCGATATCTCGGATGCACGGCCGAGAACCATGTCGGCAGATAGCGGTCGCGGCCGAGCGAGAACCAGGCGCGCGCCGCATCGTTGATGCAGCCATTGGCGGAGGCCATTGCAGCAAGCAGCGTGGCGACGAACAACAGGTTCTCGAGCAGCGGGCTGCCAGTCAGCTTGCCGGCGTCCCACAGCGGATAATAGGTGATGCCGAGATATTCCCATGGCATCATCGAGGCGCAGACATACCAGGTCATGGCGGCGGCGATCAAAAGCGTGATCATGCCGGCCATGGTGCCGTAAGGCAGCGAGCGGGCCGGCGAGCGCACTTCCTCGGCGGCCTGTGTGGTGCCCTCGATCCCGAGATAGTACCAGATGCCGAACTGGAAGGCGGCGATGACGCCAATCCAGCCATAGGGGAGTGCATTGCCTGGCGTGACCAACTCGTTCAGCTTCAGCACGGCGCCTTGCGTCCACGGGCTGACCGAAAAGAACAGGATGACAATCGAGATATAGGCGACCGCTGTGATGACGAAGTTGACATTGAGCGTCATCAGCACGCCGCGATAGTTCAGCCACGCCAGCACGACGATGGTCGCGGCGATGAAGGAATTGTGGGTGAGCCCTTCGACGCCGGCCTTGGCGACGATGGTGTCGCCGAGCAGGATGGCGTCGGACACTTCGAGCATGGTGTAGGCAAAGACCAGGAACAGCGCGACGTTGAACGCCATCAGCGGTCCGACGATGTGCTTTGCCTGCGCATACTGGCCGCCGGCGGCGGCCACGGTCGATGTCACCTCGGAATCGATCATGGCGACCGAGGTGTAGAGCAATCCCACGACCCAGCAGACGATCAGCGCGGCCAGTGCGCCACCCTTGTCCGCCGAGAAATTCCAGCCGGTGAATTCGCCGACCAGGACGATGCCGACGCCGAGCGCCCAGACATGGGCCGGTCCGAGCACGCGCAGGAGTGAAACTCTGTCCCCTTGGGCAGCCGGTTCAAGTGCGATCGTCATTGTTCAATCCTCACTCAGATCCGGTGTTTTTCGGAAGTGGCTTCCAGTTCGCCCTCGCGCGAGGAGGTCAGCACCTCTTCGGAGAAGGTCGTGTCAACCTTGAACCAGTCGTAGAGCATCCACAAAGCGAGCACGATCGAGATGCCCCAGCATGCGTAAGAGAGTGCCACCCACATGATCGTGTCCCCCGAATTAAATCGTCCTCAGAACTCTTACTTGTCGTCGAATTTTTCGTTGATGACGTCGCGATATTCGCGGTCTGATGCACGAAACAGGAAGACGAAATAACCGATCAGCACCGCCGCCATGATGATCAGCGTCGGCCAGTCGATGACATAGTGGAAGCGGTTCTGGATGATGTCGTGCGCGGTCTCGGGCGTATAGCCGAGCTTTTCCCAGATAGACGCCATGGTCGGGTTCTGGCCTAGCGCTTCCCAGGTCTTGGCGTCGAGCGCGTCGATGGATTTCGCCGCGCCGGCGAGGCCCAGCTTGAGCGGTAGCCACAGTGCCACGAAAATGGCGACGACGACGACGGCGATGTCGAAAACCTGCCCGGCCTTGCTTTGTTCCGGCGGCGTGTAGCGGGACATCTCTTCTACCCCTCAGGACTTGCGGTTCAGGACTTGCGGTTGCGGAACGCGTCGGCGTTCTTGATATCGAGCCCGTAGATGAATTCCTTGTCTTCCTTGTAGTGCTTGACCATCGCCAGGATGGCGGCCGTGTTGAAGATCAGCACGGCGGCGGCGGCGATCGCGACCACGGCCTTGATGCCGCTGTGCGGGATGTAGGGCCATGTCATGAGGAGGACGAAGAGGATCGTCGCCCACAGGCAGACGATCAGGAGCGCGGCTCCGCGCACGTCGGAACGATACAGCGCTTCGATGCGCTGTTGCATGTCTGACATCGGTTTCTCCCCTTTTCCGCCGTCCGGTTCCGAATCCCCCGTCCGTCGTCCTCTTTCAACAGAGTGAAATTTTTTTCATAAGTTCTGTCTGAATCCCGCAATTGTCAAGCGCGATTTACGTGGGGTTAACCGTTTGGTTTGCGCGGCGGATTTTGCCTGACAATGAAATTAATTGCTTATGGGTATTGCGGCGCCCGGAGGTTTGCGATCAATATTCGGCCAAAGCTCCCGCCGCTGCGCAGGGGGCAGGGAACAGCAGAGCATTATCGAAACGGAGGACGAGCGGATGACGGCATCCTGGAGATTTTCGACCCTGGCGGATCGGCACCGAGCGCTCGGTTCGAAGCTCGAAGACTGGAGCGGCATGGGAACCGCCTGGACCTACGACAAGGATGCCGACGAGGAGTACATCGCCATCCGCACCAAGGCTGGTCTGATGGATGTCTCCGGCCTCAAGAAGGTCCACATATCAGGGCCGCACGCCTCGCATCTCATCGACCTCGCCACCACACGCGATGTCGAAAAGATCTATCCCGGCAAGTCGGCCTATGCCTGCATGCTGAATGAGGCGGGCAAATTCACCGACGATTGCATCCTCTACCGCACCGGCCCCAACGCTTGGATGGTCGTGCATGGTTCGGGCACCGGCCATGAGGAGTTGCAGCGGGCAGCTATGGGCCGCGACGTCTCGCTGCGCTTCGACGACAATCTGCACGATCTGTCGCTGCAGGGTCCGACAGCAGTCGACTATCTAGCCAAGCATGTGCCGGGCATTCGCGACCTCAACTATTTCCATCACATGCAGACGCAACTGTTCGGCTTGCCCGTCATGATATCGCGCACCGGCTATACCGGCGAGCGCGGCTACGAGATCTTCTGCCGCGGCCAGGATGCCGGCACGATCTGGGACAGGATCCTCGACGAGGGCAAGAGCGCCGGCATCATTCCGTGCCGCTTCACCACGCTCGACATGCTGCGCGTCGAAAGTTATCTGCTCTTCTACCCCTACGACAATTCCCAGAAGTATCCGTTTGAGAACGAAGGCCCGGGCGACACGCTGTGGGAACTCGGCCTCGACTTCACCGTCAGCCCCGGCAAGACCGGCTTTCGCGGCGCCGAGGAGCACTATCGCCTGAAGGGCAAGGAGCGCTTCAAGATCTATGGCGTGCTGCTCGACGGCAAGGAGCCGGCCGATGAAGGAGCGCCGGTCTATCGCGACGGCAAAAAGGTCGGCGTAGTAACCTGTGCCATGTATTCGCCGCTGGTCGAGAAATCGATGGGCATCGCCCGGCTCGACGTGGACTGCGCGGTCAAGGACACCAAGCTCGAAATCCGCAACAAGAGCGGTGCCATCAAGGCGACGGCGCAGCCGCTTCCCTTCGATGATCCCAAGAAGACCAAGCGCGCGGCGAAAGGTTGAGGCATAGTCAACACCGAGGGGTTCGAGCAATTCCAGGAAAGTGTGAAACGGTTTTCCGTCCGGAATTGCGTCGAAGCAAAGAGATAGAGCGGTCCGCCGTTTCTATGAAACGGTGAAGCGCTCGAAGGCACGAAGACATAAATGGCAGCCAAAAGTATCATCAGCCGGCCCGTTTACGGAACCTTGTCTCCGCAACCCGGCAAGCATCATCTTTTCATCGCGGACGCGGAAGGGGCGCTGGCGATAGCGGAGATGGCCGGGAGGGCGCCGCCCGGGTTTTTCGGCGACGCCGAAATCGTCTTCATTCCCGGGCTTGACGGCAAACATGCCGTCGCACTCGAAGCGTTGAAGCCGGCACAGTTCCACCAGGCGCCGTCCTTTGCCAGCCTGCTGCCACGGCTCCGGCAGACACTGGCCAACGCGCATATGGGCTTGCGCCTCTATCTCGCCGGCACGGAGGGCCTGATCGGCCAGGCGATGCAGGTGGCGCTTGAAGCCGGCATCGACCACACTTCGATCCAGACCGAGCACCGCGGCTCGCTGGCGCGGCGCATGCAATGTGTCCATTGCAAGGGCATCACCGAGAATGTGACGACGCAGCCGGCGACCTGCGCGCATTGCGGCCTGCTGCTTCTGGTGCGCGACCATTATTCCAGGCGCATCGCAGCCTTCCAGGGCGTCTGCATCAATGCGGAAGATCGCTCGGAGATTCCTCCGATGGAGGAGATTTTTCGATGAGCACCGGAACAACAAAACTCGATGTCGTTGTCAGCGACGTCGTCCCGGTCAACGACCTCGTCACCCGCTTCCATTTTCGCCGGCGCGACGGGCAGCTTTTGCCGACTTTTTCCGGCGGCGCCCATGTCGTGGTCGAGATGCGCGACGGCGAACGCACCAGGCTCAATCCCTATTCGCTGATGGGCTCGCCGCTCGATACGCGCGAATACACGATCTCGGTGCGGCGCGACGATGTCGGCCGTGGCGGCTCGCTGTTCATGCACCGGAGCGTCAAGCCGGGCATGGAGATGGTGGTCAGCTACCCCGTCAACCTGTTCTCGCTCGACCTGCGCGCCAAAAAGCATCTGATGCTGGCCGGCGGCATCGGCATCACGCCGTTCATGGCGCAGACCGCTCAGCTTGCGGCGGAAGGCGGCAATTTCGAACTGCACTACACCTGCCGCACCGCATCGCTCGGCACCTATGCCGATGTGCTGCGCGAGCGCTACGACCGCCGGGTCAGGCTCTATCATGACGACCTTGAGGAGCGCATCGAACTCGACCGGTTGCTGTCGACACAGCCGCTCGGCACGCATCTCTATGTCTGCGGCCCGGCTGGCATGATCAACTGGGTGCGCGATCGCGCGGCAAGCCTCGGCTGGCCGGCGGAAACCGTGCATTTCGAGCATTTCGCGGCACCTCAACCCGGACTGCCGTTCGACGTGAGGCTTGCCGTCAGCGGCAAGGCGATCCGCGTCGATGAACAGCAGAGCCTCTTGGAAGCGATCGAGGCGGCCGGCGTCGATCCGCCCTATCTCTGCCGTGGCGGCGTCTGCGGCCAGTGCGAGACCAACGTCATCTCTTGCGACGGCAGGTTCATCCACAACGACCACTGGCTGAGCGAGGAAGAGCACCGTTCGGGCAAGAAGATCATGCCGTGCGTGTCGCGCTTCGAAGGCCGGTCGCTGGTCCTGGAACGGTAGAGCATTTTGCAGCCAAGTGGATACACTTGGCGTCGCAGAAATGCGGCTAAAACAAAGAGATAGAGCGGGCAGCCCGCTCTAGGAGAAAATCATGGGCATCACCTTTCGCAAGGAAACGTTCCGCGATGACTTCACCTTCAAGAACAGCCCGGAGCACATAAGGCGCTTCCCGTTCCCGTTCCACGAAGACGCCTACATGTATGCTGTCAACATCGAGCCGCATGTCGTCGGACCCAGGGGCAGCGTGCTGGAAAACCTGATCGACGTCGACGAGCACTATGTCGCCGAGATGCAGGACCGCGCGCTGGTGCTGGCCGAGGATCCGCTGCGCTGCCAGTCGCTGCCGCACATGACGCTGGCCGGCTGGGACCTGCTCGAGCTTTTGATGGAGCAGCAGGCGCTGGGCTATCCCGAGCATTTCACGCTGACCCGCGACGGCGATCGCTGGCGCTGGATCAACCGGCCGCTCGGTATCGACGACACCTTCACTTTCGGCGACACCTCGACGCTGCCTTACGGGCCGATGGAATACATCACCCGGCAGAGCCAGGGCGATTTCTGCATCCTCGACCAGCGCGACGGCAATCTGTGGATGGATGCCGGCATGGTCACCACCCAGGCCGACTGGTCGCTCGATTTCGACATCGGCATGAACTTCTTCGAATGGCATGCGCCGGTGCCGCTGGCGCATGAGAAGGGGATTTTCGTCAGGGCGCTGAAATTCCTCACCAACATCCAGCAAGGCAAGCCGGCTCGACGCCTGAACTGGACGATGACCATCAATCCGCGCCTCGACACCAGCCCCGAGAACTACCACAAATGGGGGCCGGACCGGGCGACGGTGACGCCGGAGAATGTCGGCGACAAGGTGCATCTGCGGGTCGAACTGCAGAGCTTCTGGCGGCTGCCGCGCTCCAACGGCATCGTCTTCCCGATCCGCTGCTATCTGATCAAAATGGATGAACTGGTGACGCAGCCAAAATGGGCCCGGCGCCTGCACCGCGTCATCCGCGACCTGCCTGACGAACTCGCCAACTACAAGGGCCTGACACGCTATCGCCCGGCGTTGGTCGAGTGGCTGTCGAAGCTGGACGATGGGAGCGCGACGAGCCCAGGGTTTGGGCCGGATTGAATAGCTGATGTTGGCGCTGCCCCCAAAGCAGCCAATCTCCCCCCAAGAGGGGGAGATGCCCGGCAGGGCAGAGGGGGGCGCCGTGGAGCGCCTGCCTTGCCCAATCTCCACCTCCGCGCTTACGACGCGTCGCCCAGCCCAGCCACAATCATGACATGCTGGCAGACATTGTCGATATCGCGAATGACATCGTCGTTCCAGAAGCGCAGGACCGTCCAGCCCAGCGCTTCGAATTTGGCGGTTCTTGCAGCGTCCGATTCCGACGTTTCGGCCCGGCCATGCTGGGAACCATCAAGCTCGACGATCAGCTTTTTGTCCGGGCATGCAAAATCGACGATATGGCCGGCGATAGGCATCTGGCGCCGAAACCCCAGTCCCATCAGCCTGTGTGCCCTGATCTCATTCCAAAGCTTGAGTTCGGCATCGGTCATCACCTTGCGCATCGTGCGCGCATTGCGGCGGCTGTTGGCGGATACCAGATTGTGCGTCATCGCGGTTCGCCCCCCTCTGTCCTGCCGGACATCTCCCCCTCCAGGGGGGAGATCGAATGTCACTTCAGCTTTCGCCAATCACCAGTGCAAAAGAGGAGCCGTCGCGAAGCCGATCTCCTCACGAGAGACCAAGGGGAGATCGAGTCCCGCTTAACCCGCGCTCTGCGGATAGCAAATAATCGACAGATAGCGCATCGGCAGTTTCGTCAGTTGCTCCGGCCCGTGCGGCGCGTCGGCGTCGAAGAACAGGCTGTCGCCGGGCTTCATCGGGTAGAGGTTGCTGCCGTGCCGGTAAACGACCTCGCCTTCGAGCATGTAGAGGAACTCCATGCCCTCATGCTGGAAGGTCGGGAACACATCGGAATCCTCGGTCAGCGTGATCAGATAGGGTTCGACGACGACGCCGCTGGTGTTGGAACCGATATGTCCGAGCAGGTTATACTGGTGGCCGGCGCGGGTGCCGCGGCGCTCGACATCGAGACCTTGGCCGGCCTTGACGAAGACGGCGCTGCGCTCTTCCTCGAAGCGGCGGAAGAAGGCGGTGACCGGAACGCCGAGCGCCCGCGACAGTGCCTGCAAGGTGGTCAGCGACGGCGAGGTGATACCATTCTCGATCTTCGACAGCATGCCGAGCGAAATGTCGGTGGCGACCGCGAGATCAGCCACGGTGATGCCGAGCTTCTTGCGGAAGGCCCGCACCTCGCGGCCGATCGCCACCTCCAGCACTTTTTCGCGCGTGTCGCGAATGGCATGCGGGTTCTGCGTCAGCGGCGCGCGGATGGTCTTGCCGTCGGCCGAGACCTTTGGCAGCGGCTTGGCCGTCGCACCGGCAAGACCAGCCTTGGGATCGGAAACCTTCTTCGCCATGTCGCCCCCGGCACTCCTGGGATTTATTTCACTCTAGGTGAACATGTCAGGTGCCGATACAGGAGCGCAACTGCGACGGCAAGTCGCGTGAACGCGCATGCGCATGATAATGATGTTTGGCCGCGTCCGGTTTTTCGCGGGAAATCCACATCGGCGAAACCTTGTTTCAGCATCGGGCTGTTGACAGCACGAAAGGGCCAATTACTGTCCTGTGAGTGAAATTTGTTTCGTAAGAGCAATTCCGGGACAAGCGCATAGCGCTTTCCCCTCGGGAATTGCGTCAAGACAAAAGTCGAAACCAGATCGGGAGGCCTGCCATGAAAAGTCGCGTTGCCGTCATCGGAGCCGGCCCGTCCGGCCTGGCACAGCTCAGGGCCTTCAAGTCGGCGGCCGACAAGGGCGCCGACATTCCCGAAATCGTCTGCTTCGAAAAGCAGTCGGACTGGGGCGGCCTGTGGAACTACACCTGGCGCACGGGCCTCGACGAGCATGGCGATCCGGTGCACGGCTCGATGTACCGCTATCTCTGGTCGAACGGACCGAAGGAGTGCCTGGAATTCGCCGACTATACTTTCGAGGAGCACTTCGGCCGGCCGATCGGCTCCTATCCGCCGCGCGCCGTGCTGTGGGACTACATCAAGGGACGCGTCGAAAAATCAGGCCTTCGCAAATGGGTGCGCTTCAACAGCCCGGTGCGCATGGTGACGTTTTCCGACGAGACGAAGAAATTCACCGTCACCGCGCATGACCGCACCAACGACGTCACCTATTCGGAAGAGTTCGACAATGTCGTTGTCGCTTCCGGGCATTTCTCGGTGCCCAACGTGCCCTATTTCGAGGGCTTTTCGACCTTCAACGGCCGCATCCTGCATAGCCACGATTTCCGCGACGCGATGGAATTCAAGGGCAAGGATATATTGATCATCGGCCGCTCCTATTCGGCCGAGGACATTGGCTCGCAATGCTACAAATACGGCGCCAAATCCATCACCTCCAGCTACCGCTCGAAGCCGATGGGTTTCAAATGGCCGGAGAATTGGAAAGAGGTGCCGCTCTTACAGAAGGTCGTCGGCAAAACCGCGCATTTCAAGGATGGCACCACGAAAGACGTTGATGCCATCATCCTGTGCACCGGCTATCTCCATTCTTTCCCCTTCCTCACCGACGATCTGAAGCTCAAGACCGCCAACCGCATGTGGCCGCTCGACCTCTATGAAGGCGTCGTCTGGGAGAAGAACCCGCAGCTCTCCTATATCGGCATGCAGGATCAGTTCTACACCTTCAACATGTTCGACGCGCAGGCCTGGTTCGCCCGCGACGTCATCATGGGCCGCATCAAGCTGCCCTCGGCCGAGGCGATGGCTGCGCACGGCGCGAAATGGCGCGCACGCGAGGAGACGCTCGAAGACGCCGAGCAGATGATCTGGTTCCAGGGCGACTACACCAAGGAATTGATGGACCAGACCGACTATCCGGGCTTCGACGTCGAGGCGGTCAACCAGACCTTCATGGAATGGGAACACCACAAGGCGGAGAACATCATGGGCTTCCGCGACCACGCCTACCGCTCGCTGATGACGGGCACCATGGCGCCGCTGCATCATACGCCGTGGCTGCAGGCGCTGGACGATTCGATGGAGAGCTATCTCGAGGTGAAGGGCGTCGCGGCGGAGTAGGGCGGCGCCTGCTACCCCAGCCTTGCCCTGGCCTTCGCCGTCCAGGCGCCGAACAGCCGGTCGGCGACAATGCCGATGAAGGCGATGGCCAGACCCGCGACGATGCCGCGGCCGGAATCGGCCTTGGACAGCGCGATGAACACTTCCTGGCCGAGATCGCGGGTGCCGACCATGGCGCAGATGATGATCATCGCCAGCGCCATCAGGATCGTCTGGTTGACGCCCAGCATGATCTCCGGCAGCGCCAGCGGCAGTTGCACGCGAAAGAAGGTCTGGCGCGGCGTGCAGCCCGACACCTTTGCCGCCTCGATCAGCGCCGGCGGCACCTGCCTGATGCCGTGATTGGTGTAGCGGATGGCCGGCACCACGGCGAAGGCAATGGTGGCGATCATCGCCGTGACATCGCCGACCCGAAACAGCATCACCACCGGAATGATGAAGCAGAAGGATGGCAGCACCTGCAGCGTGTCGATGACCGGCGTGACGATCTTCTCGAAGCGGTCGCTGCTTGAAGCCATCAGCCCGATCGGGATGCCGACCAGGCAGGCGATGAAGGCCGAGATACCGCAGAGATAGACGGTTGCCATGGTCTTTTCCCACAGGCCGGTGATGGCGCAGAAGGCAGTCAGCGCTGCCACCAGCGCGGCCAGCCGCAGGCCGGAGAGCTGATAGCCGGCAAGGCCGAGCAGGAACACCGCGCCCAGCCAGGGAAACCCTTCGCAAAAGGCACGCAGCGGGTTCAGCAAATTAAGGATCAGCGCCACGCGGAACGCTTCGATCGTGTCGAAGAAATTGATCGTCACCCAGTTCACCGCTGCTTTCCACAGCGGCGCGGTGGTGAAGGTGATCGCTTTTGGCACTCCCGCGAAGGCCGGCACGAACAGGCCGAGAAATGTCGTCACCACAAGGATGGCGATCGCCAGCGTCAGATTGGGATAGCGCTGCCAGAAGCTCGGGCCCGCCTGCTGATGGGTATTCCCCTCTGCCTGCTTGTGCGCGATGGCCTGGCTCAGCCGGTCGAGCGCAATGGCCAGTGCCACGATGGCAAGGCCGGCTTCCATCGCCTCGCCAACCTTCAGTGCGCGCAGCGCCAGGAGCACGTCGTAGCCGAGGCCGCCGGCGCCGATCATCGAGGCGATGATCACCATGTTCAGCGCCAGCATGATCACCTGGTTGACGCCGACCATCAGTGTCGGCCGTGCCGAGGGCAGCAGCACTCGCCACAGTTTCTGCCGCGCCGTGCAGCCTGCCATCTCGCTGAAATCGTCGATCTCCGACGGCACCCGCGACAGGCCGAGCATCGTTGCCCGCACCATCGGCGGCGTGGCGAAGATGGCGGTCGCGATCATCGCCGAGACCGGGCTGTTGCCGAACAGCAGCAGCATCGGGATGAGATAGGCGAAGGTCGGAATCGTCTGCATCAGGTCGAGGGCAGGGGAGACGATAAGCCTTTCGGCCCATGGCCTGCGCCACGCCCAGATGCCGGCGAACAGCCCGGTGACGATACAGAACGGCACGGCGATGGAGATCAGCGCCAGCGTCAGCATGGCGCTGGTCCATTGGCCGAACAGGGCGATGTAGAGGAAGCAGCCGCCGACCAGCAGGCTGAGTTTTCTGCCGCCAGCGGCATGACCGGCGAGGAAGGCGGCGGCGCAGACGCCGACCCAGGACAGGCGCGGCAGGATATAGGCGTCAGCGCCGTGGCCGATCTTGAAATTCTTGGCCAGTAGATTGAGCGCGAAATCGAGGGGAACGCCGAGCACAGCGGTGATCGAGCGGGTCAACCAGGACAGGTTCGACTTGATCCAGCGCATCAGCGCGCTGACCCAATCGGCGACCGGCACGACGGCACTTGCCGGATAGTTGACGGCCCAGGGCAGGCGGTCCTGCAACAGGAACACGACAAGCACGGCGCCAAGCGCTGCCGCCCAGACCAGCAGCCAGACCTGAATCGGTCGCGACCGCGTCTCGCTGGCGCTTGCTGTCACCGTCATGCGCCGACCCTTGAGCGATCGATGCCGGCCAGCAGATCGATCACCGCTTGCGGCGTCACCTCGCCGATCGGCTTGCCGGTGCCGTTGACCACCGCGAACGGCTTGTTGGCGGCAACGATACCGGCCGAGAAGCTGGCGATCTTGGCCTCCGGCGCCACCGTTCCGCCATGCTCCGAGCCGTCGCAGGCGCGCATTAGGCTGCGTGCCGAAATCACCTTGGCGCGGTCGACGTCGCGGGTGAACTCGGCGACATAGTCGGTCGCCGGATTGACCACCAACTCCTCCGGCGTGCCGATCTGGATGACCTCGCCATCCTTCATGATGGCGATGCGGTCGGCCAGCCGGATCGCCTCGTCGAAATCATGGGTGATGAAGACGATGGTCTTGTGCAGCATGGTTTGCAGCCGCATCAGCTCATCCTGCATTTCGCGGCGGATCAGCGGGTCGAGCGCCGAGAACGGCTCGTCGAGGAACCAGATTTCCGGTTTTGTCGCGAGGCTCCGGGCGATGCCCACACGCTGCTGCTGGCCGCCGGACAATTCGCGCGGATAGAAATGCTCGCGGCCACGGAGCCCAACGAGTTCGATCACCTCGCGCGCCCGTGCCTCGCGTGTCGGCCGATCCTGCCCCTGGATGCTGAGCGGGAAGGCGATGTTCTCCAGCACGTTGAGATGCGGCAGCAGGGCAAAATTCTGGAACACCATGCCCATGCGGTGTCGTCGCAGCTCGATCAGCGCTGCATCCGAAATCTTCAGCAGATCCTTGCCTTCGAATTCGACCTTGCCGTGGGTCGGCTCGACCAGCCTCGACATGCAGCGCACCAGCGTTGACTTGCCGGAGCCCGACAGGCCCATGATGATGAAGATCTCGCCCTGGCGGATTTCGAGGTCGACGGCGCGCACCGCGCCGACAAGTCCGGCAGCTGTGACGTCGGCCATGCTGGCCTTGCCGTCGCGTTCGCGGATGAAATTGGCCGCGTTCGATCCGAACAGCTTCCAGACATTGCGGCAGGCAAGCTTTATCGGGCGGGCATCTTTTGGCGTGCCCGCCCCCTTGGCGCCCTGTTCAGTCTTGTCCGTCATTCAAACGTCCTTCTGGAGCACAAGAACCGAGGCCCGCCTGATCAACTGCCGGGTCTCATCTTCCAGTCGGAACGATCACTGCGCCCAGGCTTTCCAGTCGGCCTCGTGGGCGGCGATCCAGGCGGCGGCGACGTCTTCCGGCGTCTTGCCGCCGAGATCGATCTCGCCGCTCATCTTGTTGAGCTCGTCGGTGTCGACCGTGTAGGCCTTCGCCACCTTGTAGGCGACCGGCCATTTGTCCTTCATGCCGGCCCAGGAGTACTTCCAGATCTCGCCATGCGGCTTGCCGCAATCATATTTGGCGTCGGGGTTGGTGCCCCATTTCGGGTCGTTGTAGCACTCGGCCGTGTATTCGGGGAATTCAACCCATTCGCCCTTGTATTTGGCCGGCGCCCAATGCGGCGAATAGATCCACAGCATGATCGGCGCTTTGCGCTGATAGGCCGAGTCCAACTCGGCGAACATCGCCGCGTCGGTGCCGGCATGGATGACGGTGAAGGGCAGTTTCAGCGCTTCGACGCGCTCGTCGTCAAAGCCTTCCCATGTTACCGGGCCGCCGAGATAGCGCCCCTTCGGTGCGGTCTCCGCCGTCGAGAAGGCTTCGGCGCATTTCGGATCCTTCAGCGCTTCCCAGTTAGGCAGGCCGGGGCACTTCTCCTTCATGTATTCGGGAAACCACCATTCTTCCTTGGCCTTGGGGCCGAGCTTGCCCAGCCGTTCGGTCTGGCCTGTCGCATCGGAGGCCTTCATGGCCTCGCCGGCGGTCGTGTCCCAGAATTCCATGCCGACATCGAGATCGCCATTGGTGAGACCGGTGGTCAGGCTGGAGAGGTAGTCGGCGGTCGGATATTCGACGGTATAGCCGAGCTTTTCCAGGATGCCGCCGAGGATCTTGGCGTTGAGGTTGACGCTGGTCCAGTCGAACAGCGCGATCTTGATCGGATCGTTGGATTCCGGTGCGGCGGCTTGGGCGGAAGGTGTCAGCAGGCTTAATGTCGCGAGCGCGACGGCGCTCATCGAGAGTTTCGAGATCTGGCTGCGAAATGACATGCTTGTTCTCCTTCAAGCTGTGAAAATTATCGTTCGTTCCCTTCTTGCGGCTTTTTCTTGATTGTGTTGGAAAGACTGGTCTTTGCGCAAGACCGTCGGCGCCAAATTATTGCCCCGGCTTTGGCCAGTGCAGGCAAGATGGTGCTCAGTTCTGGTGATAATGGAACAGGATCGGAGTGTCGGCGTCATGACTGCCGACGGATCACTGAGGGAGCGGTCATCTGCGGATCGATTGCCAGTCCTGCGGCGCCCTGCAAGGTGCGAGCCATCAAGGTCGTATGATCTCGGCTACCCGCCTGGTAAGCCCCATCTCGCCAAGGCCGTTTCATAGGATGAAATTATATATACCAAGGTTCATGTCGCGCAACGACTAACGCTTCGCGAGACGTACAAATTCAGACTGCAGGCGAAGCTGAGCTCTTACCAGCAGACGTAGCCGCCATCGACAATCAGGTCGAGGCCGGTGACGAAGCTCGCTGCGCGGCTGGCGAGGAACACCGTCGGCCCGACCATTTCCTCCGGCGCCGCCATGCGCCCCATCGGCGTGTCGCGCTTGAAGATCTTCACCTCTTCCGCCACCTCTGGCCGCTTGTTCATCGGCGTCAGCGTGTAACCGGGACTAACCACATTGACGCGCAGGCCGCGATCGGCCCACTCCATGGCGAGGCTCCTGGACATGTGGATGACGGCGGCCTTCGAAGAGTTGTAGTGCGCCTGCGTCAGGCCGCGGTTGACGATGGTGCCCGACATCGAGGCGATGTTGATGATCGAGCCCTTGCCTCGCGCCAGCATCTTGCGCGCTTCGGCCTGACAGGACAGGAACACGCCGGCGACATTGACGTCGTGAACCTTCTGCCACGTCTCCAGCGGCATCGTCTCGGCGGGCTCGGAGCCGGCAATGCCGGCATTGTTGACGGCGACGGTGAGCGCACCGAGTTCGCTCTCGACGCGATCGATCGCCGTCGCGAGATCGCTCTGCGATGTCACTGTACCGGTCAGCACCAGCGCTTTGCGGCCGAGCGCCGTGATCCGGTGCGCGGTTTCGTCCAGCCCACCCTTCGATGCATGGCCGAAACAGGCGACGTCGGCGCCTGCCTCGGCCAGTCCGATCGCGATTGCCTGGCCGATGCCGCTGCCGGCGCCGGTGACCAGCGCGACATCGCCGTTCAGTTTGAAAAGATCCATCGAGTGCCCTCCCTGGCCCAGGGAGGGTATGCGCTGAGCCGTGCTTCGATCAAGCGCTCGCGCGCAAATGGCTCAAGCGGCGTCGATACTCAGAAATAACCGCTCGACGCGGCCGTGGCTTCCTTCGGGATTTCGACGCCATCGACCAGGATCTTGTCGACCAGTTCGTGGTGGAAGCAGACCAGCCCCTTGATGCGCTCCGCCTCGTGCACCGGCTCGGGATAATACCAGACCAGGTTCTCGTGACGCTTGGCCTTGGTCGTCACGTGATAATAGTTGGAGATGCCCTTGTAAGGACAGCGCGAAATGTAGCGGCTGGGCGCGAACATATCGAGCCGCGTGTCGGCGATCGGCAGATAGTGGCGCACCGGATGGCCGGTCTCGAACAGGAACACGCCGCGGCGTGAATCGGCGACCTGTTCGCCGTCGAGAATGACCTGCACGCGCCGCGACGACGGCAGGCAGTCGACCCGGCGGAACGGATCGCGGGCGTGGACGAAGATCTCCTCGTCCTCCTCGAACCAGTGTCCCATCTTACTCCAGGTGAACGACATGTAGTCGGATATCGGCGGACAGCCCTTGACCGGATCGAGATAGCGCCAGGCCGCGTCCTCGACCAGCGTGATGCCGGTGTTGAGTGAATAGTGGGTGGCTGTGCCCTTGAACGGGTCCTCTGTCGTCGTCTTGCTCGGCAGCAGGAATTCCTCGCGAACGTCGCCGATCGGGAAGTAGTAGACCGGCAGGTGATCGGATTCGTAGAACACCAAGGCATTGGTCGTATCGGCCACGGTCATCGATCCCACCTGCACACGCAGGCGCTTCTGCGTCGGCATGGTGAAGGCTATGTAGCCCGGCTCGAATTCATACTGCACGATGTTATCGAGCAGTGGAAAATGCGGCCCACGGCCGCGCAGATGGGGCTTGCGAATGGTAGTCTCCCGTTTTGTTTCTTTTGTCATCGGGCGTTGGGGCATGATCAGCTCAACGACACGCGGTCGAGCAGCAGGCCGGCCGCGATCGGCGGAAGGCCGCTGACATTCTTGCGCACCGGCACCAGCAGATCGGGGAAATAGCTGAAGATGACAGGCGTCTCGTCGAGCAGCAATTTCTGGATGTCGGAGGCGGCAGCGCGCTGCGCGCCGGCATCGAGCGCCTTGAGATAGCTGGTGACCATGCCATCATAGGCCGGGCTCTTGAAATGCGCCGCGTTCCAAGGGCCGTCGCTGACCAACGGGCTCTTGAGGAAGATGTTTGGCACGCTGCGATGCGCGTAGTCGGTGATGCCGAGCGGGCTGTCCAGCCAGTCCGACTGGCCGAACACCGCTTTGCCGTAATATTTGTCCTGGTCCTCGATGTTGAGCGAGATGCGCGCACCGATCTCCTTGGCGAAATTCTGGAACAATTGCGCATAGCCCGGAATGTCGGAATAGCGCAGCGTGGTCAGCGTGACGTCGAAGCCTTCGGCGAGACCCGCCGCCTCGAGCAACTGCTTGGCCTTGGCGATGTCCTGGACGCGTTGCGGCACCGACTTGTCGGTCGCCGGGAAGGCCGGCGCGAACGGGCTGTCATTGCCAGTCGCCGCCATGCCGCGGCACAAGCCGTCGACCAGCTTGGCGCGGTCGATGCACAGCGCCAGCGCCTGGCGCACGCGCTTGTCGGTGAAGGGGCCGGTGTCGCAGCGCATGTGCAACTGGCGGTGCGCGGTCGAAGCGACACGCAAGACGGTGATATCAGGACTGTTCAGCACGACCTGGCTGACATCGAGCGGGACGGCATCGAGAATGTCGACCTCGCCGGCCTGCAGCGCCAGGATGCGTGGCTGCACATCGCCGTAGAACTTGAATTCGAGCCGGTCGGGCAGCGCCTTCTCACCCCAATAGTCGGGGTTGCGGATGAAGGTCGCGCCGACCTTTGGCGTGTAGCTTTCCAACCGGAACGGTCCGGTGCCTTCGAACGTCTTTTCGTAATCGCCCTTGTAGCTCGCCGGCAAGATGACGGCGTTGTAATTGTCGATCGACACTGAATAGGGAAAGCTGCCATTCGGCGCATCGAGATGGAAGGCGACGGTGTGGTCGTCGACCTTCCGGGTGCCGCCCTTCGAAAGAAGGCCTTTGAACACCGAAAGCGCGTTGGAAGCGCCGTTGGGATCGGCCAGCCGGTCGAAGGTCGCGACGACGTCGTCGGCCTTGAAATCCTCGCCATTGTGGAATTTCACGCCCTTGCGCAGCTTGAAGGTCCACACGCTGCCATCCTCGTTCGGCGCCCAGCTCTCTGCCAGCACAGGCTTCAAAGTGAGGTCCGGCTGCGTGATGCAGAGAAACTCGGCGGTTTGGAAAACCAGCTGGTAGCTGCCGCTGTCATAGTAGGTGACGGGATCGATGGCGCCGCCCGGCGTCGCCACGCCGGCGCGCACCGTGCCGCCCGGCTTGCCCTCGGCGCGGGCCTGCTGGGTGCCGAGGCCGGCGGCCGCGACAAGGCTGCCCAGGAACGGCAAGGAAAGCCCAAGCACGCTGCCATGGCGCAGGAAGTCACGGCGGTCCATCCTGCCGGCCAGCAATTCGTCAACAGCGGAATTTTCGATTGCAGTGAGTGTTCTGCAAGCGTTGTCGATCATCCGGAAATGCTTGGGCATGGCTGGATTCCTCGCTTGTCTTGGGGTTCAGCCATCTAGTTCATTGTTGACTGCCGCCGGAAAGCGATATTTTTTGATAGGAGTCATCGAAATTTTCGATGCAGGAGGTGGGCATGGACACTGAGAATCTGCGCAGCTTTCTCGAAGTCGCCACCCATGGCAGCTTCACCGTCGCGGCCAGCCGGCTCAACCTCGCCCAGTCCACCGTCAGTGCGCGGATCAGGGGGCTGGAGGAGCAGTTGGGCCGCCGGCTTTTCGTGCGCGACCGCGATGGCGTCACGCTGACGCCGGCCGGCCGGCAGTTCCTGCCGCATGCCTCGTCGATCACCCGCACCTGGGAGCAATCGCGGCAGGACATCGCCGTTCCCGATGGTTACGAGACCTTGCTGCGGCTGACCGCGCCGGCCTATCTGTGGGACCGCATCACCTCGCCATGGGTCGAGTGGATGCGCGCCAGGCGGCCGAACGTGGCGCTGCGGCTGGAGGGCAGCTTTCCGGACTCGGCGATCGACCAGCTGGCGGAAGGCCTGCTCGACATCTGCATCCTCTATCTGCCGCGACCGCATCCCGGCATTGTCTACGAGACGCTGGCCGTCGATCAGGTCGTGCTCGTCCAGCACGCCGCACAGACCAAGCCATGGACCGAAAACTATATCCTGATGGACTGGGGGCTGGAGTTCCGCATCGAGCACGACCGCGCCTTTGCCGGCATGGTCAAGCCGGCGATTTCGGCCGGGCTGGTCTTCATCGGGCTTCAGCACGTGCAGTCGCAGCAGGCCGCCGCCTATCTGCCGCTCAGTGCCGTCAGCGGTCATATCGAGCGCGGCGAGATGCGGCGCATCGACAACGCTCCGGTATTCCAACGGCCGATCTACCTCGCCTATCCCTCGAATCCCGTGTCTTCGGATGTTCTGGATGTCGCGCTCACAGGCCTGCGCACGCTGGCCAGAGACTGGGCCGAAGGGCAGGGTTTTTCAGAAGGTGACCGTGCTCTCAGCATGGCCGGCCAGATCTGACCGGCCAAGCCACGCGAGCGAGAGCGCTATGCCGGCTCGGTCACGACCGCTCTCTGCAGCCTGGCCAGTTCGGCGTAAGGAATGTGGCAGCGGATCGAATGGCCGGGCTGGGCCTCGCCGAGTGGCGGCTCCTGCTGTTCGCAGATCGGGCCGATCTTGCGCGGGCAGCGCGTGTGGAACACGCAGCCCGAAGGCGGATTGGTGGCGCTGGGGATTTCGCCGTCGAGACGAATGCGTGCCGTCTCGGTCTGGTCGAGTTTGGGCACCGCCGACAAAAGCGCCTCGGTATAGGGGTGATGCGGTCCGGAAAAGACGTCTTCCGATGGCCCAAGTTCCATGATGCGGCCGAGATAGAGCACGGCGATCTTGTCGGAGAGGTAACGCACCACGGCAAGGTCGTGCGAGATGAAGATGTAGCTGACGTCTTCCTTCGACTGCAGGTCGGCGAGCAGATTGAGGATGGCAGCCTGCACCGAGACGTCGAGCGCCGAGGTCGGCTCGTCGCACACCACGATGCGCGGGTCGCCGGCGAAGGCGCGCGCGATGGCGACGCGCTGCTTCAGGCCGCCGGAGAGCTGGCGCGGCTTGACGGCAAGATGGCGGTCGGTGAGCCGGACCGAGCGGACAAGGTCATTGAGGCGCGACTCCAGCGCTTTGCCGGAGAGGCCGGCCAGCCGCTTCAGTGCCCGGCCGATCAGATGGCGAATCGAATGCGAGCGGTTGAGAGCCGAATCCGGATTCTGGAAGACGATCTGCATCGCCTTGATCTGGTCGTCGCTGCGGTTCTCCAGCCGAGGCGCCAGCGCCTTGTCCTCGAGTTCGATGGTGCCGCCTTCGTCGGGCGGTACCAGGCCGAGCAGCAGCCTGGCGAAGGTCGTCTTGCCGCTGCCGGACTCACCGACCAGCCCGAGCGTCTCGCCGGGCCGCAAATCGACCGAGACATCCTTGACGGCGCGCAGTGCGTGACCGTGGCTGGAATAGGTCTTGTTCAACCCGGCGACGCGCAGCACTGGTGCTGCCGCCGGCTTTGGGGCGGGCGCCACATCGCTCGGTGTCGCGCGCGGCAGCGCCTGCGCCTTGTCGTGATGGAAGCAGCGCGACAGCCGGCCGCCCAGATCATAGAGCGGCGGCAATTCGCTGCGGCAGCGATCGTCGGCGAGCGCGCAGCGATCGGCGAAGGCGCAGCCCTTGATGTCGGCCCCGATGCCGGGCAGGAAACCCGGAATGGTGTCGAGCCGGCCCTGATCCTTGCGTTGGCCGCCGCGCGGCAGGCAGCGCAGCAGCGCCACCGTGTAGGGGTGGCGCGGATCGTTGAACACGACCTCCGTTGGTCCTTCCTCGACCAGCATGCCGGCATAGAGCACGCCGACCCGGTCGCACATGTTGGAAACGACGGCGAGGTTGTGGCTGATGAACAGGATAGAGGCTGACAGTTCCTGCCTGAGCTGTGCGATCAGGTCGAGCACTTCGGCCTCCACCGTCGCATCGAGGCCGGTGGTGGGCTCGTCGAGGATCAGCATCGACGGATCGTTGGCCAGCGCCATGGCAATCGCCAAGCGTTGCTGCATGCCGCCGGAAAGCTGGTGCGGGTAGCGCTGCATGACACTTGTCGGGTCGGAGATGCGCACTCGGTTCAGCATCGCAATCGCCCGGTCAGTGGCCGCTCGTCCCGAAACGCCGCCGAGTTCAAAAATCTCGGTCAGCTGACGGCCGACGCGGATCGATGGGTTCAGCGCCTTGCCCGGGTCCTGATAGACCATGGAGACGCTTTCCGCGCGCGCCCGCCTGAGCGCTTCGGCGTCAAGTTTCATCACATTCTGGCCGTCGAGCGAGATCGCGCCGCCGGTGATCGAGCCATTTCTCGGCAGATAGCGCACGACGGTGAGCGCCACTGTCGACTTGCCGCAACCGGACTCGCCGACCAGCCCATAGGCTTCGCCCTGGCCGATGGTGAGGCTGAGGTTGCGCAGCACGGCGCGATTGCGGCCGGCGACGCGGTAGGCAACCGAAAGATCGGTGAGTTCGAGTGCGTTTTCGGCCTTGGCGGAGTTAGTCATTGAGCGCTCCGTGAACGCCGTCGGCCGCCAGATTGACGCCGATCACCAGCGAAGCGATGGCGAGCGCATCGAACAGCACCGTCCACCAGAAGCCGCCGCCGATCATGCCGTAATTGTTGGAGATCGACAGCCCCCAGTCGGGCGAGGGCGGCTGGATGCCAAAGCCCATGAAGGAGAGCGTGGCGACGGCGAAAATGGCATAGCCGAGCCGCACGGTGGTTTCGACCAGGATCGGCGGGATGACGTTGGGCAGGATCTCGACGAACATCGTATGCAGGGCACTTTCATGCCTGAGTTGTGCGGCGGCGACATAGTCGAGCTCGCGCTCGGCCAGCACCGCCGAGCGCACGGTGCGCGCGATGATCGGCGCGAAGCTCAGGCCGATGACGACGATGACCGTCGTCTTGGAGGTGCCGAGCGCAACGATGGCCAACAGCGCAACGATGACCACCGGGATCGCCATGAAGGCTTCGAGGATGCGGCTGACGACATCGTCGACGAGACCGCGAAAATAGCCGGTAAGGAGGCCAAGCGCCGTGCCGGCTACCGTCGCCAGCAAGGTTGCCAGCGGTGCGACGGTCAGGATGTCGCGCGAACCGACGATGACGCGCGAGAAGACGTCGCGGCCGATCTGGTCGGTGCCGAACCAGTGTTCGGAAGAGGGCGGCGCCAGCGCGTTGATGATGTCGTCGGCGAGCGGATCGTAAGGTGCGAAATGCTCGCCGAACAGCGCACAGGCAACCCAGAACAGCACGATGGCGAAACCGACAAGGAATGTGCGCGAGCGCAGCAGCGAGAAAAAGACCTCCGCCAGCGGGCTGCGCCGGCGCGTGTCGTCTGGTGTAGGAGAGCTGGTTTGGACGGCGCTCATTGATCTGACCCCAGACGGATACGCGGATTGAGCACGGAATAGAGGAAGTCGGCGACAAGGGTGGCCACGGCATAGACAATGCCGATGGTGAGGATGCCCGACTCCAGCATCGGGAAATCCTTGCCGCGCGCGGCGGTGAAGATCAGCGACCCGATGCCCTGGTAGCGAAACAGCGTTTCGATGACGACAAGGCCGCCGATGAGGTAGCCGGTCTGCGTCGCGATGACGGTGATGGTCGGCAGCAGCGCATTGCGCAGCACATGCCGCCAGATCACCGTGCGCCAGGGCAGGCCCTTCAGCACGGCCGTTCGCGTGTAGTCGGAATCGAGCGCCTCGATCATGCCGGAGCGTGCCATGCGGGCGATGTAGCCGAACAGCACCAGGAACAGCGGCAGCGAGGGCAGGATCAGGTAATAGAGCTGCGTGAAGAAGCCGGCGTCGCGCGGCCATGCGGCCGATATCGGCAGCCAGCGCAGCCAGACACCAAAGATCAGGATCAGGATGATGCCGGTGACGAATTCCGGCAGCACCGTCACCGACAGGCCGCCGAGACTGATGATGCGGTCGAGCGGGCGGTTGAGGTTGAGTGCGGCGACGACGCCGCCGAGGATGCCGATCGGCACCACCAGCACGAAGGCGACCGCCGCCAGCTTCATCGAATTGCCCAGCGCATCGATGACGAAAGGCGCGACCGGCGAGCGGAAGATGTAGGACGTACCCATGTCGCCCTGGACGAAGTTGGAGATCCAGCTCCAGTATTGCGTTAGCAGCGGGCGATCGACGCCGAGCGTGTGATTGAGCGCGTCGACCGCGCGCTGGTCGGCGAACGGGCCCAATATGGCGCGCCCGACATTGCCGGGCAGCACCTGGCCGCCCAGGAACACCATGATGCTGAGCAGGAACAGCGTGACGAGCGACAGCGAGACACGCCGGACAAGGAAGGAGAGAATGGCTAGGACTCCTTGTGGAGCCAGCCCCCATGCGGGAGCTGGCTGTTAGAGGATTGGCTTTCCCTTCCGTTCAGGCCTTCGATGCCTTATCGAGGAACAGCTGCGACATGGCGGTCGGCTGCACGCCGGCCACACCCTTCGCCGTCGCCGTGAGATAGTCATAGAAATAGCCGAAGATGACAGGCGTTTCTTCGAGCAGCAGCTTCTGGATCTTGCCGGCGTCGGCCTTCTGCGCCTCGAGATCGAGGGCCGCGATGTAGCTGGTCGCCAGCGCGTCATAGTCCTTGTTCTTGAAGTGTGCCGCGTTCCAGGTGCCTTCACTCTTCAGCGGTGCCGCGAGATAGACGTTCGGCACGCCGCGGTGGCCGTAGTCGGTGATACCCATCACCGAATCCAGCCAGTTCGACTTGCCGAACACTGCGTCTCCGTAATAGCCGCTCTGGTCGAGGATGTTGAGGTCGAGTTGGACGCCGATCTCCTTGACCCAGTTTTGGATCAGCTGGGCGTATTCAGGGATTTCCAGGTAGCGTTCGGTGGTCAGGGTTATCTTGAAGCCCTGGCCAAGGCCGGCTGCTTCCATGAGCTGCTTGGCCTGGGCGATATCCTGCTTGCGCTGCGGCACGCTCGTATCGGTCGAAGGGTAGACGGCGGCGAACGGGCTGTCATTGCCCAGAGCGGAGCGTCCCTTCATCAGGCCGGCGGCCAGCTTGTCGCGATCGAGGCAGAGCGCAATGGCACGGCGCACGCGCGCATCCTTCAACGGGCCCTCGTCGCAGCGCATGTGCAGTTGCTGATGGGCCGACGACTTCAGGCTGATGATGTCGACGTTCGGATCGTTGAGCAGAGCGACGCCGGCCAGCACGGGCATCTGGTTGATGATGTCGACCTGTCCGCCCTGCAGCGCCAGGATCTGCGGCTGCATATCGGTGAAGAAGGTGAATTCGGTGCGTTCCGGCAGTGCCTTCGGACCCCAATAATCCTCGTTGCGGACGAAGGAGGCGCCGACCTTTGCCGTGTATTTCTCAATTTTGAACGGCCCGGTGCCGTCGAAGCTCTTCTCGTAGTCGCCCTTGTAACTCGCCGGGATGATGACGGCGTTGTAGTTGTCGGACGACAGCATGTAGGGGAAGTTGCCGTTCGGCGCATCGAGGTGGAATTCCACCGTGTAGTCGTCGACCTTCTTGGAGGCGCCCTTCTGCAGGATGCCGTTGAACACCGACAGCGCGTTGGACGAGTTTGCCGGATCGGCAAGGCGGTCGATGCTGGCCACGACGTCGTCGGCCTTCATCTCCCCGCCGCTGTGGAATTTTACGCCCTTGCGCAGCTTGAAGGTCCAAACCGTGCCGTTGTCGTTCGGCTTCCAGCTCTCGGCCAGCGCCGGTTGCAGCACCAGGTCGGGGCCGTCGACACAAAGGAATTCCGCAACCTGCTGCATCACCAGCAGGCCGCCGGCGTCCGCAATGGTGACTGGGTCGATCGTTGCTGCCGGCACGCTGCTGGCGACACGGATGGTGGCGCCGGGTGCGCCTTGGGCACGCGCCAGCGACGGCATGCCGCCGAGGCCGGCGGCCATGCCGATACGGCCCAGCAGCGGCAGCGACAGGCCGAGCAGGCTGCCGTGACGGACGAAGTCGCGGCGGCTGACACGACCGTCGACAAGGCCGTCGATCAGGTGATTTTCAAGCGGCGTGCGATTGCGCCGGATCAGGTCGAGAATGCCAAAGTTCTTGCTCATGGGTTTTTACCCTTTCCCCTATTTCTTATGGTTGACGAAATTTCGTGGATTGCTCCATTTTTCGGCCGCCAGAGAGGTCTGTCGACCGAAACCTTAGCATGCGGTTTTGTCCGGTCCATCCAGTCGTGGCGTGGACGCGCCGGCTTCCTGGCTGCACTGCTCCATCGTCTTGTCCAACCTTCCTGACCGAAGTCGCGCGGTTGGCTTCTCGTCTCTTGGCCGCTGTCTGGCCGGCTGCCGCCGTCTAGTTCAGCGGCAAACGGCGATAGGTTCCGGGCTTTGCCGGGTCATGATACTTGTTGCACGGTCCTTTCTCGGTAAAGTCTCTGTGACAGGCAGCGAGGTTTTCGCGCGACAAGGTGACGCCGAGACCAGGACCTTCCGGAACGCGCACGAAATTGTTTCTCGGCGAAAACGGCCCTTCCTCGGTGACATCCATCGGCAGCATGCGAAACAGCGACTGGTTCGGCTCCCTGATCCAGCCAAGTGCCGCGCACAGGTGCAGATAGGCGGCACTGCCGATGCCGCTGTCGCCGCTGTAGCACCAGAAATCGATGCCGGCGTGCTCGCAGGCGCCAACGAAGCGCAGTAGCCGGCCGATGCCGCCATGCGTCGTCGGGTTGCCGACGAACGCGTCCGGAACCTTGGTTTCCATGGCGCGCGCAATGTCGATGTTGTGGGTCGAGAACGGGATCGAGCAATGGCGCCGCAATTCGCGCATCTCCTCGATGGTCGCCACCGGATCCTCCCAGTTGCGCACGCCCAACTCTTCCAGCGGGCGCGCCAGCCGCCGCGCGGTGCTGAGTGAATAAGCCTGGTTGGAATCGATACGGATCATCGCATCGTCGCCGAGTTTCTTGCGGATCAGCTCGACCATCCTGAGCGAGACTTTCGGATCTTCGGTCGAGAACTTGCCTTCGAAGAAGGTCGTTCCATGCGTCTCGTGCAATTCGACGCAATAATCGGCGACTTCTTCCGGCGTCGTCTCGCCCTTCACCTTTGGTCCATCACCGCGCAGCGAAAAATAGTCGGTGAACGGGATATCCTTGCGCACAGCGCCGCCAAGCAACTGGTAGAGCGGTTGGTTCCACGCCTTGCCGCGCAGGTCCCACAACGCCATCTCGATGGCGCCGAAGGCCATGATGCGGGTGCGGTCGTTGATCGACTGCACGCCGGTCCAAAAGGGCAGGCAGACATGCTCGGCGCCGGCGATGTCGAAGGCATCGCGGCCGACCAGCCGTGGCGCCAGGACATCGTTGATAATCGCGGCCGCCGCTGGCGTCGGCGCTTCGCCGAGGCTAATCAAGCCATCCTCGGTCTCGACTTCAACAATGGTCGGCGAAAATCCGTCGAGTTCGCCGAACACCCAGGCATAGGGTGCTTCGAGGCGCAGATTGATCGGCGTGGCTTTGATGCTGCGGATCTTCATCTCAGCGGCCGACCTCGAAGAAAGGCTTGCCCAGCAGGTCGGGAACGACGTCGATGCCGAGGCCCGGTCCGTCCGGAATGCCCATGCGGCTGCCGGTGACCGGCGGCATGTTCGACGCCGTGCGCACCGTCACCCATTCATGGAAGGCGATGGCATGCAGCCGGCGCTCTTCCGGCGTCGACAGCGACAGATGCGCCATGGCCGCGGTGTCGATCTCGGCGCCGCCCGTGTCCTCGACCGTGATCATGAAGCCGAGGTCGACGGCAACGTCGCGGATCTGGCGCGTCTTCGTCACGCCGCCAAGGCGCGAGATCTTCAGGGTCAGCCCGTCGGCCGCACCCAGGCGATGAATTTCCAGCATCGCCTCGAGCGAGGTGACGGATTCGTCGAGCACCATCGGTTTGTCGAGCATGCGGCGCACCGACATGTTCTCGTCGATCGTGGTGCAGGGCTGCTCGAACGTGTAGTCGATGGCGCGCGTGGCGTCGGCGAACTGGCGCGCCTGATAGGGCGTCCAGCCGGCATTGGCGTCGCAGAAGATGACCGTGCCTTTCGGCACCGAGGCGGCGACCGCGGTGACACGCTCGATGTCGTCATGCACATTGCCGCCGACCTTGACCTGTAGCCGGTGGAAGCCGTCCTTGACGATGCGCTTGGCCAGCGCGGCCATGGCGTCGACGCTGCCGTGCGTGACGACCTTGTAGAGTTCTGCGGTGTCGCTTTCCTTGCCGCCGAGCAGCGTTACCAGCGGCACGTCGGCGGCGCGCCCCGCCAGATCCCAGCAGGCCATGTCGAGCGCCGACTTGATGTAGGGATGACCCTTGAACACCGTGTCCATCAGCCGGCCGATGTTGGCTAGTCCGCGCGGATCATGGCCGATCAGATGCGGCGCGATCTCGACCACGCCGGCGCGAACGCCGGCCGGGAAGGCTGCCGAGTAAAAATTGCCGAGCGGCGCCATCTCGCCCCAGCCGGTGATACCGCTGTCTGATGCAATGGACACGATCACCGCGTCGAAAGCGTCGGCCTCGCGCCCCTTCGACATGCGGTATGGCCCGTCCACGAAGGGCTGCACGACATGGTAGGCCTTGATGGTTTCGATCTGCACGTGTCTTGTCCGCTGTCTGTGATGGTGGGGAACGGGTCAGGCGCCCCTCGACGGGCGTTGTTCGAGGCCGCGCGCATAGGCAAGCAACTCCTCGAAATCGAGATCGATGTGCTCCCTGGCATGGCGCTGGGCTGCACGCATGTCCTTGCCCTTCAGCAACCGCACATAGGTTTCGTGAACGTCTTCGGCCGGCACCGGCTCATTGCGGGCATGCTGGTGGAGCGCAAAATACATCTGCAGCCGGCTGGTCAGCCGCTGCCAGGTTTCCAGCAGCACCGAATTGTCGGCCCATTCGTAGATCAGGCCATGCAGTTGCAGCGCGGTTTCGATTTGGCGTGTCGTGTCCAACGCACGGGTCGCCTGCTTCACGGCTTCGTGACGCCGGTCGAGCTCGTCGAAGAAGCGCTGGTCGCGCAGCGGCCACGCCCGCTCGATGGCCAGCTCGTCCATCACCTTGTTGAACGAATAGGCATCGTCGATGTCCTTGGCTGTGACCTCGATGACGAAGGTGCCGGCATAGGGGATGCTGGTCAGGATGCCTTCCTGGACCAGTTCGCGCATTGCCTCGCGCAACGGCGCGCGGCTGACCCGCATCTGTTCGGAAATCCGCAGCTCGTTGAGCTTCTGGCCGGGTGCGAGCTGCCCGGTCAGGATCGCACGCCGCAACAGCGCGACGATCTCGGCGCGTCGCGTCGTGTCCGCAATCGGACTGAAATCCGCTTTCGCCATTCGGCCACTCCCAGGGAAATCGAAAGCAAGACAAGCAGATTGTCGACAATCTAACAAGAGGTCATCTTCGGATTCTTGGGGGCCGTTGGCATGTCGGCCTTTCGGTCTCAGGCGGCACGGCCGTAGAAGCCGACCCGCTCCTCGGGGCTGAACACCACGCCGGGCTTTTCATAGTAGGAAAACACCGCGATCATGCGCTCGCGCTCGCCTTCGACCGTGGTGACGCGATGCGCGGTGTTTTTGCCGCGGAAGACATTCAGCGTGCCGGGCTTCATGCGCAGGATCTTTGCATCGGGATCGCGCCCGTCCAGCAGCCTTGCGACGCCGTCATAGTTGGGATTGCCGTCAGATCGCAGATCGGTGCGGTATTCGAGGTCGCCGCCGTATTCCGCTGCCTGCAGCAGCAGCGTCGTCGTGAATTCGGAGCGATCGAAATGCCAGTTCAAAGCCTCGCCGGCGCGATAGGCCATGACATTGGTTCGCGCCAACGGATCCTGCATGACATGCAGCCTGGTCTTGCCCATCGTCGCCGCCAGGAAGCGCAGCAGCGGTTCGTATTCGTAGATGGCGAGCACGACGCTGGCCGGAATCTGGTCGGCACAGACGGTGTGGCTGATGGTCTCCACCTTGCGCAGCGCCGGATGGTCGGGTGCAAGCTCGGGAATGTCAGGCTTGAAGTAGATGTTGTGCATCCGCTTGTGCACATGCGAGCGCGCGGCCATCACCGGCTGGATTTCGCGCACGGCTTGTTCCGCCACGCCGGGGCGCAAAAACCCTTCCAGATTGAACATGCCGTCGGCTTCGAGCGCGGCGACGGATTGTTCGACAAGGCGCTGCCATTCGGCGCTGCCTTCGCGGTCGAGCGGATAGCGGTCGAGATCGAGGATGTCTTTCATCGTCATGGCTCCGAAGGTTTCGAGCCTATGAGACGGCAAAAAAATCTTTCTCTCAACGTCGAAAATAATTAGGATTGAGCAAGAAAAACTTATGGATCTGTTGTGGAACGGTTGCCGCCGCTGAATGCGATCAAGGCTTTTGAAGTTGCCGCCCGTGCCGGCAGCTTCACCTTGGCCGCTTCTGAACTCGGCGTGTCCTCTGCAGCGGTCAGCCAGCAGATACGCAATCTTGAGAACTGGTTCGGCAAGCAATTGTTCGTGCGCACCGGCAACCGCATCGCGCTCACCGATGCCGGCCACGCTATCTATCCGCAGACCGCGAAGGCTTTGGGAGACATCGCCGCTATAGGCCAGCGTATGCTGGAGGGCGGGATGCGGACGCGCCTGGTCGTCAGCGTGCCGTTCTCGCTGGCCGAACTGTGGCTGGCGCCGAGGCTGGCGGTACTTCTCGATGCCTTTCCGCAGATGGCGATCGACGTTCGGGTCGAGGACGATCCGGTCGACCTGATGCGCCAGAACATCGACCTGCGCATCAGCTATGGCGATTATCACTATCCCGGATTGAAACTCGTCCGTCTCGTCCATGACGACGTCCTGCCTGTCTGCGCACCGGAATTCTGGCACCGGCACGGCAATGGCGATACCAGTCTGGCGGATTTGCACGAGAGCCAGTTCATCCACACCAATTGGGGGCCGAACTATGCCTCGCACCCGACCTGGGCTGACTGGTTTGCGGCCTCCGGCGGCAGCCGCTCACCCGACCCGTCGCACGGGCGGCGCGTCGGCCTGTCCAGCCTTGCGATCGCCTCGGCAAGGCTGGGCCTGGGCATCGCGCTTGGCCAGCGGGTCATGGCGCGCGCCGATCTGGAGGCCGGTCGGCTGATTGCGCTCTCCTCCGTCTCCGTGCGCCTCGGGCATCCCTACTGTGCATTCATGCCGGTGGCCAAGGCCGACCGCGCCGATGTTGCCGGTCTGGTGGAACTGCTCAGTCGAGCGGCGCCCGCGACCTGTGGGAAGGTCGGGGCGCCGCGCTGAAGCCGGGTCCTGACGGGGGTGTTCAGGTGGCCGGCTTTTCCGGTATCGGCGATACAGGCGCTCCGGGTCCGATCTTCTGCAGATTGCCCGTGATCACCTGGTCGCCCTCGGCGACGCCGCTGAGGATGGCGACCTGACCGCCGCTCGTCGGTCCGAGCGAAACCAGCCGCTGGTCGACCGTGTTGTCCTTGCCGACGACATAGAGATATTTGCCGAGCTGGCTCGAGCCCAGCGCCGTCTGCGGCACCATCAGCGCGTCGGCCTGCTCTCTCACATGCAGCCGGACACGAACATATTGGCCGGGCAGCAGCGTGAACTTGCCGTTACCGATCGTTGCGCGCGCCGTGATCGTGCCGGTCGAGCGGTCGACCGAATTGTCGATGAAGGTAAGCTCGCCCTTCTGGCTGGCCTCGGTCTGGCCGGGGAGCAGCACCTCCACTTCGATCGGGCCGTTCGCGCGGGCTTGCTCGATCTCGGCCAGATCCGTCTCGCTCGGGTTGAAGGTGACATAGATCGGATCGAGTTGCACCAGCGTGTTGAGCACGGTGCCGGCAACGCTGACCAGCGTTCCGACCGAAGCCTGGTTGCGGCCGAGACGCCCGCCAAACGGCGCCCGGATTTCAGCGTAGCTCAAATTGAGCTCTGCCGTGCGGACCGCCGCCTGATTGACCGCCAGCGACGCCTGTGCCTCGCGCAAGGTGCTGGTGCGCTGGTCGAAGCCGTCCTTGGCGAGGTAGCCGCTCTTGGCGAGCTCGGTGCCGCGACCGAGGTTGGAGCGGGCATAGTCGAGCGTCGCCGTATCGCGCTGCACTTGCGCCTTGGCCTGGTCGAGAGCCGCCTGGAAGTCGTCAGGCGAGATCTTGTAGAGAAGATCGCCTTGCCGGACGTCGACGCCGTCGGCTGCGGTCTGCTCCTGCAGATAGCCCGGAATCCTGGCCTGCAAGGTGATGCTGCGGATCGGTTCCGTCCGCGCGGCATAGTCCAGGTAGATCGGGATCGTCTTCTTGACGACACTAACCACCGGCACCGGCATGACGAATGCCGCCGGAGCAGGCGTCGCCGCGGCCGTGCCGGCATTGAGGCTGAGGTTGCCCATGTCGAGCAGGTGGACGCTGGCCACCGAGATCGCTCCCAGCGCGACGGCCGTTCCCAACGCGATTTTCCATTTACGCATGATCAGTCTCCAATCTTATTCGGCCGCTTCCGCCAGGGGGCGCAAGGCGGGCTCAGTCGTTGGTTCATTGTCTTGAGAGGCGGGCTCGTCATTGCCGCGGCGTTCGCGCAGCTGCTCGATGACCGCGTAGAACACCGGCACGAACACCAGCGACAGGATGGTCGCTGCGACCATGCCGCCGAACACGGTGGTGCCGATCGACTGCCGGCTTGCCGCGCCGGCACCGGTGGCAAACATCAGCGGCAGCACGCCGAGGATGAAGGCGAAAGCCGTCATCAGGATCGGCCGCAGCCGGAGCCGTGCCGCCTCCATCGCCGCGTCGACGATGCTGAGGCCTTCTTCGCGCCGTCGCCTTGCGAATTCGACGATCAGGATCGCGTTCTTGGCCGCCAGGCCGATCAGCATGACGAAGCCTATCTGCGAGTAGACGTCGATCTGCATGCCACGCAGCAACAGGGCCACGAAGGCGCCGAACAGGGCCAGTGGCACCGCCAACAGCACCATGAACGGCATCGCCCAGCTCTCATACTGCATCGCCAAGATCAGGAAGACGAAGACGATGGCGAGGCCGAAGACGACGGACGCGATCGATCCTGCCTTGAGCTCCTGGAAGGTGATGCCGGTCCATTCGAAACCGAAATCCCTTGGCAGCGCAATGGCGGCGGCCCGTTCCATCGCGGCAACCGCCTGGCCCGAGGAAAAGCCGGGTGCGGCACCGCCATTGATCGAGGCCGAGGCATTGTTGTTGTAATGCGGCACCGTCTCCGGGCCGACGAAGGGCACGAGTTTGCCCAGCGTCGAGAGCGGCACCATGCCGCCGGAGGCATTGCGCACATAGAGCCGCGAAATGTCGGCGGCACCCGCACGTGCATCCTTGTCGGCCTGGATGGTCACCCGGAAGGTGCGGCCGAACAGGTTGAAGTCGTTGACGTAGAGCGAGCCGAGATAGATCTGCAGCGTGTTGAAGACATCGGGCAGATTGAGGCCGAGCAGTTTGGCCTTGCTGCGGTCGAGGTCGTAGTTGAACTGCGGCGTCGAGGTCGAGAATGGCGAGAACAGCTGCTGCGGGTTGATTTCGGGCTGCTTGCGCGCCTCGGCGATCACGGCTTGCGTCGCATCGTTGAGGGCTGAACTGCCGCGGCCGGTCAGATCCTCGACGACGAATTCGAAGCCGCCTGTGGTGCCGATACCCGGGATAGAAGGCGGATCGAAGCTCAGCGCGAAAGCTTCCGGAATCTGCATCAGCTTGCCGCGCACATCGGCGACGAGCTTCGATGCACTCTGGTCGGGGCCGCGCTCCTCCCACGGCTTCAGGATGGCGAATTCGACCGCCGAATTCGACTGCGCCGCACTGGTCAGGAAATTCAGGCCGCTGATCGAGCCGACAATCTCGACGCCGGGCGTCGCCTGCAGGATGTCACGCGCCTTCTGCGCCACCGCGTCGGTGCGTTCCAGCGACGCGCCGTCGGGCAACTGGATGACGACGAAGAAATAGCCCTGGTCCTCGACCGGAAGGAAGGTCGAGGGCAGGCGCTGCCAGACGAAGTAGGTGGCGACCAGGCCGGCCGCGAACAGGCCGAGCATGATCCAGCGCAAGCGGATGAGAATGCGTACGCCATTGGCGTAGGCGTGCGATAGCCTGTCGAAGCCGGTGTTGAACCAGCGGAACGGGGCGAACTGCGTCTCGCCGCGATGCCGCAGGAAGGCCGCGCTGAGCGCGGGACTGAGCGTCAACGAGTTGAAGGCCGAGATGCCGACGGAAATCGCCACCGTCAGCGCGAACTGGTTGTAGAGCTTGCCGGAGACGCCGGGAATGAAGGCGACCGGCACGAACACCGCCATCAGCACCGCGGTGGTGGCGATGATCGGTCCGGTGACCTCGCGCATTGCGGCCTTGGTCGCCGCAAGCGGCTTGAGTCCGGCCTCCAGCTGTCGTTCGACATTCTCAACCACGACGATGGCGTCGTCGACGACGAGGCCGATCGCCAGCACCATGCCGAGCAGGGAGAGCATGTTGAGCGAGAAGCCGAGCATCTCCATGACGACCAGCGTCGCCACCAGCGACACCGGAATGGCGATGGTCGGGATGATCGTCGTGCGCCAGCTTTGCAGGAAGAGGAACACCACGGCGACGACCAGCACCAGCGCTTCGCCGAGCGTGATCAGCACGTCATGCATCGACGCCGAGACGAAGCGCGTCGTGTCGTAGTGCATTGCATAGGACACGCCCTTCGGGAAGCGGCCCGACAGCTCCTGCATCTTGTCCTTGACGCGCTGCTGCAGATCGAGCGCGTTGGAGCCGGGCATCTGGTAGACGGCGAGCACCACGGTCGGGTCCTTGCCGAAGAAGGCCGACGACGAATATTGCAGTGCGCCGAGCTCGATGCGGGCGACGTCGCGCAGCCTGACCAGCGAGCCGGTGTCGGTGTTGGCGCGCACGACGATGTCGCCGAATTCCTTTGGATCGCTCAACCGGCCGACGGCGTTGACCTGCATCTCGAAGGCGGTGCCGGCGGGTGCCGGCGATTGGCCGATCTTGCCGGCCGCCACCTGGACATTCTGCTCGGCGATGGCGTTCTGCACATCGACCGCGGTGATGCCGAGATTGGCGAGCTTGTCGGGATCGAGCCAGACGCGCATCGAATAGCGCCGCTCGCCGAAGATCTGCACATCGCCGACGCCGGGCAGGCGCTTCAGCGGATCGACCACCTGCAGATAGGCAAGGTTGCTCAGCGCCACCGGATCGACCGAACTGTCGGGCGAAGTCAGGTTGACGATGAGGACGAAGTTCGGGTTCTGCTTCTTGATCGTCACGCCGCCCTGGTTGACGATCGCCGGCAGCGACGAGGCGGCCTGCGAGACGCGGTTCTGCACGTCGACGGCGGCGGTGCTCAGCGAATAGCCGACATCGAAGGTGATGGTGATGGTCGAGGAGCCGTCATTGGAGCTCGTCGACGACATGTAGGTCATGCCTTGCACGCCGTTGATCTGCTGCTCCAGCGGCGTCGTCACCGTATCGGCCACCACTTGCGCGCTGGCGCCTGGATAGTGGGCGCTGACCACGACCTGCGGCGGCGTGATGTCGGGAAACTGCGAGACGGGCAGCAGGAAATAACAAATCGACCCGGCGAGCACCATGATGATGGCGATCGCCGAGGCGAAGATCGGACGGTGGATGAAAAAGTTTACCACGAGACGCAAGCCTCCCCGGCTGCTCTTGCCCGCCCGAAGGCGCTGGCGACGCTGGACAGTCTTTGACCGCGCTTGTCACCGAGGTCGTCCCGCGAATGCAGCAACGGCACCTCGTTGCGCTGCGCATCGGCAAGCGAGCGCAGCATCGTCTCGAAGGCGCGCGGGTCGACGCCATCGGCTCTCATGACCAGCCGGATCATCGGATCCCGGACGGCTTCATCTATGGTAAGATCGCGGCGCTGTGGCATTGGCCGGCTCCTTGTCTGTCGATTCGCAGCACGTGCTCGCGAACCGTTTTCATCTTTTCACCGGCCGAGGCCGCATGATTGGCAGTTTCTTGTCCCTCTCGTCGGCAGGGCCAGTTCACGGCCTTGTTATTGACGGTGGACGATATAGGTGTTACCAGTAAGTAACATTCTGGAAGTTACAGACCGGTAACACCCTAGTCAAGAGGTGGCCGAGGGTTTTTTGGAAACGAAAGGAGATCATGATGGCAGACGGCATCGTGGAGCGCTCTCGTCCCCGGGATCGGATCCTGGAGACGGCACGCGACATGTTCCACAAGCATGGCATCAAGGGTGTCGGCGTCGACGCCATCACCGAAGCTGCCGGCACGAACAAGATGACGCTCTATCGTCACTTCGAATCCAAGGACGAACTGATCGTCGAATGCCTGCGCGCCAATGCGGCCAAGGCGGGCGCTATGTGGGATGCGTTCGAGGCCGAATTTCCTGGTGACAAGCTTGCCCAGCTGCATGCCTGGGTTCGCAAGGCGGCTGCCATGCTCAATGCGGATGGGCGCGGCTGCGACATGGCCAACGCCGCCGCTGAGCTGACCGAGCCGGACCATCCGGCCAGGCTGGTGATCAAGGAGCTCAAGGAAGCCCAGCGCGAGCGCCTTGTGACGCTATGTCGGGATGCGGGCATCGGCCAGGCTGAACTGCTCGCCGATACGCTGTCGCTTCTGCTCGAGGGCGCGCGGGTTAGCGTGCAGACCGTGGGGTCGGAAGGTCCGAGCACGCAGTTCGTGCGCATGGCTGAAGGATTGATCGTTTCTTTCAGGGGCGCCGCCGCCGGTTGAGGTGACCTGTCGCCTGTCCATGTGCGCCATTCATCGCGTGATGACTGGGCGCGCTTTGGTGTCGCTGTGCCGTCATCCCTGTCGGCCAAACGAAAAAAGCCCGCTGCCGGGAGGAGGTGGCAGCGGGCTCGATTTTCGAATGTGGCGCGGGAGGAGGTGCACCCCATTCAGCGTCGGCATCGCATCTGGGAGGAGTAGATGGCCGACAACCAGAACCTACGAGTTGCCCAACGATTCGGCAACAAAGAAACTTGCATAGCTGCTGTGCAGATTTGCCGTGCCAATTATCGTACAAATCCGGAAACCCGGTTTAGCCAAGCCATTTCGCATTACTGCCCCGGGACGTTTTCCCTGAAGATCAAGCGCGGTTCGATGAACTTGCGCGTCAGATAGGGTGCCGAGGAGGCGATCGAGCCGAGCAGGCGGATGACCGACTGCTCCGCGATCAGCCGTGCATTCTGGTCGATGACGATATCGAGCAGGTCGTCGACGAGATGACCGCGCGTGTCCTTGGTCAGATCGTGGCAGATGAACACCGGCTTGCGGTTCGGCCTGGCCTCGCGGATCGCCTTTGCAACGCCCGAATGTCCAGCTCCGACGCAATAGATGCCAAGCAGTTCCGGCTCGTCGTGCAGCGCCTTCATGGTCTCGGTGTAGCTGGCATCGGGCTCGTCGTTGACCTCAACGGCGCTGCTGACGGTCAGATTGGGAAACTCCTCACTGAGCACCGAGCGGAAACCCATCTCGCGTTCCTCGTGGCCACGATAGGAACGTGAGCCGACGACCATCGCCAGATGGCCGGTGCGGCCGCCAAGGAAGCGTCCCATCAGCAGCGCCGCCGTTCGTCCCGCCACCCGGTTGTCGATGCCGACATAGGCCGCGCGCGGTGCCGCCGGAACATCGGACACCAGCGTCACCAGACGCATCCCGGCATCGACGATGTCGCGCAGGATGTTGCGCGTACGCGGATGATCGACGGCGATCACGCCGACGCCATTGGCCCTGAGCGACAGGTTTTCGACAGCGCTCTGCAGCGCGTTCGGCGAGATACCGGCGAGGTTGTGGATCCGGCACGAGGCGACAAGCGGCAGGCGCGCGGCGTAGTCCTCGATATGCCCGGCGAGATCGCGCATGAAGGCATTGCTGCCGATCGGCAGCAGGAATTCAAGGTGGGCGGGCCGCGAGGGCAGCGTTACCTGATCGGCGACCGGCAGATAGCCGAGCTGCTTGGCCGCCTCCATGACGCGCTGGCGGTTGGCCGCACTCGCACCCGGCCGGTTGTTGAGCACCCGGTCGACCGTTGCGGTCGATAGCCCGCAGCTACGAGCGATATCGGAGACAGTGGCTTTCATGCCGTAACCCACAGCCCGCAGTTGCGTGCGGTATCCGAAACTGTGGCTTTCATGCTGCAATCCTGTTCGCCATGCGATGGCGCGTCAGACAAGCGATGCGATCTGAGGTGACGGGTGATTGCCGCCCATCACCATTCTCAGTGCGATGGCTTGCCATCGGCGATGGCATCGCGGATCTCCTTGTCCGACATGCCGGTGATGATCCGTTCGACCTCCGCCACGCTGGTCTTCTTGGGGTCTATGTCGTCAGCAACCACCTTGCCGCGGCGCATGACGACGATGCGGTCGACCACCTGGAAGACATGGTGGATGTTGTGGGCGATGAAAATGCAGGAATGGCCGGAATCGCGGGCGCTGCGCACGAAGCTCAGCACACCCTGTGTTTCGGCGACGCCGAGATTGTTGGTCGGCTCGTCGAGAATGATCAGGTCGCTGTCGAAATGCATGGCGCGCGCGATCGCCACCGCCTGGCGCTCGCCGCCGGAGAGCGAGCCGATCGGCGTCGTCGGCGGGATGTTCTTCGAGATGCCGACCTGCTTGAGCAAGTCGCGAGCAACCGTGTTCATCGCATCCTGGTCCATCCGGTTGAGGAAGCGCGGCGGCTTGATCGGCTCGCGCCCGAGGAACAGATTGCGGGCGATCGACAGTTGCGTCACCAGCGCCGAGTCCTGGTAGATCGTCTCGATGCCGTGGGCGATGGCGTCGCTGGTGCTGCGCAGGCTCACCTTCTTGCCGCGAATGAAGATATCGCCGCTGGTCAGCGGAACGGCACCCGAGAGCACCTTGATCAGCGTCGACTTGCCGGCGCCATTGTCGCCGAGCAAGCCGACGATCTCCCGTTCATTGACATGGAAATTGGCATCCTCCAGCGCCTGCACGCGGCCATAGGACTTGCGGATGCTCGTCATGCGGATCAGTGGCTCGGCCATGGTTCAAGTCCCCGCCTGGTGCCGGCGTTCCAGCCATGAATGCAGCGCCATCATGCCGAGGATGATGGCGCCGATGAAGATGTTGTAG
This sequence comes from Mesorhizobium sp. SEMIA396, assembly GCF_024518615.1. NCBI lineage: Bacteria > Pseudomonadati > Pseudomonadota > Alphaproteobacteria > Hyphomicrobiales > Phyllobacteriaceae > Mesorhizobium > Mesorhizobium sp. SEMIA396. The sequence goes on from NZ_JANIFC010000002.1 coordinate 48,239, forward strand.
GCAAGACCGGGCACGCCGATCAGCACGATGCCGTTGCGCATCACGCGTAGGATCAGGATGCCGAGCACGGTGCCGATGATCGTGCCGCGCCCGCCGGTCAGGGCGGTACCGCCGATCACCACCATGGCGATGACTTCCAACTCATAGCCGGTACCGCTGTTGGGGTTGGCGGCGGAAGTGCGCAGCGAAGAGATGACGCCGGCAAGCGAGGCCATGACCGACGACAGCACGAACAGGCCGATCTTGACGCCGCTGACATTGACGCCGCGCGCCCTTGCAGCACTCGGGTTGCCGCCGGCCGCCTGGATCCAGTTGCCGGTGCGGCTTTGCGTCAGCACATAGCCGAGCCCGATCGCCGCGGCGATGAACCAGAACAGCGACATGTAGATGCGGAACGGGCCGATGAAGAAATCGCCGACCAGCACTTCCGCCAGCCAGCTGCCTTCCGCGGTCCAGGTGCGCTGCGGAAAACCATCGGTGACGAAAAGAGCGGTGCCGCGCACCACCAGCAGCATGCCGAGCGTCACCAGGAAGGACGGGATCTTGAGCTGCGTCACGAACCAGCCATTGACCAGCCCGATGAAGGCGGCGACCAGCAGCGCGGCGACAAAGCCGACCTCGAGCGAGGTCAGGCCGCTGTTGAACAGGGTCCACATCAAGACCGGCGAGAAGCCGAATAGGGAACCGACCGAGAGGTCGAACTCGCCCGATGTCATCAACAGCGTCATCGCCAGCGCGATCAGGCCGAGCTCGACCGTGAAGGCCAGCGTGTTGGAGATGTTCTGCGGCGACAGGAAGTCGTGGTTGAAACTCCAGAAAACGGCGATCTCGACGACGAGCAGCACGAAAGGGCCGAATTCCGGCCGTGCGATCAGGCGTTGGACGAGCGAATGATTTTCCACAGGCAATCCGCGACATGAGTGGAAGGCTGAGCGTTGCACATCGCGTGCGAAGGGCTCGGCGAAATGGAGAGCCAGTCGCGACCGTTGGGCGGCCGCGACTGCTAGGATTGGATGTTACTTGCCGGACAGGATGTCATCGTAGATTTGCGCGGTGTCTTTTTCGTAGAGCGCGCCGGTGATGACGTTGAAGCCCGGAGGAATGCCGCCGGCGGCCATATTGGCCAGCGAAAGCGCGACATAGCTGGTCGCCTGCGGGTCCTGCCACTGGCCGGCATTGACATAGCCGTTCAGCACTTCCTGGGTGGTGTCGAGCGAATTGCCCCAGCCGACGACCGGGATTTCGCCCGGCTTGATGCCGACCTGGTCGAACACCCGCTTGATCGAGCCGGTGACGAGATCGCCCAGGCCGATGATCGCCTTGACCTTGGCCTTGTTGGCCGTGAGGTAGTCGACCATGCGGTTGATCACTTCAGCCTGATCAAGCGTGGCTTCCGTGATTTCATAGGTGATACCGAGCGGCTCGAAGACGCTCTTGATGCCTTCTTCTTCCTGCACGCCATAGGTGGCGCCGGGGATTTCGACCGGCATCCAGACGAAGTCGCCTTTCTTCACCAGGCCTTTGTCGACCAGATACTGCGCCCAATGCTTGCCGAAGGTGACATTGTCGCCACCGACATAGGCGTTGAAGTCGGCCTTCGGATCAGGCGTGTTGAAATTGATGATCGGCACTTTCGCCGCACGCGCTTCCTTGACGATCTCGATCAGGCTGCCCGGATCGGGGCTCGTGGTGACGATACCATCGGCCTTGGCGGAGAGGGCGGCGCGAACCGCTTCCTGCTGCGAGGCGACATCGCCATTGTGGAACGAGGTGTTGACCGTGTTGCCGGTGTCCTTGGCCCATTGCTTGGCGCCGGCCAGGAAGTAGGTCCAGACCGGATCGGCCGGACCGCCGTGCGAAATCCAGTAGAACGTCTTGGCCTGTGCCGCTGCTGGTACCACCATCAGCGCCACCAACAGGCCGTATAGAACGAGTCTTAGCCGTGTCAGCATTTGATTTCCTCCCGTTTGTAGATCGTCAGTTCAAAATCCGTCCCTTGTTCCGCGTCTTTTTGCCAGCGCCGGTTGAATGCGTCAGAGCATCCCCTTTTTCGACGGATGGCAAGCCTCCATCTGCCAAGCCTCCATCTGCAGGTGTAGTGGGCGCCTGACGGGGCGTCATCAGCGGTCCCATCAGATTGCATCAGCTGAGGTGATTTTCCGACTGTCGGATAATTGGCGTGATTGTTTAGGGTCGCGCGAACGCGGCCTGCGCCGACAAGGGTCACGCCGGCGACCATCCTGCGCCCACGGGACCAGGTCCGCAGCGCTTGGCAGGGCGTCGACGACACCAGTTGCTAGATCAGATCGGCTCTGGCCAGCTCCCGCATCAGATGGCTGGCGCCGTAGGTCCAGTGCGGACAGTCCGGCGACAGCTGCACGCGGTTGACCAGCGCGCCGAATTTTTCCGACGAGATGGTGACGATGTCGCCGACCTTGTGGGTAAATCCCTTGCCCTTCTCGCCGCGATCCTTGGACGGAACGAACATGGTGCCGAGATAGAGCGCCAGCCCGTCCGGATACTGGTGGTGCGGCCCCATGGCCGCGGCGACCAGTTCCTCCGGCGAGCGGCTGATCTCCGCCATCGAGCTTGCGCCCTCCAGCGAGAACCCGTCCTCGCCCTCGACTTTCAGGCGCACGACGGCGCGCTTGACGTCATCGATGGAGAATTTGTCGTCGAATAGGCGGATGAAGGGGCCGAGTGAGGCCGAGGCATTGTTGTCCTTGGCCTTGCCGAGCAGCAGCGCCGAACGCCCTTCGACGTCGCGCAGATTGACGTCGTTGCCGATGGTCGCGCCGACGATCCGGCCGCTGGAGGCGGCGATCATGGCGATCTCGGGTTCCGGATTATTCCAGGTCGACACCGGGTGCAGCCCGACATCGGCGCCGAAGCCCACCGAGGCCATCGGCTGGCACTTGGTGAAGATCTCGGCATCGGGGCCGATGCCCACTTCCAGATATTGCGACCAGGCGCCGCGCGAAATCAGCTTGGCCTTGATCTCCATCGCTTCGGGCGAACCGGGCTTCAGCTTCGACAGGTCGTGGCCGATCAGTCCTGCGATGTCGGCGCGGATGGCATCGGCTTTTTCAGCCGAACCACGCGCCTGTTCCTCGATCACCCGTTCCAGCAGGCTGACGACGAAGGTGACGCCCGATGCCTTGACCGCCTGCAGGTCGACCGGGGAGAGCAGGTAGGGTTTTGCTGGATCGCGCCCGGTTTCAAAACTGTTGGCGGCGATGTCATCGAGCGATCCGATCGGTCTGCCTTCGGCCGAGCGGACATGCCCAGCCGGGTCGGCCATCTCGCAAAGGTCGCGCATGGTTGGTGCCGCACGCGAGGTGATGTCGAAGACCGTGCCATCGCGCACCGCGACGACCAGCGGGTATGCGGCATCGCTGCTTCTGGCGCGTCCGACAAAAAGGCCCTCTGTGGGCAGGTGGGTCGGGTTCGTCATAGCGCTCTGTCCTCTGAGTGATCGACAATGTGGCGAAGTGATCGTCAATGTGGGTTGGCCGGATCGGCGCGGCACTTTCACCGGATTCCCGTCAAAGGTCTATCCCGTCGCGGGCGATCGGAACTCTGGGTCTCCGATCGTCTCGGCGGCAGTCCACAGACGAAAGCCAGGGCGCTCTTTCAAAATTGTGAAATTCTGACTAGGATTTTCACCAATCGCAGCGCAGTCAGGTGACCTTTGGCGACAGCATTCTCCGATCCGATCTGGCGCAAGCCACAGACAGCTTCCACGTTTCAATGGCTTCCCAATGGCGAACGTGTCGATCTCGCCATCGTTGGCGGTGGCATCATGGGCTTGTCGACCGCCTTGCATGCCGCCCGGCTTGGCCTGTCGGTGCAGGTGCTGGACGCCGGCGAGATCGGCCAGGGCGCATCGGGCTTGAATGGCGGTCAGGTCATTCCCGGCCTGAAATACGATCCGGAATGGCTGCTGGAGCATTTTGGCCCGGAGCGCGGCGAGGCGCTCGTCAATTTCGCGGCGTCGACTGCCGATGCGGTGTTCGAGCTGATCCGCGACGAGAAGCTGGCGGTGCCGTTCGTCCGCAATGGCTGGATCCAGGCGGCGCACACGGAGGCCGCGCTGAAGGCGGCGGCGAACCGCGACCGGCAATGGCACGCGCGTGGTGCCGACGTCCGGTTGCTCGATGCAGCGGAGATCGCGGCCAGGACCGGTGCGCAGGGCTATCTCGGCGGCTGGCTCGACCGCCGCGCCGGTGTGATCGATCCGCTCGCCTACACGTCGGAATTTGCCCGGGTCGCGACCGCGGCTGGAGTGAGGGTAGCCGGACACCAGAAGGTGGTTCGGCTAGACAACAGCGCCGGCGTTTGGCGTGTTTCAACTGAAAACGGGGTGCAATTGCAGGCAAAGGCGGTCGTGCTGGCGACAAACGCCTATACGGACGGTCTGATCCCCGGTCTCGCTCAGACGATCGTGCCGCTGCATTCCTTTCAGATCGCCACAGCGCCGCTGTCGCCCGATCTGGCGGCCACGATCCTGCCGGAAGGGCAGGCGGTGTCGGACTCCAGGCGCATCCTCGTCTACTACCGCAAGAGCGCCGACGGCCGGCTGGTGCTTGGCGGCCGGGGTCGCATGGCGCTGCCGACGAGCGCCGGCGACTGGGCGCATCTCGAGCGGGCGCTGCGGCGGCTCTATCCCGTGCTGTCCGGTGTCGCCATCGAGAAGCGCTGGTTCGGCCGCGTGGCGATGACGCCGGACCATCTGCCGCACATCCATGAGCCGGAGCAGGGCCTGCTGGCCGTGGCCGGCTGCCAGGGTCGTGGTGTCGGCCTGATGACCGCGCTTGGCGAGCGCATCGCCGGCTACCTCCAAAGTGGCGACGCCAGGCAATTGCCTTTCCCGGTCTCGCCGATCCGGCCGATCCCGTTTCACGCCTTCCGTCAGGTCGGCGTCGCCGCGACCATCGCCTGGTACCGTCTGCTCGATGCGTTGGAGCGCTGACCAGGGCGCTTCATCTCCTTGGGGTTCCGTTAGAGGATTCTGCTTGACAGTTTCATGGATATGAAAAACTCTAAGCCAATTTCAAAATCCCGATAGGCAGGTGGATGTCGACCCTAGTTGCAACATCAGCGCCAGAGGTCCGGTCTTCTCAGGGCTTCCGGGTCGCCATGCTGCTGCCGGGCGCTCTGGTCACTTTCCTGCTGATCCTGTTTGCCCTCGGCCTCGTGCTTTTTCTCGCCTTCCGCGGCAATGACGGTTCGCTGCTCGGCGCCGGCTTCACCGTGGCGAATTTTGTCACTGTGGTGTCCGATCCGCTGTACTGGACGGTGACGCTGCGCTCGCTGATCATTGCCGCTCTGGTCACGCTGGCGACCGTCGTCACCGCTTATCCCGTCGCCTACTACCTTGCCTTCCACGCCGGCCGGCGGCGCGGCCTGCTGCTGTTCCTGGTGACGCTGCCGTTCTGGACCAGCTATCTCCTGCGCGTCTTCGCCTGGAAGATCGTGCTCGCCTACAATGGCGTTTTGAACTCGGCGCTGATCGAAAGCGGTATCTGGTCCGAGCCGACATTGGCCTTTCTCAACACGCCGGCCGCCGTCGTCGTCACGCTCGCGCACGCCTATGCACCGTTCGCCATCCTGCCGATCTATGTGGCGCTGGACACCATCCCGAAATCGCTGATCGAGGCCGCTTCCGATCTCGGCGCGCGGCCATTCACCTCTTTCCGCCGTGTCGTGCTGCCCAATTCGATGCCGGGCGTGCTGGCGGCAGCCCTTGTCGTCTTCGTGCCGACGGTCGGTGACTATGTCACGCCGGCGCTCGTCGGCGGCCCGGCCAGCACCATGATCGGCACGCTGATCCAGGCGCAATTCGGCAAGGCCAATGACTGGCCGTTCGGCGCCGCACTCTCCGTCGCCGTCATGCTGGTCATCCTGTGCGTGGTGCTGGTCGCGCGTTTCGCCGACCGCAGATTTGGCAGCCGCACATGAGCGCTGCACGCACGCAGGGAGGCGGCCGCTGGCTCGGCGTCTACGTCGTCGCCTATCTGGTCTTTCTCTATCTGCCGGTGCTGCTGATCCCGCTGTTTTCCTTCAACAACTCGATCCAGGCAGCGTTTCCACTGCAAGGCTTCACCTTGCAATGGTACGCGACACTGTTCGGCAATTCGGCGCTGACTGGTGCACTCTTGAACAGCCTCGTCATCGGCGCCATTGCCGCCACGGGCGCGACGCTGTGCGGCATCACCGTATCCTACATGGACCTCTATGGCCGCTCGCCGCTGGCCGCCACCATCAGCGCCATCGCCCGGCTGCCGATCCTGATCCCCGGCGTCATCGTCGGCATATCGCTGCTGATCCTCATCAACCTCATTGGTTTGGGGCCATCGCGCATCGCCATCGTTCTCGGTCACATATTGGTGGCGCTGCCGACGACCGTGGTGATCATGCGCAGCCGCTTCGCCGCCGTCCCGAAAACCATTCGCGAGGCGGCGCTCGATCTCGGCGCCTCCGACTGGACGACGTTCCGGCGGGTCATGCTGCCGCTCAGCCTGCCGGCCATCGTTTCGGCCTTCATGCTGGCCTTCCTGATCTCCTTCGACGAATTCATCGTCGTCTTCTTCCTCGCCGGCACCGAGCCGACGCTGCCGCTCTACATCTGGAGCCAGCTGCGTTTTCCAAAGTCGCTGCCGACGGTGATGGCGCTGGGCACGTCGATCCTGGCTGTGTCCTTCATCATCGCTGCAGCAGCTGAAATCCTGCGCCATCGCGGCCTGTCCGCCACGGCGCCAAAGCCCGCGGATCCATCACAACCAAAACAAACCAAGAGAGGAGAACTGCAATGGCATTCGACCTGAAATCGATCTCTGCAAAGACTGTTTGCGCTGGATTGACGGCGTTCGCGATGACGCTGTCGTCGACCGTCGCTTTCGCCGGCGACAAGCTGCAATATTTCACCTGGTCGGGCTATGAACTGCCCGATTTCAACAAGAGCTTCCTTGCCGCGCATCCCGATGGCGTCGAGGCCTCCATCTTCGGTGACGACGATGACGCCTTCACCAAGGTCAAGGCCGGCTTCCGCCCCGACATCGCGCATCCCTGTTATGACAAGGTGGCGCGCTGGAACAAGGAAGGCCTGCTGCAGCCGATCGACACCAAGCGCATCAAGAACTGGGATTCGATCTTCCCGGTGTTCAAGAACCTGCCCGACCTGCAGGCCGGCGACGGCAAGGTCTGGATGGTGCCATGGGACTGGGGCAACACCTCGATCCTCTACCGAACCGATCTGGTGAAGAACCCGGAAGCGAGCTGGAACCTTTTGTGGGACAAGCAGTATGCCGGCCGCATGGCGACGATCGACGCCGTGCACGACACGCCGGTCGTTGCCGCACTGCTCGCCGGCGTCAATCCGTTCGACATGACGCCGGAGCAAATGGACAAGGTGGCCGAGAAGCTGCGCGAGCAGCGCCCGCTGCTCTCCAACTACACCACCGACATGACCTCCGTCGAACAGGCGTTGGCCAGCGGCCAATTGGTCGCCGCCATGACCTGGAACGCGTCCGCCACGTCGCTGAAGAAGCAGGGCGTGCCGGTCGAGTTCATGAAGCCGAAGGAGGGCATGCTGACCTGGGCCTGCGGCTTCGTCATGCTCAAGGACGCCAAGAATGTCGATCTCGCCTATGACTTCATCAACAGCCGGCTGGATGCCGACTCCGGCAAATACCTGATCCAGGCCTATGGCTACGGCAGCTCGCTGAACTCCGCCTTCGCCACCGTGCCGAAGGAGGAACTTGAGAAATTGCAGCTGCCATCCGATCCCGAGGTGTTGCTGAAGACCACCATCTTCACCGGGCCGATGAAACAGAATGACGACCTCGCCAAGATGTTTGAAAAGGTCAAGGCGGGCGGGTGAGTTTCAACCGTATTCGAGGCGACCAATTGCCGAAGTTTGCGCTGCCCCTCACCTGCCTGCCGGCATCCTCTCCCCGTATAGTGACGGGGAGAGGGACGCTGTCATCGCCCATTTCGCCAATCATCAGCGTTGCAAGGATGGCGCCGGCGTTGCGGCCAGCCACTTCTCCCCGTCACTATACGGGGAGAAGTGCCCGGCAGGGCGATGAGGGGCAGCACTGACGCCCGATAGCTATCCAACCCTGAAGCCGGCCTTGGTCGCCACCGGCCCTAAGCACTGCAATAAGGACTAACAAATGGACATGCTGGACGAACCGGCTGAGAAGCCGAAGGACGATGCCGATGTGCGGGTCGGCCGGCGCGTGCGGGCGCTGCGGCTGGAGCGCAATCTGTCGCTGGCCGATCTTGCGGCAAAAGCTGGTGTGTCGATCGGGGCGCTCAGCCAGATCGAGCGCGGCATGTCCTCGCTGCGCGTCAAGGTGATCTGGCCGCTCGCCGCCGCCCTCGACATCGAGCCGTCGGCGCTGATCGCCGACGGCAACGATGCGGCCAACGATCTCTATTGCGTGCGCGCCGACAAGCGGCGGCAGATCCCGGTGAAGTCGGAAGGCATTGCCAAGGCGCTGCTGTCACCCCCGGGCGCGACGCTGACCGGCATGCTGGTGACGGTGGAAGCCAGCGGCGGCACGGCCGAGGCCTATGCCCATGCCGGCCATGAATTCGGCTTCGTGCTGGCCGGCGAGGTCGAACTGGTGGTGGATTCGACAAATTACGTGCTGAAGGCCGGCGACAGTTTTGCGTTCAAGAGCACGCTTTTGCATGCCTTCCGCAATCCGGGCACCGAGCGTTGCCAGATCCTCTGGGTCAACACCACGAAGCCGTCCGAGGTTCGCGATGGCGCCTGATCCACTCGTGCGGCTGCAGGCGGTCTCGAAGATTTTTCCTGGCGGCATCGTCGGGCTCGACGCCGTCGACCTCGACATTATCAGCGGCGAGTTTGTCACGCTGCTCGGGCCGTCGGGTTGCGGCAAGACCACCAGCCTGCGCGTCATCGCCGGTTTCGAAAGCCCGTCGAGCGGCAAGGTGTTGCTCGATGGTCGCGATATCACGGCCCTTCGGCCCTTCGACCGGCCGGTCAACACCGTGTTCCAGGATTATGCGCTGTTCCCGCACATGAATGTCGCCGAAAATGTCGGCTTCGGTCTGTCACTGCGCAAACTGTCTGGAGCCGAACAGGCAAAGCGAACCGGCGAAGCCCTCGACATGGTCGGTCTCGCCGACAAGCTTGGCGCCCGCGTCTCCGAACTGTCGGGCGGCCAGCGCCAGCGCGTCGCGCTGGCGCGTGCCATCGTCTGCGAACCACGCGTGCTGCTGCTCGACGAGCCGCTGTCGGCGCTCGATGCGCATCTGCGCGAACAGATGCAGGTTGAACTGAAGCGGCTGCAGTCGCGGCTCGGCACCACCTTCGTCATGGTCACCCACGACCAGACCGAAGCGCTGTCGATCTCCGACCGCATCGTCGTCATGAACAAGGGCCGCATCGAGCAGATCGCGCCGCCGGCCACCCTTTACGACCGGCCCGCCACGAAGTTTGTGGCGAGCTTCATCGGCACCATGAATCTCCTGCAATCGCGCTTCGTCGGCCGAGACGGCGATCGCCTGCGCTTCGCCGCCGGCGCCCTGCCGCTGGAGGCTATTTCTGAAACTAGCGAGGCACCTGCCGAGGGCGCCACCCGCACCATCGGCGTGCGTCCGGAGGATTTGCTGGCGATGACCGAGGCCGCGCCCGGCACCGCGCCGGCGCGCGTCAACAGCGTCGTCTTTCACGGTCGCACGCTGCGCCTTCATGCCGAACTCGGGCAGGGCGCGCCTGTTGTCATCGATGCGCCGCGCCAGGCCGAGGGTTCCCAATTCAGCGTCGGAGACGTGGCGCATATCAGCCTGCGCCGTGGTGCCAACTGCCCGGTGCTACCAAGCTAATTTTGTCGACGTTAAATAACCGGAGCACACGCCGCGCGGTGGCTACAAGCCGTCGGTCAACGGCCGGGGGTATGTCGACTGGTCGATCCACGATTTTCGGGAGGTCAGGGCATCATCGGCTACGGATCGTAGGGTTCGGCCCCTGCTCGAAAATGCTTGCTCCGCCGTTAAGCTTGCGGGCGCTGATGCGGAAACCATTAGCGCCGGTTTTGTTTTCACTTGATTCGTTCCCTTTTTGTTCTAAGCTTCTCGGCTTGATACAATCTGCCGGACGAGATCGGTTGTGAGTGGGCAATTTTCATACGGAACCGCGAAGAACGGTCAGACCTTTTTCCGATTTGAAGGACAGAGCCCGATCCGGGAGCCGCATCTGTTTTACGGATTTCTCGTTGAAGACCCGGTCAATGCCATGCTGCGGCGCAGGGCTGAGCACTACAATCAGGAACTGAGATTGCGGGGATGGCTGACGCCAACCGATCAAATGCACATATCCCTGATCGGCCTTGGCGACGGCAAACAGAAGCGTGTGGTGGAGATCGCCCGCCATGTCGGCTTGCTGATGCAAGCCACACCATTCGATGTTTGCTTCGACCGCCTGTCGGCTTTCGGCGGCGGGGCGCTGGTGCTTCGCAGCAGCGACCATTCGCCGACTTTGCAAGCCTTCTGGCGCAAGCTCTCTGCCGTAATTGACGACAGCCCGCTAAAGCCATTCATCACGACCTCGCTGGAGCCACATGTCACGCTGCTTCGCGACAGGAGGGGCGTTCCAAAAGTGCGGGAACGGATCGTTGAGCCGATATCCTGGACAGTGCGGAGTTTTTCGCTGATCCGTAGCCACCAGGGTGAATACAAATGTCCGGCGACCTGGCAATTGACCGGTCAGGACGATTCCCTAGCCGGCATGTGAGAAATCGTCGTCATACAGCCGCTATATCAATCGTCCTGACACGGCTTGTCAGCTGTAGTGCCGGCAATGGTGGCAGGCCAGCAAGCTGTTCCCCATTTGCAGTGCGTCTGACAGGAGGAACACAAATGACCATCGCGGAAATTGCCAAAGATTTCACCGAACTGCTCAAGCAGGGCGATAACGAAGCTGCTGCCGAGAAGTACAATGCCGATGATATCGTCAGTCTCGAAGCCATGGCGGGGCCGATGGCCATCTCCCATGGCAAGGAGGCTCTCAAGCAGAAGGGCCAGTGGTGGCAGGAGAACAACGAAGTGCATGGCGGCTCGGTCGAGGGCCCCTATGTCAACGGAGACCAGTTCGCGGTGCGCTTCAAGTTCGACATCACGCCCAAGGCCACCGGCGAGCGCGTCACCATGGATGAAGTTGGCCTCTACACAGTCAAGAACGGCAAGATCACCGAAGAGCGCTTCTATTATTGAGGCGGAAATGCCACCGGGAGACTGCTCTCTTCGCTCCCGGGTTGAAAACAAGCATGACGGCCAAGACAACGTCCTGGCCGTCATGTGGGAAGATCAGATCGTCTTCACGTACTGCCCAAGCTGATCGGCCACCGTGCCCCAGCCGTTGAAGAAACCCATCTCCTCATGGTTGTTGCGGGTCGCCTCGTCGCGATGGATGGCGGTGGCGGTGTAGCGCGTGCCCTTGCCGTCCGGCTGCAAGGAGATAACAGCGGTGATGAAGGGTTCCCCTGACGGCCGGTAACCCGGCAACAATGCATCCGTCCACACCAGCCGCTCGTTCGGCACGATTTCGAGATAGCAGCAATGGCGGTCGTTGACCTCGGTTCCGTCGGGCGACTGCATGCGCGTGCGGAACAGCCCGCCCGGCCTGAGGTCTATCTCGCAGTCGGTGATCATCCAAGGCTTCGGCGTGAACCATTGCTTGACGTGCTCCGGCGTCGTCAAGGCGCGCCACAGCAATTCGCGCGGCGCATCGATGACGCGCTCCAGCACGAGGTCCAGTCTGGGATCCGGCTTGAGGGGATAGATCATTTTTCTGTCTCCTTGAGGGTCATCACATAGGCGTCGAACTGGTCGAGGCGGCGCTCCCACAGCGTGCGCTGTTCGGCCAGCCAGTTTTCGGCAAGCTTCAGCGGCTCGGGCGCCAGTTGATAGGTCCTGACCCGGCCGGTCTTTTGCGAGCGCACCAGCCCGCAACCTTCGAGGATTTTGAGATGTTCGATGAAGGAGGGCAGGGCCATGTCGAACGGTTGGGCAAGCTCGCTGACCGAGGCAGGGCTGCGGTTCAGCCGCTCCACCACGCGTCGCCGCGTCGGATCGGACAGTGCGCGAAAGATGCCGTCGATCGGCGGAGGGCTCGGAGTTGTGGTCTGAAGGCTTGTCATTGGTTGGTCCTGAGGCGCTGTCAAAATACTTAGGGAAATTCCTTAGTGTTGGCAAGGGCAAAACCGAAGGCATGCCGGGGAGCGCTGGCAAAGCGCGCAGAGCGTCCTTAATCTGCGGTCAGATTCGAAATCGGAAGGGCCACTGTTTTGACGATCATCATGTACGGCATCACCACCTGCGACACGGTCAGGAAGGCGCGCCTCTGGCTGGAAGGCCATGACGTGGCCTACAGGTTTCACGATTTCAGGGCAGAGGGACTGGACGCGAAGCGGCTGGATGGCTGGGCGGGCAAGGTCGGCTGGGAAAAGCTGCTCAACAAGGGTAGCACCACGTTTCGCGAACTGCCGGACAACGACAAGCAGAGCCTCGACGAAAAGAAGGCCAAGGCGCTGATGCTGGCCAAGCCGACCGTGATCAAGCGACCGGTGCTGGAGGTTGGGGATCGGATTCTGGTGGGGTTCAAGGCTGATGTTTATGAGGCGGTGGTGAAGTAGGGCAGCGCATACACCTCACTTCGTCATCCTATGGCGAAGCAAGGAGCGGAGCGACGCAGCGCAGACCATAGGATCCATGCCGTGATCTATCCGTGTTGCAACGGTGCAGATTCTGCTCCGCTGCGCCTTTCGACTGAGGTCGCGGCATGGATCCTCGGGTCAAGCCCGAGGATGACGAAGGTCTGGCTAACGATGGCTAATTGTGAGCGCTTGCGCTGAGATACCCCGCCAGCGCCACCGCATTGTTATGCGCTTCATCATGCGCGCCATAGAGCAGCGTCACCTTGCCGTGGCTGATCAAGCCTCGCAATTCACTCACCGCCTCGCCGTTCCCGTCCAGCTCAGCACGATACCGCTCCTGAAACTCCGGCCAGCGCGCCGGCGCATGGCCGAACCACTTTCGCAGGTCGTCGCTCGGTGCGATGTCCTTCAACCACAGCGTCAGCGCAGCGTCTTCCTTGCTGACACCGCGCGGCCAGATGCGGTCGACCAGAACCCGCTGCCCGTCATCGGGCGCGGGTGGCTCGTAGATACGCTTGACCGCCAGGTCGAAGGCCATCGCACCCTCCGTACGGTCAAGCCCATTCACCCTTGCGCATGACGGGCACGCGGGCGCCGTCCTTGTGGACACCATCGATGTCGATCTTGTCCGAACCGATCATCCAGTCGATGTGGATGAAGCTCTTGTTGCCGCCGCGCGCCGCGATCTCGTCCTGGCTGAGCGAGGCGCCGTCGACGAAGCACTTCGAATAGCACTGGCCGAGCGCGATATGGCAGGCGGCGTTCTCGTCGAACAGCGTGTTGAAGAACAACAGCCCGCTTGCCGAGATCGGCGAGGAATGCGGCACCAGCGCTACTTCGCCGAGGCGGCGCGCGCCCTCATCTGTATCGAGCACCTTCTTCAGCACATCCTCGCCCTTCGATGCCTTGGCCTCGACAATCCTGCCTTCTTCGAAACGCACCGAAATGTCGTCGATCAGCGTGCCCTGGTAGGACAGCGGCTTGGTCGAGGAGACATGACCCTCGACCCGCCTTGCATGCGGCGTGGTGAAGACTTCCTCGGTCGGGATGTTGGGGTTGCAGGTGATGCCGTTCTTGGCGGTCGAGGCGCCGCCCATCCATTCATGGCCGTCCGCCAGTCCAACCGTCAGGTCGGTGCCGGGTCCGGCAAAGTGCAGCGCATGGAAATCATGGCCGTTGAGCCATTCGGTGCGGCTGCGCAGCGCCGCGTTGTGCGCCTTCCAATTGCCGATGGGGTCCTCCACATCGACCCGCGACGCGGCGAAGATGGCGTCGGCGAGCTTCACGACCGCGACATCGTCGGCATCGTCAGGAAAAACCTGCCTGGCCCAGGCGAGGTCCGGATAGGCCACGATGTTCCAGTTGATGTCGAAGCCGGTGATCTTTTCCAGCGCCGGCTGGTAGGCCATCGAATTCGCCTTGTTGGCGCGCGCCACTTTCGCCGGATCCTGAGCCGACAACAGCGATGGATCCTCGCCGCGCACGGCAAGCCTGGCCGCATTGTTGGAAAAGGCGTTCGCCATGCCTTCATAGAGCCAGCCGGCGGCGCGGTCGAAGCTCGCATCGGCGCCGAAGCGGTAGCGGGCCAGCGTCATCTCGTCGTCGTTGAAGATCGGCGTCACCAGCCCGGCGCCGGCCTTGTAGGCGTGCTCGACGATCCGCCTGGTCAACGGCAGTGCCGCGATCGACGAAGTCAGCACCAGATCCTGCCCCGGCTGCAATTGCAGTCCGACCTTGATGGCGACTTCCGCCAGCCTGTCGAGCTTCACCGGGTCGATCGATGCGGAAACGCCGCGCGAATGTGTGGTCATGATCCTGCCTGTCGTAGTTTGATGTCCGACTCTACATAGCTCGGTGCCTCCGTCCTTTCCACCGCGATCGCGCCGGCGGGTTCTGGGTTTACGGACCCGAACCGCGCCATGGTTGCCTCGATCTCTTCCCTGATCCAGACCTTGAAATCACGGACCTTGCGGCTTTCCGCCTTGACGGACGAGGTCACCAGCCAATAGCCGAGCCCGCTCTGGGCGCGGATTCCGAAAGGCGCCACCAGCCGCCCGTCGGTCAGCGCATCCGCGGCAAGCAATTGCCAGCCCAGCATCACGCCATGGCCGGCAATCGCCGATTCCAGGCACAGCATCGGGTCGGTGAAACGCGCACCCTTGAGGAAGGTGACAGGCGGAACGCCTGCTGTCTCGAACCAGCTTTCCCAGTTGATCATTGCCCGCTCGTCGGTGATCGCGCAGGTCTGGGCAAGATCCTCGATCGACTTCAGTTTTTGGGCGATCGCCGGCGCGCAGACCGGGAAGACTTCCTGCGCCAAGAGCAGTTCCGTGCGTCCGCCCGGCCATTTGCCGTCGCCGAGCCGGATGGCGATGTCGATGTCCGAGTGATCGAGATTGGCCAGCCGCACCGAAGCGTCGATGCGCAGCAGCACTTTGGGATGCCGGTCGAAGTGGCGAGATAGTCTGGGCAACAGCCACTTCGAGGCAAAGGCCGGCGCCACCGAAACCACCAATGTGCATTGCGTAGCCTCGTCGGCCAGGGCCACGGCCTGGGAAAGCTCACGAAATCCAGCACCGAGGCGGGCCGCGAAGACGGCGCCGAATTCGGTCAGCACCAGACCGCTCGCCGTTCGCTCGAACAGCGCCTGGCCGAGCTGTTTTTCGGTACGGCTGATCTGCTGGCTGACGGCGCTGACGGAAACGTTGAGCTCACCGGCCGCCGCCGCCAGCGATCCGAGACGGGCAACGGTTTCGACGGCGCGGAGGCCGTTGAGATGGACGCGGTTGAGCATGGCCATTGAGTTTTTCTAAACTGATCCGGCTGAAATCTCAATTGATAGGCATATCGAAACGGCAGATTTTGTCGGGAGAGACAGACCTGTGGAGCCGGAAATGTTAGGGATTTTGTCGTCGTCGCTGAAGGTCTTTTTCACTGCGAGCAGGCCGTATGAGCCGCGCCCGGACGGCGAGGCGCAGAGATGGCTGATCGATCCGCTTTCGCATCCGGTGCTGAACACCATGTCGGAGCGCGAACTGGGCGATGTGCCGTTCAGGCTGACGGCACGGCGGACAGTGCACGAAACGGCTCCGCTACGCGCCGGCGGTCGCTGCTGAGCAGGCGCGAAGCGTTCGGCTTGGGGAAAGTCGAGGCGAGCACCGCGTCCCGCGCACGCACTGGCCCAACAGATGGCGATTGTTTCAGCGATCCCTGCACTTATTGTGCAGTGCAATGACATCGGCCACCTCGACAGCGCTGCGTTTCGCCTTCGCCGGCATGATTGCCATGGCGATTGCCATGGGCATCGGCCGTTTCGTCTACACGCCGATCCTGCCCGGCATGATGCAGGAACTGCATCTGTCGCCGGCCGATGCCGGCTGGATCGCCTCGGCCAACTATCTCGGCTATCTCGTCGGCGCGTTGGCGGCGGCGGGCGGCTGGGCGCATGGGCGCGAGCGCCTGCTGATGCTGGCGGGGCTTGGCGCCAGTGCGGTCCTTGCCGCGCTGATGGGGCTGACCGAAGCGATGGCGGCCTTTCTCGCCATCCGCTTTCTGGCCGGTCTGGCCAGCGCCTTCGTCATGGTGTTCATGGCCAGCATCGTGTTCAGCCATATCGCGGCTGCCGGTCGCAACGACCTGCAGGCCTGGCATTTCGGCGGCGTCGGGCTCGGCATAGCGGCATCGGCGGCGATGATGGCGGTGCTGGTCGCCGAGCATTCGGGCTGGGCGGCAGGCTGGCTATGGTCGGCGGCGATTTCGGCCTGCGGTTTCGTCCTCGTGGCTCTGTTGGTCAATGAGGGTCCGCTCGGCAACGGCGAAGTCCCCCGCGAGCCGGCACTGCGGATGGACCGGTCGTTGGTCAAGGTCATCATCGCCTACGGCCTGTTCGGCTTTGGCTATGTGGTGACGGCGACATTCCTGGTCGCCATCGTCCGGCAAGGCGGCGGCAGCCGCGTCTTCGAGGCCATTGTGTGGATGGTCGCCGGTCTTGCGGGCTTTCCCTCGGTCTGGTTCTGGCAGAAGATCGCGGCGCGGACCGGCCTCTATGCCGCCTATGCGCTGGCGTGCTTCATCGAAGTTGCCGGCGTCACCGCCAGCGTCGCCATCGGCGGCGCCACCGGGCCGCTGCTTGCCGGCGTGCTGCTCGGCGGCACCTTCATTGCCATCACCGCCTTTGGCCTGCAGGCCGCCCGGCAGCAGGCGCCAAGCGCGCCGCGCCGGATCTTTGCCCTGATGACGGCTGCGTTCGGCCTTGGCCAGATCATCGGGCCGGTCGCGGCCGGATTTCTGGCGCAAATGTCCGGCGATTTCTTCCTCGCCTCGATCACCGCCGCAATCGTGCTGGTCGTCTCCGGCGCCATCACATGGTCGGCTGCGCCAAAATCGCCATGATTGTGGGCTTGCTGTGCCGGGCATCGGGCACAGGCATTTTCTTTCCTACTAATGTGTGACTTTATGCCCGCTGCCGTCAGCTGATTTGCGCCTAGATCGAGGAATTCGCCACAGTGTTCGTATCCTTTTTCCCGCAGCCGAAGCTCTTCTTCTCTTCGGCCGCCCTCTGGAGCCTTGCGGCAATCCTGTTCTGGTTTTTCGGTGGTGAACAATTGGGGGCGGTTTTCGGATTGCCGCCCGCAGTGGCCGGTGCGCCGCCCATCATCGGCATCGCGATCCTCATGTCGCCGCCGTTTCTATGGTTTTATCTCTATTTCGTGTTCTGCGTGGCCGTCTTCTACGCATTCTGGAGCTGGTATTCGCCGCATCCGTGGCAGCGCTGGTCGATCCTGATGACCGCGGTCATCCTGTTCTTCATCTATTTCAATGTGCAGGTCAGTGTCGCCGTCAACGCCTGGTACGGACCATTCTTCGACTATGTGCAGGGACTGATGTCGGGGACTGGAAAGTCGACCAACAGCGAATTTTATATCGGATTGGCGGATTTTTCGTGGCTCGCGCTGGTCGGCATGAATGTGCAGGTGGTCAATGCCTTCATCGTCAGCCACTGGATTTTCCGCTGGCGCACGGCGATGAACAATTATTTCGTCGAGAATTGGAGCAGGCTACGCCATATCGAGGGTGCCTCGCAGCGTATCCAGGAAGACACGATGCGGTTCTCGCAGATCATGGAAGACCTCGGCTCCAGCTTCGTCCAGTCGATCATGACATTGATCGCATTCCTGCCGGTCATGATCCAGTTGCAGGCCCATATCACTGAGTTGCCGATTATCGGCGCGATCCCGCAGCCATTGGTTGTCGCGGCCCTTGCCTGGTGTCTGTTCGGGACGATCTCGGTCATGGTTGCCGGTCTGAAACTTCCAGGGCTGCAGTTCCGCAACCAGCGTGTCGAAGCCGCCTACCGCAAGGAACTCGTCTACGGCGAGGATCATGCGGACCGCGCCCAGCCGGCCACCACCGCCGAGCTGTTCGAGAATGTTCGTCACAATTATTTCAGGCTGTATTTCCACTACATCTATTTCAACGTCGTCCGTTACACCTACCTGCAGGCCGACAACATTTTCTCGCTGCTGATCCTTGGTCCCTCACTGGTGGCGCACAAGATAACGTTCGGCGCGCTGAACCAGATTTCGAACGCATTCGGCAAGGTGACGGGGTCGCTGCAGTTTCTGCTCTCCTCCTGGTCGACCATCGTCGAGCTGCAATCTGTCCACAAGCGCCTGCGTGCCTTCGAAGCGACGCTGCAAGGCGAGCCATTGCCTGAAATCGACCAGCGCTATCTGGCAAGACAGAGCGCCGAGGACCCAGCCTAAAAACCGAGGCTTTGGAAATCGAACCGGGTTGGCGGCTCAGCCGCCGACCGAGACCTGCCTTTGGCCAGCGTCCTGTCGCGAAACATAATCGCGAAAACTGATGCATTCGACATCGGCTTTGACGCAGACGTCGCCGGCAAAGCGCTCCAGCGCGTTCCAGTAGGCGCCGTCATTCATCAGCGCGAAGTGGAAGCCGAGCTCAAGCGGAATGCGCTTGCCGGCATACTGCTTGTCGAAGGCGGCGCGAAAGGCAGCATAGGTCCGGTTGGCGAACTCGTCCGCCTGGCTTGGCCGCTCGAAGCCGCCGGAATGCCTGACATAGAGATTGTAGTCCATGGCGATCACCGGCCGTGACTTCGGTCCTTCCGGAATCTGCGGCAGCGAAAAGTGCACGATGCCGTTGCTGGCCGTCGGTCGGGCAGGGCCTTGCGAGACGCCGCTGGCATCGAATTGATATCCGGCCGCCGGCAGCGCTTCATAGAGCGCCTTGCCGGTCGACAGATACGGCGCGCGAAAGCCGACCACCGCATGCCGCGCGAAATCGCGCCAGCCCTGTGGTTCGGGTGCAATGCCGTTGATCGCATAGGCGTTCTCGAGAATGTGCTCGAACGAACTGAACTCTTTCAGCCAGTCGGCCTTGCTCCAGTCCTTGCCGTCGAAATGGCCACAGCCATGGCTGGCGATATCGTGGCCTTCATGCGCGGCAAGGCCGATCTGTTCGAGTCGCTCGGTGACTTCCTGCTTCGAGGCGGCAAAGCCGATGTTGGATTTGCCGGCGCCTTTGCCCGGTGCGGTGTATTCCTTGCGTGTCTCCGTTGACAGCAGGAAGACGCAGGAGAGAAAATAGGTGAAGTGCGCGCCGGTGCGCTCAGCCAGTGCCCGGCTGCGTTTCCACTGCGAAATGTCGCGGGCACTGTCGAACGAGATGATGACGACCTGTTTCGGCTTTGCCGGCGCCGGTGGATCGGCCAAAGCCCCACCGGCAGCGGCGAGTGCCGCAAGCGAAAACGCAACAACGCGGAACGGACGAAGCATAGGCAATCTGATCTTCACTCGGGGAATGTCTGCAAGCCGGCTATCGCCTAAATGTGGCGTGGGTGCGATTGGTCTTTTCGGCTGCCTGTCCGGGGCAAACATCCGTTTGCCCCGGACAATAGGCGATTTTCCGGTTGAACCCCTTCCATGCCGGCAAAATTTCGCTAAAACGCGGGCTGACAAAGGGCCCGACCGGGCAGGAATGGTTTGATTGATGTCCGACGACAGTTTTATCCGTGAAGTCAACGACGAGATCCGTCGCGAGCAGGCACAGGCGCTGTGGGACCGTTTTGGCCCGGCCTTGATTGTCGTTGCGGTCCTCGTGGTGCTCGGCACTGCCGCCTTCGTCGGCTATCGCTATTGGGACGAGACGCGCGCCAACCGCTCGGGCGATGCGTTCTCGCAGGCGCTGAAGCTCGCCAATGACGGCAAGAACGATGAGGCGCTGACTGCGCTCGATCAGTTGGAGAAGGATGGCTACGGCGCCTATCCGCTGCTCGCCCGCATGCGCGGCGCGACCGTCAAAGCGAACAAGGGCGATGTCCCCGCCGCCGTCAAGGATTTCGACGAAGTCGCCGCGGATACGGCCATTCCCCAGGGAATTCGCGACATGGCGCGGCTGCGGGCAGCACTGCTGCTCGTCGACCATGGTTCCTTTGCCGACGTCTCCAGCCGTGTCGAGGCGCTGACATCCGACACCAACACGCTACGCCACACGGCGCGCGAGGCACTCGGCCTTTCCGCCTGGAAGGAAGGCAAGACGCAGGATGCGCTGAAACTGTTCGACCAGATCGCCGCCGATGACGGCGCGCCGCGCAACACCCGCGAGCGCGCAACATTGATGTCCGAGCTGATCCGCGGGTCGGGCAGTGCGTCGTGACCTTCAAAGTCGCCATCATCGGCAGACCTAACGTCGGCAAATCGACTCTTTTCAATCGGCTGGTGGGAAGGAAGCTGGCGCTCGTCGACGACACGCCGGGCGTCACCCGCGACCGTCGCGTCCATGCCGCCAAGCTTTACGACCTGCATTTCGACGTCATCGACACCGCCGGCTTCGAGGACGCGGGCGCCTCGACCTTGCCCGGCCGCATGCGTGCGCAGACCGAGATCGCCATCCGGGATGCCGACCTGATCTTCTTCACCATCGACGCCAAGTCCGGCCTGTTGCCCGACGACAGGACCTTCGCCGAGATCGTGCGCAAGTCCGGCAAGCCGGTCGTGCTGGTCGCCAACAAGGCCGAGGCCAAGGGCGCCCAGGGCGGCATGCTGGAGGCCTGGGAACTCGGCCTTGGCGAGCCGATCCCGGTTTCGGCCGAGCATGGCCAGGGCTTGCCTGACCTGCGCGACGCCGTGATCGGCGCGCTCGGCGAAGCGCGCGCCTTCGGCGAAGAAGAAGATGGCGAAGACGAAGACGTCGCTGCCGGCGAGGTGCTGATCGGCGAGGATATCGCCGATCCGGATGCCGAGCACACCTATGACGACACCAAGCCGATGCGCATTGCCGTCGTCGGCCGTCCCAATGCCGGCAAGTCGACGCTGATCAACGCGCTGATCGGCGAAGAGCGGCTGCTCACCGGACCGGAAGCCGGCATTACCCGTGATTCGATCTCGGTCGATTGGGATTGGCATGGTCGCCGCCTGAAATTGTTCGACACAGCCGGCATGCGCCGCAAGGCCAGGATTCATGAAAAGCTGGAAGTGATGTCGGTGCAGGACGGTCTGCGCGCCATCCGGTTTGCCGAGATCGTCATCATCGTGCTCGACGCCACCATCCCCTTCGAGAAGCAGGATCTGCAGATCGCCGACCTGATCATCAGGGAAGGCCGGGCGCCGGTGATCGCCTTCAACAAATGGGATCTGATCGACCATCCCCAGGAACTTCTGGCCGAACTGCGAGAGAAGACGGAACGGCTTCTTCCCCAGGCGCGCGGCCTCCAGGCCGTACCTGTCTCCGGCGAGACCGGGCGCGGCCTCGACAAGCTGATGGATGCCGTCATCAGGACGCACAAGGTGTGGAACAGCCGCGTCTCGACCGGCAAGCTCAACCGTTGGCTGGAAGGCATCCTGGCACACCACCCGCCGCCTGCCGTGGCCGGGCGCCGGCTGAAGGTCAAATACGTCACCCAGGCCAAGACCCGGCCGCCGGGTTTCGTTGTCCAGTGCTCGCGGCCCGATGCGATGCCGCAATCCTATGTCCGCTATCTCTCCAACAGCCTGCGCGAAGCCTTCGACATGCCCGGCGTGCCGATCCGCATCGCGCTGCGCACGTCGGACAATCCATTCGCCGGCAGGTCCAACAAGCGCAAATAAGCGGTCGGGCTCGAATGAGCCTCTTTGCTCGCGGGAATTCTCCGCAAAGTTGGCGGGACAGCACCCCCCTCTGGCCTGCCGGCCATCTCCCCCGCAAGGAGGGAGATCAGCAGTTCGTTCTGACGGCGCCTTTCTTGCAACGTTGAAGATTCGCGAGAGCACTCGCGACATCCAATCTCCCCCCTTGCGGGGGAGATGTCCGCAGGACAGAGGGGACGGAACGCGACACTGGATACCTTTCCGGCTGTCTAAGCGACCTCCTTCAACCGCTCGTCCCGTGGCAGCGCCTGCAACGCCGCCTGCAACAATATGTCGGCTAGCCGCGCTGCCACCGGATCCAGTTCAGCATCCTTCTGGTGCAGCACCAACGCCATTTTGGGCAATGCCGGCAGCCCGGCGATCTCCGGCGTCATTGCGCTGACGCTGGCCGGCAGGCCGATGTCGGTGCGGATCGTCAGCCCCAGCCCCGCCGCCACCGCTGCCCAGATGCCGCCAAGGCTCGGGCTGGAAAAGGCCATCCGCCACGACAGCCCGGCGCGGTCGAGCGTTTCGGTTGCCACCGTGCGCAGAAGGCATGGCGCTTCGAGCGCCACCAGCGGCAGCGGCTCACCGTCGCGCAGGCTGGTCTCGATGCGCTTTGCCGGCCCGATCCAGCGCATCGGCACATCGGCGACATGCTGGCTGTAGGGCAGCGTTTCGCCGCAGTGCCAGGCGAGCGCGATGTCGAGGCTGCCTGACATGACCCTTTCGGCAAGGTCGTGGCTGCGTGCGATCCTGGCTTCGATCTTCACCTTGGGGTGCGCCCGGGCAAATCGGCCGAGCACGTCCGGCAGCACCGCCTCGCCGAAATCTTCCTGCAAGCCGAGCCGTACCCAGCCTTCCAGCTCGACATCGTGGATGGCGGATGCCGCCTCGTCATTCAATTCGATCAGCCGGCGCGCATAGCCGAGCATGGTCTCGCCGGCCTCGGTCAAAGCGAGGCCGCGTCCTGATTTGCGGAAGATCGGCGTCGCCGCCTGTTCTTCCAGTTTCTTCAATTGCGCGCTGACCGCCGACGTCGACCGGCCAAGCCGGTCAGCCGCCTTGGCAAAGCTGCCCAGCTCCATACCGGTGACGAAACTGCGCAGGACGTCGAGGTCGAAAGTTACGCGTCGCATATCTGAAGTCCCGATTTTCAGGATTGTAAGTTCAAAACTTCCTGATTTTCAGGATGAAATTATGGCGGTAGGGACAGATCGTCAAGGCCGGACCACTGGCCAGCACGGGAAATGAAATCATGTCCGCCATCGTCAATTGCACCGATCGGCAGTCGCCGAAGCTCCTGGAAGATACCGGTTCCGCCGGGAGGGTTTTCAAGCCGGGCCATCGCTGGAAGGTTCTGGGCATCGGCGTTGCCGCCAATGCCGCCTTCTCGGCTACGTTCTCCGGCATCCCGGCGACGGCGGTCGTTCTTCGCCAGGGCTATCATTTGGGCAATGCCGAGCTCGGCCTGGCGCTCGGCCTTCTCGGGCTGGGGGTCGCGCTCAGCGAACTGCCCTGGGGTTTGCTCACCGATCGCTGGGGCGACCGCCGCGTGCTCCTGATCGGGCTCTGCGCGACGGCGGCGTGGCTCCTGGTCATGGCGATGCTGGTTGTGCCGACAAAGTCCGGTATTCCCGGCGTCACGCTGCTCTCCGCGAGCCTGCTCATCACCGGACTGCTCGGCGGCAGCGTCAACGGTTCGAGCGGCCGCGCCATCATGGGCTGGTTTCGGGAAAACGAGCGCGGCTTCGCCATGAGCGTCAGGCAGACGGCGGTGCCGCTTGGCGGTGGCCTTGGCGCGCTCGTGCTGCCCTCGCTTGCGCTGGCTTTCGGCTTTGGCGCGGTGTTCGGGGTGCTGGCGGGCGCATCCGCTCTGTCTGCCCTGTTCGCCTGGCGCTGGCTGCACGAGCCGCCGACGGCGGGCGAGGGCCATCTCGCTTCGGCTGTGGCCGGACCGGCGCCGCTGCGCAATCGCGATGTCTGGCGTATCGCGACCGCCATCGGCCTGCTCTGCTTTCCGCAGGTGGCCGTGCTCACCTTCGCTTCCGTGTTCCTGCACGATTTCGTTGGGTTGGGAACGGCGGCAATCGGCGCGAGCCTCGCCGCCGTTCAGATCGGCGCCATGGTCATGCGCATCTGGAGCGGCCGCTTCACCGACCGTCACGGCAACCGCCGCCAATTTCTTCGCTTGTGCAGCGCGTTCAGCGCCCTTGCCTTCGCCATGCTTTGGCTGCTGGTCCTGTTCGGCCCAACCGTTCCGGGCGGCCAGCTCATCTGGTTGGCGGTCCTTCCAGTCGTGCTAATTGTCGCAGGCATCTCGGTCTCTTCCTGGCACGGCGTCGCCTACACCGAGCTTGCCACCCTTGCCGGGGCCAGCCATGTCGGGACCGCGCTCAGCCTTGCCAACACCTTTGTTTTCGTAGGCTTCTTCCTGGTGCCGGTGGCCATTCCGGGGCTCTTGCACCTTTGGTCTTGGTCCGGCGTCTGGCTGGCGGCCGCCATCTGCGCGCTGATCGCCCGGCCGATCTTCCTGCGTCCGGCCTGAGTTCGGCCGCAAAACCGCCCGACTTCGGAACCACGACCTGAAGCCGGCTGAGAACAATCCGATCGAAGCCGTTAACGTCCCATCAAGGTTAATGCATCATTTTGCTCTCCAGTGGGGTCTGTCGCGTTCCTGGAGAGTGTTCCGTGCATCGACGTGTGTTGAAGCGGCTGGTTGCCGCCGCCGGTGAGAGAAGACGTGGCTTTCTGCCCCCGTTCGTCATCGGTCTCGGCATCTGGATCGGCTTTCCGACCATCGTCGCCTATCAGGACATGACGAGCCTTGTCTCCGGCCTCGAAGCGAACACCCGCTGGAATTCCTATGTCGAGAAATCCGTCGCCGGCTCGACCCATGCGGCCGAGATGCCCTTTGTCGATTCTGATGTCACCGGCTCCATCTCCGGATCGGGTGTCCACCTGGCCGGTGTCGGCAACGTGTCGTTTCGCGGCAAGGGCGGCAAGGTCAGCGGCACGCCCGATGAGGACCGCGTCGTGCGCGCCGAGAAGAAAGGGCGCATCGTCCAGATGTCTCCCGTCGCACCGCCGAAGAACTTCAACGCCGGCTCGATCTTCGAGCGCACCTCCTCCTTGCTGCGGCCCAGCATGGACAGCGGCCTGAAAATGGCTTTCGCCAAGCCGCAGATCAAAGGCAAGGAAATCCAGATCGCCGCGGCATTCCATGCGCGCGAGGACAGGAAGCCGGATCCCGGCGTGCCGGCCATGCTGGCAGCGCTGGTCAACAACGACCATCCGGACGTGCTGGCCACCGCCTACGCGCAGTCCGAGCCTGACTATGCCAAGGCATCGCCCTTCGAAGCCCTGCTTCAGGACGAGCAGCCCAATGAGGGCCGCTTCATTCCGCCGATGGCCAAGGGCGATCATTCGTGGATCCAGAACCCGCTGCCCGCCAGTGTCTTCTCCCAGAAGGAGCAGGCATGCCTTGCCAACGGCATCTATTTCGAGGCGAGGAGCGAATCCGTGCGCGGCCAGGCCGCCGTCGCCCAGGTCATCCTCAACCGCGTCCGCAACCCGACCTATCCGAATTCGATCTGCGGCGTCGTCTACCAGAACGACAGCTGGTTCAACCGCTGCCAGTTCTCCTTCGCCTGCGACGGCAGGAAGAAGCGCATCGATAGCCCAGCCGCCTACAAGACCGCCAAGGAGATCGCCATGGCCGTCACTGCCGGCAAGATCTTCATCCCGGAGGTCGGATCGTCGACCCACTACTATGCGCAATATGTCCATCCCGGCTGGGCGCGCACGATGCAGAAGATGACCAAGATCGGCCTGCATATCTTCTATCGGACCTATGGCGGCGGCTGGAGCTGAGTGCGGAGTAGCCGCTGATCTTTGATGTGGCGCGCAGCCGATCAAAGGGCCATTGCGCGGGGGATTCGCGCCATGCATCTTCGTCATCATGGCGGGCACGATGTCGCACCTTTCTAATTCATTGATTTTATTGCCTAAAATACATGGCAATGAACTTCCGCCCGTGGCTTGACGGGCGCAAACCCTCTAACTATGTTGCCGGCGACTTTAGAAGCGGACGGACGGTGACGGTCTGACCGGGCAGGGGGGGTGCGATGGCCGACAAGAATGGGCCAGACGGAACCGGAAAAACCGGCCGCGGCAATCAGCATGAGCCCGACATCCGCGACGACGATCTTGAGCGCCGCCGCCGTGACCTTGAAGCTTCGCTTGCGACAAGGCGGCCGGGCCGGCTCGAGGGGAAAGACGACGCGAAAGCGGGCAGTGTGGCCGGTTACGGTCAGGCGCTCAAACTCTCCAGCGAATTTATCGCCGGGGTGGTGGTGGGTGCCGGCATCGGCTGGATCATCGACCGTCTGGCGGGGACATCGCCATGGGGTCTGATCGTGTTTCTGCTGCTTGGTTTTGGCGCCGGAGTGCTCAATGTGATGCGTTCCGCCGGCGTTGTGGCAGAATTTGGACAGGGCGATAAATCGCGCCGTGGCCAAGACGACAAGAAATGACCGCGCACCATGTGCGGTAATGGTAACGAGGCCGTACGCGGCATTGACGGGGTTTGAACGTGGCAGCTGACAAGGTCGATCCGATCCACCAGTTCCATATCAACAAGCTGATTCCGATCGACATCGGGGGCTATGACCTGTCTTTCACCAATTCGGCACTGTTCATGGTCGCAACCGTTATCGTCGCGGCTGGATTCCTGTTTCTCACGACGTCAAGCCGCAGCCTGGTTCCCGGGCGGCTTCAGTCGGTCTCCGAGATGGCCTACGAGTTCGTCGGCAACATGTTGCGCGATGCCGCCGGCACGCAAGGCATGAAGTTCTTCCCTCTCGTGTTCTCGCTGTTCATGTTCGTGCTCGTCGCCAATCTGCTTGGCCTGTTCCCGTATTTCTTCACCGTCACCAGCCACATCATCGTCACCTTCGGCCTTGCCGTGCTGGTGATCGCAACCGTGGTCGTCTACGGCTTCATGAAGCATGGTCTCGGCTTCCTGAAACTGTTCGTGCCGCATGGCGTGCCGGTCTTCCTGCTGCCACTGGTGGTGCTGATCGAAGTGATCTCCTTCGTGTCGCGCCCGGTCAGCCTCTCGGTTCGTCTGTTCGCCAACATGCTCGCCGGCCACATCACGCTGAAAGTGTTTTCCGGCTTCGTGGTCAGCCTGAGCGCGCTCGGCGCGGTCGGCGTCGCCGGCTCGATCCTGCCTCTGGCGATGGCGGTGGCGCTGACGGCACTGGAACTGCTGGTCGCCTTCCTGCAGGCCTACGTCTTTGCCGTGTTGACCTGCATGTATCTCAACGACGCCCTGCACCCCGGGCACTAGGTCCAAAAGTTTCCGGCCCAAGAATTTCCAACATTGGCGCCGGATGGAATCGCAACGGAATTTTAGATCCAAAGGAGTTGAACAAATGGACGCAGAAGCAGCAAAGTACATCGGCGCCGGCATCGCTTGCCTGGGCATGGGTGGTGCGGGCATTGGCCTCGGCAACATCTTCGGCAGCTACCTCGCGGGCGCACTGCGCAACCCGTCGGCTGCCGATGGCCAGTTCGGCCGCCTGATCTTCGGTTTCGCCGTGACCGAAGCTCTGGGCATCTTCTCGCTTCTCATCGCGCTTCTGGCCCTGTTCGGCTGAGCACTCGGGAAGATTGGACAGGCCGGCCGCGCGAGCGGCGGGCCTGAATTTCGGGGATAGTCCATGTTCGTGACATCTGCCTTTGCGCAAGAGTCCGCGCCATCAGCCGATACCAGCCACGCTGCTACGGAAGGCGACACGCATTCCAGCACCGGTGTGCCTGCTGAAGCGCATGGCACGTTTCCGCCATTCGATCCGGCGACGTTCCCGTCGCAGCTTCTGTGGCTGGCGATCACCTTCGGGCTGTTCTATCTCTTCCTGAAGCGGGTTGTGATGCCGCGCGTCGGCGGCATCATCGATGTCCGCAACGATCGCATCACGCAGGATCTCGATCAGGCGGCCAAGTTGAAGGGCGAGGCCGACGCTGCCGTTGCTGCCTACGAGCAGGAACTGGCGGAAGCCAAGACCAAGGCCAACGCGATCGGCCAGCAGGCCAACGACGCGGCTAAGGCCGAGGCCGACACCGCTCGCAAGAAGGTCGAGGCCGCGCTCGACGCCAAGCTTGGCGAAGCCGAGGCCCGCATCTCTTCCATCAAGGCCAATGCCATGAAGGAAGTCGGCAGCATCGCCGAGGACACCGCTTCGGCGATTGTCGAAGCCCTGGTTGGCGGCAAGGCCAGCAAGGCAGAGATCGCGGCCGCGGTCAAATCCGTGGCCCGGTGAGGAGCGCATCATGGACGCCACATCTCTCGCGACGCTCTGGGCCACGGTTGCCCTGGTCATCTTCCTGGGCATTGCCGTCTACATCAAGGTGCCTCGCCTGATCGCCAAGGCGCTCGACGCCCGCGCCGAAAGGATCAGCAACGAACTCGACGAAGCGCGCCGGCTGCGCGAGGAAGCCCAGCAACTGCTTGGCCAGTATCAGCGCAAGCGCAAGGAAGCCGAGCAGGAGGCCGCCGACATCGTCGCCGCCGCCAAGCGCGAAGCCGACTTGCTTGCCGCCGAAGCGCACAAGAAGACCGAGGACTATGTTGTCAGGCGCACCGCGCTTGCCGAGCAGAAGATCGGCCAGGCCGAGCGTGACGCCATCAGCGAAGTCCGCGCCAGCGCCGTCGACATCGCCGTAGAGGCAGCGCGCGCGCTGCTTGCCGGCAAGATCGACGCCAAGGCCGGTGCCGATCTGTTCAAGGCATCGCTTGCGGACGTGAAGTCGAAGCTGAACTAGAGGGTCCCGCTAGCCAATCATCGAAAGCCGCCCGGGCAACCTGGCGGCTTTTTGTTGTGGGCGGGGATAATCTCCCCCTCGAGGGGGGAGATCAGCTATCCATTCCGACGAAGCTCTCTTCCTCGACCACTTCAGCGCCACCCAGCCTGAACGGCGAAAACGATACGCGATGCAGCCGCGCCACCGGGCCATGCGCCTCGATTGCCGTGCGATGGCGAAGCGTGGCGTAGCCCATATGGACTTCGAAGCCGTAACGGTCGTGATGGTTGCCGCAGCCGCACATCATGCGATCACGCATCACCTTGGCGACGATCGAGGCGGCGGCGATCGACTGCGAACGCTGGTCGCCCTTGATCAGCGCGCGCCCTTCACAAGGCAGGCCAGGCGGCACGTCGCGTCCATCGGCAAGGGCGAGCTTCGGTCTGACCGACAGCCCTACCAGGGCGCGGCGCATGGCTTCCAGGCTTGCCTTGAGGATGTTGCTGCCGTCGATACCCTCGGCACTGATGGAGGCCATTGAGACCGCCTGCGCAGAGCCGAGAATTCGCAGGAACAAGGCTTCACGCTGCAGATGGCTGAGGCGCTTGGAATCGTCGAGGCCGTCGGGAATGTTGGCGGGATCGAGCACCACGGCCGCGGCGACTACCGGCCCGGCCAGGGGGCCACGGCCGGCCTCGTCCATCCCGGCAACCGGCCACAGGCCCTCCGCCATCGCCTTCGTCTCGAAGGAGAAGTCGGGCTTCTCGATGATCTCAAAGAGAGGCGGAGAATCAGAACGCGCGCGAGCCATGTTGCGGCGAGGTTCGCATCGGCTCTGATTCTCCGCAAGTCCCTCCGGGTCGGGTGGGGCGCCGGACCGGGAGGGCACCGTCTGCAGGCCGGGGCAGGCCGGACGGGATTCTGGTGCCGCGACGGATCAAACCACCGCGACGAATTGTCTCTTAAAGCAGCGTCAACTGCACCTGGTCTTTCCCGGCGGCAACGAACTGGTCGGTCCGCAGCGTGCGCCGTTCGGCATTGAGGCCGAGCCGCTTGGCTGTGATCTCGAAGCGCCGGCCGATCTGCCAGGCATAGGGACCGGCGCCCTTCATGCGTTTGCCCCATTCCGAATCGTAGTCCTTGCCGTCACGCATCGACCGGACCAGCGACATCACATGGCGGTAGCGGTCGGGATAATGACGCAGCAGCCAATCCTTGAAGATCGGGCTGACCTCCAGCGGCAGCCGCAGGATCACGTAGCCCGCTTCGCGCGCGCCCGCCGCACATGCGGAATCGAGGATGCGTTCCATCTCCGGATCGGTCAGGCCCGGAATGATCGGCGCCACCATGACCGACGCCGGAATGCCGGCATCCGAAAGCTGCCGGATCGCTTCCAGCCGCTTGGTCGGCGTCGACGCGCGCGGCTCCATGGTGCGCGCCAGCATGCGGTCGAGCGTCGTCACCGACAGCGCTACCTTGGCGAGCCCGCGTTCGGCCATGCGCGACAGGATATCGATATCGCGCGTCACCAGAGCGGACTTTGTCACGATGCCGACCGGATGGCCGCGCGCTTCCAGCACTTCGAGGATTTCGCGCATGATCCGGTATTGCTTCTCGATCGGCTGGTAGGGGTCGGTGTTGGTGCCGATGGCGATGGTGCGCGGCTGATAGCTGTCCTTCGAAAGCTCCTTGTCGAGCAAGCGCGCCGCATCAGGCTTGGCGAACAGCTTGGATTCGAAATCCAGACCCGGCGACAGGCCCATGAACGCGTGCGTCGGGCGGGCAAAGCAATAGACGCAGCCATGCTCGCAGCCGCGATAGGGGTTGATGGAACGGTCGAAGGAAATGTCGGGCGATTCGTTGCGGGTGATGATGGTGCGCGGCTTCTCTACCTGCACTTCGGTCTTGAAAGGCGGCAGTTCTTCCAGCGAATTCCAGCCATCGTCGAACACGTGCCGGCTGACTGGCTCGAACCGGCCGGACGGATTGATGCCAGCCGACCTGCCGCGGTTGCGGTCCGGGCGGACACGCATGCCGCTCTGCTCGACCATCGCGTTGGCCATCTCGGCTCTTCCTGCTCCGAAAGCTGCAATGTCGGCGCGCACGATCTGTTCCATTTTCGCCCGCTCCCAGGGACTGTCCGTGTTGTGTCGAATCGCTCTGTTCATGAAATTATTCCTATTTTACTGGTGGGAACAAAGCAAGAACTTTCTATGGTGCGATGCAAAAACTGGCGCTGTCCGGCGCTTTCCGCTATTCGGCTAAGGATGCTCAGTGTTCTCATCGAAACCCGCAATGACGAGGAGGGCCTCGCCCGCACGCTCGCCTCGCTGATTGGCGGAGCGGTCGAGGGCGTGGTGCGTGAAGTCATCGTCTGCGACACAGGCTCCACCGACCAGACGCATCGTGTGGCCGAGCATGCCGGCTGTCAGTACGTGACGGGCGGTGTCGCTGCCGGCATCCGCCAGGCCAAGGGGGATTGGTTGCTGCTCCTGGAGCCGGGCGCGCGGCTGGTGGAGGGCTGGATCGATGAAGTTGTCGCCCACACGGCCAGGCAGACCATGGCGGCACGGTTTTCGCGCACGCGAGCCAGTCGCACGCCATTCCTGGCCCGGGTCTTTTCGGGAAACCGCGCCTTGGCCGACGGCTTGCTGATCAGCAAGCGTCAGGCAGCTGCCGCGGCAAAGAGCGCCGGCAGTGCCGGGACCATCGCCCGCGGCCTCGCGACGAAGCGGCTCGACGCGGAGATCTGGATGGCGCCGGCCAAGCAGGAGCGCCGCTCGTCGACGTGATTTTTGCAGTTGCTCAGGTCATTGTGCATTGCACAAAATCTGACGCGGGGTTAGCTTCCGTTCAAGCGGGAATTGGGTTTGGACATGCCGAGAGGCGAGCACCGATGCGGCATCGGTGGTGCTCTCATAGCCGAGGACCCAATGAAGCTTTCAACCCCCGACACATCCGGCGCGGCCAGTCTCGAGGCCATTGCGCGCAACGGCAGCCTGCTGCGGCGCATCGCCGTACGTATTCCAACCTATCTGACGGACCTGCGGGAGAACCCTGCCTGGCTGCCGATGTTCGTGTTGGCGCGCACAATGCCCGGACGCCGCATGCATTGGCTGGGCGCAAAACGCGCCCGCCCGGTCGCCAATGCCGGGGATACGATGTTTGCCGGTGTCGAACGGGGAGCGGTCGTCGATGCGTTGCGCTCCGACGGGCTGTTCTCAGGCCTGGTCCTGCCGCCTGATATCCATGAAGAGATCGCCGACTTCGCCGGGCGCACGCCTTGCTTCGGCAATTTCGACCGCCGTCTCGAATTCATGCCGGGGGAACATGCCGAGGCCGAGAAACGCCTTGGCCGCTCGCTGCTCAGCGGGCATTTTTTCGAGCGCATCCTCGACTGCCCGGCGGCGCTTGCCATCCAGCGCGATCCGCTGCTTCTGGATATTGCCGCGCACTATCTCGGCGGCCAGGCAAAACTGATCACGACGCGCGTCTGGTGGAGTTTTCCAACCGGTGCGGCTTCGGACGCCGACAAGAACCTCGCCTCGCTCGGCAAGTATCATTTCGACCTCGATGATTGGCGCATGCTGAAATTCTTCTTCTACCTCAAGCCGGTCGACGCCGACACCGGTCCGCATGTCTATGTCAGGGGCAGCCACAAGCGCCGCAGCCTCAAGCACCAGCTTACCCTTCTGGTCGGTCATCCCGCGCAGCAGGTTCTGGATGTCTATGGCGAGCAGAGCCCGGTGACGCTGACCGGCGAGGCTGGTCTCGGCTTCGTCGAGGACCCCTTTGGCTTTCATATGGGCACCGTGCCGGCACGCACGCCGCGACTGATGATGGAAGTCGGCTTCGGCGTATCGCCGCCGTCGCGCCGACGGTTTCATGGCGAGCCGGTTATCCGCTGAGAGCTGCCTATCCGAAGCTCATCTCGACAGGTGTCCAGTGTGTGCGGCGTCTGGCTTGGCGCTGCGCCCTGTTTTCCGTATCGAAGTCAACGCGGACCGGCTCCTGGTTGAACCGTTCGCGGTCGTCCAGGGCGTTGATGATGACGATCGCCCTTGCATCGTCATCTCTGGCGATTGCGGCGACGTAGACACCGCACCGCCGGCAGATCAGATAGTCGGCCGTCCTCAGCCCGAACTGATATCTCCGCAATTGCGTCTCGTCCTTGACCGAGATGACCAGTCTGCCATTCGGATCGGCAACGGCGCGCGAACCATGTCTGACACAGAACGAGCATTGGCAAGCGCGAACTTCGGTTTGCGGTGGCTCGAGCTCGGTTGAAAATTCAAGGCGTATATTGCCGCAATGGCACCCACCGGTGTGCACGGTCATCGTAGCTGCCTTGTCGTGAACGGCGATGATCGCCTTCAGACAAGGTACTTTTCCGAGGTCCGGTTTGGAATGGGGTTTCAAAGGCGCCGGTGCTGTTTTGCCTGGCGAACGCGGCGTGGAACCGGCGCTTTGCCTCGGCTTTTACGGAGCCGATTTGCCGCGCCGCAAATGCTCGTCCAGGCGCGGCATGATCTCGACGAAGTTGCATGGCGTGTGCCGGTAGTCGAGCTGCGCTTTCAGGATGCCGTCCCACGCGTCCTTGCAGGCGCCGGGTGAGCCCGGCAGCACGAAGACGAAGGTGGCGTTGACGACGCCGCCGGTCGCCCGGCTCTGGATCGTCGAGGTGCCGATCTTGTCGTAGGAAATGCGGTGGAACACTTCCGAAAAGCCATCCATGCGCTTTTCGAAGATCGGCTCCAGCGCGTCCGGCGTCACGTCACGGCCTGTGAAGCCGGTACCGCCGGTGGTGATGACGACATCGATATTCTTGTCCTGTGACCACGCCAGAACCGTGTCGCGGATTTTCTCGCGGTCGTCGGTGACGATATCGCGGGCCGCCAGCAGATGGCCGGCCTCGGTGATGCGGTCGGCCAGCGTCTGGCCGGATTTGTCGTCGGCGAGGCTGCGCGTGTCCGAAACGGTCAGCACCGCGATGCGCACGGGAATGAAGGAGCGGCTCTCGTCAATTCTGGCCATCTGCGCCCTCCGATGCGATGGTGCGCGTCGCCGCGACGAACCAGTCGGGCTGGCGGCCGCGGATCTCGGCAGCGGCACGCTTGGCGACATTGCCGGTCTCGAACAGGCCGAAGCAGGTGGCGCCGGACCCGGACATCCGTGAAAAACCCGATCCGGCCTTGTTCAGCCAGGAAAGCGCCCTGCCGATGGCGGGCTGCATCGCTAGCGCCGCGGGCTCGAGATCGTTGCGAGTAATCTCCAGCCAGTTGCGCAGGCTGTGAAAATCGATGCCGCGCGGCAGGGGCGGCAAGGCCTCATTGTCGCGCCGCGAAAGCGCTGCAAAGACATCCGCCGTCGACACCGGGGTGCCTGGATTGACCAGCACCAGGCCAAGCGCCGAAAAATCCGGCACCATCGACAGTTCATCCCCGATGCCGCGCGCTACCAGCGGCTTTGCCGCCAGGCACATCGGCACATCGGCGCCAAGCGAAAGGCCGATCCGCGCCAGCTCTGCGCCGTCGATGTCCAGCGCCCATGTCTCCACCAGCCCGCGCAGCACGGTCGCCGCGTCGCTCGAACCGCCGCCGACGCCGGAGGCAACCGGCAGGTTCTTTTCGAGCCGGATGGCAACCGGCGGTGTTCTCTCGTGCCCGGCTGTCTGCCGCAGGGCATCGCGCGCCCTAAGCACAAGATTGCTTGCGTCGACTGGAACGGCCGGTGCGTAGCGGCCGGACACGGCAAACTCATCGCTGTCGGCGGGCGCGATTTCGACCCTGTCGCCAAAACGCGTGAACACCGCTAGGCTTTCTATCAGATGATAGCCGTCAGGGCGCCTGCCGGTGACATGCAGCGCAAGATTGATTTTGGCGTACGCAGGCCAAGTGCGCACACCGAAAGCGGTGTCCACTGCGTTTGATGTAAGCGAAATGATGGTCAGTCCTTGGCCAGTCGGTATTCGCCGGTCTTCGGATCCTTGACCAGCGTTCCGATCGCGCCGTTGGCCGTCTGCTTTTCTGTGCGCCGCACCTTGGCGGTCACGCGCTCGGCTTCCCTAATGAAGGTGCGGTAGCCGAAATAAGCGGCAACGCCAACGACGGCGAAGAAAATGATCTGCGGCATGCCAAAACTCCTCCCACGCTGGGCCGGCGAAGGCGGCCGGTCGGGTCGGTTGATGCATGTCGACCCGGTTTTGGGGACACGACATGCATGAAACTCAAGCTCTCATGCTAGACGGTTTTGCCGGGTTTTCAAAGCCCGAAGCGAGACCACAATGCGCGCTCTTCCGCCGCATCGATCACGCCGCTGGCGGCAGCGGCTACGATATCGGGCGCTGAAAAGCCCTTGCTTGAGCCGAACAGGCCGAAGCGGCTAAGAAAACCGCGCGGTGTCGTGATCAGCCTGAGCTGGGTTTTCGCCCCGAAACGGGTCTTGAGCACAGTGCGCATGTCGCCGAGCGCATCGACCAGACCGAGTTCGAGGCCCTTGATGCCGGTCCAGAACAGGCCGGTGAACAGGTCCGGGTCGTCCTTCAGTTTCGTGCCGCGCCGCTCCTTGACGAGGTCGATGAAGGTTGCGTGCACCTCGAGCTGCAGCGCCTTCAGCCGTTCGACATCTTCCTTCTTCTCGGGCTTGAACGGATCGAGCACCGCCTTGTTCTGGCCGGCGGTGTGGACACGGCGCTCGACACCGATCTTTTTCATCAGTTCAGGGAAGCCGAACGAGGCCGATACCACGCCGATCGAACCGACGATGGACGACGGATCGGCGAAGATCTCGTCACCGGCGACCGCGATCATGTAGCCGCCCGACGCCGCGACATCCTCGACGAAGACCAGTACCTTTTTGTTCTTTTCCGTGGCCAGGTCACGGATGCGCTTGAAGATCAGCCGAGACTGCACCGGCGAGCCGCCCGGCGAATTGATCGAGATGGCGACCGCCGGCGCGTCGTAGGAGAACGCCTTCTCGATGAGGCCGGCGGTGGAAGCCAGCGACAGGCTCGGCCGAAACTGGCCACCGCCTGCCATGATGGTGCCGTGCAGCCGGATCACCGGAATGGTGACGACGGTGGAGCGCCAGGATTTCGGCAGCAGGCGGTTGATAAGGCGTTTCACGAGGGCGCGGTCTCCGGTCGGTGGGTTGCAGGCATGTAGGGATTTCCCGGCCAACGGCAATGTCGCCGGGCAGAATAGCTCAATCTCCGAACAGCGAGGCGAGGCCGTTGGTGATCATTTCGCTGCGCTCGTCGGGGCCGTTGCCTGACTGCGTGTGGAGCATTAGGGGCGGGCGTATGGCAAGCTTTCCCCGCGCCCCGAGCGCTGCCCGCACGACGATGCGGATCGCCGCCGCATCGGGACGAGGGTGGACGGCGAGCATCTCGGCATCGCCGAAGCGGCCGGCGATCGCATCGAGAATGGCGCCGAGCTGTTCGGGCCGGGCGATTACGGCGAGCCCGCCGCGCGGCCTCACCACCGCCGCCGCACTTCTGATCCAGCTCTCGAACAGCCCGTCCTCCATGACATGGGCTTCCTTTCGCAGGCGATCCGATGTGGCGCGGTCCCGGGGGGCATTGAAAGGCGGGTTCATGATGACGAAGTCGAAGTCGTTGTCGGCGAGGCCGGCGGCCGCCCGCGCCCGGCCCGATACGGTGACATTGGCGACCAGCACGGAGGCGCGATCGCTCAGATGGGCATTGCCGGGATGGGCAAGCGTCGCCGCCGCGAAGGCCGCCATTTCCGGCGCGCGTTCGACAAGCACCGCCTCTGCCGCCGGGCAGCGTGACAGCACCGCCAGTCCGGCAGCTCCGGCTCCCGCGCCGAAATCGGCCAGGCGCCCGCCAAAGGTCGATGGCACGGATGCCGCCAGCATCATCGCATCCATGCCGGCGCGATGGCCGCCCTGCTTGGGCTGGACGAGCCAGAACCGGCCGCGATGGAAGGCGTCGACCGTATGGGCCGGCGTGTCCGGAACAAGGGCGGGCGCGGCGGGCATTATTTTCCGCGGATCTCGTTGGCGATGCCGGCATCCCTGAGGATGCGCCGTGCCGCGTCGGCCTGGTCGGCGTCGACCATGACGCGTTTCTGCAAAAGACCGATCGATCCTTCGAGAATGCTCATATTCTGATCGGCGACAAAGCAGGCGATGCCGGCGTCGCGCATCAGCGATTCCACAAAGGAGATGATCACGGCATCGTTGGTGCGGACAAGTTCTATCATCGTATGAAACTCGCAGTTTGCGCTATTGATGTAAACGGGCAGGGGATTCCGAGGCAGAGCCCCGTTCCCTCTGTGGTCGTTGACATTCCGTCATCGACGCCGCGCCAATTCGCCACTTGCCGTGGCCATGTCCGCCGCCCTAGAGTCCATGCAGGGACTAAGGGTGCCGTCGCACGCTCTATACCAAGACGGGAGTGATTGTCGTGGGTGTCGTTCTCAACATCGAAAACGGGAAGCGGGAGCCCGCCTCCATCAAGGATCTGATCGATCTGACTGCCGCCGATATGGGGCGCGTCAATGAATTGATCCTGTCCAAGGCCGGCTCCGACGTCGAGATGATCCCGGAGGTCGCCAATCATCTGATCTCGTCCGGCGGCAAACGGCTGCGGCCGATGCTGACGCTCGCCGCCGCGCAGATGTTCGGCTATGCCGGCGAGGGCCACGTCAAGCTCGCCACCTCCGTCGAATTCATGCACACGGCGACGCTGCTGCACGACGATGTCGTCGACGAGAGCGGCATGCGGCGCGGCAAGAAGACCGCCCGCATGATCTGGGGCAACCAGGCAAGCGTGCTGGTCGGCGACTTCCTGCTCGGCCAGGCTTTCCGCATGATGGTCGATGTCGGCTCGCTCGAAGCGCTCGATATCCTGTCGAGTGCTGCCTCGATCATCGCCGAGGGCGAGGTTATGCAGCTTGCCGCCGCCAAGAACCTCGAAACCACCGAGGACGAGCATTTCGCCGTCATCAAGGCCAAGACCGCCGCACTTTTTTCGGCTGCTGCCGAGGTAGGGCCCGTCATTGCCCAGGCGACCCGCAACGATCGTGCGGCGCTGCGCTCCTACGGCATGAATCTCGGCCTTGCCTTCCAGCTGATCGATGACGCGCTGGACTATGGCGGCACCAGCAAGGATCTCGGCAAGAATGTCGGCGACGATTTCCGCGAAGGCAAGGTGACCTTGCCGGTCATTCTCGCCTATCGGCGGGGCACGAAGGCCGAGCGCACTTTCTGGAAGCGTGCCATCGAGGACAATGTCACCGATGACGCCGGCCTGGAAAAGGCGATCGGCCTGATGACTCGCCATGGCGCCATCGCCGACACGATCGGACGAGCCCGCCATTTCGGCGAGATCGCCCGCGACGCGCTGGCGCCGCTGGAAGCGACGCCGCAGAAATCGGCGCTGATCGACGTCATCGATTTCTGCATCAGCCGGGTGAACTGAGCGGCGTCACCCGGTTGCCCGCTGCTTCGCCTTTCCCGGCAAAGCGAACGCGGCCAGCAGGCTGACAAAGATGCCCGCCGCCGCCAGCCAGAAGGCGATCTGTATGCCGTCGGCGATCGCGGCCTTCAGTGCATCGCCAGTCAATCCGCCGACATGGCTGTTGGCGATCGCGATCAATGTCGCCATGCCGATCGCGTTGCCGATGTTGAGCGTCGTGCAGGCCATTCCCGAGGCAACGCCCTGTTCGTCGTGTGCCACGCCCGACGCGGCCGCGATCCACATGGCGGTCCAGACGATGCCCTGTCCGACACCGGAGATGATCAGGCCGGGAACGATGGCGGCATAGCTGCTGTCGGCTGATGCTCCAAGGACCATCAGCGCTGTGCCGGCTGCGCCGACTATCATGCCGCCGACCAGGGTCGAGCGTGTAGAAAAGCGCGTCGCCAGGCGCTCACCGAGCTGCGTGCCGGCGGCGATGGCGATCGACGGCACCAGGAACGCCAGGCCTGTTTGCAGGGCGGTGAAGCCATGTACGGTCTGCAACAGCACGGTCAGGAAATAGGGCAGGGCTCCGAACGTTCCCATGAACAGGAAGGTGATCGTCATGCCGGCGACGAGGCTGCGATTGCGGAACAGCCGCAGCGGCATCAGCGGGTCAGCGCTCTTCGCCTCAATCAGCGCGAAGGCGATAATGAAGATCGCTGCCAGTGCGGCGCTGGCGATGATCGCTGGCGAACCCCAGCCATATTCAGGTCCCTGGACCAGCGTGAAGACCAGCAATGTGGCGCCTGCGGTGACGGTCAGCGCGCCCGGCAGATCGAAGTTGCGGTGCTGGTGCCGCTTGGGATCGCGCGGAATGATGGCAAATGCGGCGATGATGGCGATGCCAGCCAGCAGCACATTGACGTAGAAGACCGACGACCAGCCGAAGGCGCCTGTCAGGATTCCACCGGCCAGTGAGCCAAGGGTAAGGCCGCTCGCGCCGGCACCGCCCCACACCGCCAGCGCCCTGTTGCGTTCCGGTCCTTCGGCAAACAGGCGGTTGATCAGCGAGAGCGTCGCCGGGAACAGGAAAGCGCCGCCGATGCCTTGCACGGCACGCGCAGCGATGATGATTTCCGGCGACCAGGCGAGGCCGCCGACCAGCGACGAAAGCGCATAGAGCCAGAGCGCGAAGATGAAGATGCGGCGCTGACCGATAAGGTCGGCGGCGCGGCCGCCGAACAGCAGAAAACCGCCGGTAAACACGGTGTAGGCGCTCACCACCCATTGCAAGGTCTGGCCGGAAAAGCCCAGCCCAGCCCCGATTTCGGGCAGCGCCACGAAGACGATGTTGATGTCGAGAGCGATGATAAGCTGGGCGAAGGCGAGCAATGCCAGCGTGGCGCCGCGCTTCGCGCCAATCCCTCCCTGTGTCGCAGTGGCGCCGAATGGCAGCCCTTGATCGAGTGAACTCATGCCAGTCTCCTTTCGATTCTTTATCGATCGACAAAGAATTGAATTTGCAATCTTGAGTCAAGCGGATTATTTGTGGATCGATAAAGAAATGGAGGTTGCGATGGCGGGACGGCCAAGGGAGTTCGACAGAGCCCAGGCTCTGCAGAAAGCGCGCGATGCCTTCTGGATGCGCGGCTACGAGGGCACCTCGATGGCCGACCTCGTCTCCATGCTTGGCCTGGCCTCGGCGCGCATCTATGCCGCCTTTGGCTCGAAGGAGGATCTGTTTCGCGAAGCCGTTGTTCTCTACGAAACCAGCGAAGGAAGCTTCGCCACCGGTGCCCTTGCCGAAGAACCAACCGCTCGGCGGTTTGTCGAGCGGCTGCTGCGCGATGCGATCGATATCTACACAAGGCCGGATCTGCCGAAGGGCTGCATGGTTGTCTCGGCCGCCACCAACTGCGCTACCGAAAATGACGGCGTGCTGCATTGGCTGGCCGAGCGCCGACTGGCGCGCAATGCATTGATTGTGGAGCGCCTGAGAAAGGGTGTTCGCGACGGCGACCTCAAGCCGGATACCGATCCGGAAGCGCTTGGCGACTACTACACCACGCTGTTGTTTGGCCTCTCAGTGCAGGCGCGCGACGGGGTGCCGAAGAAGCGGCTGCATGACCTGGTCACCGTGGCGATGCCTGCGCTCGACGGTTTCGTCTCACAGCCTTGAGTCTTGCTTCTGGCGCCTCGCGATTTCGACTGCAATTGTCTCGACAAGCTGCCCTGCCGCAAATTATCTATAAAACATGGCAAAGGGCACAGACGACACCATCGCGGTGCGCATCAGCAAGGTTCTGGCGGACCGCATCATATCCGGCGCGATCGAGCCGGGGGCCAGGCTTCGGCAGGATCATATCGCCGAGGAATTCCAAACCAGCCATGTTCCCGTGCGCGAGGCCTTCCGGCGTCTGGAGGCGCAAGGGCTGGCCATCGGCGAGCCGCGGCGCGGCGTGCGCGTCGCGTCTTTCGATCTGGGCGAGGTCAAGGAGGTCGCCGAAATGCGCGCCGCCCTTGAGGTGCTGGCGCTGCGCCACGCCGCGCCGCACCTGACATCGGCCATTCTCGATCTCGCCGAGGAGGCGACCAAGGCCGGCGACAAGTCCCGCGATGTCAGGTCGTGGGAAGAGGCCAACCGCGCCTTCCACCGCTTGATCCTGTCGCCATGCGGCATGCCGCGCCTGCTCGCGACCATCGACGATCTGCACGCGGCAAGCGCCCGTTTCCTGTTCGCGGCATGGCGGTCGGAGTGGGAGACGCGCACCGATCAGGACCATCGCGCGATCCTCTCCGCCTTGCGGCAGGGAAACACCGAATCCGCGGCCGTCACACTGGGGCGGCACGTCCAATGGATTGGCCGCAAGCCGGTCAGGACGGCCTCCGGGACGACGCGCGAAGCTTTTGCCATCGTAGGTTAGTCGGCCTCCGCCAAAGCCAGGGCTTGCAATCTCCAGGGAAGTGTGGATTCGATAATAGATCGGAAAGAGAAATTATCTATAATTTTCAATCGATCAAAGGAATCCCAATGACAGACGTCGCATTCTCCCCCGGCAAGCCGTCGTTCAGTCCGCTCCGGCTCCAGGATCGTTCTCTTGCCTGGCAGGTTGGAGCCGTCGTGCTTGGCACCCTGTTCCTGGCGCTGGCGTCCTATATCGAGGTGCCGATGGTGCCGGTCCCGGTAAACATGCAGACCTTTGCCGTGACCCTGATCGGCGCGCTCTATGGCTGGCGGCTTGGCGCGCTCACCATCGTCGCCTGGCTGGTCGAGGGTGCGGTCGGCTTTCCGGTTCTGTCCGGAGGGGCAGCGGGTGCGGCGCATTTCGTCGGGCCGACGGGTGGCTATCTCTTCGCCTTCCCGCTTGTCGGCGCCTTGGTCGGCTGGCTAGCAGAACGCGGCTGGAACGGCAAAAGGGTGATGCTTGCCTTTGTCGCCATGCTGCTTGGCAACCTTGCCTGCCTTGTGCTGGGCACAGCATGGCTTGCCGTCATGATTGGAGCCGAACAGGCCGTTACCTTCGGCTTCCTGCCGTTCATCGTCGGCGGCTTGCTCAAGTCAGCGCTGGGTGCCGCGACCCTCATGGCCTTTCCCGGCGGCAAGGCCAAGCCGGCCAATCCGTGACGATCAAGCTGCGCGCCCATCATCTCCTTTGCCCGCTCACCTATGTGGGCAAGGGATACAGCCCCGCCTTCACCGCCAATTATGATCGCGTCGCGGAGCGCCTGAGCCGGGGCGAGGACATCCTCCTCGTTTCCGGCCCCGACGATGTCTGCGCTCCATTGCTCGACGAGCCGGAACCTCACTGCCTCAACGAGAGCGTCGTCGAGCGGGACCGGCTCGCCGCGCTGGATGTAGGAGAATTGCTGGCGCGGCCAATCCGGGTCGGCACCCACCTCGATCTCGACACGGGGACCTTGGCCCGGATGCGGCAGGCGTTTTCGGCTGGCCTTGTACGCAAGGCCTGCGGCGGCTGCGAATGGAACGAACTGTGCAGCACGATAGCGGCCGGTGGATACAGCGACACGCTGGTGCAGCGGTCCGCCGCGCCAGCCGAGGGTTGATATTGGCCCCGAGCCTTAGCGGTCGAAGCCGAGCTCAAGGGTCGAATCTGCGATATCTTCGGCGCCGCGCAGGGCCAACACCGAAATTCAAGACCGGAAAACTGGTGCCTGTCGCCATGATTTGTTAATCGGGTGCCCGGATTGTGAATTCGAGGCGGATTGAAGCGCGACCCCAAAAAGGCCATGCTTTGCCTGGAAAGATCGAGTCTACGCCGATCCCGCTGATGCGGAGATGGCGCCTGGCTGAAAGGGATATGATGCGGCAAGGACGTGCGCGCTGGCTGACAAGGCTGGCAATTGTGACCGGCATGGCGATCTCGGCTTTGCCGGCCTATGCCAAGCAAACCACCGAACCGGTCAAGATCACGTCGTTTTCGGGCGCTTATCTGGCGGCCCGGGTCGCCGAGGGCGACAACGACCTCGACAGGGCCATCGCCTACT
Organism: Mesorhizobium sp. SEMIA396; assembly: GCF_024518615.1. Taxonomy (NCBI): domain Bacteria; kingdom Pseudomonadati; phylum Pseudomonadota; class Alphaproteobacteria; order Hyphomicrobiales; family Phyllobacteriaceae; genus Mesorhizobium; species Mesorhizobium sp. SEMIA396. The sequence continues at coordinate 90,796 of NZ_JANIFC010000002.1, forward strand.
ACAAGCAAGCATTGGCCTTCGACCCGAGCGACACCGGCCTGCAGCAGAGCCTGATGCTGTCGCTGATCGCGCAAGGGCGCTTCGACGAATCCCTGGTCTATGCCGACAAGCTCAAGGAAGTGCCTGACGTCGAGCGTTTCTCGCGCTTGGCGCTCGCCGTCGATTCCTTCCACAAGAAGGATTTCACCAAGGCGCAGTACTGGCTCAAGCTGTCGCTGGAATCCGATCTCGACCGGTTGATCTCCGGCGTGATGTCCGGCTGGGCGCAGCAAGGCGCCGGCGAGCCTGCCGATGCGATGGCGTCCATCGACAAGCTGCAGGGGCCGGATTGGTTCGGCCTGTTCAAGTCGTTCCACCGCGCCCTGATCGCTGATGCATCCGGCATGCCCGAAAAGGCCGAGGCGATCTATGCCGCGACCATGCAGGATACCGCCGCCGGCGGTGCTGCTCCCGAAACCTGGATGCGCAACGCCCAGGCCTACGCCTCGTTCCTGGTCCGCAAGGGCGACAAGACCAAGGCGCTGTCGGTGCTCGACCAAGCCGAGGCGTTTTCGCCGGGCAAGCTGGAAATCGTCGCCTTGCGCGACCGAATTGCAAAAGGCGACAAGATTGCGCCGCTGGTTGCCGGCCCATCCGATGGCGCCTCCGAAATCCTGCTCGACCTCGCCACCGCGCTCAACCGTGGCGGCGGCGAGCCGTTCGTGCGCCTCTATCTGCAATATGCGCTTGCTTTGAAGCCTGACAGCGACGCTGCCCTTGTGCAACTCGCCGCCGTGTCCGAGCAATTGAAGGACGGCGAAGGTGCCATCGCGCTCTATCGCCGGATTCCCGCCGCTTCGCCGCTGAAGGAGCTTTCGGACCTGCAACTCGGCCTCAATCTTGCCGATCTCGACCGTCACGAAGAAGCGATCACCCATCTGAAAGCCTTGGTCGACGCCCATCCCAATGACATGCGCGCCTATCTGGCGCTCGGCGGCGTCTATTCCTCGAAGGACGATTTCCGTTCGGCCGCCACTCTCTACGATAAGGCCGTCGAGGTGCTGAAGGCGCCGACCGCGGCCAACTGGAACATCTTCTACCAGCGCGGCATCGCTTATGAGCGTCTGAAGGAATGGCCCAAGGCCGAGCCGAACTTCCGCAAGGCGCTGGAACTGTTCCCCGACCAGCCGCAGGTGCTGAACTATCTCGGCTATTCCTGGGTCGACATGAACATGAACCTCAAGGAAGGCCTGGCGATGATTCAAAAGGCCGTCGACCTCAGGCCGAGCGACGGTTACATCGTCGATTCGCTGGGTTGGGCCTATTTCCGCCTCGGCAGGTTCGATGACGCGGTGCGCGAAATGGAACGCGCCGTGTCGCTGAAGCCGGAAGATCCGGTTCTCAACGATCACCTCGGCGACGCCTACTGGCGCGTCGGCCGCAAGCTGGAAGCCACCTTCCAGTGGAACCAGGCTCGCGACCTGAAGCCGGACCCCGATGTGCTGGCCAAATTGCAGCAGAAGCTGATGAAGGGCCTGCCGCCGATCGAGTCCAACACGGCGCAGGAAACCCCGAAGGTCAAGCCAGAGCCGGTGCCCGCCCCGAAAGGGTGAAGTTCGCCATTTGAATTCAATGCAAACGGGGCTCTTTTCGGAGTCCCGTTTTCGTTTGAACCGGATTCGGCTGGCTGCCTCAGAAGAGCTTGCGATAGACGACGAAGCCGGAGTGTTCGGCGACCTTGTCGTAAAGCTTCATCGCCGTGTGATTGGTCTCATGCGTCAGCCAGTATACCCGGCCTGAGCCGGCCGCCTGCGCGCGCTCGTAAACGCGCTCGATCAGCGCCCGTCCGATGCCTTTGCCACGCGAGGCCTGCGTGGTGAAAAGGTCCTGCAGATAGCAATTCGGCGCGATCGCCGTGGTGCTGCGATGGAAGAGATAGTGCACGAGGCCGAGAAGCTGTCCCTCGCCTTCGGCCACCAGCGCGTGGACCGGCTCATAGGCATCGAAGAAACGAGACCATGTCATCTGGGTGATCTCACCCGGCAGGGCCGTTTCACCCGAGCGGCCATAAAATGCATTGTAGCCGTCCCACAGCGGCAGCCATTGCTCGAAATCCTGTCGCGTGACAGGGCGGATGACGATCGGGCTGGGCATGGCTGAAACCTGTTGTCGTTGCTGCACAGGCGAACAGAGCGCAGGCCCCAGAGATGGGCAATGGGCCAGCCCCTGCAAAGCTTTCAACATTGTCCATAATGTCGGGGTGACCGCATCGGCGTGCTTTGCTTGACGCTTTGCTGTTGGGTCTCTAGGACGTGCCGGCAAGCTAGCCTGTGCTGTCGAGGCCATCCGTGACAATTGAAATCCCCGCCCATATGCATCCCAGCCGCTCGTTCCAGGGGCTGATCCTGACCTTGCACAACTATTGGGCGGCCTATGGCTGCGTCATCCTGCAACCCTACGACATGGAAGTCGGCGCCGGCACCTTTCATCCGGCAACGACGCTGCGCGCGCTCGGCCCAAAACGCTGGAACGCTGCCTATGTCCAGCCCTCGCGCCGCCCCAAGGACGGGCGTTATGGCGAGAACCCGAACCGGCTGCAGCATTATTACCAGTACCAGGTGATCCTGAAGCCGAACCCGCCCAATTTGCAGGAACTCTATCTCGGCTCGCTGGCGGCGATCGGCGTCGATCCGCTGCTGCACGACATCCGCTTCGTCGAGGATGATTGGGAAAGCCCGACGCTGGGCGCCTGGGGTCTCGGCTGGGAATGCTGGTGCGACGGCATGGAAGTCTCGCAGTTCACCTACTTCCAGCAGGTCTGCGGCATCGAATGCGCGCCGGTGGCCGGCGAACTCACCTACGGGCTGGAGCGGCTGGCCATGTATGTGCAGGGCGTCGACAATGTCTACGACCTCAATTTCAACGGCCGCGAAGGCGCCGACAAGGTCACCTATGGCGATGTCTTCCTGCAGGCCGAGCAGGAATATTCGCGCCACAACTTCGAACACGCCAACACGGCGATGCTTCTGCGCCACTTCGAGGACGCCGAGGCCGAGTGCAAGGCGCTGCTCGACGCCGGCGCGCCGGCATCGAACGACAATCTGCCGATGCACCGCATGGTTTTCCCGGCCTACGACCAGTGCATCAAGGCCAGCCATGTCTTCAACCTGCTCGACGCACGCGGCGTGATTTCGGTCACCGAGCGGCAGAGCTACATCCTGCGGGTGCGCAATCTGGCCAAGGCCTGCGGCGAAGCGTTTTTGAAGACGCAGGCGGGTGGCTTGGCGGCCTGAGCTTCAGGCCCGCTTCATCATCTCGAGGGAAACGTTGATCGGCGGTACGGCCTGACCGCCGGCACCGTCGATCGTGCGCAATGCCTGTCGAACGCCCGGCATCGAGAAGGCACCGTGAGCCTGCGCCGTGAAGCAGGCGCCGAGCGCGAGGATCTGCAGAAGTCTGGATGCCGTTTTCATGGTCGTTGAGCCAATAGTTTCCTGCCTGAGCGTGGGTCGCTTCAGCGCTGCGTTCGGTTCATGGAAATCTTTGATCCAAGGACGGGTGGCGCGGTCTTGTCCCGACAGGGCGGCCAAAATTTCTGGAAACGGGCGCAAATCGGCGATCCCCGCGCGGAAAGGGTGACAGCGGCCAGCCGAGTTGCTATGCCCCCGCCCGGACCATTTTGCCGCGTGAGCCCCATCCATGCCTGACCTGCTTCTAGAACTCCGCTCGGAAGAGATTCCTGCCCGCATGCAGCGCAAGGCGGCGGGTGATCTCAGGAAGATGCTGACCGACGGCCTGGTCGAGGCGGGGCTGACCTATGAAGCGGCGCGCGAGTACTGGACGCCACGCCGGCTGACGCTCGATATCAGGGGCCTCACCGCGCGCTCGAAAGATATAAGCGAAGAGATCAAGGGGCCTTCGACATCGGCGCCTGAACAGGCGGTCCAGGGGTTCCTGCGCAAGGCCGGACTTTCCTCGATCGCCGAGGCCCATGTCCATTCCGATCCGAAGAAGGGCGATTTTTATGTCGCCCACATTTCGAGGCCGGGCAGGGCGGCGGAAGAGATCATCGCCGAACTGGTGCCGGGCATCATCCGCAATTTCCCGTGGACGAAATCGATGCGCTGGGGACCGGCCTCGGCCAAGCCAGGCTCGCTGCGCTGGGTGCGCCCGCTGCAATCGATCCTGTGCACCTTCGGCCCGGAGACAGAGGAGCCTGTCGTGGTCGATTTCGAGATCGACGGCATCCGCTCCGGCAACACCACCTACGGCCACCGCTTCCATGCGCCTGACGCCATCACGGTGCGCCGCTTCGACGACTATGTTTCCAAGCTGGAAGCGGCCAAGGTCGTGCTCGATGCTGATCGGCGCAAGGAGATCATCCTTGCCGACGCCCGCAATCTAGCCTTCGCCAACGGGCTTGATCTGGTCGAGGACGAAGGGCTGCTGGAGGAGGTGTCCGGGCTGGTCGAATGGCCTGTCGTGCTGATGGGCGAGTTCGAGGAGGCATTCCTGGCCATTCCAGCCGAAGTGATCCGACTGACCATCCGCGCCAACCAGAAGTGCTTTGTGACGCGGCCGCAGGGTGTCGACGACGCGCTTTCCAGCCGCTTCATCCTCACAGCCAATATCGAAGCGAAGGATGGCGGCAAGGAGATCGCCCACGGCAACGGCAAGGTGGTGCGCGCCCGCCTGTCCGACGCGCTTTATTTCTGGACGACCGACCAGGGCGATTTGCCTGACCTGGCTGAGCTCGAGGCATCGGCGGAAAAATTCGGGCTTGATCTCAAGAAGCCGCTCGACCAGCGCATGGCCCGGCTCGACCATCTCGGCGTGACTTTCCACGCCAAGCTCGGCACGCAGGGCGAACGGGTGGAGCGGATCAAGCGATTGGCGGAAGAACTGGCGCCGATCGTGGCGCAGTCAATCTCCCCCCTTGAGGAGGAGATGGCCGGCAGGCCAGAGGGGGTCGCCGCGCGTGAAGCGCCGGCGTCCTCTGACCGCGATGGGGCGTCGCATCCGGTCGTGCCGACCCCCTCTGTCGCCTTCGGCGACATCTCCCCCTCGAGGGGGGAGATTATCGCGCTCGCAGGTCGTGCCGCCGTCTTGGCCAAGGCCGATCTCACCACCGAAGTCGTCGGCGAGTTTCCGGAACTGCAGGGCGCAATGGGCCGCAAATATGCGCTGCTTCAGGGCGAGCATGCATCGGTCGCCGCTGCAGCGGAGGAACACTACAAGCCGCAGGGCCCGTCCGATCGCGTACCGAGCGATCTGGTGTCGGTCGCTGTCGCGCTCGCCGACAAGCTGGATACACTGGTCGGCTTCTGGGCGATCGACGAAAAGCCGACAGGGTCGAAGGACCCTTATGCGTTGCGGCGGGCCGCGCTCGGGGTTGTTAGAATATTGGTCGAGAATAATATTCGACTGGCGCTGATATCCATTGTCGGGACGGCTTCCGACCTCCTCTCCTTCTTCCACGACCGCCTGAAGGTCTATCTCCGTGACCAGGGCGCACGGCATGATCTCATCGATGCGGTGTTGGCGGCAGGTTCGCGCCCCATCTCCCCCCTAGAGGGGGAGATGTCGGCGAAGCCGACAGAGGGGGGCGCTATCCCGCCGACCTCTCAGCGCGAAGCGCCCCCCTCTGCCCTGCCGGGCATCTCCCCCACAAGGGGGGAGATTGGCCAATCGCCGAACGACGATCTCCTGCAGATCGTGCGCAGGGTCGAGGCGCTGGGCTCCTTCCTCGATACGGAGGACGGTAAGAACCTGCTCGCCGGCACCAAGCGTGCGGCCAACATTCTGGCCGCCGAGGAGAAGAAGAAAACGGCGGTCGCCGAAACCGTTGAGCCGGCGCTGTTTCGCGAGGATGCCGAGAAATCGCTGTTTGCGGCGGTGAATCAGGCTGAGAAGCAAGCCGGCGAAGCGATTCAAAACGATGACTTTTCCGGCGCCCTGCTGGCGCTTAGCGTGTTGCGCGAACCGGTTGATTCATTCTTTGAGCATGTTCTCGTAAACGATGAGGATCAGGCGGTGCGTGCCAACCGCCTGGCGCTGCTCGCCCGCATCCGCGCGGCCACCGGTCAGGTCGCGGATTTCTCCAGGATCGCAGGTTAAGGCGAAGAAAATATTCTCTGCTACCGGCCGCTCAAGCCGGCTTACAGTCATATGGCGATGATCTCTCCGTGGCAAAAGGAACATGTTCCCCAACCCCACGGAGGCTTCCATGAATTCCGATCACGAAATCGAAGTGACAGAAGAAACTCCCGCCGAGGCGCTTGAATCCGCTTCCGAAACCCGCCGCAGCAGCGGTCGAAGCCGCTGACCTGTCTGATGACGACGAAGATGAAGACGAAGAAGACGAGGACGACGCCGAGGACAGCGTGAAGGCTGAAGGCGACGAGTCCGAAGAAGATGACGACAAGGAAGAAGCGGCCTGATTTTTTCAGCCGCCGAATCTATCGATGGCAAGGCGGCGCTGAGGCGCCGCCTTCTCCTATCAGCCGTCCCCCGAAGCCGACGGTCAGCCGCCCCGGCGACGGTCAGTTCTCGAGAATGCTGACGCGCACGCTGTTTTCGTAGACATCGACCTGGATCAGCGGTTCGCCATTGACGATGGCGCGCTTGGTCGAGGAACTCATCGCGCCGCCGCGTTCCAGCATGCGCTGCAGGTCGGCGCGCTGACCGTTGGTCCTGAACCAGCCATCAGCCTCGTCGTCGCTGTCACGGCGGTGGAATTTGTGCCAGTTGGCGCGGTCCTGCCGCACCATCTGCGCGGCATTGTCCAGCGCATAGCCGTCACTCGCCTGATGGTCGCGATCGGAAATGCGCGCGACATAAGATCCCAGCATGTCGTCGGCATGAGCCGCGACGACGCCAAGCAACGACGCCAGCAGAAGGCCTGCCCCGGTTACGATTCCAGATTTTCTCATGATCACCCCCCTTTACCCCTAACGATGAAATCCCGTCTGCCAGAAATACCTAGAACGGGATTTGCCTGGCAATGGTGCGCCGGGCGCCAGACCACCGTCAAGTCACGCCATCGATGTCGGCTGTCTTGGAGCCGGGGCTATTTGGTGTAGCCGTTGGGAGGCATGTGCTGCCCTGCTGCCGGCGCCGGAGCGCTCGGCGGCGTGGGTTGGTTCTCGGCGTTCCCTGAGGGGGCTGCGGAGGCGGTGGCCGTTGCCGGCGCTGTGCCTGCCGCCGGCGCCGTGCCAGCGGCCGGCGCGGCACCGGCCGCTGGTGCAGCGGTTGGCGCCGGTGCAGGGAAATCGGGACCGGTAACGCCGCCACGAATGACCATCGGGCCTGGCTGGAAGCCGTGCCCGGTCGCGGGCTTGTCCGGGATCGCCGCCACTTTTTCATCGGTGACGTCGGGCTGCGCTTCCCCTTTTGCCACCACCGACAGCGCATCGCTGGCGCTGACCGCATCGGCGGTTCCAGGCTGGTTGGGGGCGCCGATCCTGACGATCGATGGGGTGGAGGATGGCGTGCCTGGAAAAACCAGGGATGACGCCTGGGCTTCGCCGGCCGCAACAGCAAGAATGATACCCAACAGGATACGCGCAGACACTGATGTCGCTCCCCTTTGCCCAGAAGCTCTTCGATAGCAGGCCGGAATTGATGCCGGCTTTCGCGGAAACATAGCATTTTAGGGATTGATAAATCGCCAATGCTCCTGCTCGCCAACAATAGGTTACCCAACAGCGGCTTGCCCAACGGCCGCCATCGTACTACGCACCCCGCATCTGTGAGGTGACGAGAGTGGCTGAAATACTTGGCTCGGGCGAGGCGCTGGAGCGGGCGCTGGCGCTGCTCATGGAAGGCGATGTCGTCGCCATCCCGACGGAAACCGTCTACGGGCTGGCCGGCGACGCCACCAACGGCATCGGCGTCGCACGCATCTTCGAAGCCAAGGGGCGCCCGCGCTTCAACCCGCTGATCGCCCATGTCGCGGATATGGCGATGGCAGAGCGCCTCGCGTTGTTCGATCCGCTGTCCAGGAAACTGGCGCTGGCATTCTGGCCAGGTCCGCTGACGCTGGTGCTGCCGCAACGGCCCGGCAACGGCATCCATCCGCTGGTCACCGCCGGGCTCGATACGATTGCCTTGCGCATGCCGAGGGGCTTTGGTGGCGAGCTGATCGCCAGGCTCGGCCGCCCGCTTGCAGCGCCCAGCGCCAATTCATCCGGCAAAATCAGCGCAACGACCGCGCAAGCGGTAGCGGCGGATCTCGGCACGCGCATAAAGCTGGTGGTCGATGGCGGCGCGACGCCGATCGGGCTGGAATCGACGATTCTCAAGGCCGAAGGGGACAGATTGCGGCTGCTGAGGCCCGGCGGCATCGCCGCCGAGGAGATCGAGGCGGCTATCGGCATGGAGCTGTTGCGCGGCGGCGCCGCCGGCGTCGAGGCGCCGGGCATGCTCGCCTCGCACTATGCGCCAGGTGCTGCGATGCGGCTCAATGCCGGCACGGTCGGCGAGGGCGAGGCTTTGCTAGGCTTCGGCAGCCAGAGGGCGCAAGGCTGGCGCCGCGCCGAAGCCTTCCTCAATTTATCCGAAACCGGTGACCTGCGCGAAGCGGCGAGCAATCTGTTTGCCTATATGCAGGAGCTCGACCGCTGCGGCGCGCAGACCATCGCCGTCGAGCGTATTCCCTTCGACGGGCTCGGTGAAGCCATTAACGATCGGCTGTCGCGTGCCGCCGCCCCTCGTGACATCACGCAGCCCACACCATAGTTTTCCCCCATGACCGAAATCACAGAGACACTCGATTCCGCTCTCATCGATCGCTTCGCGGCGATCGTTGGCGACAAATATGCGCTCCGCGACGAGCGCGATATCGCGCCTTACCTCATTGAGCGGCGCGGGCTCTGGCACGGCGCGACATCGCTGGTGCTGCGCCCGGGCAGTGTCGACGAAGTCAGCCGGATCATGCGGCTGGCGACGGAGACGGGAACGCCGATCGTGCCGCAAAGCGGCAACACCGGGTTGGTCGGCGCCCAGGTGCCGGACAGGTCCGGGCGCGAAATCGTCCTGTCGCTGTCGCGGCTGAACCGCATCCGCGAGATCGATGTCCTGTCCAACACGGTGACGGTCGAGGCCGGCGTCATCCTGCAGACGCTGCAGGAGGCAGCCGACGCCGCCGACCGGCTGTTTCCGCTGTCGCTGGCCGCGCAAGGCTCCTGCCAGATCGGCGGCAATCTTTCCTCCAATGCCGGCGGCACCGGCGTGCTTGCCTATGGCAATGCGCGCGAACTTTGCCTCGGTGTCGAGGTGGTGCTGCCGACCGGCGAGGTGTTCGACGACCTGCGCAAGCTGAAGAAGGACAACACCGGCTACGATCTGAAAAACCTGTTCGTCGGCGCCGAAGGTACGCTCGGCGTCATCACCGCCGCCGTGCTCAAGCTGTTCCCGAAGCCGAAGGGGCGCGAAGTCGCCTTCGCCGGCCTTTCGTCACCCGAGGCAGCACTTTCGCTGTTCAGCCTGGCCATGGACCGTGCCGGGGCAGCGCTCACCGCTTTCGAACTGATCGGCAGGCGGCCATATGATTTCACGCTGGCGCATGCCCAGGGCGTGGTGCGGCCGCTGATCGAGGACTGGCCGTGGTATGTGCTGATGCAGATTTCATCAGGCCGTTCGTCGGAGGATTCGCGGGCGTTGATCGAGGACGTGCTCTCGGCCGGCCTTGAACAGGAATTCGTCGGCGACGCCGTCATTGCGGCGAGCCTCGGGCAGGGGGATGCCTTCTGGAATTTCCGCGAGCTGCTGCCCGAGGCGCAGAAGCCGGAAGGCGCCTCGATTAAGCACGACATTTCGGTGCCTATTGCATCGATCCCGCGCTTCATCGAAGAAGCCGCCGGCGCCGTGGCGTCGGTAAGTGCAGGCGCCCGCGTGGTCTGCTTCGGTCATATGGGCGACGGCAATCTCCACTACAACATTTCGCGGCCAGTCGACGGCGATGATGAGGCGTTCCTCGCTCTCTATCACCCCATGAACAAGGCGGTGCACGGTGTGGTGCGCAGCCTGCACGGTTCGATCTCGGCCGAGCACGGCATCGGCCAGTTGAAGCGCGACGAACTGATCGCCACCGCGCCGCCAATGGCGATCGATCTGATGCGAAGGGTGAAGGCCGCTTTCGACCCGGCCGGCATCATGAATCCGGGTAAGGTTATCTGATCCTTTCCACATCTTGCGGCTGGTGGGATTCCGATAACCATCCCTGAGATCAGCAAAATTTAACCGACTTTCTTAAGCGGGGCGGTAAGGAGCCCGCGCTACTGTCTCCATACAAACGAGGCTGGAAAAACCGGCCCGGAGAGAACCGGACACCGGCTCTCAGGAGACAGACAGGAAGGCCACTCTATGAACACCGGACTGAAGCCAGTCTGGGCGGGACGCAACATGCGTCTCGACCCATTTCGCCTGCCGCAAGTGGTGAGCTACGCGACTCGCGACGACTACGGCGATGTAACCTTCACCATCGACCAGCGCGGCGCCGTGATCCGCCGCCTGCTCGAGATGAGCGGCCTGCCCGCGATCATCGTTCTGCCCGCCAATGCGTTCCGCGGCGTTGCCGCCCGCGCCATGGAGGATCCGGACGGCAATGTCACGGTGACCCTGGAACTCCTGCACAACGACCCGATGCTGTCGGTGCCGCTGCTGGTGGCCGACGATCTCGACGATGTCGCAGCCGACTGGCGCGCCTGGGCCGACGCTTACCGTCTGCCGATGCTGCTGATCGAATCGGACGGCGTTGCCCGCACCCTGGAAGAATCGCTCGGTGCCGCCATCAAGACGCTGCCGCCGCAGGATCGGCGCAAGGGGCGGATTTCGAACACGCGCCGTCCGCGTTTCCTCGCTCGCCGCAGGGCCGGCGCCCTCGGTCTCAGGCTGGTCATCGACGGCCAGGAGATTATTTCGAGGGATTAGCCTTCTTCTCCCCGTATAGTGACGGGGAGAAGAAGACTAAACCAGCGGCTTCAGAGCCACCCACACAGCGCCGCCGATCAGGCCCAGGAAGATCAGCCAGCCGACCTGGTTATTCGACCTGAACAGCCGCAGGCATTGGTCCGGATTGTCGATATCCAACACGGCGATCTGCCGCGCCATATGGGCGCCGGCGGCGATCAGTCCGGCCAGCGCCACCACCGGCGCTTGCGCCGACGCGAAGGCGATGGCGAAGCAGATCAGCGCGCCGCCATAAAGCCCGGCCAGCCACGATTTGGTGTTATCGCCAAACAGGCGTGCCGTCGAGCGCACGCCGACAATGGCGTCATCTTCCTTGTCCTGATGTGCGTAGATCGTGTCGTAGCCGATCACCCACAGGATCGAGCCGATATAAAGCATGATGGCAGGCCCATCGAGATCGCCGAACTCGACCGCCCATCCCATCAGCGCGCCCCAGGAAAAGGCAAGGCCAAGCACCAGTTGCGGCCAGTTGGTTATCCGCTTCATGAATGGATAGATGGCGATGACCGCCAGTGAGCAGATGCCGAGCAGGACGGCGAAGCTGTTGAACTGGATGAGCACGACGAGGCCGACCAGGGCCTGCAGGACGAGAAACAGCCATGCCCGCCGGCGCGTCGCCTTGCCCGACGGCAACGGTCGCGAGCGCGTGCGCTCCACCTGGCTGTCGATGTCCTCGTCGACGAGGTCGTTGTAGGTGCAGCCGGCGCCGCGCATGGCGATGGCCCCGACCAGGAACAGCACGAGATACAAAGGCGCCGGCAGCAGTGAGAGCAGCGGGTCGCCCGGACGCGGATAGGCGCTTGCCGCCAAGGCTGCCGACCACCAGCACGGCCACAGCAGCAACTGCCAGCCGATCGGCCTGTCCCATCGAGCAAGCTGCGCATAGGGCCATATCGAGCGCGGCAGCACGCGGTAGACCCAATGGCCGTTCGGCGCATCGGCGACACGGCCCTGGGCCGCTTTCGACTGGATATTTTCCATGTCCATGGAGTGGCAGCAGCGGCAGAAACCGTCAAGCGGCAAGCGGAGACGCGGCGCCTGTCAGCCTTTCACGAGGCAAAGATGTCGCGGGTGGCGAACCAGTCCCTGGCCACCTCGACGAAGGCCAGCGCTGCATTCGACACACGCTGATGCGTGTCATAGGTCAGCAGGATCCGCTGCATGGGCAGCGGATCGGACAGCGGCTTGCAGATAAGCGGCAGGCCGTCATAGCTGCGGTCGCCGTGCGGGCGGGTATAGCTGACCGCGACGCCGAAGCCGTTGGCGACCATGCTACGCTGCAGTTCGAACGAGCTTGTCGTCGTATCGGCCACCGGCGAGAGGCCGCGGCTGCGGAACAGGTCGAGCATGTGCTGCCAACTGTGCGGCTGATCCGTCGTGATCAGCGGATAGGCGGCCAGATCGGCAAGGCTGACCGTTGGGCGGTCCGCCAGGGCATGGCCTGCCGGCAACAGCGCGTGTGGACGAAGTTCGCGCAGCAGGATGCGGGCGAAATGCGTCGGCAGGCTGAGATCATAAGTCAGGCCGAGATCGATGGCCGCATCTCCCAGCCGTCGTCCCAGAGTCTCGAACGTCTCGTCGCGAACGACGATTTTGACGGCCGGATAGCGTTCGGAGAAGGCGCGGATCAAAGCCGGCGCGAAGAAAGGCGCCAAATCCTCGAAGCATCCCAGCACCAACTCACCGCTGACAGCCGATTTGCTTGAACCCAGGCCGACGAGTTCTTCCGTTTCGGTGAGAACCTGCCTTGCCTTGGCCACGACGGCGCGGCCGAACGATGTCGGCGACACGCCGCTTCCGCGCTGGCGGACGAACAGCTTCTGGCCGAAATTCTTTTCGACCGCGTCAATGGCCACCGAGATCGACGGCTGCGAAACGTTCAGCATCTTTGCCGCTCCGGTGACGCTGCCGTGACGCGCCACGGCAACAAGATAACGCAATTGGGTGAGGGTCACATTCATAGGATAGTCCTATGTATCAAATGGAAAGTTATTATTTTACTGAATGAACGAGGGTTGCGATAGTCGGTTCATTCCAAGAGGAGAACGCCATGGCTTCCGCAACCGACACCCAGACAATCGACGCCCAAACCATCGATGCAAAGACGATCGCCGACTATCAGCGCGACGGCGCTGTCTGCATTCGCGGCGCCTTCAAGGGCTGGGTCGACACGATCGCCGCCGGCATCGAGCGCAACATCCAGAACCGCAGCGCCACCGCATCCGACATCGCCAACGGTCGCGGCAGTTTCTTCGACGACTACTGCAACTGGGAGCGCATTCCCGAATTCGTCAGCGTGGTGCGGGGTTCGCCCGCCGCCGAACTGGCGGCAGCGGTGATGCAGTCGCGCACCGCGCAGTTCTTCCACGATCATGTGCTGGTCAAGGAACCCGGCACGCAGAAGCCGACGCCCTGGCATCAGGACATCCCCTACTATTTCGTCGATGGCCAACAGACGGTGAGCTTCTGGATCCCCATCGACCCGGTGAAGGAAGCGACGCTGCGCCTGATCGCCGGCTCGCACAAATGGGACAAGATGATCCTGCCGGTGCGCTGGCTCGACGACAGCAATTTCTATGCCGGCGAGGGCGACTATCTGCCGGTGCCAGATCCCGACAAGGATCCGTCGATGAAGGTGCTCGAATGGGAAATGGAGCCGGGCGACGCCATCCTGTTCGACTTCAGGACCGCGCATGGCGCGCGCGGCAACCTGACCGCGGCGCGGCGCCGGGCGCTGTCGCTGCGCTGGGTGGGTGACGATGCGCGCTATGTCGAGCGGCCGGGCCGCACCTCGCCGCCCTATCATGGCCACGGCATGCAGCCGGGCGAGAGGCTGCGCGAGGACTGGTTTCCGGTGGTCTACCAGGGCTGAAGCGAGGCCAGAAAATCGACGCCGATGTGCGCCGCCGATTTTCGGCTGGGGTAACGTTCCCGTGCGCAATTCCCATCAATGCGCCCGGATGCCTTGACCCGTCGCCCAGAGAGCAATAGCGGGTGCTCTAACGGATAGTCGGCATCAAGAGGTGGCCATGAACGTTCTTCTTCTCGGCTCCGGCGGCCGCGAACATGCGCTCGCCTGGAAGATCGCCGCATCACCGCTGCTGACAAAGCTCTATGCGGCTCCCGGCAATCCGGGCATCGGCAGCGAGGCTGAGCTGGTGAAGCTGGATTTAGCCGACCATGCCGCCGTGGCCGCGTTCTGCCGGGAGAAAAAAATCGACCTCGTCGTGGTCGGCCCGGAGGGGCCGCTGGTCGTCGGCATTGCCGACGATCTGCGCGCGCAAGGCATTCGCGTCTTCGGACCCTCCAAGGCTGCCGCACAGCTGGAAGGATCGAAAGGTTTCACCAAGGATCTCTGCGCCCGCTACAACATCCCGACCGCCGCCTATGGCCGTTTCAGTGACCTGGCCTCGGCCAAGGCCTATGTCGAAAAGACCGGAGCACCGATCGTCATCAAGGCCGACGGGCTCGCTGCCGGCAAGGGCGTCACCGTCGCCATGACGCCCAGTGAAGCACAGGCAGCACTCGATGCCTGCTTCGACGGTTCCTTCGGCGCCGCTGGCGCGGAAGTTGTGGTCGAGGAGTTCATGACCGGCGAGGAGGCGAGTTTCTTCTGCCTCTGCGACGGCACCACCGCACTGCCCTTCGGTACCGCGCAGGACCACAAGCGCGTCGGCGACGGCGACACCGGTCCCAACACCGGTGGCATGGGCGCCTATTCGCCGGCACCGGTGATGACGCCGGAACTGGTCGCGCGCACCATGCGCGAGATCATCGAGCCGACCATGCGCGGCATGGCCGAACTGGGGGCGCCGTTCTCCGGCGTGCTGTTTGCCGGGCTGATGATCACCGACAAGGGACCGAAGCTGATCGAATACAACACCCGTTTTGGCGATCCGGAATGCCAGGTGCTGATGATGCGGCTGAAGGATGATCTGCTGGTCCTGCTCAACGCGGCGACCGACGGCCAGCTTGCGCATACTTCGGTGCGCTGGCGCGACGAGGCCGCGCTCACCGTAGTAATGGCGGCGAGAGGCTATCCCGGCACGCCGGAAAAAGGCTCGGTCATCCGCGGCGTCGAAGACGCGGCGAGCGACGGCGTCCAGATCTTCCACGCCGGTACCGCCATCAATGGCGGCGCGCTGGTTGCCAATGGCGGCCGCGTCCTCAACGTGACGGCATCAGGCGCCACGGTCGGCGAGGCACAGAAACGAGCCTATGCCGCGCTTGACCGCATCGATTGGCCGGACGGGTTCTGCCGCCGCGATATCGGCTGGCAGGCCGTAGCGCGCGAACAGGGAACCTGAAGTTCCGCATTGGCTCACCGCTGGCCGCGATCGAGTTCGGTGGAAGCGGTGCTGAGTGGATCGGACACGGCAAAGGCAGCGTCGAGTTGTGCGGGTGAACGCCGTTCGGTCCGCTTCCAGGCGACATATTGGACAATGCCGAAGCTTGGCCGTCGCGGCACCGTCTTCACGACTGGCATGCGGAAGCCGTCGCGGAAACGGGACCAGCGTGTGCCCAACGCTGTAACCATGTCCTCGAGAGTCGGCGGCGCGGCCACAGACGCATAGGTGATGGTGACATTGCCGGCGAGGCCGGCCTCGCGTGAAACCGGTAGCGGTATCGAGGCGAGATAGTCCGGCGGCACGTCGATAAGCCCACCGAACGGCCATTGCGCGCGCAGCGTGGCGGCGTCTGTCGGCGCGACATTCACGTCTATGTCGTTAGGCGTGCCGGCAACCCTGTAAGGGCAGCGGAAACGGCCGCAATTGGCTTGCGCCGAAAACTGCCACAGTGCGTAGCCTTGCCAGTTGCCCATCGGAAAATGCACGTCGATGTCCTTGGTGTAGCGCGCATACCAGAGCGGCAGCCGCGACAGGAGCCGGTATCGGTACCTGTTGTCGGCAATATGCTGGGCGGTCTTGCCGTTGGTGTACAGCACCGGGAAGCGGCCGATGCGCCGATGCACCTGGCGTACGAACTCCTCGGCATCGTCGAGCGACATCCATTGCGAGGGGTCATTGCCCTCGATGTCGAGAGCCATGAGATCGTCCGGCGCAGGCTCGGCGAAATCGAGGAAATTGTTGGCCTGCTCGACCGGATTGCCGGGACGGGCAAGGTGATAGGCGCCCCATTTCAGGCCGAGTGCCTTGGCCACCACCCGGCGCGTCTGGAACAGTTCGCGCGTCACCGCATGGCGTTTCCACAGCGCCTTGCAAAGCTTCACCTCAATGTCGTTGCCCAAGCAGAAATAGGGGGGCGGCACGCCGTCGGAGGCCTTGTTGATGAAGCCCACGATCCGCTTGTCGGTGGCGAGCTGGGCCCAGTCGATGGAATTATATTCGTAGGCATCGACGACCAGAGCGCGGTCGGCGTTCTTCCACGGCTCGGAGAAATCCGAGGCCGTTGCCGCCGTCGAAAGCGCCATCGTCGCCGCAAGAGCGAGGATCGCCAGCGCATGCCGGCCAAAAGTGTGCAGCGGTTTTGGGGCAACGACATGCGCAGGAAACAGAGGCTTGAAGGGTGTCGGTACGACACTCTTCAAGCGGCGAAGGAGGTGCGCCGTCCTTTTCAAAACAGGGAATCCCCGTTGACCAAAAACAAATCCTGAACGGCTATGGTTAAGGAAGTGCTTTCGGGGCTGGCCTCAGAAAAGCTGGCCACGCATCAGCCGCTAGAATTCAAACGGGTCAGGCGCCGGCTCTTGCCGCAGCGTGCCTTCGGCGGCGCGTTTGCGGTGGTGGGCGAGCGAGCATTGCGGCGAGCACAAAATGCCGCGATCCGACCAGTAGGCGGCACCATGGTCCAGTCTGCCCCCATGGTAGCAGAACCCCTCCGCTCGATAGGGCAGGCCGCATTCGATGCAGCGGTAGGCGTCGGGTCTGGCAAGCATAGGCGGTTCCGGTTGGCTGGTCTGATCCATCGCCGGTCGACTTGATCCGGCATGGGTTGAACTTAATACGCGCCGCCGCGATTGCAAAATCCGCGTGACAAAATTTGACGTTTACGTAAAAAGAAGATGGGAGACCGCTGATACGGCGGGTGGTTTTGCAGCGGCACCGGTTCTAGGGTTGGGCAGGCCGATGCAATCAGGAGGAGTGGGCGGCATGTATAGGGCACCGGTCGAGGATATCGCCTTCACGCTCAAGCACGTGGCCGGCATGAAGTCGGCGCTCGATGCCGGCACCTTCGGCGATCTCGGCGAGGACCTGGTCGATGCCGTTCTGGGTGAGGCCGGCCGTTTCGCCACCGAAGAGGTCGCACCGCTCTACACGATCGGCGATCGGCAGGGTGCGGTGCTGAAAGGCGGCGCCGTCACCACGCCGCCCGGCTGGAAGGAACTCTATCGCCGCTGGATCGATGGCGGCTGGAATGCGCTCTCGGGGCCTGAGGAATATGGCGGCCAGGCGCTGCCGACCATGCTCGGCGTGGCCGCGCTCGAAATGTGGAACTCCGCCGCCATGGCCTTCGGCATCGGCCCGACGCTGACCATGGGCGCGGTCGAGGCGCTCGACAAACACGCCTCCGAAGACCTCAAGGCCAAATATCTCGAAAAGCTCGTCTCCGGCGAGTGGATGGGCACGATGAACCTGACCGAGCCGCAAGCCGGCTCGGATCTCGCCGCCTTGCGCGCCCGCGCCGAGCCGGCGGGTGACGGCAGCTATCGCATCTTCGGCCAAAAAATCTTCATCACCTATGGCGAGCACGATTTCACCGACAACATCATCCATCTCGTGCTGGCAAGGCTGCCCGATGCGCCGGCCGGCACGCGCGGCATATCGTTGTTCCTGGTGCCGAAATTCCTGGTTGGCGACGATGGCGCGCTCGGTGCCCGCAACGACGTCTTCTGTTCCGGACTTGAGCATAAACTCGGAATCCATGCCTCGCCGACCTGCACCATGATCTATGGCGACGGCTTTGGAGGCGCCAAGCCCGGCGCCGTCGGCTGGCTGATCGGCGAGGAGAACAAGGGGCTCGCCTGCATGTTCACCATGATGAACAATGCGCGGCTTTGTGTCGGCATGCAGGGGGTGGCGGTCGCGGAAGCCGCAACGCAGAAGGCGATCGCCTATGCCAATGAGCGCCGGCAGGGCAAGGCCGCGAGCTACACTGGCACGGGTATGGCGCCTATCGTCCATCACCCCGATGTCCAGCGTAACCTGTTGACCATGAAGGCGCTGACCCAGACCGCACGCGCCATCAGCTATTCCTGTGCCCACGCCATCGACATGGCCCGTGTCTCCGCCGGTGACGAGGCGGCATACTGGCGCGATCGCGCCAATCTGCTGACGCCGCTGGCCAAGGCGTTCTCGACCGATATCGGCGTCGAGGTTGCCTCGCTCGGCCTCCAGGTTCATGGCGGCATGGGCTTCATCGAGGAGACGGGAGCGGCCGCCTTCTATCGCGATGCGCGCATCGCCCCGATTTACGAGGGCACCAACGGTATCCAGGCGATCGATCTGGTGATGCGCAAGCTGCCGCTCGGCGGTGGCGACCATGTGCATGGTTACATCGCCGAACTGGCTGATATGGCCGCAGCGGTGCGGACCTCGAACATGCAGGGTTTCGGCCGCACCGCCGCCGCTCTCGACGCGGCACTTGGCGATCTCAGCGAAGCGACCCGCTTCCTGCAAAAACTGACGGCCGATGGCCGATCGGAAGAGGCGCTGGCAGGCGCCACGCCCTATCTCAGGCTGATCTCGCTTGCCGCCGGCGGCGCCTATCTGGCGCGCGGTGCTCTTGCCGATCACAACCGCATAGCGCTTTGCCGTTTCTTTGCCGAAAACCTGCTCGGCGAGGTCAGCGCCTTGAGGGCGCGCGTCATTGATGGCGCCGAAAGCCTCGCCGCTGCCGGCAAGACGCTCGTCTCTGCCTGACGTTTCACAAGGAAAACACCGTGACAGACCATATCCTCGTCGAGCGCCAGGGCGCCATCCAGATCATCCGCATGAATCGGCCGGACAAGAAGAACGCGCTGACGCGCTCCATGTATGCGAAAATGTCAAAAACCCTGGCCGAGGGCGACGCCGACCCGGCCATCCGCGTCCATGTCTTTCTCGGCGTGCCCGGCGCCTTCTCCTCCGGCAACGACCTTGCCGACTTCATGGTCGTCGCCACCGGCGGCGACGGCGGCACCGAAGTCTGGGATTTCCTGATGGCGCTGGCCAAGGTCGAAAAACCCATGGTCTCCGGCGTCGACGGCATCGCGGTCGGCATCGGCACGACGCTCAACCTGCATTGCGACCTGACTTTCGCCACGCCACGCACCGTGTTCAGGACGCCTTTCGTCGACCTGGGCCTTGTGCCTGAAGCGGGATCGAGCCTGCTGGCACCGCGCATTCTGGGCCAGCAAGCCGCTTTCGCGCTGCTCGGTCTTGGCGAGGGTTTTTCGGCCGAGCGCGCCAAGGCCGCCGGCCTGATCTACGAGGTGGTCGAGGAAGCAGCGCTGGAGGCTTCGGTATTGGCGGCAGCCGGCCAGATCGCCGCCAAGCCACCACAGGCGCTGAAGATCGCGCGCAACCTGATGCGTGGTTCGCGCGACGATCTCGTCGCCCGCATCGGCGTGGAAAGCGAGCATTTTCGCGAGCGGCTGAAGTCCGATGAGGCGCGCGCCGCGCTCACCGCGTTCATGACGAGAAAGAAGGCCTGAGCCTCAGGGATAAAGCCGTGTCTTGTCCCAGCCGTCCTTCGCACTGCGCGTAAAAACGAGCCGGTCGTGCAGGCGGAACGGCCTGTCGTGCCAGAACTCGATGGTGCTGGGCACGATGCGGAAGCCGGACCAGTGCTTTGGCCGCGGGATCTCGCCGATCGGATAGCGTGCCGTGTATTCCGCCACCGCTTTCTCCAGCGCAAAGCGGCTTTCCAGCGGCCGCGATTGTTTCGAAGCCCAGGCGCCGATGCGGCTGCCGCGCGGCCGTGTCGCATAGTAGGCGTCGGCTTCGGCGTCGCTGACGATCTCCACCGGTCCGCGAATGCGCACCTGGCGGCGCAGCGACTTCCAATGGAAACACATCGCCGCCTTCATGCTGCCAAGAATCTCCTGGCCCTTGGCGCTCTCGAAATTCGTGTAGAAGACAAACCCGCTTTCATCGAACCCCTTGAGCAACACCATACGCACATCCGGCATGCCGTCGGCATCGACGGTCGCCAGAGCCACGCCGTTGGGGTCGTTCGGCTCGCTTTTCGTGGCGTCGTCCAGCCATGCGGCAAAGAGGCGAAACGGTTCGGCAGCCTCGGTAAAGTCACCGCTTGTTAACTCAGTGTCACTCATAGTTTTTCTCAAATTGTCACGAAGCCAAGATTCTTACAAAACCAAGATTCTTTACGAAGCAAGGGGGAGGCTGCCGATTGTCGCGTATCGCGCAAGCTTTTGACAGCAGGCAATGGAGCGTTATCGCTTCGGCCAGCGCGAAAGCCGCGATCGTGGCGCTCGCCTTGCCGCTTGCCGCGTGTGGCGCCGGCGGCTTCAGCCTGGAAAAAGCCGAAGTCGACCGCTCGATCCTGACCAGCAGCACGTCTGCTTCGGCCGCGCCGGCCAATTTGGATCGCGACTCCGACCAGACGACGATCGGCAATGCGGTTTCCTCGGCCGACATCGAGCAACTCGGCGGGCAGGCCGTGCCGTGGGCCAATGCCGGCACCGGCTCGCGCGGTTCCATCACCGATCTGGCGGAATTGAAGGACAACGGCCAGACCTGCCGCCGCTTCAAGGCCTCGCGCGAAAGCTTTGACGGCGTTGCCATGTTCGAAGGCGAACTGTGCCTGGCCAGCGCCGGCGGCTGGCGCATGCAGGACTTCAAGGCGCTCTGATTTTCCGCGTCTGATATGCTGCTCCAGCACTGGAATTTCTTCCTATGCGAGCGCATATAGGTGGCACAAGAGACTCAACTCTACTCCAGGGCAGTAAGCACATGCGCGACCCCTATGAGGTGCTGGGCGTTGCCAGGAACGCATCGGCCAAGGACATAAAGTCGGCGTATCGGAAACTCGCCAAGAAGCATCATCCGGACCAGAATCCGAATGATCCCAAGGCGAAGGACCGTTTTGCCGCGGCCAACCAGGCCTACGAGATCGTCGGCGACGAAAAGAATCGCGCCGCTTTCGATCGCGGCGAGATCGACGCCGACGGCAAGCCGCGATTCCAGGGCTTTGAAGGCGCTGCCGGTGGCGGCGATCCCTTTGGCGGCTTTCGTCGGCAACAGGGTCCGGGCGGTTCGCGGTTCGAATTCCGCTCCGGCCGACCGGGTGGCGATCCGTTCGACGGCAACAGCGACATCTTCAGCCAGATTTTTGGCGACACTTTTTCGGGCGCGCGCGGTCCCGGCACGGGCGATCGCCGCCAGCAGGCGACAGCAGCCGATCTGAACGTGACGCTCGATATCACCATCGAGGAAGCGGCGACCGCCGAAAAGGTGACGGCGATGTTCCCCGACGGCCGCAAGGTGGCGGTCAAGCTGCCGGCCTATGTCGAGGATGGTCAGACCATCCGCCTCAAGGGCCAAGGCGAGCAGGGGCCAGGCCAGCCAGGCGACGCGCTGGTCAAGATCCATCTGCGCCGACATCCACGCTACCGCATCGAGGGCCGCGACCTGCACGCCGATCTACCGGTGGTACTGGCGGATGCGGTGCTCGGCGCCAAGGTGCCGGTCGAGACGCCGACCGGCAGGCTCGCGGTCAACATTCCGGCCTGGTCGAGCTCCGACAAGGTCCTGCGGCTGAAGGGCAGAGGCCTGCCGGAAAAGGCCGGCGGCCACGGCGATCTCTACGCTCATGTGCGTATCATGCTGCCGGAAGGCGGCGACAGCGCGCTCGAAGCGCTGTTGCGCGGCCAAAAAGGCTGATCGGCGGCTTTTGTCCCCCGAACTGTCCGGTTTGGACGCTTGAAGGGGCTCTGTGCCTGTGCGATAGGGCAACCCACAAAGCTGAAATCTTGCGGAGAGCGCTCACATGGCGGGTGGACAGGGCCTAATGGCCGGCAAGCGCGGCCTCATTCTTGGCGTCGCCAACAATAGGTCGATCGCCTATGGCATCGCCAAGTCGTGCGTCGACCATGGCGCCGAGATCGCGCTGACCTATCAGGGCGAGGCGTTCAAGAAGCGCGTCGAGCCGCTGGCGGCGGAACTGGGCGCCTTTGTCGCCGGCCATTGCGACGTCACCGATCCGGCGAGCCTGGACGAGGTTTTCGCCAATGTCGCCAGGCACTGGGGCAAGCTTGATTTCCTCGTCCACGCCATCGCCTTCTCCGACAAGGATGAACTGACCGGCCGCTATGTCGAGACGACGCGCGACAATTTCCTGCGCACCATGGACATTTCGGTCTATTCCTTCACCACCATAGCCAAGCGCGCCGAGGCGCTGATGACCGATGGCGGCTCGTTGCTGACGCTGACCTACTACGGCGCCGAAAAAGTGATGCCGCACTACAACGTCATGGGTGTCGCCAAGGCGGCGCTCGAGGCCAGCGTGCGCTACCTGGCGGTCGACCTCGGCGCCAAGAAGATCCGCGTCAACGCCATCTCGGCCGGCCCGATCAAGACGTTGGCCGCCTCCGGCATCGGCGATTTCCGCTACATCCTGAAGTGGAACGAGTACAATTCGCCGCTGAAGCAGACGGTCACGCAGGAGGAAGTCGGCGATTCCGGCGTCTATTTCCTGTCCGACCTGTCGCGCGGCGTCACCGGTGAAGTGCATCACGTCGATTCGGGCTACCACGTCGTCGGCATGAAGGCGGTCGACGCGCCTGATATTTCGACGGTCAAGGACTAACGCCCGGCCAACCGTCGTCCGTCCCGATCCCGCACCGGAAGACCTGATGTACCCGCTGGTTTATATCGCGCGCCACGGCCAGACCGCGTGGAACGCCGAAATGCGACTTCAGGGGCAGGCCGATACCGATCTCAACGCTCTTGGCCGCGAACAGGCGACCGGCAACGGGCTTCGGCTAGCCGCGTTGGTCCCAAATCCCTGGGAATTCGATTTCCTCGCCAGTCCGATGAAACGGACGCGCGAAACGATGCAGCGTATTCGCGCCGCGATGAAGC
Organism: Mesorhizobium sp. SEMIA396; assembly: GCF_024518615.1. Lineage (NCBI taxonomy): Bacteria > Pseudomonadati > Pseudomonadota > Alphaproteobacteria > Hyphomicrobiales > Phyllobacteriaceae > Mesorhizobium > Mesorhizobium sp. SEMIA396. The sequence goes on from NZ_JANIFC010000002.1 coordinate 113,790, forward strand.
TCGATCCGGATGCCTATCGAACCGATCCGCGCCTCGTCGAAGTCAATTTCGGCGATTGGCAGGGATTTACCTTTCCCGAGCTCGAGACAGGATATCCCGGAGCGAGCATGACGCGTGCTCTGGACAAGTGGAACTTTCAGCCGCCCGGCGAAGGTGCGGAGAGCTATCAGATGCTGCTCGAACGGGTGAGGCCATGCTTCGACGCGATCGAACGCCAGACGATATGCGTGACCCATGGCGGCGTCATGCGCACCTTGTTTCGCTTCGTTCTGGGGCTGGCCGAGGACGAGGCCGCGAACCTGGAAATACCGCAGGATCGCCTGCTCAAGCTCGAAGGCAAGAGTCTGGAGTGGCTTTAATGCATGTCGCCCAAAAGTGACCCCGGTTTTGGGAGAACGACATGCATAAAACAAAGACCTAAAGCGGGTCGCCTGAATCCGTTCAGACGCGACACGCTTTAGGCCATTGGCAGGCGGCTCGGCGAAAGCTGAACCGCAAACACAGCATTCAATTGAGGTTGGAAGCTCTAGTTGGCAGAGCTGTCCGGCAGTTCCATGTCGGTGACGATGTTTTCGCCATTGGTCACATCGTAGGCGATGACGATGTCCATGCCCGGCTTCAGCGCGTCGAGATCGGTCTCGGCGTTCAGCTTGTAGGACTTGCCGTCATCCAGCGTCAGCGTCGCCGTATCCTTGTCGATCTTCTTGATCAGGCCTTCGGTCTGGCCGGCGAAAGCGGCGGTGGAAAGCAGCAGCGTGGCGGCAATGGCGCCAATCAGGGTACGCATGATCGTTCCTCTTTATCATTGCGCCGGCATGGCGGCGGGCGTTCAACGGCGGATGGAGCAGAGCAGAAACCAACCGAATGTGTCAAAACTAAATCCGCCAGATCACAGTTTGACCCCTGTGAAAAACGCCAATAGAACGCAATCTTCAGCCGGCTCCGATGCCGGGCAGGGTCATTTCATGTCTCACAACACGTTCGGCCACCTTTTCCGCGTCACCACCTGGGGCGAAAGCCATGGCCCGTCGCTCGGTTGCGTGGTCGACGGCTGTCCGCCCGGCATCCGCTTCACTCGAGCAGACATCCAGGCCGAACTCGACAAGCGCCGGCCGGGGCAATCACGTTTCGTCACGCAGCGTCGCGAACCGGATGAAGTGAAGGTGCTGTCCGGCTTCATCTTCGACGAGGACGGCGAGACGATGATCACCACCGGCACGCCGGTGTCGATGCTGATCGAGAATGTCGACCAACGTTCAAAGGATTATGGCGAGATCGCCCGCCAATACCGGCCGGGCCATGCCGACTACACCTATGAGGTCAAATACGGCGTGCGCGATTATCGCGGCGGCGGCCGCTCCTCGGCCCGCGAGACGGCAGCCAGGGTGGCGGCCGGTGCCTTGGCGCGCAAGGTGGTTCCGGGCGTTGTGGTGCGCGGCGCGCTGGTGTCGATGGGCGAAAAATCCATAGACCGCGCCAACTGGAACTGGAATTTCATCGGCGATGCCGAAAATCCGTTCTTCACCCCCGATCCGGCCTCCGTACCCGTCTTCACCCAGTATCTCGACGGCATCCGCAAGGCGGGCTCCTCGGTCGGGGCGGTGATCGAAATCGTCGCCGACGGCGTTCCGCCAGGCCTCGGCGCGCCGATCTATGCCAAGCTCGATCAGGACATCGCCTCCGGCCTGATGTCGATCAACGCGGTCAAGGGCGTCGAGATCGGCAACGGCTTCGAGGCCGCCCGTATCACCGGCGAGCAGAATGCCGACGAGATGCGCATCGGCAATGACGGCAAGCCGGTGTTCCTGTCCAACAATGCGGGCGGCATCCTCGGTGGCATCTCGACCGGCCAGGCGATCGTCGCTCGTTTCGCCGTCAAGCCGACCTCCTCGATCCTGACGCCGCGAAAGTCGATCGACAAGGACGGCAGGGACGTCGAGATCATGACCAAGGGTCGCCACGACCCATGCGTCGGCATCCGCGCCGTGCCGATCGGCGAAGCAATGGTTGCCTGTGCGATCGCCGACCACTATCTGCGGCATCGGGGACAGACGGGAAGGGAATAGGGGAATAAGGGAATATGTTGCGCTCTTAGCGCGGCCGGCCAAATCTTTTTGCTTTTCCCTACTCCCGTACTGCCCTACTCCCTTATTCCCTGCGAGCAAAGCGAGCACTTATGCCTTACGACCAGAAGAAGATCGTCGAAGCCCTGCGTGCTTTCGAACGCGGCGAGATCGTCGTCGTCATGGATGATGACGGGCGCGAGAACGAAGGCGACCTGATCGTTGCCGCCGTCCACTGCACGCCCGAAAAGATGGCGTTCATCGTGCGCCACACCTCCGGCATCGTCTGCACGCCGATGCCGCGCGAAGAAGCCAAGCGGCTGAACCTTGCGCCGATGGTCGCCGACAACGATTCCGCCCATACCACCGCTTTCACCGTCAGCGTCGATTTCAAGCATGGCACCACGACGGGCATCTCGGCCGAAGATCGCACTTTGACCGTTCGAAATCTTGCCAACGGCAATGTCGGTGGCTCGGATTTCGTCCGCCCCGGCCACATCTTCCCGCTGATCGCGCGCGAAGGCGGCGTGCTGATGCGCTCCGGCCATACCGAAGCAGCGGTCGATCTGTGCAAGCTCGCCGGCCTGCCGCCGGTCGGCGTCATTTCCGAGCTGGTCAATGATGACGGCACCGTCAAGCGCGGCCCGCAGGTGCAGGCTTTCGCCGAGGAGCATGGGCTGAAGCAGGTTTCGGTTGCCGACCTCATCGCCTACCGGCAACGTAAGGAAACTCTGGTCGAACGCGTCGCTTGCTCGGAAATCGACACGCTCGGCGGCAAGGCACAGGTCTTCACCTACACGCTGCCGTGGGACTCCATGCACCACGTCGCCATCGTCTTCGGCGACATTCGTGACGGCGAGGAGGTCCCGGTGCGCCTGCATTCGGAGGATGTGGTGACCGATGTGTTCGGCACCAGCCACCGGCTCGACGCCATTATGAAGGCAATGGGCGAGCGCAGGCGCGGCGTCATCGTCTATCTCAGAGAAGGCTCCGTCGGCGTTGCGCATCAGGAGCGCAAACGACCGGCAAGCGGCGACCGCGAGGATCACGAAGAGGCCCGCCGCCGCGAAAACGAGTGGCGCGAGATCGGGCTCGGCGCGCAGATCCTCAAGGATCTCGGCATCTCCTCGATCAACCTGATCGCCTCGCGCGAACGCCACTATGTCGGCCTCGAAGGTTTTGGCATCCACATCGCCAAGACCGAGATCCTCTGAGCCTCCCGCCGATCCGGTTGCCGGAGAAGACGGATGAATGCGCCCCTGCCTTCCAGCCAGCGCAGCGAGCGGCTTTTGCTGCGCCGCCCGGCAGAGGCTGATCTGGATTTCCTGATCGATCTCTTTTCGCGCGGGGAGCTTGTTGCGCATCGACCCGACCCTGTTCCGGATAGAGCCCAGCAGAGCGCCGCGCGGCTGAGGCGCGACATCGGTCATTGGGACAAGCACGGCTTTGGCCGCTGGGCAGTCGAGGCGGATGGAAAGTTGATCGGCTTCGGCGGCGTCACGGTATCGGCGGATTTCGACGGTCTGAACCTGTCCCATCATCTTCATCCGGCGGCCTGGGGACATGGCTATGCCACGGAATTGGTGATGGAAGCACTGCGCACCGCGTTCGGCCCCTTGCGTGCCGATCGGGTTGTCGGCCTCGTCCGCCCCGCCAATCCGGCCTCGCGACGGGTGCTGGAGAAATGTGGCTTCGCCTTCGAAAAAGAGGTGATGCTGCGCGGGGCGCCAACGATACTTTTGGCATTGGCGCACCCGGGAAAAGCCAATATTTCAGGCCCGGCCGCCTAGAGCGGCGCGCCCGGTCCTAAAGCCCGGACGCGCCGGAACTATTCCGCGGCAATCGCGGCTGCTTCGCATCCGTCCATCTCGCACTCAGTCGTGGCAAGGCTGCGTTGGCCGAGCAGCACCGTGGCCAGTGCGATCGTGCCTGAAGCCACCGACACCCAGAACCCGCTCTTGGCGCCGAACGCATCCACCATCGCGCCGGCCGCGAACGAGCCCAGCGCCATGCCGATGCCGATGCCGGTCATGACCCAGGTGATGCCTTCGGTCAGCATCGCTTCCGGCACATGCCGCTCGATCAGGCCGAACGCGGTGATGAAGGTCGGCGAGATCGCCACACCGCTGATGAACACGGTCAGCGCCAGCAGTGGCACGGTGTCGGCGGTGAGCGGCAACAGCGTGCCGAGCGCGACGAGGGCGACTGCGATGGCCAGCTGGCGTTTCAGCGGCGCCTTCAGGCTGAGCGCGCCGACGATGATGCCGAGCACGAACGATCCCAGCGCATAAACGCCGATGACGAGGCTGGCGGCGCCCGGTTGGCCAAGCTCCTTGGTGATCGCCACGGTGGTCACTTCCGTCGTCGCGAAGGTTGCGCCGATGAAGATCAGGGCGAGGGTGATGATCTGAACCGGCCGCAGGCGGATCGCCGAGCCGCTTGAGTTATGGTCGACCGGCCGCACCCGGGGCTCGGTCGAGCGTTGCAGGATGAAGGCCGCTGATCCGAATGCGAGAAATAATGTGCTCACCAGAACGCCGGCTTCCGGGAACAGGGCGGCACTCAGGCCGACCGATAGCGATGCCCCGGCGATATAGACCAGTTCATCGGCCACGGACTCGAAGGCGAATGCGGTGTTCATCTGCGGCCGCCCCCGGAAAATCTCCGTCCAGCGCGCGCGCACCATCGCCGGTATGCTTGGCATGGCGGCGGCCAGCAGTGCCGATACGAACAGAGTCCAAACCGGCCAGTCCTGGTTGGCCGCCGCTATCAGGACCGCGAAAGCCAGCACCGCGATGATGGTGGTGGGCACCACGATTCGTGTCTGGCCCAGGCGGTCCACCAGTCTCGATATCTGCGGCGCGACGAAGGCGTTGGCCAGCGCGTATGTCGCCGAGACGGCTCCGGCCAGCCAGTATTCGCCACGCGTCTGCGACAGCATCGCCACGATGCCGATGGGCGCCATGGCGATCGGCAGGCGCGCCATGAAGCCGGCGGCCGCAAAGCCCTTGGCTCCCGGGGCACGAAAGATTTCCGCGTAGGGATTTTGCATCGGTTGGTTCCTCGACAAAGGACGATTGGACAATTACATACGGAGCGTATGATCATTAAATAGACCATACGTCGCGTATGTCAATTGGCATACGTTGCGTATGTGAATAGGGCCAGAAGCCATGCACAGACCCCGCAAGGAGATGATCGCCGAGACGCGCGCCAAGCTGATCGCGGCGGCCCGTCATGCCTTCGGCACAACAGGCTATGCGGAAGCCTCGATGGATGATTTCACCGCTTCGGCCGGGCTGACGCGCGGCGCGCTCTATCATCATTTCGGCGACAAAAAGGGGCTGCTGCAGGCGGTCATAGCCCAGATTGACGGCGAGATGGCGGCGCGCATCAATGAGGTCGCGTCGAGAGCGCCGACCCGTTGGCAGCATTTCGTCGACGAGTGCTCGACCTATATCGAGATGGCGCTGGAGCCGGAAATCCAGCGCATCATGTTCCGGGATGGCCCGGCCGTGCTGGGGGATCCAGCGCAATGGCCGAATTGCAGTGCGTGCATCGCTTCAATGACCGACCATCTGACCGCGCTGCAGGAGGAGGGGGTCGTTGTCTCCAGCCTCGACCCCGAGACGGCCTCGCGACTGATCAACGGAGCGAGCAGCCAGGCAGCGCAACGGATCGCCAATTCGAGCGACCCCGAAGCGACGTCGAAGAAGGTGGTGACGGCGTTCAAGCAACTGCTCGAAGGCCTGCTCAAGAAGCCGGACCCGCAGTCGAATTGAAGTTCCCACCGGAGCTTTCGTGCCGGCAGCTGTTCCCGATAGGAATTTTTTCTTGACTCGGTGACCTCAGCTAAGGTACATATTCGTCCATGGTGCTGATTTGCGCCAGTGACCCGCCGCACAGGCGGGTTTTTCGTTTGATGCTCCGTCAGCCTACGCGCCGGCGAAGGCTCCGAAGAAACCCGTTAGCCCGAATTCGTTGCCCTTTGGCGTCAGGGCCGGCAATTGACAATCGCCGGGTTGAGTCCATCCTCTTCCACCATCTCTGAGGCGGAGATTCGGGGCACATGTGGGATTTTGAGATCGGCCGGTCGGTGTCCATCATGATGCGGACCTGGCCGTTCATCGTCTTTCGCATGATCGTCTATTTCGGCATCACGCTGGCCTACATTATGGCGACGGGCACCGGCGCCTCGGTCGGCTATGGCGTCGGCCATATCTCCACTGATCCCGACGGGCCCATGTCCTTTGCCCTGTGGGGCGGCGTGGTCGGGTTTGGCCTCGTCTCGATCGCTGTGTATTGGATCCGCGAATACATCCTCTATGTCGTCAAGGCCGGCCACATCGCCGTCATGGTTCATCTGATCGACGGCCGCGACATTCCCGGCGTCAGGACCAGATCGCCTATGCCAGGGATATCGTGACCCAGCGTTTCGCCGAGGCCAACATCCTTTTCGTCGTCGACCAACTCGTCAAGGGCGCCATCCGCGCCATCACCGGCCTGCTCGGCGGCATCGCCGCCTTCCTGCCGATACCGGGCCTGAGCGGCCTGGTCTCCTTCATCAACACGGTGATCCGCCTGTCGCTGACCTATGTCGACGAGATCATCCTCGGCTACAACATCCGCATCAATTCAGCCTCGCCCTTCGAGACGGCGCGCCAGGGCGTCGTGCTCTATGCCCAGAACGGCAAGGTCATGGTCAAGAACGCCGTCTGGCTGGCGGTCATCATGTGGGGCGTGTCGTTCATCATCTTTCTGATGATGCTGGCGCCTGCCGGCGCGATTCTGTTCCTGATGCCTGGCCAGCTCGCCGGCTGGGCTTTTGTGCTCGCCATCGTCTTCGCCTGGGCATTCAAGGCGGCATTCATTGAACCCTTCGCCATCGCCTGCCTGATGCAGGTCTATTTCAAGACCATCGCGGGCCAGGTGCCGGATCCGGCCTGGGACGCCCGGCTGGCCGAGGCGTCGTCGAAGTTCAGGGAGCTCAAGGACAAGGCGCTCGCCTCCTTCGGCGGTTCGCGCTGGGCTACGGCCGGCGCCACACCCTGATCGGCCGGGCGGGTGATGTCTGGTGAGGCAGAAACGGTGTTGAGGCGCGCCACGGTGGATTTGAGCTGTGTCTCGCCTTGCCCGGAAAAGGTCTCGCTCATGATCAGCTCCGGCAGCGGCAGCCGCCGTCCCCAGCCATGCGTTTCAAGGTCCGGTTTGGGAGCGAACTCGGAAACACGGCCGACGCAGAGATAGGCGATCGGCGTTACGTGGTCCGGAATGGCCAACAGCCGCTTTAGCGCCTGCGCTTCGATGATGCTGACCCAGCCTACACCGACGCCCTCGGCACGCGCGGCCAGCCAGAAATTCTGCACCGCGCAGACGGTGCTGTAGAGATCCATCTCCGGATTGTGCCAGCGTCCCAGCGGCGAACCCTTCGAGCGCTGCCGGTCGCAGGTGATGCAGATGTTGAGCGCGCTTTCGCAGATGCCTTCCAGCTTGAGCTTGCGGTAGAGTTCCTGCCGCTCTTCGTCGATCGCCGGCAGTTCCTGCTCGCGCGCGGCCAGGAACAGGTCGCGCACCTCCGCCCGTCGCTCGATGTCACGAATGACAATGAAATTCCATGGCTGCATGAAGCCGACCGATGGCGCGTGATGGGCAGCAAGCAGCAGCCGCGCCAGCACGTCGTCATCGATCGCGGTGGGCAGGAAATGGCTGCGCACGTCGCGCCGTGTGAACATGGCGCGATAGACCGCATCGCGCGCACTCTGGTCAAATCCGTCGCCAACAGCAGCGGTCAGGTGTTCCGGCATCGCTTGTCCCCTTGCGATTGCAATTGATATCATCCGCCTGACCATGCGGATGACGATGCCTGCCAGGCCGGTCTTCTGGCTCGGGATCAACCCGCGTCCGGTGCCTTCCCGTCATCGACAGTGGCATTTACCGGCGCGGTCCCCCTCACAGCGTTGGGCACGCCACGGAATTCAACCGTGTTCCCGATTCTCCCGCTTGCGGCGGGCACCAGGCAGTACCAAAAACCTTACGCCGAAGTGCTGAGGACGCCAATGCTTGCAGCGACGCGAATGGACGCAGTCGCGATTTTCCCCAGTCATCGGCCGCCCGTGCATGGCCTTTGTCGATCCGGGTCACTAGATTAGGACGATGACCACCCGTCTCTACACCCATCCGATCTTCCTCGAGCATCTCACGCCGCCCGGACATCCCGAGCGGCCCGACCGCTTGCGTGCCATCGAGCGCGTGCTCGATGAGGAAGCCTTTGCCGGGCTCGATCGTATCCAGGCGCCGGAAGGCGACGAGGCCACCATCCTCTACGCGCATCCCGCCGATTTCGTCGCCCGCGTGCGCGCCGCCATTCCCGACGAGGGGATTGCCCGCATCGATGCCGACACCACTGCCAGTCCGAAGAGCTGGCAAGCGGCGATCACCGCGATCGGCGCCGCCAACGCCGCCGTCGATGACGTCTTTTCGGGCCGCGCCGACAACGTCTTCGTCGCCGCCCGGCCGCCCGGCCATCATGCCGAAAAGACCACGGCCATGGGCTTCTGCCTGTTCAACACGGCGGCGATCGCGGCGCGTTATGCGCAGAAGAAACACGGTGTCGAACGCGTTGCCATCGTCGACTGGGACGTGCATCACGGCAATGGCACGCAGGACATTTTCTGGGACGATCCGTCGGTGCTCTATTGCTCGACACACCAGATGCCGCTTTATCCCGGCACCGGAGCGAAGAACGAAACGGGCGCCGGCAACATCGTCAACGCGCCGCTGGCGCCGCAGACTGGCAGCGAGGTGTTTCGCGATGCCTTCCTGTCGCGCGTCCTGCCCGCGCTCGACAATTTCGCGCCCGACCTGATTATCATTTCGGCGGGGTTCGACGCGCACCACCGCGATCCGCTGGCCGAGATCAATCTGACCGAGGATGATTTCGATTGGGCGACCGGCCAACTGATGCAGCGCGCGGCACGCCACAGCGGCAACCGGCTCGTCAGCCTGCTCGAGGGCGGCTACGATCTGCAGGGATTGGCATTTTCGGTCGCCGCCCATGTCGGGCGACTGATGAAAGGATGAATGATGGCCGATGAGACCAACGAAGACGTCAAGGCGATGAGCTTCGAGCAGGCACTCGATGCGCTGGAGAAGATCGTCGATGATCTGGAGCGTGGCGACGTGCCGCTCGACCAGTCGATCAAGATCTATGAACGTGGCGAGGCGCTGAAGGCGCATTGCGACCGGCTGCTGAAGGCCGCCGAGGACAAGGTCGAGAAGATCAGGCTGTCGCGCGACGGCAAGCCGGTCGGAACGGAGCCGCTCGACGCGGATTGAGGCCCGGTCCGAACATAGGCTCGCCTCACCGGTTTTTGGACATGATCATGATCGAGGATATAACTCGTCCCGATTGAAACAGCTCAAGGACAAGAGGAGATACGGAAGCGATGTGCAGAAACATCAAGACCCTGTTCAATTTTGATCCGCCGGCAACCCCTGACGAGGTGCGCGACGCGGCTCTTCAGTTCGTCCGCAAGCTGAGCGGAACGACGCGACCCTCGAAGCAGAACCAGCACGCCTTCGACCATGCCGTCGAAGCCATCGCGGCCTCGGCGCGCGAACTGCTCGATTCCCTGGAAACCCATCAGCATCCGCGTAATCGCGAAGAGGTGGCGGCCAAGCTGCGGGCAAAGGCGGCGATCCGCTTTGCCTGACGCGGCCAGGCGGCCTTCGACGGCCGACAAGGAGAGTCCATGAGCTTCTTCCCCGGGAAAGACCCTGAGGCAGGCGACGCCTTTGCCAGCGACCAGATCGAATTGATGGTCATTCCGAACGCCAAGGACATCGGCGGTTTTCAGGTGCGCCGTGCCCTGCCGACGGCAAAAAGGCGGCTGGTCGGGCCGTTCATCTTCTTCGACCGCATGGGTCCTGCCATCCTGCGGGCCGGCCAGGCGCTCGACGTCCGTCCGCATCCGCATATCGGCCTGTCGACGGTCACCTATCTGTTCGACGGCAAGATCCGGCACCGCGATTCACTCGGCACCGAAATGGTCATTCAGCCCGGCGACGTGAATTTGATGACCGCTGGCCGCGGCATCGTCCATTCGGAGCGTACGCCGGAGGAACTGCGTGGCGCGCCGATGTCGGTATCCGGTCTGCAGACATGGCTGGCGCTGCCGGACGACAAGGAAGAGGTGGCACCGGTTTTCGAGAACACAGGAGCGCTCAGGCTTCCCGAGATCGATGCCGAAGGCGTCAACGGGCGCCTCATCATCGGCGATTTCCAGGGGTTGCGGTCGCCGGTCAGGGCCGACTCGGAGACGCTCTACGCCGACCTGCGCCTGGCGCCCGGCGCCAGCGTGAAAATCCCGGCCGATGCGGAAGAACGCGCCATTTACACGCTGGAGGGCGAGGTCTCGATTTCGGGCGATGTGTTCCCAGCCGAACGGCTGCTGGTGTTCCGTCCCGGTGACGAGATCGTCGTGTCGTCGCTGACCGGCGCGCATTTCATGCTGTTCGGCGGCGCCTCTCTTGGTTCGAAGCGTTATATCTGGTGGAATTTCGTCTCCTCATCGAAGGAGCGCATCGAACAGGCCAAGCAAGAATGGAAGGCGGGCCGCTTCGACATCGTTCCCGGAGACGAGGAAGAGTTCATCCCGCTGCCGGAAAGCTGATGCCCGTCGCCGGAAAGTGGCAGAACGAAATGCATAGACAAAAGACTAGGGCCTGATCCGCGTCACTGACACGCATTTACTTTCGCCGGCCGGCGGCCTATTCGCCCATCAACCGAAAGCCCGAGCACAGTGAACGCAACGCCGCATACGCCGCTTCTCGACAAGGTCCGCATCCCGGCCGACCTGCGCACGCTTGCGGAAAGTGAACTGCCGCAATTGGCGTCCGAGCTTCGCGCCGAGCTGGTCGACGCCGTCTCCCGCACGGGTGGTCATCTGGGCGCCGGGCTTGGCGTGGTCGAGCTGACAGTGGCGCTGCACTATGTCTTCAACACCCCCGATGACAGGCTGATCTGGGATGTCGGCCACCAGGCCTATCCGCACAAGATCCTGACCGGCCGCCGCGACCGTATCCGCACGCTGCGCCAGGAAGGCGGTCTGTCCGGCTTCACCCGCCGCGCCGAGAGCGAGTACGATCCCTTCGGCGCCGCCCACTCCTCGACATCGATATCGGCCGGCCTCGGCATGGCCGCCGCCCGCGATCTCTCCGGCGGCCGCAACAGCGTCATTGCCGTCATCGGCGATGGCGCCATGTCTGCCGGCATGGCCTATGAGGCGATGAACAATGCCGGTGCGCTCGATGCACGGCTGATCGTCATTCTCAATGACAACGACATGTCGATCGCGCCGCCGACCGGCGCGATGAGCGCCTATCTGGCGCGGCTGGCCTCCGGCAAGGCCTATATCGGCCTGCGCGATTTCGGCAAGAAACTGACGTCCTATCTCGGCAAGCGCGCGGATCGTGCGATCACAAGGGCGGTCGAGCATGCACGCGGCTATGTCACCGGCGGCACGCTGTTCGAGGAACTCGGCTTCTATCACATCGGCCCCATAGACGGCCACAATCTGGAGCACCTGATCCCGGTCCTGAAAAATGTCCGCGACAATGGCGAAGGCCCGGTGCTCATCCATGTCGTCACCCAGAAGGGCAAGGGCTATGCGCCGGCCGAAGCCGCCGCCGACAAATATCACGGCGTCAACAAGTTCGACGTCATCACCGGCGCGCAGGCCAAGGCGCCAGCCAACGCACCGGCCTACACCAAGGTGTTCGCCGAAAGCCTGGTCCAGGAGGGCCGCGAGGACGACCGCATCGTCGCCGTCACGGCCGCCATGCCGAGCGGCACCGGCCTCGACCTGTTCGGTGAAGCGTTCCCATCGCGCACCTTCGATGTCGGCATCGCCGAACAGCACGCGGTGACCTTCGCCGCCGGCCTTGCCACCGAAGGCTGCAAGCCGTTCGCGGCCATCTATTCCACCTTCCTGCAGCGCGCCTACGACCAGGTCGTCCACGACGTCGCTATTCAGAAATTGCCGGTGCGGTTTCCCATCGACCGCGCCGGTTTCGTCGGCGCCGATGGCGCGACCCATTGCGGCGCCTTCGACACCACCTTCCTGGCGACACTGCCGGGTTTCGTCGTCATGGCGGCCGCCGACGAGGCGGAGCTGCGCCACATGGTGCGCACCGCGGCGAGCTATGATGAGGGTCCGATCGCCTTCCGCTATCCGCGCGGCAATGGCGTCGGCGTCGACATGCCGGAGCGCGGCTCGGTTCTCGAAATCGGCAAGGGCCGCATCGTCAAGGAGGGTACCAAGGTTGCATTGCTGTCTTTCGGCACGCGGCTGCAGGATTGCCTGATCGCCGCGGAGGAGCTAGGTGCTGCCGGGCTGTCCACCACGGTCGCCGACGCCCGTTTCGCCAAGCCGCTCGACCAGGATCTGATCCGGCGGCTGGCCCGCTCGCATGAGGTGCTGGTGACGGTGGAGGAGGGCGCCGTCGGCGGCTTCGCCAGCCACGTGCTGCAGTTCCTTGCCCATGAGGGCCTGCTGGAAAGCGGCCTGAAGGTGCGTCCGCTGGTGCTGCCCGACGCGTTCAGCGACCACGCCAAGCCGGAAAAGATGTATGCCGATGCCGGGCTCGATGCCGCCGGCATCGTGCGCACCGTGTTCGTGGCACTCGGGCACACAGTCCACGCCCAGCGCGCCTGAATCCCAGCGCGCCTGAATCAAAGTCTCAAAGACTTGAATTAGTTTGCCGGCAAGCGATCTTAAGGCATTGTTTACGCTGCCATTTGGCGCTTTGCTTACCGTGTCTCTTGGCCGTTTTTCAATGGCGCCCTGCTAGATCGTGATCAGGCAGGGAGACAACAACAATGAAAACGCTTCTGTGCGGCGCAGCACTTTGCGCCGTTATCATCGCGCCGGCCACAGCCGAAACGCGCTATGACCGCAGCCTCGAAAAGGCGGCGATGGGCATCATCGCCGGCAAGATGGGCGACATCCGCGGCGGCTTTTCCTTCAAGCAGGTGCCGCAATTGGTGGTTCTGCCGGCCCCTGTTCCCGCGCCTGCGGGTGCCATCGAGCCTGCACGCGAGCAAGCTTCGGGCGGCCGTGAGGATGGCTTGTCTCCAGCCGTCGAGCGCCCGGTTTCGCGAACCGTATTCTGAGCTGAAGACAGCAAGCCTTGATCGGGATTGCCCGATCGTTTCGCGCTTGCCGCTGTGCAGGCGATCTAAAAAGCGTCGGCAATGCTACTCCGCCGCAACCAGCTCCGCTTGCTGCGCCGATTTCTCGGGGCGCCAGGATTGCGCCGCGTGGCGGGCGCGGTCTGCCAGGGCGGCTAGGCGTCCGCGCAGGTTTCGTCCACCCACCACCGACGACAAGATCACCGAATGCGTCGCAAAGCGGCGCTTGAAATCCTCGCCGCCGCAGAGAAAATCGATCGTGGTCAAGCCCCGGTCAAACGACCACTGGATGTAATCCATCATCAAGACCATCCCCGGCGAGGCCCGTTCGAAGGCCGGATCATAGGTGGTGACGAAAGCCATCATCGTTCCATGCTGCTCGAAATTGATCGAGATGGCGATGATCTCGTCTTCGCGTTCGAGCACGAAGATGCGCAGCAATCCAAGCTTGGCCAGAACGGATATGAGTGCCGCCAGCGCGGGGGAGCCTTCGTCGAAGAGGTCCGAAACGCGGCCGTGTTTTGCAAGCCACAACCGCTTCAGCGCGGCGACGCGCTCCAGCACCGGCTCGCGGGCTTCGTGTGCATCCATCAGGCGGAAACGCAGCGCGCCGCCTTCCTCCATGAATTTGTAGCCACGGCGATAGTTTTGCCGAGTTTTCTTCGACTGGCTTTCAAACCATTGTGCGCCGCGTTGCCCGGCGCCGGAAACTCGATAGCTGACCTCGCTGCGGTGGCTTGGCTGCAAGATATTGCTCTGGCCTGGGGCGGCGGGACCAAGCAGGGTCCGGAATCGGGCATCAGGCAACAGACGATTGAGGTAGGCAAGATCGAAGCCGCCATCGTCGAGGATATGTTGCCAGAGTTGCGGCAGGATCTGTGGCTCGGCATCGGGAGCAACCAGGACATCGCCATAGTCGCAGTGATCTTTCGCCGCCCATTCCAGCATACGGATGCCCGAGCGCCAGAAGGTCGCGAGCGCAATGACGGCCTCGAGACGCTCGCCGCTCCAGACCAGGCCGATCCTGAGACCGCGACGGTCCTGATGCGGTGTGGTGTGCCACCAGGCCGAGATCCAGTCGGGATGCTGGAAAACGAGGCCGCCGGCGCGTTGCCAGAGCGCTGCCCAGGCGGGCGCGATTTCTGCCAGTCGCGCTGGCGAGGTCGCAATTTCGATCCGGTGCGTTCGCGGCATCCGGAACACGGCGGGTCCGTTCATGGCTTCCCCCTTTGCGGCGATTGCTGTGGCTCGGGCTTGTCGGTGCGGAAATGTCTGGCGATCTGCCGCCACATCCGCTTCAGCGGCAGGACATAGAGGCCTGCGAGCGACTGGTAGTCGCGCACGTTGCGTTCGATCAAACCGAACTTGAAGTCCTCGTCGGGTCTCGGAACGCACAGGGTTCCGAAGAGCCGATCCCAGAACGAGAAGAGCAGCCCGAAGTTCTTGTCGTAGTGGCGCGGGTCGGTGCTGTGGTGCAGCTGATGCCAGTGCGGGCACAGGATCAGATTGTTCAACGGTCCAAACGAGATCTTGAAATGCGTGTGCCTGACGAAATCCATCATCAGGATGTTGCGTATGATGTAGACGTTGACGCCGAAGACCGTCAGCTCGACGAGGTTCAGCGACACCAGCGACCAGATGCCGAAGCAGATGCCGGGAATGACGCCGTCCCAGGCCCGGTTCATCAATTCGTCGAGCGGGTGGACGCGATCCTTGGTGATGCCGACCATCACCTCGGCCGAATGGTGAACCTTGTGCAGTTCCCACAGCACCGGGTAGCGGTGCTGGGCGACGTGATAGAGATAGTACGAAATGTCGTAGGCAAGCAGCATGGTGATGGTGAAGATCGTCACCGTCACCGGCCCTGCCGGTCCTTCGATCAGGGGCGGCTGGATCGCCAGCAGCGTGGAGAGCAACCAGTTCGTCGCATAGCCGACGGCGCTGACGAAGACGACGCCGGCGGGCAGCATGAGGAATGGCATCAGCGCCTTCCGCGTCACCCAGAACAAAAGGTCGGCTTTCGCCGAAGGGTGCGTGATGACCTCATGCGGGACTGCGAACTCGAAGAACTCTTTCCAGCTCTTTTTCTCGACCGTGCGCCAGTAGGCGACCAGGGCGCTGACCAAAGCAGTCAGCAACAGAAGTCCGGTCGCCAGCAGGCCGGCGCCGGAAATCCGGTCAAGAACCTTGTAGACGATATCGCTGGCCATTTCCAAGGTTGCCGCCTCTTCATCCGGCTTTTCCGGTCGTCGCGGTCATAACATTGAAGTCCTCAAGCAAATGCGATGAAAATTGGTTAAGAAATCATGAGGCTTTCTAGATTTTAGGCACTTATCGGCAGGCGACGAGACCTCATGCTTCGGCGGTCATCCGTCTCAACCGGCGCAACGATAGATATTCATAGGGTGGTCGGCGTGACGGAACGCCTCACCATCGCCGCAGTCCAATGTGCTGGGCGTGATGATGGGAACGTGAGACGAGATGCTTCCGGCCGGTGCTCTTGCCATCGTCATCGGCTTTCGCCATGAAGGCCGATGAATTCGCCTCTGCCAGCCAGCGCACGCCAGCGGCTCGACGACCTGCTCGTCCAGCGCGGGCTGTTTGCCAGCCGTTCACGTGCCCGCGACGCGGTCGAGCGTGGCACGGTGACCGTCGACGGCGTCATTGCGCGCAAGCCCGGCCAGAGCGTTTTGCCGCAATGCCTTGTTGCCATCGATGATCCGGCGCAAGGCTATGTGTCGCGCGCGGCACTCAAGCTGATCGGTGGGCTCGATCATTTCGGCCTCGACCCTGCCGGCTCTGAAGCGCTCGACATCGGCGCCTCGACCGGCGGCTTCACCCAGGTGTTGCTCGAGCGCGGCGTGGTCCATGTCACCGCGGTCGATGTCGGTCATGGCCAGATGCATCCTGATATCGGCGGCGACCCGCGTGTGACGGTGATCGAAGGACTGAACGCCCGCGACCTCGCCGTTGCCGATCTCAGCGGGCGTATTCCGGATTTCATCGTGTCCGACGTCAGCTTCATCTCGCTGAAACTGGCGCTGCCGCCGGCGCTTGATCTGGCGAAGGCTGGCGCCAAGGCCGTGTTTCTGGTCAAGCCGCAATTCGAGGCGGGCCGTGATGCGATCGGCAAGGGTGGTCTGTTGAAAGATCCCTACGACGCCTCCCGTGTCGCCGGCCTGCTGCAGGATTGGCTGGACTCCGTGCCAGGCTGGCGCTCGCTGGGGCTGCATTTGTCGCCGATCGAGGGCGGCGACGGCAATCGCGAATTCCTGCTCGGTGGGATCAAGGACCGATGAGCGCGCGCTTCAGCATCAGGAAACTTGGCGCTCAGGGCGACGGTGTCGCCGAGACCGAGACAGGCGATCTGTTCATTCCCTTCACACTGCCCGGTGAAACGGTCACCGCCGCGCGCGAAAGGGATCGCGCCATGCTGATGGCGGTGCTGGAAGCATCGCCGCAGCGCATCGATCCCGCCTGCCGCCATTTCACCGAATGCGGTGGTTGCGCGCTCCAGCATTTCGAAGCCGGAGCCTATCGCCAGTGGAAACGCGAAAAAGTGGCGCACATCCTGAAGGGCAAAGGCATCGATTGCGAGATCGGCGAACTGGTCGCCTGCGCGCCGCAGACGCGCCGCCGTGTCGTGCTGGCCGCCCGGCGCACCGATACAGGCATGCTGCTCGGCTTCCATCGCCATCTGTCGCCGGAGATCATAGCCATATCGGAATGCCCGATCTCGCTTCCTGAGATCGTCGCTTCGCTTGATCGCTTGAAGGCGCTTGCCGAATTGGTCTGCGCAACCACCAAATCGTTCCGGCTAGCGGTCACCGTGACCGGTTCGGGTCTCGATGTCGCGGTTCACGAATCCGGCAAGCTGGGGGAGCATCAGCGCCGCATCGCTGCCAATTTCGTCATGGCGCAGGGCTTTGCCAGGCTGTCCATCGATGACGAGATCATCATCGAGCCGAAAAAGCCTGTTGTCATGTTCGGCAGCGTCGCTGTCGCCTTGCCCCCGGGCGCGTTCCTGCAGGCAACCGAGGCCGCCGAACAGGCGATGGCCGATATCGTCGGCGGACATCTGAAGCGTGCCAAGAAGGTGGCGGATCTTTTCGCCGGCTGCGGCAGTTTTGCTCTGCGTCTGGCCGCGAAGTCGGAAGTTCATGCGGTGGAGGGCGATGCGGCAGCCCTTTCGGCCCTCGACCGTGGATCGCGTTTCGCCACTGGCTTGAAGCGGGTGACGGGTGAACGCCGCGACCTGTTCCGCCGGCCGTTGACGTTCAAGGAATTGAATGCCTTCGACGGTGTGGTGTTCGATCCGCCGCGCGCCGGCGCCGAGGACCAGTCGAAGCAGATCGCCCGCTCGGATGTGCCGTACGTCGCCGCGGTGTCCTGCAATCCGGTGACGCTCGCGCGAGATTTGCGCATCCTCATCGACGGCGGCTACATCCTGAAAAGCGTGACGCCGATCGACCAGTTCCTGTGGTCGCCGCATGTTGAGGCCGTGGCGTTGCTGGAGAAGCCGAAGCGGAGGCGGTAGGTCGCTTGTGCTTGAGTTGCGCGTGAATTGGGCCTATTTTGATACCGTACGCATCAAACTATGCTAGGTAATCGTCATGAACTCCGCAGCCCTCGAAGTTCCGGCGTCACGCTTTGGCGAGGAACGGTCGCCTTACCTTTCGGCAAGGCGTGTCGCGGAACAGCTTGGTGTCAACCTGACCGAATTGGCCGGCCTGATCGGGGTCGCGCGCAACACACTTGCCGCCAAGGCCGGCGCGCGCAAGGTCGACGCCGCCCTCAGCCCGATCGTCCGCATCCTGTCGATGGCCGGTGAAATGGCCGGCGGCGAGCAACGTGCGGCGATCTGGTTTAAGCACCAGCCGATCCCCGGCTGGGCGGGAAAGACCGCCTACGACCTGGTTCGCGAGGGCAAGACGGACAAGGTGCTGGCCTATCTGGAGGCCGTCCGCTCCGGCGTGTATGCCTGAGATCAGCCTGACCTTGTGGCGGGCCTTCGTACCGCGTTGGGCGCATCTGCCGCTTTCGGGCGAGGGCGCTGCCCACTTCGGCGGTCGCTGGAATCCAATTGGCGCTTCAACGATCTATGCGGCGCGCGAATTGTCCACCGCCTGGGCGGAGTACAATCAGGGCTTTGTCCAGCATCCGGCGTTAATTGCCCAACTTGAGCTCTCGGGCGCGCGCTTGGCCGATCTGACCGATGCCGCAATGCTGAGCGAATTGGCCATGACGGCGGGCATTCACCAATGCGAATGGCGAGACATGCTGGATCAGGGCCTTGTGCCCGAGACCCACAAGCTGCGGGATCGCCTGCTTGCCGATGGGGTGAACGGCGTGATCTATCCGTCCTTCATGTCGCCCGGCGGCACCTGCGTTGCGCTCTGGCGCTGGAACGAGGATGGCGCGCCGCGCCTGGAGGTCGTCGACCCCGACCGTCGTCTGCCGAAATCGCCGGCATCCTGGCTTTAGGGCAACTCAGATGGGCGAGTAAGCTCGTCGACTGTTCTTATCAAACCCTGGTGCCGCCCACCGTCATCTGGTTCATGCGCAGATGCGGCTGGCCGACGCCGACGGGCACGCCCTGTCCGGCCTTGCCGCACATGCCGATGCCGGTGTCGAGCTTCATGTCGTTGCCGATCATCGAGACGCGGTGCATGGCGTCCGGACCGTTGCCGATCAGCATCGCGCCCTTGATCGGCTGCGTCACCTTGCCGTTCTCGATCATGTAGGCCTCGGTGCAGCCGAACACGAATTTGCCCGATGTGATGTCGACCTGGCCGCCGCCGAACGAGACGGCATAGATGCCGTTCTTGACCGAGGCGATGATTTCGTCCGGCTCCATGTCGCCCGCCGTCATATAGGTGTTGGTCATGCGCGGCATCGGCTGGTGGGCATAGCCTTCGCGGCGGCCGTTGCCGGTCGCCTTCATGCCCATCAGCCGGGCATTCTGGCGATCCTGCATGTAGCCGACCAGCTTGCCATCCTCGATCAGCACATTGCGGGCCGAAGGTGTGCCTTCATCGTCGACGGTCAGCGAGCCGCGCCGTTCGGGCATGGTGCCGTCGTCGACGACGGTGACCCCTTTGGCGGCGACCTGCTGGCCGAGCAGGCCGGCGAAGGCCGAGGTCTTCTTGCGGTTGAAATCGCCTTCCAGCCCATGGCCGACGGCCTCGTGCAGCATGACGCCCGGCCAGCCGCTAGACAAGACGATGTCGAAAGTGCC
This sequence comes from Mesorhizobium sp. SEMIA396, assembly GCF_024518615.1. NCBI lineage: Bacteria > Pseudomonadati > Pseudomonadota > Alphaproteobacteria > Hyphomicrobiales > Phyllobacteriaceae > Mesorhizobium > Mesorhizobium sp. SEMIA396. The sequence continues at coordinate 133,282 of NZ_JANIFC010000002.1, forward strand.
GGCCGGGGCCGGTATGGCCTCGAGATTGACCAGAGCTTGCCTGAGCGCCTCCTTGGCGGCGTGCTTCCAGCTGTCCTCGACCAGGAATTCGCCAAACGCCTTGCGGCCACCCATGCCGTAGGAGCCGCTCTCCTGGCGGTCGCCATCGCCGACCACGACGGAGACGTTGATGCGGACCAGCGGGCGGATATCGCGCACCATTTGGCCATCGGCGCGCACGATCTCGACATGCTGCCAGGATGCGGCGAGCGATGCCGAAACCTGCCGCACGCGCGGATCCTCGGCGCGCAGCCAGGCGTCGATTTCCTGCAAGAGCTTTGCCTTGGCCTCGAAGGAGGGCGAGGGGATCGGGTTCTCTTCGCCATAGAGATGGCGGTTGGTGCGGGCCGGTGCGGCGGCAAGCGTGCCGGAATAACCGCCCTTGACGGTTGAAACGGCATCGGCCGCGCGCAGCAGCGACGCTTCGGAGAGGTCGCTGGAATGCGCATAGCCGCTGGCTTCGCCGGCAACCGCACGCAGGCCAAACCCCTGGTCGGTGTTGAAGTTGGCGGTCTTCAGGCGGCCATTGTCGAACATCAGCGCTTCGCTCTCGCTGTATTCGAGGAACAGTTCGCCGTCATCGGCGCCGTTGATGGTATCGGCGACGATCCGCTTGATGCGATCGTCTGAAATGTCGAATTGGCCGATCAGGCTGTTCATGGCGCATCCGTTCACAGGAGGAATGGGTCTTTGCCACGATGTAGGCGCGAAGGCACGCCGAGACAATCGCTCTGCCGCATTGTAACGACAAAAGCGGTTTGCCAGCAGCCCGTCGAAGTCACTTCTGGTTGAAGCCGGTGATGTCGCCGGGCTTTCAGGGGAGGGCGGCGAAGCCGTCGGCAAAGCCCTTGAGGTCGACCGGGATGCCGATACCTTCTTCCGGGGTCTGGAAAACGATGAAGGTGGCCGACGTGCCGGTCTTCAGCGTGTCGAGAAGCGGCTTTTCGAGGATCACCTCGGCATAGCAGCCGTCCTGGAAGCAGCGCACGAAATAGGCGCGGCCGATATCCTTGCCGTCGACATTGAGGCCGAGCCCGTTGGGCAAAAGCACGCCGAGCGGCGCCAGCACGCGCAGGATCTCCGCCTTGTTGTCGGCGGTGCGCAGCACCACGACCGACAGTCCCATCTCCGGACGGTCCTCGGCGACGACGTTCTGCATCATCACGCATTGTTCCGAGGTGGCACCGGCCGGCGTGTCGCAGATGATCGACCATGCGCCATGTGTCGAGCGCACGGTGCCGCTCGGCTGCGCGGCGTTCGCCGTGCCGGACACGATCGCGGACAAGCCGATGCCAGACAGGGCGGCGAAAAAGATGACCTTCGCCCAGTTTCTCGAAAACCGAGAGTTTCTCGAAAGCCAGTAATTCATGACGGCTCCATTGCGAATCACGGCACTTTAAGCCGCGCCAAAGCCAAGTAAAGGACGAGACCGCACCAGGTCTGCCCCGAAAAAGCCAATTGGGCGCTTTTCCCTGCCAATTTCGCCCGAATTGCGACGTTCGGCACCTGCGGCCCGCGGGAATGCTGCTGCGGGCTCACTGTAGGCGATTCGGTGCTGCCGCGGCTGCCTCCAAAGGCATATCCGGGCTTGCGCGCAAAAATGCCGCACGGTTTCGTCCGCTCCTTTCTTGCGGAGGGAAAAAGAGTATGGTTTGAACCAGCTTGAAACTGTCGGGATTCCCGTCCCGGCATTGTTCGTTATTCTCGTGGGTACCGCAGCGAGGAACTGGGAGACGATGAGGGCGATGAGAAATTTCCTGGCAAACGCCAAGGTTCCAGCAAGTGCCAAGTTTCTAAGTGCTTGTGCCGCTGTCACGTTTTTCGCCGGCGCATCCGCCCATGCCGACCAGCCCAAGAACTGGGAGACAACCTTCCAGGCGCCGGCGACCGACATGATGCGGCAGATCGAGTGGTTCGGGAACTACACGATGTGGTTCATCGTTCCGATCACCATCCTGGTGCTGCTTCTCCTCGCTTATTGCATCGTCAGATTCCGTGCGAGCGCGAACCCGGTTCCGTCCAAGACCAGCCACAATACGCTGATCGAGGTGATCTGGACTGTCGGTCCGGTCGTCATCCTGCTTTGCCTGGCAATTCCCTCGTTCCAGCTGCTGACCGCGCAATACACGCCGCCGGAAGAAGCGAAGCTGACCGTCAAGGCGACCGGTAACCAGTGGAACTGGGACTACGAGTACCAGACCGAAAACACGCTCTCCTTCAATTCCGCGATCCTTCAGGACACCGACCGCGCCGCCGCCGGCAAGGAGGACCGCAAGGTTTATCCGCGCCTGCTCGCGGTCGACAATGAACTGGTGGTGCCGGTCAACACCATGACCCGCGTGCTCGTCACCGCGACCGACGTGATCCACTCCTTTGCCATGCCGTCGTTCGGCATCAAGATCGATGCCATTCCGGGCCGCACCAACGAGACCTGGTTCAAGGCGGAGAAGGAAGGTATTTTTTACGGCCAGTGCTCGCAGCTCTGCGGCAAGGACCATGCCTTCATGCCGATCGCCATCCGCGTCGTCTCCGATGCGCAGTTCAAGACCTGGCTGGCGGCAGCCAAGACCGATCTGCCCGGCGCCAACAAGACGCTGATGGCCGAGGTCGACGGCCAGAACAAGGTAGCGTCCGCCGGCAACTGATGCCGCGGGTTAGCAAGATTTAGGGAACGGAGCGGAACATGGCAGACGCTGCAGCTCACGACGGGCACGACCACAAGCCTTATCACGGCTGGGTCCGCTGGGTTTATTCGACCAACCACAAGGACATCGGCACGCTCTACCTGATCTTCGCGATCATGGCCGGCATCATCGGCGGTGCCTTGTCTGTCGCCATCCGCATGGAGTTGCAGGAGCCTGGCATCCAGATATTCAGCGGCCTGGCGCAGATGGTCTATGGCATGAACGGTGACGCCGCGATCGACGGCGGCAAGAGCATGTACAATGCCTTCGCCACCGCGCACGCCCTGATCATGATCTTCTTCATGGTCATGCCGGCGCTGATCGGCGGTTTCGCCAACTGGATGGTTCCGATCATGATCGGCGCGCCCGACATGGCGTTCCCGCGCATGAACAACATCTCCTTCTGGCTGCTGCCGCCGGCCTTCATCCTGCTGCTCACCTCGATGTTCGTGCCGAGCGCGCCGGGCGCCTTTGGCGTCGGTGGCGGCTGGACGCTCTATCCGCCGCTTTCGACCTCGGGCCAGCCCGGGCCGGCCATGGATCTGGCGATCCTGTCGATCCACATTGCCGGTGCGTCGTCGATCCTCGGCGCCATCAACTTCATCACCACCATCTTCAACATGCGCGCGCCTGGCATGACGCTGCACAAGATGCCGCTGTTTGCCTGGTCGGTGCTGATCACCGCCTTCCTGCTCCTGCTGTCGTTGCCGGTCCTGGCCGGCGGCATCACCATGCTGCTCACCGACCGCAATTTCGGTACCACCTTCTTTGCGCCCGACGGCGGCGGCGACCCGATCCTGTTCCAGCACCTGTTCTGGTTCTTCGGTCACCCTGAAGTGTACATCCTGATCCTGCCGGGCTTCGGCATCATCAGTCACGTCATCTCGACCTTCTCGAGGAAGCCGGTGTTCGGCTATCTCGGTATGGCCTATGCCATGGTGGCGATCGGCGCCGTCGGCTTCATCGTGTGGGCGCACCACATGTACACGACCGGCCTGTCGCTCGACACGCAGCGCTATTTCGTCTTCGCCACCATGGTCATCGCGGTGCCGACAGGCGTGAAGATCTTCTCCTGGATCGCGACGATGTGGGGCGGGTCGATTTCGTTCAAGACGCCGATGCTGTGGGCGCTGGGCTTCATCTTCCTGTTCACCATCGGCGGCGTCACCGGCGTCCAGCTGGCCAATGCCGGCCTCGACCGCTCGTTGCATGACACCTATTTCGTCATTGCCCACTTCCACTACGTGCTGTCACTGGGCGCGGTGTTCGCCATCTTCGCCGGCTGGTACTACTGGTTCCCGAAGATGACCGGCTACATGTATTCGCCCGTCATCGCCAACACCCATTTCTGGGTCACCTTCGTCGGCGTGAACCTGATCTTCTTCCCGCAGCACTTCCTCGGTCTCGCCGGCATGCCGCGCCGCACCATCGACTACCCCGATGCGTTCGCCGGCTGGAATTATGTGTCGTCCATCGGCTCGTATATCTCGGCCATCGGCGTCCTGATCTTCCTCTATGGTGTGTTCGAGGCCTTCCAGAAGAAGCGGATCGCCGGCGCCAACCCATGGGGCGAGGGCGCAACGACGCTCGAATGGCAGCTGCCGTCGCCGCCGCCCTTCCACCAGTGGGAACAGCTGCCGAAAATCAAGTAAGGCGGCTGCCCGCTCGAATACGAAACCGCCGGTCCGCCGGCGGTTTTGGCCAACGGATGATGGACTTAAGTACGCATGGCCCTTGTCGACGACCCATTGATTGACGAAGCGGGCTTTCGCATGTCGGAAGCGACGGCGGGCGATTTCTTCGCGCTGCTGAAGCCGCGCGTCATGTCGCTGGTGGTGTTCACCGCCTTTGTCGGCCTGGTCGCCGCACCCGTGACCATCAACCCTCTGCTGGCGGTGATCGCCATCCTGGCTATTGCAATAGGTGCTGGTGCCTCCGGCGCGCTCAACATGTGGTACGATGCCGACATCGATGCCGTGATGACCAGGACCGCCAACCGCCCAGTCCCCGCCGGTCGCATCCAGCCGCACGAAGCCCTGACCTTTGGGCTGGTGCTGTCGGTGCTGTCTGTGATGACGCTCGGCGTGCTGGTCAACTGGCTGGCGGCGACGCTGCTCGCCTTCACCATCTTTTTCTACGCCGTCGTCTACACGATGTGGCTGAAGCGCTGGACGCCGCAGAACATCGTCATCGGCGGGGCCGCCGGTGCCATTCCGCCCGTGATCGGCTGGGCCGCGGTGACCGGGACAGTCAGCCTCGAAAGCATTGTCTTGTTCCTGATCATCTTCCTGTGGACGCCGCCGCATTTCTGGGCGCTGGCGCTGTTCAAGTCCGAGGACTATGCCAAGGCCGGCATTCCGATGATGCCCAACGTCGCCGGCCACGCTTCGACCCGCCGCCAGATCTTCGCCTATGCGCTGGTGCTGGCCCCGGTCGGCGTGCTGCCGTGGCTGCTTGGCTACACCACGCCGTTCTATGGCGTGGCCGCCCTGCTTCTGGGAGTCGGTTTTGTCTGGTACGCGTGGAAAGTGCTTAGCATGGCCGACGATGACCGCGTCATGAAACCGGCCAAGGCCCTGTTCGCCTATTCGCTGCTTTATCTCTTCGCCATCTTCGCTGCCTATCTGGCCGACAGCGTTGTCGAACGCGCGCTTGCCATGGGTGGAGCATGACCATGATCGAGGAAAAGCTCGAGACCGTCACGTTGACCGAGCGTCAGAAGAAGGCGCAGCGCAGCCGTTCTATCGCCATCGGTGTGGCGCTGGCGCTGCTGGTGGTCATTTTCTACATCGCGACGATCGTGAAGTTCGGCCACAATCTGGGCACGATGTGATGAGCGTCGGGACCTCCAAAAAAGCGGCTGGCAAGAACGGCAACGTCATCGTCGCGGCTGTCTGCCTCGCCTTTTTCACCGGCATGATCGGCATGGCCTATGCCGCGGTCCCGCTCTACAAGATGTTTTGCCAGGCGACCGGCTATGGCGGCACGACGCAACGTGCCGAGAAGCAGTATGCCGGCCGCGTGCTCGACCGCGAGATCACCGTCCGCTTCGATGCCAACATCGCTGGCGTGCCGTGGGAGTTCCAGCCGGTCCAGCGCTCGATGACGATGAAGATCGGCGAGACCGTGCAGGCGCACTATCAGGCGACCAACAAGTTCGATCGTCCCGTGACCGGCCGCGCCACCTTCAACGTGCAGCCTGAACTGGCGGGTCCCTATTTCAACAAGGTCGAGTGCTTCTGCTTCACCGACACGACGCTGAAGCCCGGCGAGACACTGGACATGCCGGTCCTGTTCTACGTGGACCCCGACATCGTCAATGTGCCGGAACTGAAGGACGTGAAGACGATCACGCTGTCCTATACGATGTTCCCGGTCGAGAAGGCCAAGCCGGTCGCCTCCTCGGAGCCGGCCAAGGGCAATAGCAAGACAATTTCGAATACCGAAGCAAATCTCGGGGGTTGATATGGCAGACGCGCACGCAAAACCACAGCATGACTATCATCTCGTTGACCCGAGCCCGTGGCCTTTCCTGGGATCGGTAGGCGCACTTGTCGCCGCCTTTGGCGGCGTCTGCTTGATGGAATACCTGAAGGGCGGCTCGTTCCCGATCTTCGGCTTCAACATCGCCAATCCATGGCTGTTCTTCATCGGTCTCGTGATCATCCTCTACACCATGTTCGCCTGGTGGTCGGACACGATCAAGGAAGCGCATGAGGGCCATCACACGCGTGTCGTGTCGCTGCATCTGCGCTACGGCATGATCATGTTCATCGCCTCGGAGGTGATGTTCTTCGTTGCCTGGTTCTGGGCCTATTTCGATGCCAGCCTGTTTCCGAGCGAAGTCCAGCAATATGCCCGCACCGCGTTTACCGGCGGTGTCTGGCCGCCGAAGGGCATGGAAGTTCTCGACCCCTTCCATTTGCCGCTCTACAACACCGTCATCCTGCTGCTGTCCGGCACCACGGTGACCTGGGCGCACCATTCGCTCATCCATGGCGATCGCAAAGGCCTGATCAACGGCCTGGTGCTGACTGTTGGCCTCGGCATGCTGTTCACCATGGTGCAGGCGTACGAGTACATGCATGCTCCGTTCGCCTTCAAGGATTCCATCTATGGCGCCACCTTCTTCATGGCGACCGGCTTCCACGGTTTCCACGTCATCATCGGCACCATCTTCCTGTTGGTCTGCCTGATCCGGGCGATGAAGGGTGATTTCACCCCCAAACAACATTTCGGCTTCGAGGCGGCCGCCTGGTACTGGCACTTCGTCGACGTGGTCTGGCTGTTCCTGTTCGCCTCGATCTACGTCTGGGGATCGGTCGGCGCGGTGATCGAGGGCCACTGATCCTGGCCTGAGGAATTTCCGTTTGGGGAGGGGCGGCCGCGGCAATGTGGCCGCCTTCTTCTTTTTGGCGCAATGATCGCTGATCGATAGCCAATGCGGCTGACAATTTTCCGGGCCATTTGCGCATTGATGATCGCGGCACTCCCGGCCTTTGCCGGCGAGAAGGTGGATCTGGTGCGTGTCCACAAAGCCGAACGCCGGCTGGAACTCATCGGCGACGGCAAGATCCTGCGCAGCTACGGCATCGCACTCGGCGGCGATCCTGTCGGGCATAAGCACCAGGAGGGCGATCAACGCACGCCCGAGGGGAACTATGTCCTCGACTGGCGCAACCCGAACAGCATCGCGCACAGATCGATCCATATTTCGTACCCCAATACCGACGATCTGGCGGCCGCCAGGGCGCGCAATGTCGACGCGGGCGGCATGGTCATGATCCACGGCCAGCCAAACGGTTATGGCTGGTGGGGCTGGCTGCTTCAATTGGTCGACTGGACCGACGGCTGCATTGCGGTTACGGACTCCGATATGGACGAAATCTGGGCGATGGTGGCCGATGGCACACCGATCGAGATCGAGCGGTAGGCAATGAGTGGCAAGATGAACTGGTTGCCGGTCGATCTGAAATCGAGCGGTAAGCAATGAGCGACGACTCTTCCAAGAGTGAAGATAGGGCGATCTGGCCGCCGATCGATCCGATCTCGGCCGGCCTGCATGGCCGTTGCCCGCGCTGCGGCGAGGGGCGGCTATTTTCCGGCTTCCTCACCGTCGGCAAGCGATGCGTCAATTGCGGCCTCGATTATTCCTACGCTGATGCCGGCGACGGGCCGGCGGTGTTCGTGATCCTGATCATCGGCTTTATCATCGTCGGCCTGGCGCTCTGGGTAGAAGTCACGTTCAGCCCGCCGCTCTGGCTGCATCTGCTGGTCTGGATTCCGCTGGCTGTTGTGCTGTGCTTGACGGCGCTGCGGCTGATCAAGGGCGTGCTGCTGACGCTGCAATACCGCAACCAAGCGGCCGAGGGCCGGCTGGATCGCGGCGAATGAGCGAGGCTTCCATTAAAACTGACGGTCGTTCGCGGCCGCGATCGGCATTGCTGCTCGGCCTTGGCCTTGTGCTGTTCCTGATCCTGCTGGTGCTCGGCACCTGGCAGATGCAGCGCCTGTATTGGAAGGAAGGCCTTCTGCAGACCATCGACCAGCGCACCCATTCGGCTCCGTTGCCGTTGGTTGCGGTCGAGAAAGAGTTCGCCGCCACCGGCGATGTCGATTATACGCCTGTCACCGTCACCGGCACGTTCCTGCATCAAGGCGAACGCCATTTCTACGCGACCTGGGAGGGTGATGCCGGCTTCAATGTCTACACGCCGCTGGCGCTCGACGACGGACGCTTCGTCCTGATCAATCGCGGCTTCGTGCCTTACGATCTGAAGGACGCCGCCAAGCGCGCCAAGGGACAGGTGGCTGGCAGTGTGACGGTCACCGGGCTGGCCCGCAACCCGCTGCCGGGCAAGCCGTCGATGATGCTTCCCGACAACGACGTGGCGAAGAACATCTTCTACTGGAAGGACCGCGACGTGATGGCTGCAAGCGCCGGTCTGCCGGCGGGCGCCGCGCTGGTGCCGATCTTCATCGACGCAGACAAGACGCCAAACCCAGGCGGCTTGCCGGTTGGCGGCGTCACCATCATCGACCTCCCGAACAGCCATCTCCAATATGCGATGACTTGGTACGGGCTTGCCGCGGCGCTCGCAGCCGTGCTCATCCTGCGGCTTCGCCGTCCCGCGAAAGACGAATGAACGCGGCTGATGCCCCCTTTCAACCGATGCCCTTGACAGGGCAGGGGTGCGCACTTCATTTCGGCTTTGATCAACCGGCCCGGATTTAATGCTTCAGACAACCACCAAACCACCTCTGACGATCCGGCTCTGCCAGCCGCGCGGTTTTTGCGCCGGTGTCGACCGTGCCATCCAGATCGTCGTGCTGGCGCTGAAGAAATATGGCGCGCCGGTCTATGTCCGCCATGAGATCGTGCACAACCGCTACGTCGTCGAGGGGCTGCAAAGCCTTGGCGCCGTCTTCATCGAGGAACTCTCCGAGATACCGGCCGAACATCGGCAGTCGCCCGTCGTGTTCTCGGCGCATGGCGTGCCGAAATCGGTGCCGGCGGATGCGAAGGCGCGCAATCTCTTCTATCTCGATGCCACCTGCCCGCTGGTGTCGAAGGTCCACAAGCAGGCGATGCGCCATCAGCGGCTCGGCCGCCATGTGCTGTTGATTGGTCACGCCGGTCATCCCGAAGTGATCGGCACCATGGGCCAACTGCCGGACGGAGCGGTGACGCTGATCGAAACCGAAGCCGATGCCGCAAAGCTCTCGCCCGCCGATCCGCAGGCGCTCGGCTTCGTTACCCAGACCACATTGTCTGTCGAGGACACCGCCGGCATCATCCGCGCCTTGCAGGATCGCTTTCCGGCGCTGCAGGCACCAGCGGCGGAATCGATCTGCTATGCCACCACCAACCGCCAGGAAGCCGTCAAGGACACCGCGCCGGGCGCCGATCTCTATCTGATCGTCGGCGCCCCCAATTCCTCCAATTCGCGACGCCTTGTCGAAGTGGCGGAGCGTGCGGGCGCTACGATGTCGCTTCTCGTGCAGCGCGCCGCCGAGATTCCGTGGAATGACATCGGCAACATTTCGACGCTTGGCCTGTCGGCCGGCGCGTCGGCGCCCGAAATCATCGTCGACGAGATCATCGACGCGTTCCGGCAACGCTTCGATGTCACGATCGATCTTGCCATCACGGCCACGGAAACCGAGGATTTTCCAGTCATGCGGGTCCTGCGCGATGTCGAACTGACGCGGGCCGACATGGCCTTCGTCAATGGAGCCGCGTAAGGCACATGGCGGTCTACACCGACGTTGCGGAAGGCGAACTCGGCGCATTCCTGAAGCACTATCCGGTCGGCGATCTCCTGTCCTACAAGGGCATCGCCGAAGGCACCGAGAACTCGAACTTTCTGCTGCACACCTCCAGCGGCTCCTACATCCTGACGCTCTATGAGAAGCGCGTCGAGAAGGCGGATCTGCCGTTTTTTCTGGGGCTGATGGGCCATCTCGCCAACAAGGGCGTGTCCTGCCCGCTGCCGGTGACCGCGCATGACGGCAGCGTCATCGGCACGCTCGCCGGCCGGCCGGCGGTCATCATCACCTTCCTGGAAGGGCTTTCGTTGCGGCGGCCCACAGCAACGCATTGTGCCGAGGTCGGCAAGGCATTGGCGCAGTTGCATCTGGCCGGTGCCGATTTTTCGATGACGCGTCCGAATGCCCTGGCCATCGACGGCTGGCGCAAGCTCTGGGATGCAGCGCGCGATCGCGCAGACGAGGTCGAGCCGGGCCTAGCGGCCGAGGTCGATGCCGACTTTGCCGATTTCGAGCGCAACTGGCCGAAGGACCTTCCCAAAGGCATCATCCACGCCGATCTTTTCCCGGACAACGTTTTCTTCCTCGGCGAAAAACTGTCCGGCCTGATCGATTTCTATTTCGCCTGCGACGACCTCTACGCCTATGATGTCGCCACCTGTCTCAACGCCTGGTGCTTCGAGAAGGATTTTTCCTTCAACCTCACCAAGGGCAAGGCGCTGCTCGCCGGCTACCAGAGCGTCCGGCCCCTGAGCGACCAGGAACAAGCTGCGCTGCCGGTGCTGGCGCGCGGTTCGGCGTTGCGCTTCATGCTGACCCGGCTGTACGACTGGCTGACCGTCCCCGATGGCGGGCTGGTGATGAAGCGCGATCCGACCGAATACATCAGAAGGATGCGGTTCCACCGGGCGATCAAATCTCCTTCGGAATATGGATTGGCCTGATATGGGGTATCATGAGCAAACTGGTTGAGATCTTCACCGACGGCGCCTGTTCGGGCAATCCCGGCCCTGGCGGCTGGGGCGCGATCCTGCGCTTCAACGGCACCACCAAGGAGCTTTCCGGCGGCGAAGCCGAGACGACCAACAACCGCATGGAACTGTTGGCCGCCATTTCGGCGCTGAACGCGCTGAAGGAGCCGTGCACGGTCGACCTTCACACCGACAGCAAGTATGTCATGGACGGTATTTCCAAGTGGATCCACGGCTGGAAGAAGAACGGCTGGAAGACCGCCGACAAGAAGCCTGTGAAGAACGGTGAACTTTGGCAGGCGCTCGACGAGGCCAACAAGCGCCACAAGGTCACCTGGAACTGGGTCAAGGGCCATGACGGTCATGTCGAGAACGAGCGCGCCGACGAGCTTGCGCGCGAAGGCATGGCGCCGTTCAAGAAAGGTCCGTTCAAGCCTGCAGCAGCGGCAAAGCCTGCTGCGCCGGCCAAACAACCGGCAATCGCGAAAGTGCGGCGCTCTACCCAGAGCTATTGATTTCCGGAGCGGCGCGGCTCTCAGGTACGAAGAAGCGGATCAGCCGGCGGGGGTGGCAACTACTACGATATCGGCGCGCACCGCGTTATCTACTGCTGGCTGCCGATCGACTGGCCAGCGCAGTTGTAGACCCTTATCGGATCAGCAGCGCCGTGCCCCAAAGCCCAAGTGCGAACACGGTGTGCGACACCAGATTCAGCGCCCGGATCAGCATCGGGTTGGGCCGCTTCGAGGCCGCCCAGCCGGCGCCCATGCCGGGTGCCAGCAGGAACCAGCCGGCGCCGACGGTGACGATGCCGAGGATGAAGGCCGGCAGGAATGTCGGCGCGGCAAGCCAGCCCGCTCCGGCCAGCACCACCAGGATGATGCCGTAGACGATGCCGACAAAATAGTGAAAGGCCCAACCCAGCGCCTTTTCATGCACGTACGGTGCGGCACCGCCGATATCGTCGTGGAAGACCTTGTCACGGAGATGCCAGACCCAGCGACCGACCGGCCCCCAGTTCGGCCGTGGCTGGCCGAACGCCTTGTGCAGGAAGATGGCCCAGAGATCCATCAGGACGGTGGCGCCGATGCCGATCGCGATAGCGCGCCAGAACATGTCAAACATCGCTAGAATCCCCCCAAACGCAAGCCCTGGGCTACAAGCGCGATCGTCGTTCCACACCCCACGCCGCGCTGAACTTCAGAGCTGTCCCAGAATATGAGCCGCGCCGGACTCGTCGACACCAGGCTTGGTCTCGACATTGAGCGCGGTGACCTTGCCGTCGTCGACGATCATCGAAAACCGCTTCGAACGCAGCCCCATGCCGCTGGCGGAAAGGTCATTGTCGAGGCCTACCGCCTTGGCGAAATCGCCACTGCCGTCGGCGAGGAACATGATCTTGCCCTCACCGCCGGTGAAGTGCGCCCAGGCGCCCATGACATGGACGTCGTTGACCGAAACGACGGCGATGGTGTCGACGCCGCGCGCCAGGATGGCATCGTGGTTCTCGAGATAACCCGGCAAATGGTTGTTGCTGCAGGTCGGTGTGAAGGCGCCGGGAACCCCAAACAGCACGACCTTCTTGCCCGGGAAGATCTCGGCCCCGGTGATCGGCTTGGCGCCATCGGCGGTCATCGTCTTGAAGGTCACGTCAGGCAGCTTGCCGCCAACGGAAATGGTCATGGATTCCTCGCTTGGGAAAATGGGGAAGGACGTGTCTTTGCCTAGCGAACCCGACGGCTTCCTGCAACCGTTGGGGTGGGCTGGATCAAGGGAAAGGCAGAACCCCTTCGACCGCGCCCGCCGAACTCGTCAGCGTATAGTGAAGCCCGCCATCGGTCGGCGTCGTCGAGGGGCGATCGAGGATCGGCACGGTGAAGATCAGCTTGCCGTCCTTTTCGCTGCGGGCAGGGGTGCCGAACATGTAGTCCCGCTCGCCGGCGACGAAGAAATCCGCCGCCTCCGGATCGCCGGGAAAGCTCGCTTCGACAATCAGCGTCTCGTGGTCGCCCGGCAGCACAGCGATGCCGAAATCGGACCTCGCGGGCGCTGGTAGCGCCGCGAAACTCGCCTTCACCAGCGCTGCGTCCTCGGCATTGTCCGGATCGGAGGCGGGGTCGACGGTCAGCCGCGTCTGCACCGGAATGCAGATCGTTTCGCAGATGCCGAGAAAGATGTCGGCATCGATCAACGCCGGCTGGTTCGGCGCCGCCAGCGTGAATGTCACCGGCAGAGAAACCGGATAGTTGTAGCCTGCCCATTTGCCATAGCCGTCGTCATGGCGCTGCGGCGCCGGAAACGATAGCGCTGCGTCGGCGATGTTGGTGCTGGCTGAAATGTCGAGTTGCGGTGGCACGCCCGCGTCGCCCGGATCGCGCCAATATGTCTTCCAGCCGGGCTTGAGCGCTATGTCGAGAACGCCCTGGATGCGGCCGGTGTCGTCGGCTTTGCCTGAGGTCACCAGCCGGACCTTGCCGCCTTCGCTGTTGTACCACGCCGATGAGGAGGCGGCGGCGGGAAGAGCGGTTGCCGATCCGATGGCGGCGCCGAGCAGCAGGATTTTCAAGCTTCGCATGGCGGTGATTTGATCGTCCGTTCGTGGCCGCGCAATGATTTCATGGCCTTGCCGGTATCATATTTGCGTGACTTCGAGGGAGAAGAATGTTCGAGCCGCCGCCACAAGCTTTGGTCGAATCCAGCACGGCGCATCTTTTCGGCGCTTTGGAAACGCGTTACGCTCCCTTCATGGACTTGTTGCGCCACAAGAAGACGGTCGCCAGTCGCGGCTTTCTCGACGATCAGTTCCTGATTGCCATGCCCGGCATGAAGGACGACCGTTTCACGCGCTCGGTCATCTATGTCTGCGCACATTCCGATGAAGGCGCCATGGGCCTGATCATCAACCAGACGCAGCAGATGCTGTTTCCGGACTTGCTCGTGCAACTGGGCATCATGAACGAGCAGGAGGCGATCCGATTGCCGGCTCAGGCCCGCGATTTCGTCGTGCGCAATGGCGGCCCCGTGGACCGCAGCCGGGGCTTCGTCCTGCATTCGGGAGACTATCGGGTGGAATCGTCGCTGACCGTTTCCGACGACATCTGCCTGACGGCGACCGTCGACATATTGCGCGCCATATCGTCCGGCCGCGGGCCTCGTCATGCGCTGATGGCGCTCGGCTATTCCGGCTGGGGCGCCGGCCAACTGGAGACCGAGATCGCCGAAAATGGCTGGCTGACCTGTCCGGCCAATGCCGAGCTTCTGTTCGACACCGATATCGAGCGCAAATACGACCGGATCCTCGCCTCGATCGGTATCGACCTTGCGCATCTCAGCCTGGCGGCCGGGCACGCCTGATCCGCTCACGCTTGCGTCAGCGGATACTGCTCTTTTAGCGTCTTCAGCACCTGGTCGCCCGGCATCGGGGCGCCGAACATGAAGCTCTGCACATATTCGCAGCCCATCTGACGCAGTTCCAGCGCATCGCTTTCGTCCGAAATGCCCTCGGCGACGACGGACAGGCCGAGCTCATGCGCCATGTTGACCATCGATTTCAGCAGCACCGCGCGCTTGGGCGTGTTGTCGTCGACGAAGCTCTTGTCGATCTTGATGGTGTCGAAGGGGAAACGCGTCAGGTAGGCCAGTGAGGAGTAGCCGGTGCCGAAATCGTCCAGCGACAGGCCGATGCCGAGCTGCTTCAGCTTGGTCAGCACATGGGCGGTCTGCTCGGGATTGTCCATGACAAGCGATTCGGTGAGCTCCAGCCGGAAGCAGCGCGGCTTCAGATTGGCCCGCGCGATGACCGAGCGGACGTCGCTGACCAGGTCGCGGCGGATCAACTGGCGGCTGGACAAATTGACCGAGACCGACAGCGGCGCGTCGCCGATCTGTTTTTGCCAGCTGGCGAGATCTTCCGCCGCCTGCTGCATGGCAAACAGGCCGAGCTGCACGATAAGACCGCAGCTTTCGGCTACCGGGATGAAATCCGCCGGCGGGATCATGCCGCGGCGCGGGTGGTCCCAGCGCAGCAGCGCCTCGAAGCCGGCGACACTGCCGTCCTCGAGCCGCACGATCGGCTGGTAGGCAAGCGTGAATTCGCGCCGCTCGATGGCGCGGCGCAGGTCGGATTCGAATTGCAGCCTGTCGGTGCCGACAGTGCGGAAAGCCGGACGGAACGGCTCGATCCTGTCGCCGCCGAAGCGCTTGGCCTGGTGCATGGCAAGCTCGGCATCCTTGACCATGTCCTCGGCCGACATCTGCGGCGAATTCCAGGTGATCAGCCCAATCGACGCGGTCAGCACGATCTCGCGCTTGGCGAAGGTGATCGGGTTGTTGATGGCATGCTTTATGGCATCAGCGACCGCAGCGATGCGGGCCGGGTCTTGTTCGGACAGCAGCATCAAAGCGAACTGGTCGCCGGCAAAGCGCGACAGCGAATCCTTCGGCTTGAGCAGCCGGTGCAGGCGGCGCGCGATGGTCAAGAGGATGGTATCGCCGGCCGAGATGCCGAGCCCGTCATTGACCTGCTTGAAACGGTCGATGTCGATGACGAAGACGGTCGGCCGCACCTTCTCTTCGGTGCGCGCGATCGAGATGATCGCTTCCAGCCGGTTCATCAAAAGTTCACGGTTCGGCAGGCCGGTCAGATTGTCGTGCACGGCGTCGTGCAGCAGCCTTTCCTCGGACTTTTTCTGCTCAGTCACGTCGACCATGGTGCCGACGCAGCGGATGACTTCGCCGTCCGAGCCGATGACCGGGCGTGCGCGCAGTGAAAACCAGTGATAGTGGCCGTCGGCGCCGCGCAGGCGGAAATTCTGCGACACCCGGCCGCGCCGGTGTTCGAGCACCACGTCGAGCGTCGTGCGGAACGTGTCGCGGTCGTCGGCATGCAGCACCGGCAGCCAGTTGCGGGCCGCGCCGCCAAGGCTGTTCGGTGCCAGGCCGAGCTGGATGCTGACATCGGGCTTGGTGACGACGCGGTCGCGCAGCACGTCCCAATCCCAGACCGTGTCGCCCGATCCGGCCACCGCCAGCGCCTGCCGCTCGAGGTCGGAGAACAGGCCCTGGTGCAGGGCGCCGCCGGCAAAGGCGTGCTGCATCACTGTGAAGCCGATCAGAAGGATGATCAGGATCAGCCCGCCGCCCAGGGCCGGCTGGGCAATGTCGTTGTCGAGCATGCCGGTGATCGCCATCCACGATCCGCATAGCCACAACAGCACCATGACCCAACTGGGCACCAGCATGATGGCACGGTCGTAGCCGCGTATGCCGAGGAAGATGATCAGGCCAAGCCCGGTCAGTGCGGTTGCGGCGAAGGACAGCCTGGCGATGCCGGCGGCAACCGCCGGATCGACGATCGCGACCCCGGCGATCAGCACCAGCCCGAGAATCCAGACCAGTGCGCCGTAGCTGAAATGGCCGTGCCATCGGTTGAGGTTGAGATAGGCGAACAGGAACACCACGAAGGTTCCAGCCAGCGCCACCTCCGTTCCCGCCCGCCACATCTGCTCATTGCCGGGCGAGATCTCGATGACCTTGTTGAGGAAGCCGAAATCGACACAGATATAGGCCAGTACCGCCCAGGCAAGCGCGGCGGTCGCGGGGAACATCGAGGTTCCCTTGACCACGAAAAGAATGGTGAGGAACAGCGCCAGCAAGCCTGCGATACCGATGACGATGCCGCGAAACAGCGTGTAGGAATTGACCGAGTCCTTGTAGGATTCCGGATCCCAGAGGTAGACCTGCGGCAGCTTCGGCGAGGCCAGTTCGGCGATGAAGGTGATCACCGTGCCGGGGTTCAGCGTCACCCGGAAAACGTCGGCATCGGGGCTGGTCTGGCGGTCGAGCGCGAAGCCTTCGCTGGGCGTGATGGCGGCGATGCGGGTCGAGCCGAGATCCGGCCAGAAGATGCCGGAATTCACCAGGCGGAAATGGGGTGCGACGATCAGCCGGTCGAGTTGCTGGTCGGTGGTGTTGGCGAGCGCGAACACCGCCCAGTCGCCGGTCGAACGGGCATCATTGGCCTCAACCTCGATGCGCCGCACGATACCGTCCGGACCCGGCGCGGTCGACACCTGGAAATTCTCGCCCTGGTTCCGGTAGATCTCGACGGCGCCGGAAAGGTCGAGCGCGACGTCGTCGCGGGCGATCTTGATCGGCTCCACGGCGAAGGCCGACGATGCCGCCCACAGCGTCAGGAGTGTCGCGAGGACAAAGGCGAACAGCGACCCGTTTCGCAGGAAATTCGTCAAAAATCAGTCCTTCGTTCCAACGCCCGGCGGATCGTCCGCGATCCGGGCGTAGAGGTAGTGGTCCTGCCAGATGCCGTTGATCCTGAGGTAGGATCGCAGCAGTCCTTCGCGCCGAAATCCGGCTTTTTCAAGCACGCGGATCGACCTGATGTTGTCGGGAATACAGGCCGCTTCGATCCGGTGCAACCTCAGCGTATCGAAGGCGAAGCGGGCCACCACCTTGACCGCGTCGGTCATCAGGCCGCGGCCGCCGAAGCGCTCGCCGATCCAGTAGCCGACATGGCCGCTTTGCGAGACGCCATGGCGTATGTTGCCGAGCGTGATGCCGCCGGCAAGCTTGCCGCTGCTCTTCTCGAAGATGAAGAAGGCGATCGCGGTTCCTTGCGCATAATCTTCGCGGTAGCGGCTGATGCGCAGCCGCCATGCGTTGCGGTCGAGTTCATCGGGAGTCCAGCGTGGCTCCCAGGGTTCGAGGAAGGCGCGGCTTTCGCCACGCACCACCGCCCACTCGCGGTAGTCGTTGGTGAACGGCACGCGCAGCGTGACGCGGTCGCCTTTCAGCGCCGGCAGGTCGCGGCGAAAGAAAGGGAGCGCGAACACGACGCTTCGAGGGGCTTAGACGGCGAGCTTACGGGCCGCGGTCTGCGTGCCTGCGAGCGATTCGAGGATCGCCTCGTATGGCGCCAGTGTGCCCACAGGCCCGACAGCGGTAAGCGTCGGCTTGGTCGAGAACAAACGCGACGATAGATCGGTCAGCCGCTCGACCGTCAGCGCCGACAGCCGTTCCATCAGTTCCTCCTTGGCGATCGGCCGGCCGAACAGGAGCAGTTGCCGTGCGATCTGCGAAGCGCGGCTGGCCGGGCTTTCGGCTGACATGATCAGTCCGGCGCGATATTGGGCGCGCGCCCGGTCGAGTTCTTCCTGCAGGATTTTCTCGCCGGCCTTCTGCAGTTCGTCGATAATGACAGGCACCAGTTCGGCGATGTCGCTCTGGCCGGTCGCGGCATGGACGCCGAAGACGCCGGTGTCGGAAAAGCCCCAATGGAAGGCATAGACCGAATAACACAGGCCGCGCTTCTCGCGGACCTCCTGGAACAGGCGCGACGACATGCCACCGCCGAGGATCATCGAGAGCACCTGCGAGGCATAGAAGTCGCGCACATGATAGGCCCGGCCTTCGAACCCCAGCACGATCTGCGCGTCCATCAGGTCGCGGTCCTCGCGAAAATCGCCGCCGACATATTGCGCATATTGCGGGATGGTGCTGTCGGCCTTGCTGCGGAAGCCGCCGAGCTGCTTTTCGACCTCGCGCACGAAATTGTCATGCTTGATGTCGCCGGCGGCGACAATCACCATGCGCTCGGCGCCATATTGCCGCTCGATGAAGTCGTGGAGTTGCTTGGAGGTGAAGGATTTGACCGTTTCGGGCGTGCCGAGAATGGAGCGTCCAATCGTCTGATGGCGATAGGCGGTTTCCGTGAAGCGGTCGAAGACGATGTCGTCGGGGGTGTCGTGCGCGGCGCCGATCTCCTGCAGGATCACATGCTGTTCGCGCTCGAGTTCCTGCGGGTCGAATTCGGACTCCTGCAGGATGTCGGCAAGAATGTCGACGGCCAGCGGCACGTCGTCGGAGAGCACCCTGGCATAGTAGGAAGTGGTTTCGACGCTGGTGGCGGCGTTGATCTCGCCGCCAACGTCCTCGATCTCCGAGGCGATTTCGAAGGCGCTCCGCCTTTTCGTGCCCTTGAACGCCATGTGCTCGAGCAGATGGGCCATGCCATGCTCGTCCTCACGTTCATTGCGGGCACCCGACTTGACCCAGGCACCAAGGGCAACCGATTCGATGCTTTGAAGGGTTTCGGTGGCGACTGTCAGGCCGTTCGACAGACGGCTTACCTCAACACCCATATGGCTAGTACTCCTTAACGCGCCGCCCGCGCGCGGCGGCCGACATAATCTTCCACCATTTTCAGGTCGGAGGGAAGTACCGTGTATTTTTCCTCCGATGTCATCAACCCACCTAGCCATGCGGGCAGTGCGGGCGACACGCCGCTGGCGGCTTCGACGGCGGCCGGGAATTTTGCCGGGTGTGCGGTACCCAGCACCACCATCGGGACGGCGCCTGACGCCTTGCCCGCAGCGACATGTACAGCTGCCGCGGTGTGCGGATCGAGCAGATAGTTGCTGGCCGCGAGCGTCGAGCGGATGGTGGCGGCGACCTCGTCCATATCAGCCCGGCCGGCGTCGAATTCCGACCGCATCCCGGCGATTTGCTGGGGTTCGATGGTGAAAGCGCCGGACTGCTTCAGACCGTCCATGTAGCGCCGCACGGTCGCCGCGTCACGGCTGGAGGCCTCGAACAGCAGGCGTTCGAAATTGGACGACACCTGGATATCCATCGACGGCGACGTGGTCGCAAAGACGCCCTTGGTGCGGTATTCGCCGGTCGAAAAGGTGCGCGCCAGAATGTCGTTGTCGTTGGTGGCGATGACCAGCCGCTCGATCGGCAAGCCCATCTTCTTGGCGGCGTAGCCGGCGAAGATATCGCCGAAATTGCCGGTCGGCACGGTGAAGGAGACCGGCCTGTCCGGCGCGCCGAGCGACAGCGCCGAGGAGAAATAATAGACGATCTGGGCCATGATCCGGGCCCAGTTGATCGAATTGACGCCCGAAAGCGCAACCCGGTCGCGGAAGCCGTGATCGTTGAACATGTCCTTGAGCAGTCCCTGGCAATCGTCGAAATTGCCTTCGATCGCCAGCGCATGGACGTTTGCAGCCGTCGACGTCGTCATCTGCCGCTGCTGCACCGGCGAGACGCGGCCGTGCGGGAAAAGGATGAAGATGTCGGTCCGGCTGCGACCGGCAAAGGCATCGATGGCCGCCCCGCCGGTATCGCCCGAGGTGGCGCCGACGATGGTGGCGTGCTGGTCGCGTTCGGCAAGCACATGGTCCATCAGCCGGGCCAGAAGCTGCATCGCCACGTCCTTGAAGGCGAGCGTCGGCCCGTGGAAAAGTTCCAGGATGAAGGTGTTGGGGCCGGTCTGCACCAGCGGGCAGACGGCCTCGTGGCGGAAGGTGGCATAGGCTTCGCGCACCAGCCGCTCGAAAACGGAGGCCGGGATTTCGTCGCCAAGGAACGGCGACAGCACGCGGATCGCAAGGTCGGGATAGGCAAGGCCGCGCATGGCGCGGATCTCGGCGGCGGAAAACTGTGGCCACTCGCGCGGCACGTAGAGCCCGCCGTCGCGCGCCAGCCCGGCCAGCACGGCGTCGGAAAATCCGAGAACGGGGGCTTCCCCGCGGGTACTCACATAGTGCATGTCACAATTCCGTTACTGCTTGGCTTTTCCATCCACCGCAAGGTGGTTAATTTCTGCGCTGGCTCAGTCGCATTTTTGCCGCGCGGTTGATATACGTCACCAGCTTTGCGAGAGGGAAGTGCAGTTTCATGGCGTTTCGTACATTCAGTGGTCGCTTTTTGGCGGGTCTTGCGCTCACCGGCTTTATGCTTGCCGCCGCCGGCTGCCAATCGGGCGACAATGGCATCCTGAACCTCGGCATAGGCAAGAAGGAGGACCCGACGGCGCCACCGCCGCCCCAGGATCCCAAGATACTGGCCAGCCAGTTGCAGGCCTATTGCCCCCGGGTGACGGTGCGCGACGGCACGGCCTTCTTCAACACCTATTCCAGGGAAGCTCAGAAGCCCAAGCCCAGGATCAAGAAGACCGGCGACGCCGCGCAGGATGCCGCGGCCCAGGCCGAGGCTGACGCCGCTGCTGCAACTCCGCCCGACGAATCGGCCAATATCATCTACCAGGCGTCGGTCAGCGACGTGACACGCGACTGCAGCCGTGCCAACGGCCAGCTGACGATGAAGATTGCGGTCGCCGGCAAGATTGTCCCCGGACCGAAGTTTTCTCCAGGCACGATCACCATGCCGATCCGAACGGCTGTGATGCATGGCACCGAGGTCCTCTACTCGCAGCTCCACCAGTATCAGGTCCAGGTCACCGATCCTTCGGTTGCCACGCAGTTCGTCTTCACCGATTCCAATGTCGTCGTGCCCGAGCCGACGGCGCAGGATTATCAGGCCTTTGCCGGCTATGACGAAACCGCGCATCAGGCAACGGCCGACAAGCCGAAGAAGACCCGCCGCAAGAGGGCTGCCGCGACGAACTAGGTCTCGGCAGTTGCATGAGGCGTGCGTCGCGGCGCACGCTTCTCAGG
This sequence comes from Mesorhizobium sp. SEMIA396, assembly GCF_024518615.1. Lineage (NCBI taxonomy): Bacteria > Pseudomonadati > Pseudomonadota > Alphaproteobacteria > Hyphomicrobiales > Phyllobacteriaceae > Mesorhizobium > Mesorhizobium sp. SEMIA396. The sequence continues at coordinate 154,720 of NZ_JANIFC010000002.1, forward strand.
CGTCCGACCACTCCGACAGCGCCGCGATCACGCTTTTCAGCTCCGCCCAGCGGCGGATCACCGTCTCGGCGCCGGCCTCGGTGAGCGCGTCGGCATGGCCGGGATAGCTGTGGGCGGCTCCGGTGAAGCCGATCACCCGCATGCCCGCCGCCCTTGCGCCGTGGACGCCGTGCACGGAATCCTCGATGACGAAAGTGTTTGCCGGGTTGGCGTTGAGTTTCTCCGCCGCGAACAGGAACACGTCCGGCGCCGGTTTCGTTTTCCCGGTCGGTGTTTCCATCGCCGAAAAAATCCGGTCGGCGAAAAACGGCAAAAGATGCACCTTCTCCAGCATGAATTCGATCCGCTCGGAGCGTGAATTCGAGCAGACGCAGCGCGGCACGGTTACCGCGGCAACGGCCTCGCGCGCGCCATCGATGGCGCGGACGTCGCTGCGCAGTTTGCGGTCGACCAATTGTTCCTCCCTGTCGATCAGAGAGGCCTGGAAGGGGATGCGGGACTTTTCCTCGACCCGCAGCATGATGTCCTTGAAGGTCAGGCCGGCATAGCTCTCCGAAATCTCCTCAGCCGATATCTCGTATCCTGCCAAGGTCAAAAGCTCGGCGTCGACACGGGCGGCGATGATCTCGGAATCGACGAGCACGCCGTCGCAATCGAAGATGACAAGGTCTGGCTGGGGCATGGTGATCCGGACAATGGGAGGGCGAAGTGGCCTCGGAAGGCTCAGGCGGCGCGGCATACACCAACAGGGCCGCCTTCGCAAATTCGCCCCACCCGTGCCTTGGCCTTCACGGAATATTTACGCTGATCGGTAACCATAACCAGGAGTAAACAGTAACGCGTGCCCTGGGTGTCAGAATGTCTGCCGTGCGTCTTCTCGACGAGCTATCCCACGCCCCCCAGCAATCCGAATGGCTGGACACGATCCTCAAGGGCGACTGCGTCGCCGCGCTCGACCGGCTGCCCGAAAAATCGATCGACGTCATCTTCGCCGATCCGCCCTACAATCTGCAGCTCGACGGCGACCTGCACCGCCCCGACCAGTCGAAGGTCGACGCCGTCGATGACGAATGGGACCAGTTCGAGAGTTTCGAGGCCTATGACGCTTTCACGCGGGCCTGGCTGCTGGCGGCGCGCCGGGTGCTGAAACCCAACGGCACCATCTGGGTCATCGGCTCCTATCACAACATCTTCCGTGTCGGCGCCAAGATGCAGGATCTCGGCTTCTGGATCCTCAACGACGTGGTCTGGCGCAAGACCAACCCGATGCCGAATTTCCGCGGCCGCCGCTTCCAGAACGCGCATGAGACGATGATCTGGGCCACCCGCGACCAGAAGGGCAAGGGGTACACTTTCAACTACGAAGCGATGAAGGCGTCCAACGACGATATCCAGATGCGCTCCGACTGGCTGTTTCCGATCTGCACCGGCGGCGAGCGGCTGAAGAACGACAATGGCGACAAGCTGCACCCGACGCAGAAGCCGGAAGCGCTGCTTGCCCGCATCATGATGGCCTCGACCAAACCGGGCGACATCGTGCTCGATCCCTTTTTCGGCTCCGGCACCACCGGCGCGGTGGCCAAGCGTCTCGGCCGCCATTTCGTCGGCATCGAACGCGAGCAGGCCTATATCGACGCCGCCAACGAGCGCATCGACGCGGTGCGGCCACTGGATGGCGCCGATCTCACCGTGCTGACCGGCAAGCGCGCCGAGCCGCGCGTTGCTTTCGTCAGCCTGATCGACACCGGCCTGATGATGCCGGGTGCGACGCTCTACGACGCCAAGAAGCGCTGGGCCGCCAAGGTGCGCGCCGACGGTACTGTGGCGATCGGCGACAGCGCCGGTTCGATCCACAAGATCGGCGCCGAAGTGCAGGGGCTGGATGCCTGCAACGGCTGGACCTTCTGGCATTATGAGCGCAGCGGTGGCCTGACCCCGATCGACGAGCTTCGCCGCATCGCGCGGCTCGGCATGGAGCGGGCAGGGGCCTGAACCCCTGCCAATTGCTTCGAATGCCGTTGATTCAAAGGCTCAACGGATCGCGCGAAGTGATTCAAATCAAGCCTTGATTCCGAGACGTTCGAGGTCTGCTTGAAGCGTCTCTGCATCGGTGAACAGCACCGACTGCCAGCCTGCCGCCTTCGCGCCATCGACGTTCTTCTGGCTGTCATCGATGAACAGCGTGGCCGCCGGTTCGAGGCCGAATGCGGCGACGTGGTGATCGTAGATGCCGCGATCCGGCTTGATCATGCCGATCTCGCCCGAGATGGTGACGCCGCGCGGGCGGTTGAGGAAATCGAAGCGCTCGCGGGCTTCGGCCAGCGTGTCGCTGGCGAAGTTGGTCAGCATGGTCACGTCGTGGCCGCTCTCGATCAGACCGAGCATGATGGCGACACTGTCGTCATAGGCATGTGGAACCATCTCGTGCCAGTGGCGGCGGAACCCGCGGATGTTTTCCGCGTGATCGGGATGGTCCGCGATCAGCAGCGCCTCGGCCTCTTCCCAGGTGCGGCCGCGATCCTGCTCGATGTTCCAATCATGCGTGCAGACATTGTCGAAAAACCACTTTCTCTCTTCGGCATCCGGAATGAGGCGGCTGAACGGAATGTTGGGATCGTAGTGGATCAGCACTCTGCCGATGTCGAAAACGATGTGGCGTATTTCAGTCATGGGGCCTCTTTGCACTGTGTGGCGACGGCTTTTTCGTCGCGCCGGGTATCGCAGCCTCGATTGCCTTTTTCATGACAGTCGGCAGCGCCTCGCCGGAAATCTCGTGAGCGAGCGACCAGAAATGCCCGTCTGGCGCATCACCTTTGATGTGAGCGTGAAAGACTTCGAGTTGGAGAGCGAAATGCGTGAAGACATGCGCAATGCGGCCCGCATACCGCCAGTCGCCGGGAAAGGGCGCGGCCGCTTCCGTGGTCGCCCCATCGATCCGCGCGGTCCAGCCCGTCGTCGGCACCTCGGTCATGCCGCCGAGCAAACCCTTCTCCGCCCGTTTGCGCAGAAGGATGGCGCCGTCGGCCCGCACGGCGACAAAGGCCGCGCCGTGCCGCTGCGGCTTGTCGGCCTTGGGCAGGCGCACCGGGAAGTGCTCGGGATCGCCTGAAACGACCGCGCTGCAGTCTTCGCGCAGCGGGCATAGCATGCAGCGCGGCCGGCGTGGCGTGCAGATGGTGGCGCCGAGATCCATCATCGCCTGGGCGAAGTCGCCAGGCCTTGTCCCGGGCACCATGCGCTCGACATGGGCACGGATTTCGGGCTTGGCTTCGCTGAGCGGGGTTGCGATCGAAAACAGCCGGGAGATGACGCGTTCGACATTGCCGTCGACAACGGCGGCGGGACGGTCGAAGGCAATCGCCGTGATGGCCGCCGACGTATAGGCGCCGATGCCTGGCAGTTCTCTCAAAGCCGTTTCCGTGTCGGGAAACCGGCCGCCACGCGCGGCCACAAGATCGGCACACGCCTTGAGATTGCGGGCGCGGGAGTAGTAGCCGAGCCCGGCCCAGGCCTTCATCACGTCCTCCGCAGGCGCCGCGGCCAGCGCCTCGACATCGGGCCATTTCTCGACGAAAATCCGGAAATAGGCCTTCACCGCTTCGACGGTGGTCTGCTGCAGCATGACCTCGGAGAGCCAGATACGGTAGGGATCAGGCCGCACGCCGCGCGCATGCTCACGAGGCGTGATGCGCCACGGCAATTCACGGTGGTGCACGTCGTACCAGCCTAGCAGGCGGGACGCGATATGCCCGGATGCAGCTCTGCTGCTATCTCCGGATGCAGCTCTGCTGCTGTCCCCGGATGTGGCTTTGCCACTATCCCAGGATACGGTCTTGCGGGTCTGGTCTGCTGGTGCCATTGATCTGTATCGGCCTGGCCGGTATCTGCTGGGGTCTTGGCTGGAGGACGTACATGGCAGGCAGAACGCCCTACGGCAATCCCGTCCCGGTCAGCGATCTCGCGACCAGGATCCTCGATCCGGTGCTGCGCAAGCGGGCTGGCATTTCGATCGGCCTCGTCCAGTCATGGGACGAGATCGCCGGCCCGCGGCTGGCCAGCCATTCGCGCCCCGAAAAAATCCAGTGGCCGCGCCGTATGCATGAGGACGATCCGTTCGAGCCGGCCGTGCTGGTCATTGCCTGCGAAGGCATGGCGGCACTTCATCTGCAGCACGAGACGGGCGAGATCATCAACCGGGTCAACGCCTTCCTCGGCTTCACCGCCATCAATCGCATCAGGATCCTGCAGAAGCCGGTGACAACCGACAAAGGAAGGCGCAAACCGGCCCTGAGGCCGCTGACGGCGGCTGAGAAGACGAAATTGTCGGGAACTGTCGGCCTGGTCGATAATGATGAACTGCGCGCCTCGTTGGAGAAACTTGGCGCGACCATTATTGGGGAGAGAAAATCATAGGCGTCTTGAAGAAAGTCATGGATTCGTCGTCACTATCTCGCATTCGTGATCGCCCTTGTCAGGTTTCGCGATTGGATTGGGGATCGAGATGCCTTAATTCGCGCCAACTCTCGCCTTTTCGTGTCTTTGCATTGCAAAATCCAACCCTTGTCAGGTGATTCGTATGAACCGTCCCCCGTTTGGCCAAAGCTTGTCTCGCAGAAACGTCCTGTCTTCGCTGGCCGCCATTCCGGCGGTGGCCCTGCTCGCCGCCTGCAGCGACTCTGGCGAGGAGGCGAAGGCCGCGGATGTGAAACCTGCGGCCCCGGCCGCCCCCGCGACGCCGGCCACGCCGGCCGCCGCCACCGCGCCGGAAGCCCAGGGCACCGTGGACATGGCGGAACTGATGAAGCCGGGTGCGCTGCCCGACAAACAGCTTGGCAAGGACGACGCCAAGGTCACCATCGTCGAATACGCCTCGATGACCTGCCCGCACTGCGCGCATTTCGCCGAGACCACCTTTCCGGACCTGAAGACCAAGTACATCGACACCGGCAAGGCGCGCTACATCCTGCGCGAATTCCCGTTCGATCCGAGTGCCGAAGCCGGTTTTATGCTGGCGCGCTGCGCCAAGGACAACTACTACCCTATGGTCGACGTCCTGTTCAGGCAGCAGGCGAACTGGGCTGGCGTTCAGAACACCAAGGATGCACTGCTGCAAATCTCGAAGCTCGCCGGTTTTACACAGGAGTCCTTCGAGGCCTGCTTGACGGACCAGAAACTTCTGGACGATGTGAGATCGGTCCAGAAGCGTGGCGCCAATGAATTCAAGGTCGACTCGACACCGACCTTCTTCATCAACGGTAAGACCTACAAGGGGGCGATGTCGATTGAGGAAATGTCGGCCATCATCGACCCTCTGCTCTGACGTCCAGTCAGCCCTGAGGCGGCGGCGCTTCGGCGTGCGCGGCTTCCGGTCGTGCCGCGAATTCTCATCGCAAAACCACGGTAATCCGCTTAGTGGGCGGCGCGAATGAAGTTTTCGCGCCTTCGCCTCCTCGGTTTCAAGTCCTTCGTCGAGCCCGGCGAGTTCGTCATCGAACGCGGACTGACCGGCATTGTCGGGCCGAACGGCTGCGGCAAGTCGAACCTTGTCGAGGCGCTGCGCTGGGTGATGGGCGAAAGCTCCTACAAGAACATGCGCGCGTCCGGCATGGACGACGTCATCTTTTCCGGCTCGGGCACGCGCCCGGCACGCAACACCGCCGAAGTCACACTTTTCCTCGACAACAGTGACCGCTCGGCGCCCGCTGCCTTCAACGATGCCGACGAATTGCAGGTGTCGCGCCGCATCGAGCGTGAGGCCGGCTCGCTTTACCGTATCAACGGCAAGGAGGCGCGCGCCAAGGACGTGCAGCTTCTGTTCGCCGACCAGTCGACCGGCGCGCGTTCGCCGTCGATGGTCGGTCAGGGCCGCATCGGCGAACTGATCCAGGCCAAGCCGCAGGCACGCCGCGCGCTGCTCGAAGAGGCAGCAGGCATTTCCGGCCTGCACACCCGCCGCCACGAGGCAGAACTGCGGCTGAAGGCGGCCGAGCAGAACCTCGAACGACTGGACGACGTCGTCGGCGAGCTGGAAAGCCAGATCGAAAGCCTGAAGCGCCAGGCGCGCCAGGCCTCCCGCTTCAAGAACCTGTCGGCCGATATCCGCAAGGCCGAAGCGACGCTGTTGCATCTGCGCTGGACGCTGGCCAAGACCCAGGAAGGCGAGGCGCGTTCGGCGCTGGCGGTTGCGACAGCCCTTGTCGGCGACCGCGCCGCGGCCCAGATGGCCGCCGCCAGGGAGCAAGGTATCGGTGCTCACCGATTGCCGGATTTGCGCGACGCGGAAGCCGCCGCCGCTGCTGCCTTCCAGCGCCTGTCGATCGCCAAGTCGCAGATCGAGGAGGAAGCCGGCCGCATCCGCGCCCGTCAGAGCGAACTCGAGCGCCGGCTACAGCAGCTCGACGGCGATATCGCACGTGAAGAGCGCATGGTCCGCGACAATGCGGACATTCTCGAGCGCCTTCGCACCGAAGAGGCGGCACTCAATTCGGAAAATGCCGGCGCCGCCGAACGCGAAGCCACCACCCGTGCGGCGTTCGAACAGGCGGCGTCGACGCTTTCGCAAAGCGAAGCCAAGCTCGCCGCGCTGACAGCCGAACGGGCCGAGGCTGCCGCCTCGCGCAACCAGATCGAACGGACGCTGCGCGACACCGCCGAACGCCGCGACCGCTTCGCGCGCCAGCTTGCCGATGTCGACCGGGAATTGTCTGAGATACTCTCCAAGGTCGCTGGCCTGCCCGATCCGGCCGAGAAGCGGGTGCTGGTCGAACAGGCCATGGCGCTGCTGGAGGAGGCCGAGGCTGCCGTGTCTGAGGCCGAGCAGTCTGTCATCGATGCCCGCGCCACGGAAAGTTCTGCCCGGCCACCGCTTCAGGATGCCAGGGCCGAGCTGGCGCGGATCGAAACCGAAGCGCGCACGCTGGCCAAAATCCTGAATGCAGCCAGCGGCGATCTCTTCCCGGCCGTGCTGGAGCAGATCAGCGTCGATCGCGGTTTCGAAACGGCGCTGGGTGCGGCCCTTGGCGAAGACCTCGACGTGCCGCTTGACCGCAGCGCGCCGGTGCATTGGGGCGAAAGCGCGATCCAGCCCGGCGACGCGGCTCTGCCGGAAGGCGTTAAAAGCTTGGCCAGCGTGGTCCACGCGCCGGCACAGCTCGCCCGCCGCCTGGCGCAGATCGGTATCGTCGATGCCGCCGGCGACGGCCGCCGGTTGCAGTCGCTGCTTGCTCCCGGCCAGCGGCTGGTCAGCCGTGAAGGCGCGCTCTGGCGCTGGGATGGCTTTACCGCAAGCGCCGATGCGCCGACCGCCGCAGCACAACGGCTGGCGCAGAAGAACCGGCTGGCTGAGCTCGATGCCGAGGCGATACAAGCGACGCTCGTCCTGCGCCAGGCCGAGGATGCGCTGGGAGAGGCTGAACAGGCGCTCCGCCTGGCAAGCGAGGCCGAGCGCAACACGCGCCAGGCCGGTCGTGACGCTCAGCATCGGCTGGACGCTGCCCGCAATGCGTTGGCCGAGGCCGAGAGGGCCGGCGGCGAATTGCAGAGCCGGCGCGCCGCACTCGATGAAGCGCGCGCCCGCATCGTCGACAGCCATGAGGAGATTTCGGCCGCCTTCGCCGAGGCGGAAATGCTGCTGCAGGACGCGCCCGATCTTGGCGATCTGCAATTGCAGCTCGAACAGTCCTCGGCCAATGTCGCCCGCGACCGCGCCGCGCTTGCCGATGCGCGCGCGGTGCATGAGGGGCTTCGGCGCGAAGCCGAGGCGCGCGCGCGCCGGCTCGATGCCATTGGCGCCGAGCGCAGCAATTGGCTGGAGCGGGCCGAAAACGCCTCGACGCAGATCGCATCGCTCGGCGAACGCAAGGCCGAGGCCGAGGCCGAACGCGAGCGGCTGGCCGATGCTCCCGATGAAATCAACGCCAAGCGGCGTGCCTTGCTGTCGCAGCTCACCGAGGCCGAGAGCTTGCGCAAGGCGGCGGCCGACCGTCTGCAGGAAGCGGAGAACCGGCAATCCGAACTGGACAAGGCCGCCACCGGCGCCATCCAGTTCCTGGCCGAGGCGCGCGAGACCCGCGTTCGCGCCGAAGAGCGGCTGACGGCGGCCGACGAGCGCCGGCTGGAGGTCGAGGCGCGCATACAGGAAACGCTGAACACGCCGCCGCATCTGGTCATCCGCCACACCGGTCTGGAGGCCGACAGCCCGATGCCTGAGATGGCCGAGATCGAGCGTCAACTCGACAGGCTGAAGATCGAGCGCGAACGGCTCGGCGCCGTCAACCTGCGCGCCGAGGAGGAGCAGAAGGAGCTATCCGACCGGCTGGAGGCGATCGTCTCCGAGCGCGAGGACATCATCGAGGCGATCCGCAAGCTCAGGCAGGCGATCCAGAGCCTCAACCGCGAAGGTCGCGAGCGGTTGCTGGCCGCCTTCGAGGTCGTCAACGGCCATTTCCAGCGGCTGTTCTCGCATCTGTTCGGCGGCGGCACGGCGGAATTGCAGTTGATCGAATCCGACGATCCGCTCGAGGCTGGCCTCGAAATTCTTGCCCGCCCGCCCGGCAAGAAGCCGCAGACCATGACGCTGCTGTCCGGCGGCGAGCAGGCGTTGACGGCGATGTCGCTGATCTTCGCGGTGTTCCTGACCAACCCGGCGCCGATCTGCGTGCTCGACGAAGTCGACGCGCCGCTCGACGACCACAATGTCGAACGCTTCTGCAATCTCATGGACGAGATGGCGGCCACCACCGAGACGCGTTTCGTCATCATCACCCACAATCCCATCACCATGGCGCGCATGAACCGGCTGTTCGGCGTGACCATGGCCGAGCAGGGCGTCAGCCAACTGGTGTCGGTGGACCTGCAGGCGGCCGAGGCGATGCGCGAGGCAAGCTGATCCAGATTGCGCTGCCTGCGAAGGGGCCGCTCCGGAGCAATTCAGGAAAAGTGTGCAAGCGGTTTTCGCCCGGCAAAAAATGTCAGGGCCGCGGACTGTGCCTGTGCGAATGATGCTTGGCCGAGGACCAGACGAAATAGAGCGATCCCAGTTTCAGCACAGGCACCCTGCGATCCCGCTCGCGATCACGCAGTTCGCGGTAGGTCTTCACCTTCAGTGTGCCCCCCGGCAATCTGATTCGCAAAGCCATGATGCATAGAGCTTACGTGCTTTCTCCAGTCGATGGAATGTTCATTTCAAGCTCATCGTCAGTATTCGAGCTCTTGGAGGGTCGATCGGGAATTGTACTGGGCCACCAGATGACGAAATATTTGCCAAACTGCCAGACCGGGACTTCGCCCTTGTGCTCCCGTCGCCGCAACTCATGACGTTGCTTGACCTTCAACACGCCACCCGGAAGCCTGATCTTGATCGTCATCGTCCCTCAATACTGATGGCGCGCTTCCTGGGTGCCGCGCCCGAAGCTTCATCTGTCCGGCCAAGGTAGAAAAAACCGCCCACTCTCGGATCGGACCGTTGCAATCCGATTTCGCCGAGTCAATGGAGCCGGGGGCGAACTCCTCTGGCTATCGGCCCCGTGCACAAAGGGCTTGAGAACAGGCTCAACCTCTGCGCCGCAAGATCCAGTTCACACAGATCACGGCCACGAGGCCACACGCGATGCCGACGCAATCGGCAACCCAGTCGGACACGTCCAGATCACGTCGTATCAGCGCCGTGCCCTGGAGGACCTCGATCGCCGCTCCAACAACTGCAAGGAAGACGATCAGCCTGATCTTGCGATCAGGCCAGCCGAGCCCTCCAAGGAAAGTCATGACGGCAAAGGCGCTGGCGTGATTCAGCTTGTCGTAATGGAAACCGATATCGATCCCGTACTCCTCGAGTCCGGGTATAGGCACCAGTGCAAGGACAAGAACAGCGACAAGCGTGCTGAAAAAAGCAATCCGTTCGGCGGCTGGATGAAGTCTCATTCTGCTCCAATCTGTGCCTGCCCGCCGCGAAGGTCGAAACCGGCTCGGTATTGGCGGTTCAGGCTGAAACTCAGATCGACGACGTTGTCTTTCAAAGCCGCAATTTTTGCTTGAGCCTTTTCAGCCAGGTCTGTTCCGCCTCATCCTGGTCTTGATGCGCCGGGACATAGCGCGGCCGTATCTTTTTTCCTTTGATGTAGAATGGCTTTTCGACTTCTCCAACCAGGTTGACGAAAAGCCGGGATTTGTTGGTGGGTTGGCGGACTGTGACGCCGTGGACCGATTCAATCGAATTGATGAACAATACAAGAATGTTCTTGTCGTATTTAACTGTTTCGACGCATTCCAAATGGGTGTCGTCGACATAGGCATCATTGAAGAGTGTCGCTTTGGCTTTCAGCGTGGCGTATTTGGACTTGAAACGACTAATTGTCAGGTCCCCGCCAACGGCATCATAATCTTCCGGCCTCATATAAAACAGGCCAGAAAATAGCTTGTCGCCATTGTCGATGTGGCTTGTCCGCACCGATCCGGCATTGGTTACCGGCGTGTTCCCGCTGAGCATCGCATCCATCAGTATGTCGCGCGTTGCATAGGTGTCACTAAACCTGATGCCCGCTTTCATACTCTTGAGGCGTTCATAATTGGGATAATAATCAGGGTAAAGCTTGTGAATATCGTCGTAGAACAGGTCGGCGAGTTCGTCGAAAAATGCTTGAGATACGTGGTAGGCGATAAAATCGCGCCATATTTGCGGCACAGCTTCGTTCGACCGAACGCGGTGGGCCTCATAGTCCCATCTGGTGTTGTTGCGGCGCGTATCAATTTCGAGCGCTTCCGGAGCGGGAAACGTGTCGGCCAACTCCTGGTAGAGATCGAGGGGAAGGGCGTCGCGCAGGATGATGTGTGGAAACGGCTCTGATCGAACGTCGGCCCTGGTGGCACGTTGAAGGACTGAAAGCGGCTTTGACATCGATGGTGTCTCAGATCGAGTTTGCCTGAGTTGGATTCAAAGGATCGTGTTCAACCTGTTCGGGGCTGCCGCCTTTCAACGGATCCTTGGTTGCGTTCAAAGATTGGAGCCCTGAAAAGGGCTCCGCATGGGCTTTCACCATTTCGCTCATCAGAATATCCGCGCCAGTCATCAGGGGGATCAAGGTTTCCGCAAATGTGTATGTTTTGATGCCGTAAAGCCACTTCAGGTAGAGAAGGGCAGCTGACGTGCCGGAGACGCACCCAACAATGTTCATCCGGGATACGACAAGCTCTATCGGATATATGTGCGGAAGGTTCGCCTCCATGATCCTGGTGCTGGCGTCGGCCGTCACATTGCCGATGGTATCCAGCAATTCGGGGAAGAAGGGCGTGCTTATTCTGGGATGTTCCTTCCAGACGACGTCGTATCCTCTCTCAACGATCTGCTCCGCAATGCGTCTATAGATCGCCGCCTCGTGCGCGTACGACATTATGCCGTTTCGCGACAATGCCTGGCCGAGCAGCAGGATCCGTGGGTTGGCTGACGCACGGCAATGTTCATTGCCGCCGGAAAGCGCATCCCTGCAGGCTTCATCTATTACGTCGCGCATCAGCGAAGCGCCGACCTGAAATCTTGGTACGTTCTCCAGAGCATCGTGAATGGGGATTTCGTGGAGCAAAGAATAAAACTTTGTCACCCGTCTCAGATGGTGTCTTTCTATCTTGTCGGCCGCTTTCCTCAGTCGGAACGCCGGTGAAATTGTAGAGAGTCCTGCAATCAAGGCTCCGGTGATGCGCCGTCTAAACCTGGTGCCTGGCGGCCATGACATGGTTGAAATTTCGAATGGAAGGTATGACGTCAAGCCATCCTCATACAAAACGATCTTGGCTTCTGGGTATGAGTCCAGCAGTATTTTTTCCGATGGCCGGTTAACGAAGCAGGCCCAGATTTCAACCGCGGAACTCGCGTCGATGCCAATTGTGTCTCGGATCAGACGATGGATCCGGAAAATTTGCAGTTGCCCATATTTACGCTCGGACGTCAGAAGGTCGTATGCCCATATGATCCGTTTCCAGGTCCATACTGTAGACGCAAGTTCAGCAAGACCGGTCTTGAAATGCTCGGAAACGCCGGCCGTTTCATAGAGCAGAAGGTAATCCTCATGCTCCTCATCCGCCGGGGAGCTTCCATCCATTGTTGACTGGCGAAGAGAGGCAACCAGGCTGAGCAATTGCCAGCTGCCAAAGACGCAGCATATTCGAACTGGCAATTTAAGGTCTCCAGGTAGGATGGAAATAACGCCGCATGTTCCGCGATCTCAACCGCAAAATTGCTTCATGTCCGAAGACCGTGTGTGGCTCGGGGCGTTTCGCCAGCTTCATAATACTGCCTGTCGTCGACCGGAAAATATCTTGCAGATATTGGCGTCCAACGCCCGAGACAGGCTGGAGTTCCGCGCAATAAGCAGGCGAATTCAGTTCAATTGAGCGGCAGAGACCTGTTGAGATCCGGCATAAACATCAGGCGGCGGCAGACCGCTCATGCGGCTCGATCTTGCCGCTTCGGTTCCTGTCGGTACCAAGAGCGCGAATTCTCCCGGTTTTCGGGAAGGTCGTTGCCCGGGAAAGCGGGTTTCACTTCCATCAGTCAAAAGTAAGCTCCAGCCATGAACCGGAGCTTGATGATGACAGAGGCGGAAACCAGAATGTTTAACACGCTTGATGTGCCAGCCGGTCCGGTGCAGCGGCCCGGGATTCCGGCCGACCTGCCAAGGCATGGCGCGTGTGGCCGCACCTGTGCATCATGCCCGATGCGAAGCCTGCACTGCTCCTCGAGCGCCCTTGATGCCGACGCTTCGGCGCAATTTTCCCGGTGAGCAGGCGAAGGGCGGCGCCGGAAAATGCGCCGCCTGTCGGAAGGGTTGCCCGCGATCAGGCCGCGAGCCAGGCCCGGGTGAAGTCCTGCTCATAGGCCTGATGCATCTGGTAGCCCATCAAGGCAGGTTTCATATGGCAGAACAGCTTTCGCCAGTAGGGCTGAACGATGATGCCGGAATCCTGCAGCATGACCTGCAGTTCCTTCATCACCGCACGGCGCTGCTCCGGATCGGCGATGGCGTTGGCCTTGTGGACCTTGGCATCGAAGTCGGGATCGGCGAACCCTGTCTCGTTCCATGCCGAACCGGTCTGGTAGGCAAGCGCATAGGTCTGGATGCCGAGCGGTCGGGCGTTCCAATTGGTGGTCGCGAAGGGATACTTCGTCCAGTCGTTCCAGAATGCCGATTCCGGGATGACAGTGCGTTTCACCTTGAAGCCCGCGTCGCGCATCTGCTGGGCGACGGCATCGGAGCTTTCCTTGCGGTAATCGGCTTCGACCGAGATCAGATCAAATTCGAAATCGAGCTGGCCGGCTTCCTCGAGCAATGCCCTGGCCCGGACCGGATCACGTTTGATCGGCGGCAAGTCGGCGTGTTCGGGATGCATCGGTCCGACATGATCGTTCTGCGCGACGATACCCATGCCGTCGGCGCCCAGTTGCAGCACCGCTTCGTTGTCGACCGCAAGCTGTATGGCGTTGCGCACGCGCTTGTCGTCATAGGGTTTGGCGTTGACGTTGCAGCGCGAGACCAGGGTGGCGGCAGTGACGATCTCGCTTTTCTTCAGGCCCAGCCTGTCGAGCATGGCGACGTCATAGGACTGCGTCTGCCCATTCAGGTCGATCTCACCGGATTCGAATGCGGAGACGGTGGCGGCCGAGTCGGTGCCGTAGTCGGTCCAGTCGATGCCGTCGAGGAACACCTCGCCGCCCCACCACGACCCGTCCGGCCGCTTGCGCACCGAGGCAGCAACGCCGACATCGAGTCTTTTAAGTTCGAACGGGCCCGTGCAAACGGGGTTGGCCGACAGTGGCGCCGCCTTCGGATTGAATGTGTGGTGGACGATCAATGCCGGATAGTCGGTCATCGCTGGGATGATGGTGATGTCGGGCTGAGACAGTTTCAGGACCACGGTGTGGCCGTCGCGAACCTCGATGGCACCAGTGCGCGCCACCTTGGTGTCGGGATCGATCAGCGCGGTCATGCGCCCGGCCATCGAGTTGCCGGCGGCATCCTTCTCGCACCAGCGCGTGATGTTGAAGGCAACATCCGTGGCGGTGAAATCGTCGCCGTTCGACCATTTCACCCCCGGGCGCACCTTGAGCACATATTCCGTCGCGTCCGCATTGATCTCCCAGCTCTGCAGCAGCACCGGCTCGAAGGTGAAATCCGGCTTCCAGCGCACCAGCGGTTCGAGAAACTGCATGGCGATGTTGCCCATCTGCGAAACCTTGAACTTGCGCGGGTCTTCCAGCTCCATCACCTGCATGGCAACACGCACCACGCCGCCCTTCCTGGGTTGGACGGCTTCCTCGGCTCGCGCCGGGACCGGCTGACCGATGAGCCCGTAGGCAATCGCCGTGCTGGCGCCGAAGGCGCTGGCCAGCGCCAGGAACTCGCGGCGGCCAAGCGCGCCGCTCTTTGCGCCTTTCGCAAATGTGCCGATCGCGGGATGAAGAGGTCTGGATGTCATATCGGTTCTCCCATTGTTGATTTTACGCCCAAATTCGGTGGAATGCCCTTGCCGCGTCGTTGCTGGGCGCTGTTTTCTACAGGACGCAGCCGATGGCGGCGGGGCCGCGACGGCGAGGGGAAGGCAAGATGAATCTTCTGACGGCGATGCGGGTGTTCGATCGGGTTTGCCTGCTGGGCAGCCTGTCGGCGGCGGCGCGCGATCTCAACATGTCGACGACGGCCGTCAGCCGCACCATCAAGGAACTGGAAGACGACCTTGGCGTCCGGCTCATCAATCGCACCACAAGGCGTCTCAGCCTCACCGAGGCGGGCCGCGACTATGCTCCGCGTGCGCGCAGCCTGCTCGACGACATATCCGAACTGCAGGATTCGACGCGCGGCCTGCACAAGGAGACGCGCGGCCTGATCCGGGTTTCCTGCTCCAATGTTCTGGGCCACACGCGCATAACCAAGTTGGTGCCGAAATTCCTCGAAGAAAACCCGCTCACCACGATCGAGTTCGACCTCACCGCGCGTTATGTCGTCGGCATTGTCGAGGAAGGCTACGATGTGGCCATCCGCTTCGGCGGTCAGGCGGATTCCGCCCTGATTGCCCGCCGGCTTGGTGACGTCCGCAATTATGTCTGCGCTACGCCCGATTATTGGGATGCAAACGGCCGTCCGGTCCACCCGGATGAGCTGGCAAGCCATTCCTGCGTGCTGAGCAATTTCGCCAAGCGCCTTGGCACGTGGCCATTCATCGGACCCGACGGCCCTTTCGATGCGGCTATCGGGGGGCGGATCTCGACCAACAGCGTCGAGGCCGCCTACCAGATGACCACCGCCGGTTTCGGCATCGGCAACCTGCCCAGCCTGCTGGTCGACGCTGCGATCAGGGACGGCCGGCTGGAAGTGCAGCTGGATGAGTTTCGCCCCGGCTCCAGCCCGATCTACGCGCTCTATCCGCACCGCACCTATATTGCGGCCAAGGTGCGCGCGTTCGTCGATTTCCTGATCCGCGAACTGTCGGCCGACTTCACCGCCTGAAATGCTGCCCGATTGTCCATGGCCAACGCCGTCAGGGGCCTGGCGCGAACGCCAGGCCCCCTCTGCCCCCGTCGCCCGACGCGGCAGCGTCATTTCCACCAGGCGGTGGTGTCGTACATCGGTCCCGGCTCCTCGAAGAGCTTTTCGTATTTGCACAGTGCCGGCGTCTTGCCGAGCGGCACCGAAACGCCGTCCCTGAACGCCCATTCGCCACGTTGCGTCGTATCGGCCCGCACATAGCTGGACAGCGCAAAGGCCCGGTCGTGCTGCGATTTGTTGGGCGAGGAGCCGTGCACGGTAAGCAGCCCCCATAAAGCAAGGTCGCCCGGCTCTAGCACCAGCGGAACGATGGTCGCCGGGTCGATGCCGACTTTGCGCAACTCTTCTTCGGCGGTCAGGCCCTTCATCAGCTCGCCGGTTCCCTCGTCCGACAGGCCGAGATAGCCGAGCTTGTGGCTGCCGGGCACGACCTGAAGGCAGCCATTGTCCAGCGTCGCCCGATCGACCGCGAGGCCTGTTGTCACGGTGGCGTCGGCGACATTGTCGAAGGCCGCCTGGTTACGGAAGCGCAAATCCTGGTGGAAGCGATAACCCGTGACATTGGCGCCGGGCGGCTTCCAGTGCAGCTGTTGGGCGATCTGCCTTATGTCACGGCCGATCAGGCTCTCGAGCAGCTTCAGATAGTCGGGATTGCGGCGGAATTCTTCGAAATAGGAATTGATCCAGGAAAACCAGTAAGCCTGCAGCACATAGCGTTGGCCAAAGTCCGATTCAGGCAGGATCTGGAAATTCAGGTTGCCGTGCCGGAAGGTGGCGTGATGCTTGAGGCCTTCGGCATAGACCGCATCGGTTTCCTTCTTCAGCCGGATCATCTCGTCGCCGTCGACGAATTGTCGAACGACCGCGTATCCTTCCTCGCGGTACTGCTCCACCGCCTCGCGTGCCTGCCTGTCCGTCAGCATGTCCGTGACAACCCCTGTCTGTGATCCGTGTCGATCGTAACGAAGGGGTTGCCGGCGATAAGCCATCGATTTTGGCATCGACTTTCCCGATTATCGGGAAATTGAGCGGGGCGTCAAAGGTGGATTGGTCGCAATCGGCTGGTCAGATACGTGCTGCGCCGGCAGGCCCTAAAAATAGGTCCGCGGCGCGACAAGGTTCTTCTGCTGGCGAACATAAAAACAATAGAAGCCGAACGCTGCGGCAAACCACATGAAGGCCTCGCCCATGGCCAGCCGGTTGTTGGAATTGGTGAGGATGGTTAGGGCGAAGAAGACCAGTGTGGAGATGTAGCAGGACCATGCGGCCGGAGCGACGAGCTTGGCTCGCATGGCCAGCAGAACCTGCCTGGCCGACCAGGTGTAGAGAAAGGCAAAGAACGCCAGTCCGACCACCCCATAACGCACGGCAATCTCCAGATAACC
The DNA here is from genome assembly GCF_024518615.1 of Mesorhizobium sp. SEMIA396. NCBI lineage: Bacteria > Pseudomonadati > Pseudomonadota > Alphaproteobacteria > Hyphomicrobiales > Phyllobacteriaceae > Mesorhizobium > Mesorhizobium sp. SEMIA396. Next base: position 171,635 of record NZ_JANIFC010000002.1, read on the forward strand.
ATTGTGGAAGACATTGAAGATCATGGGATGATAGGTTCTGCTCTGCCATTCGGTCAGCCAGCTGGAACTGGCTCCGAAGATCGGGTGGCGCTTCCAGATATTGATCGCATCCGCCCACAGCATCAGCCTTTCCTTGGCTGCAAGCGGAACCGCGTCGCTCGCGATGGCGCGGTCGAAGGCGGGGAGGACCCCATGCCTGAACACATCCGGAACCAAGGTTTTGACGAATGCCATGGTATCGTCGGCGGTGGACGAGAAGATGTTGTGTGCCGCGACAATGCCGGCCGCCACGATCACCAGCACGCCACCCGAAACCAACAGTTCGCGGCGATGGCCTCTCGCCAGGGTCATGACCGCCAACAAGAGCAGAGCGAGCGCAAGCGCAAGCCACACTCCCTTTGAGCGCATCTCGATGATATTGACGAGGGCAAGCAGCAGGACGGCTGTCGACAGGGCCCAATGCAGGTTCTTGGTTGCTTTTCCGAGGTCCGTTCTCTGCGCCGAGTAGGCCATGAATTGCAGCGTGCAGAGGAAGATGAAACCGGCCGCCACCGACGCGTGGATGGGATTGTTGAAAAGCCACGGGGCAGGTTGGACGCCTTGAAACATGTCCGAATAGAAGGTGTCCGCCGCTAGGAAGACGAGACTGAGGATCATGAACCAGAGCACGAGCCGTGCGGGTTGCCTGACAAACAGCAGAAACGCGAAGCCGGTCGTCGCGTAGAACAGCGGAAACATGTAAATGCCTTCGGCGCCACCCAACTGGTGGGTGCCGAAATAGACGATCGCCAGTCGGATGAAGACGTAGAGCGACCAGCCCAGACACAGGAAGCCGACCCAACCGATCAGCGGTTTGCTGTAGGTCCACAAGTCCACTCTGAACCAGCGGATGACCGCGACCAGGGCCAGCGCCAGGCCCGCATAGCGGTAGGTGTCGGCCTCGCGCCACACCGCGGAGACCAAAGCGAGAATGGCGAGTGCCGCAAGCAACAGAAGCAAGGTGTGGCGCGGCGCGTTGTCCTTGGCATCATCCAGGGCATCTCGCGGCAGAGGGGGCGGCAGCAGGACGTGATGCAGGCGGCGCAGTTCGTCGCTGGCCCGTAACACCCCGGCACGTAGCCGGCTCGGCCCGCCCAGCCTTGCGGATTTGTAGCTTCCCGAGGGACCGGCTATGCCCGAGATCCCACTGCTGGCGGCGAAGCCAAGCACGTTTTGGCGGACCGAATAGACTTTCAGGCCAGTATCCCAAAAGCGCTCGAGCGCGACGTCCCATGGCATTTTCATTACGGCGAGCGCCGACAACAGACCCTGCGCGCCCTCTCGCGTCACCAGATAGGCGGCGGCCGAGCCTTGCGGGCCATGCAGCGCACGACCGATCTCATCGCCTTCCGCCGTCTCGACCGCGCGCATGAAGAAGCTCATGCGATGGTTGGTCAGCTTGATGACATCGAAATCCGGCACCGCCGCGATGATGGCCTCGATGCGCCGCATGGTGCTTTCGCTGAAGAGGACGTCGTCCTCGACAATCAGGCCATGGGCGCTGCCACCGGCCAGGAACGTTTCCAGCGCCCGGATATGGCTGCGGTAACAGGCATATTCGCCCGAAAGGATGTCGCGCCCGCTCAGCTTGCGCGCGGCTGGAAGATCGATCTCCGTCCAGTCTTTTTCAGCAAGCGCCCGACCGTCGACGGCGGCAATGCGCTGCAAGGTCAGTCCCGCCGCTTCGGCGCTGGCGAGCAATTCGCTCCAGCGCTGGGTCTCGCGATCGAGGTTGATGGCGAAGATAGGGAGGTTCATTGAAGTTCCATGTTGAGCCGCCACCCACCTGGTCGACCTATGTATGGAAAGAAGGAGATGTTCAAGGCGACACTTTACAGATCATGTGCAAGACCCGAATTTGCCGCGATGCCTCTTGCTCATCTGCGCTTACGACACCGTCGAATCATGAGCTGATCGGCTTCATGGAAGATCGCAAAGGTACTCTCGGGTCCCATGTGCCCAAAAGGGAATAGAACGGCATGGCCGGGCAGCTTCTTTAGACCTCGGATAGGTTTTGTCGGTATTTATCGGAAAAAAGGAGCCGAAGTCATGACTGACATCTGGCACTCACTCCTCGCCAACCTTGCCCTGGTCTCCATCCTCGTGGTCGCCTGGGACCTTGTGGCGGATTTCACCGGGCGTCTCTCGCGGCGGATGCAGTCGCTGCTTCTCGGCGTGGTCATGTGCGTGGGCGCGATCATTTCCATGGCGACGGCCCTGTCCGTCTCCGGCTTCGTCGTCGATCTGCGCGCCGCCTTCATTGCTGCTGCCGCGTTCTTTGGCGGATGGCCGGCAATGCTCATCGCCACGTTCGGCTCCATTGTTTATCGCATCCATCTCGGCGGACAGGGTGCGGGTGCTGGTGTCATGGGTATCCTCATCACCGCAATCGTCGGCATTGCGTGGCACCACATCGTCGCGGCCCGATCGCGCACCATGTACGACATATTCGGTCTGGGCGTAACGGTCGCTCTCGCCGGGCTGATCACGCTCCTGGTCATCCCGGCGCAAGCCGTCACGGGCCTTGTGCAGCAGAGCACGTTCCCGTCCCTCGTGTTCCGCTTTCTCAGCACAATCATCATCGGCGTCCTGCTCGACCGGCAGCAGCGCAGGCGGGAGCTCTTGATGTCCAACATGACCTACCGGGCCATGGTTCGCGAACTGCCGGATTGCCTGAACATAAAAGATGTCGACGGCCGCTTCATCGCCGCCAACCCCGCCACCGCCGAAATGGTTCGCGCCGCTTCGGTCGACGATCTGATCGGCAAGACGGATTTCGATTTCTACCCCAGGGAGGTGGCCGAGCGCTTCCGGCAGGATGAGATGGGCGCGCTGGAGGCCGGGCAGACGTTGCGGATCGACCAGCCCGCGCTTTTCCCGGATGGCCGGCAAGGTTGGCTCTACACGCTCAAGGCCCCTTTCCGCGACGAGGCCGGCAAGATCGTCGGCGTCATCACCTACAATCGCGACATCACCGAGCAGAAGCGCACCGCGCAGCTCAAGAATGATTTCATTTCCACGGTCAGCCACGAATTGCGGACCCCGCTGACCTCCATCCGCGGCTCGCTTGGCCTGATTGCGGCCGGTGTGGCCGGCGAACTGCCGCCCAAGGCCGCCAATCTCGTCAACATCGCGCACACCAATAGCGAAAGGCTGGTTCTTCTCATCAACGACATTCTGGATATGGAGAAGATCGAATCGGGCGTGATCACCTTCAAGATCAAGCAGATGCCTGTCCGTCAGGTCCTGGAGCAGGCCATTGCCGCCAGCTCCAACTACATGGCTGACAGCCGGATCAGGATCGTTCTGATCGACGATGCGCCGCGCGCCGAGGCCAACATCGATCCGGATCGCCTGCATCAGGTGATGGCGAACCTCCTGTCGAATGCGATCAAGTTCTCGCATGCCGACGGTACTGTCACAGTGAAATTCCAGCGTCATGACCACGACATGCTGCGGATTTCCGTGATGGACCAGGGCGCTGGCATCCCGGAGGCTTTCCGCAGCCGTATATTCGGAAAGTTCGAGCAGGCCGACGCCTCCAGCACCCGTAAGATAGGCGGCACCGGCCTAGGCTTGAGCATCGTCAAGGCCATTACCGAAAAACTGGGCGGAGCCGTTTCCTTCGAAACCGAGGAAGGCAAGGGAACCTCGTTCCACGTGGACCTTGCAGAAGTACGCAGGCACCAACCAAGGCCGTATCCGCCACCGCACCTGAAACGAAAGCCCGATGGCCGCCTACGGGTTCTGATCTGTGAAGACGAGACCGACGTCGCCGCAGTAATTGCGGCACTCTTGGATGCGGAAGGCTTTTCCAGCGACGTCGCACCCGATATCGCCACCGCAAAGGCGCTTCTGCGGTCCCGCGAATACGTGGCCTTGACCCTCGACATCAAGCTCGCGGGGGAATCCGGCATCAAGCTCTTCCACGACATTAGGGCATCGCCGGTGAATTCCGACATTTCGGTCATCGTCATCTCCGCCGTTGCCGATGAGGCCAGGCGCTCGCTCAACGGCAGCGCCGTCGGTATCGTCGACTGGCTGGAGAAGCCGGTGGATTCAAAGCGGCTTCACGCCGCCCTTGCCAAGATCCTTGCTGGCAGGACCGAGCAGAGGCCGAAGATTCTCCATGTCGAGGACGATGAGGGCGTGCTTGCGGTGATGTCGGAGGGGTTGGGTTCGGGTGTCTCGATTACTTCGGCGAAGACGCTCAAGGACGCCCGGGAGGCGATCGCGCAGCATCTCTTCGACCTGGTTATCCTGGATATTGCACTCCCCGATGGCTCGGGGTTGGACCTGCTGGTCGATCTGCCGCTCGAGACCGGGGTCATCGTGTTTTCGGCGGCGGAGCTCGACCAGAAACTCGGTGATCGGGTTCAGGCCATCATGACCAAGACCAGGGCGTCGGAAATCGATGTGGCAAAGCTGGTCAGGAGCATGTTGGTTTCGCCCCGCACTCAACCTGCCGCGCACGCCGAGGAGTGACGCTCATGCCCGCAAGGATTCTCTATGTGGATGACGAGGACGATATCCGCGAAATCGCCCAGATGTCGCTGGAGCTCGAGCCGGAATTCGAGGTGCGGTCCTGCCCGTCCGGCATGCAGGCGCTGGTCGATGCCGCCGAATGGCGGCCCGATCTCATTCTGCTCGACGTAATGATGCCGGATATGGATGGACCGGAGACGCTGAGGCGCTTGGCCCAGTCTGGGCCGACGGCTTCGATACCCGTGGTGTTCATCACCGCGCGCACCCAGACGCATGAAGTCGAACGCTATCTGGCGATGGGGGCGGTAGGGGTGATCGCCAAACCATTCGACCCGCTTGCGCTTGCCGGTGAAGTCAAAAGATTGCTTCTATCGCGCGCCTGATCCGACGTTTGGCGTGGGCACCGAGCGCAGTCTGGCTGCAGACTGTGCGACGCCGTTCACGGCTCCTATACCATGTCGCCTTATTCATCTACTGATTGTGCCGAGGTGCAGGCGTAGCGAATCAGGTTGTCTATAATCGCGCAGCATCGGCGGAGCTCGGCGAGAGATTGAGAAGAATGTCTCTGTCTGCATGAACCGCGTTGGCGGATGTCGGTTCATGGATCAATCACTCCGGGGGGCAAGCGGCAAAACGAGGCGCGAACCGGAGCAAGGCTGATGAACGGAGCGAAGGCAAGAGTTCTGATTTGCGATGACGATCCCCTCTTGCTCGAACTGATGGAATTCAGGCTCAGGGCAAAGGGATACGAGGTCATCAAGGCCATAGACGGGGCGGAAGCGCTCTTGAAGGCGGAGCATGAGGCGCCGGACATCATCGTGCTCGATGCGATGATGCCCAAGGCCGACGGCCTGGAGGTTCTTGCCCGCATCAAGAGCGACCCGGCTTTGTCGGAAATCCCGGTTGTCATGCTGACCGCCCGCAAGGGCGAAAGGGACATCGTCTCGGCCCTTGAGAAGGGGGCCGACGACTACCTTGTGAAACCCTTCATTCCCGAGGAGCTGCTGGCCCGGCTTGCGCGCCTGCTGGCGCGCAAGAGCGGGAAACGCTGATGTGGCGCGGCCGGCGCGCCGTCATTGCGGCATGCGTTTTCCTGGCGGTTGAAACGGCGCCTGCCGCCGCGCTGGCCCAGGCGGTCGACGAACTGTACGCCTCCGGCGTCAAGGCCAGGCAAGCCCAGCATTTCGACGAATCGGCGAAGCTGCTGCGGCGTGCGCTGGCGCTCAAGCCCGACAATGCCGATGCCCTGGTGCAACTTGGCTTCGCCGAGCTTGGCCGCAACAATCTGCCGGCCGCGCGTGAAGCCTTTTCCAGGGCGCTTGCGCTTGCGCCGACCTATCTGGATGCCAGCTTCGGCATCGCTCAGGTCGAGTTCCGCTCCGGCAATCTGGACGCCGCGCTGCAACTGGCAGAAGAGGTGTCGCGTGCCGAGCGGGGCAATGCCGACGCGGCGACGCTTGTCGCCAACATCCGCAAGGCCCAGCAGGCCGACAGCAGCAAGCAGAAGCCTGCGACCGCGAGGAAGAAGCTGCGCCCGCCGCGGCCGGATCCTGTCGCCGGCCTGATGGAGAAGGGCCAGAGATTGCGGGCGGCGGGACAATTGCCCGAGGCGGAGAACGCCTATTGCCGCGCGCTCGGGCTGGCGCCTAAAAACACCGACATCCTGGTCGCCATGGGTCTCGTGGCGGGCTCCCAACAGAAATTCGACGAGGCCGGGCATTTCTTCGACCAGGCGCTGGCCATCAAGCCCGGCCTTCTCGACGCCCGCCTCGGCAAGGTCCGGCTGGCGATCTGGCAGGGCGACGTGCCGCGCGCCCGCGCGATGATCGATGATGTGCTTGGCACCGCGCCAGGCAACGCCGAGGCGATCGCCCTCGACGCACGGATTTCTTTGCTCGAGCGGGATTACACGCGGGCCGAGCAGTCGTTTCAGCGGGTGCTGGCGATTGATCCGCGCAATGCCGAAGCGCTGGTGGGAATCGGCGATGTGCGCCGCGCCCGTGGCGACGACGACGCCGCGCGCGATGCCTACCGGCAGGCGCTTGCCCTCGAACCCGGCTCGCGCGACATCGAGCAGAGACTGGCCGCACCACCGCCGCGCAAATGGCGGCTCGATATCGGTAGCGAAGTGAGCGACCTCACCGATGGACTTGGTGATTGGACAGACAGTTCGACCGGCCTTGCCTATCGGCTCACCCCGCAGACGACCATTTCGGGCCACACCCGGATGGCGACTCGCTACGGTCGCACCGATGTTCAGATCGACGGCCGCATCGACCAGGCCTTTTCGGCCACGGTTTCGGCCTATGTGCTGGCAGCGGCGACGCCGGATGCCGACTTCCTGGCACGATATTCGGTCGGGGCCGGCGCTTCGTGGCGGATCATGGCGCCCGCGAAAGCGCTCGGTCCGTTCTCGCTCAACATCGATGCTCGCTATGACAATTTCGCCACCGCCGAGGTCACCACAATCTCGCCTTGGGTGCAGGTCTATGTCCTGGACGGCCGGCTGGGGCTTTCGGCACGTTGGGTCCACGCAGCCGACGACATCGGCACGCGCGCCGATGGTTATGTCCTGCGAGCCGATGTTGCAGTTATCCCGAGCGTCAATGTGTTTGGTGGCTATGCGGATGCCCCCGAGATCTCCGACGGCTCGCTGGTGCCGACGCGTACCATCTTTGCCGGCATCTCCTGGGACGTTACCGATCCGCTGACGCTGCGCGGCAGCCTCGCCCATGAGCAGCGCCCGACATTCGACCGAACCACATTCGGGCTCGGCCTAACCGCGCGGTTCTGATCATGTTGTACATCTGGCACCTATCCATCCTGCTCAGTGCCCTTTCCCTGGCGATCATGCTTCTGCTGATCGTGCGTCGGGTATTGCAGGAGCGCCGGGGGACGGCGGGCGCCGATCAGCGGCGCCTTCTTCTGACGGCGCTGATCGCCTTCACCGAAAATCGGGATCGCGAGGCATTGAAGACGGCGCTGCTTGCGGTACCGGCGAGGGTGGCGATCGATGCCGGCTTCGAGTTTATTTCGCTGTTGCGTGGCGAGGAGCACGACGAGCTCCTTTCAGCCTTCAATGAATGTGGCCTGCCGACCCTTGTCGGCACCCAGCTTGAAAAAGGCAACGGCGCCGAACGCGTCCACGCGGCCGAGATGCTGGCGGCGCTGCGTTCGGAAAACGCGGTGGCAAACCTGCTTTCGGCGCTCGATCGTGACCGCTCGCGCGAAGTCAGGATCGCCGTCGCCATCGCGCTGTGTGATATTGGCGCCTTGCCGCCGCTGGTCGTAACGCTGCGCAAGATCGGCGTGGCGGGGCAGCGCTCGCGACGCCTGATCGAGCTTTTCAGGCGCTTTCCGCCAAAGCGGTTCGACGAGCTCAGGGATTACGCCGGACGTCAGGACGCGGTGCCTTTCATCAGGGCGGCCGCAATCGATGCGCTTGCCCGCAACGGCGGGTTCCGGTTTGGTGAGTTCTTTGCCCGCGCGGCCGGCGATCCGTCGCCGGAGGTTACCGCAGCCGCATTGCGGGCACTCGGCCTGACCGGACATGCCAATGCGCCGGCCATCCTGATCAAGGCGATGGAAAATGGCGGCTGGGATGTACGCGCCGACGCTGCCGACGCGGCGGGCCGCCTCGGCCTGTCTGAACTCGCCGCGCCCCTCGCGCAGCTTATGGACGACGAGGCATGGACTGTGCGCTACGCCGCTGCCAACGCGCTCCGCTCGTTCGGCCAGAAGGGAGAGCAGGTGCTGCGCGAGATCGCCGCCAGCGACGTCTCGCGCAGGCAGCGCACGGCCTCGCTGATCCTCGCCGAGGGGCCAGCCACCTGATGTTCGACTGGAGCCAAGAGATCGTTCTGGGGGCCTCCATCCTGTCCTGGTTCATCATCGGGGCGGGGCTGGCGCAGACGGCGATCTACCTGCTGCAGCTCATCATCGCCGCCTACGCCCTGTCCAAGCGCCCGCCGGTCGCGCGTTCGGCTCTGCTGTGGCACCGCTATGGCGACGTAGCGCCGCCGATCGCGCTGCTGGTGCCCGCCTACAATGAGGAAGTGAATGTGGTCGAGAGCGTGCACTCGATGCTGGCGCTCGAATATCCGAATTTCGAGGTCATCGTCATCAACGACGGCTCGAAGGATCAGACTCTGCAGCGCCTTATCGAAGGCTTCAAACTGGTGAAATTCCACCGACCCTATGAGGAGGCCCTGACACACAAGCCGATCCGCGGCCTCTATTCCTCGCCGATGACAGAACGGCTGTTCGTGGTCGACAAGGAAAATGGCGGCAAGGCCGATGCCCAGAATGCCGGCGTCAATGTCTGCCGCGCGCCTCTCTTTTGTGTGATCGACGGCGACTCCATCCTCGAGCCCGACGCACTGATGCGCGCGGCCCAGCCCTTCATCGACGATCCCGAGCGCACCATCGCCGTCGGCGGCACGATCCGCATCGCCAACGGATCGAGGATCGAAGCGGGCAGGGTGCGCGAGATCCGCCTGCCCAGCCGGTTGCTGGCACTGTTCCAAGTGGTCGAATATCTGCGGGCCTTCCTTATGGCACGGCTGGCCTGGAGCCGCATCAACACGTTGATGCTGGTGTCCGGCGCCTTCGGCGTGTTCCGCCGCGCCGAAGTGGTGGCGGTTGGCGGCTTCACCAAGGGATCGATGGGCGAGGACATGGACCTTGTGATCAAGCTGCATCGCCACATGATGGACACCAAACGCAAATACCGCATCCAGTTCATTCCGGAGCCGGTGTGCTGGACAGAAGCACCCGAGTCACTGCGCGTTCTGGCCAGGCAACGCACGCGCTGGCAGCGCGGTGCGCTCGAGTGCTTCTTCCGCTACCGCTCCATGCTCTTCAACCCCCGCTATGGGCGGGTCGGCTTCCTCGGATTTGGTCACATACTGATTGTCGATGTGCTTGGGCCCATATCGGAGGTGCTGGGCTATGTGCTGATCCCGGCCTTTTGGCTACTCGGCATCCTCTCGACCGAATATCTCTTGGCATTCACGTCGCTGGTTTTCACCTACGGCGTTTGCGTGAGCGTGTGTTCGCTGGTTCTCGAAGAAGCCGAGCTTCAGCGTTTTCCGCGCGCGCGGGACCTTGCCGTACTCACGGCCGTGGCGGTGATCGAGAATTTCGGCTACCGCCAGCTCAACAATTTCTGGCGTGTGAAGGGCTGGTGGCAGTATCTGCGCGCCGACCAGAGCTGGGGCGAGATGACCAGGACCGGCCTGACTGGGCCGAAGAAGTGAGCCTCTTCGGCTGAGTCACTTCAGCGTCCGCTCGATCTCCGCAATAAGCGCATCGAGCGCAGTATGTGCGACATCCGACCGCTCGATCAGCAACGTCTCAAGCTCGGACGCTCGCACGCTGATATCCGGAAAGCCGAACGTTCCGGCCCCACCCGCCAGCGAGTGAGCGATCCCGATCAGCGTATCGCCGGAACTGCTGCCGGGCACAGCCCTCCTCTCACGGGCGGCCTTCAACTCCACGAGCCGATCCGCACACCGGGCAAGGAAACGTTGCTGCAAGGAAGCGAAGGGATCGTTTGAGATAGGCCGATGCTCCGTTGCGGGACGTCGAGGGTCATTCAAGCAGAAAGCGGCGCGGGTTGGAATGGACTGCTTGGTCGAGCACGCCCCCCTGTCGGAGGAGAACGGCACCAGGGCTGGTCTGCAACGACACTGGCATGCCTGGGCTGGGGACAACCGCGCTGCCATCACCAGAAAAAAAGTGATTGGCTGGGGCGCCAGGATTCGAACCTGGGAATGTCGGTACCAAAAACCGATGCCTTACCACTTGGCGACGCCCCAATTGCCGTCAGAGTCGCTTGTGCGGCGCGTTATTAGCAGAGCAGCCAAAAAGCACAATCCTTATGAGTGACGGTTGGAACGCTCGAATTGGGCAGGCAACGCAGCGCTGGCAAATGATATGCAGCGGGCTATTCGGACCACACCGCCATCTCGTTTCCGGCTGGATCGACGAAGTGGAAGCGCCGGCCGCCGGGGAACGGGAAGATCGGTTTGACAATCGTGCCGCCGGCGCTTTCGACAGCGTCGAGGGTTTGCTCCAGATCCCTGCTGTAGAGCACGGGCAGCGGCTTTGATGGCGCTTCCGCGGCATCTGCCTGGAAGCCTCCGTCCAGGCCTTCGGCAAAGGCCGGTGAACGACCAGGCAAAGGCGGTACTGTAGAAAGCCTTCAGCCGGTCCAGCGTTCCACCGGTCGCGGGCATTTCCAGATAGTCGAGTTTTCCGGGCAGTTTCATGGCGCACCTGTTTGTTCACTGTATGTTCTACTCCAGAATTCCTGACTTGGCAAGTCTTTTTGCCGCATGCTGGAGCACGGCTTTGCTTAATCGATTGTAGTGGCCAGGTGGCTTTGCCGATGTCTTGCCTTTCGCACTGCAGCATCATATCGCTCCAAGGACGGACCGGCGGAACTTTCCGTTTCGCCAATCTTTCCAGTCTCCTGCAACCGGAGCGATGCATGACCAAATGGGTTTTCACCTTTGGCGATGGTGCGGCGGAAGGCCGTGCCAGCGACAGGAATCTCCTGGGTGGCAAGGGCGCCAACCTGGCCGAGATGTGCAGCCTGGGGCTGCCGGTGCCGCCGGGCTTCACCATCACCACGGAGGTCTGCAACGCCTACTACGCCAACGGCCGTATTTATCCGGCCGGGTTGGAAGCCGATGTCGCGGTCGCGCTCGATCACATCGGCCGGCTGACCGGCCGTCGGTTCGGCGACCCGTCGAAACTGCTGCTGGTGTCGGTGCGTTCGGGCGCTCGCGCCTCGATGCCCGGCATGATGGATACCGTGCTCAATCTCGGCCTGAACGACGAGACGGTCGAGGCGCTGGCCGCCGATTCCGGCGACGCGCGCTTTGCCTATGACAGCTACCGCCGCTTCATCCAGATGTATTCCGACGTCGTCATGGGCCTCGACCATGAGGTGTTCGAGGAAATCCTGGAGGATCAGAAAGGCGGGCTCGGGCACGAGCTCGACACCGAACTCACGGCGCTCGAATGGCAAGGCGTCATCGCGCTCTACAAGGCCAAGGTCGAGGAAGAGCTCGGCAGGCCCTTTCCGCAGGATCCGCATGAGCAGCTCTGGGGCGCGATATCAGCCGTGTTCTCGAGCTGGATGAACAACCGCGCCATCACCTATCGCCGGCTGCACGACATTCCCGAAAGCTGGGGCACGGCGGTCAACGTCCAGGCCATGGTGTTCGGCAATATGGGCGAAACCTCGGCCACCGGCGTTGCCTTCACGCGCAACCCTTCGACCGGCGAAAAGATGCTTTATGGCGAGTTCCTGGTGAACGCGCAGGGCGAGGACGTCGTCGCCGGCATCCGCACGCCGCAGAACATCACCGAAGCGGCACGTATCGCAGCTGGCTCGGACAGGCCGTCGCTGCAGAAGCTGATGCCTGACGCGTTCCAGTCCTTTGTCACCATCTCCGACAGTCTGGAGAAGCACTACCGCGACATGCAGGATCTCGAATTCACCATCGAGCGCGGCAAATTGTGGATGCTGCAGACCCGGTCCGGCAAGCGCACCGCCAAGGCGGCGCTGAAAATCGCCGTCGAGATGGCGCAGGACAGGCTGATCACGAAAGAGGAAGCCGTCGCCCGTATCGACCCGGCCTCGCTCGACCAGTTGCTGCATCCGACCATCGACCCCAAGGCCGCGCGCGATGTCATCGGCATCGGACTGCCGGCGTCGCCCGGTGCCGCTACCGGCGAGATCGTCTTTTCCTCCGGCGACGCCGAGGAATTGAAGACGCAAGGGCGCAAGGCGATCCTGGTGCGCATCGAAACCAGTCCCGAAGACATCCACGGCATGCATGCGGCGGAAGGCATCCTGACCACGCGCGGCGGCATGACCAGCCACGCCGCGGTGGTGGCGCGCGGCATGGGCAAGCCTTGCGTCTCCGGGGCCGGCTCGCTGCGTGTCGACTACAAGGCCGGCACGCTGATGGCGATGGGCTCGACCTTCCGCAAGGGCGACATCGTCACCATCGATGGCGGCAATGGCCAGGTGCTGAAGGGCGCCGTGCCGATGCTGCAGCCGGAACTTTCCGGCGATTTCGCGGCCATCATGGAGTGGGCGGACGCGGTCCGCCGCATGAAAGTGCGCACCAATGCCGAAACGCCGCTCGACGCGCGCATGGCGCGCTCCTTCGGCGCCGAAGGCATCGGCCTCTGCCGCACCGAGCACATGTTCTTCGATGGCGACCGCATCGTCGCCATGCGCGAGATGATCCTGGCAGACACCGAAAAGGACCGGCGCGCCGCACTTGCCAAGCTTCTGCCCATGCAGCGCTCGGACTTCCTCGAACTGTTCGAGATCATGGCCGGCCTGCCGGTGACGATCCGCCTGCTCGATCCGCCGTTGCACGAATTCCTGCCGAAGACCGAGGAGGAGGTGGCCGAGGTCGCCGCCGCCATGAAGGTGTCGCCGGACAAGCTCAGGCAGCGCACCGAGGCACTGCACGAGTTCAACCCGATGCTCGGCCATCGTGGCTGCCGCCTGGCTGTCTCCTATCCCGAGATCGCCGAGATGCAGGCGCGGGCCATTTTCGAGGCGGCCGTGGAGGCCGGCAGGAAGGCCGGCGCGCTGGTGGTCCCCGAGATCATGGTGCCGCTCGTCGGCCTGGTGAAGGAACTCGATTACGTCAAGGCGCGCATCGATGCGGTTGCCAAGAGCGTCATGGAGGAAACCGGCGTCAAGATCGACTATCTCACTGGCACGATGATCGAGCTCCCCCGCGCCGCGATCCGTGCCCATGTCATTGCAGAGTCAGCCGAATTCTTCTCCTTCGGCACCAACGACCTGACCCAGACGACCTTCGGCATCTCGCGCGACGATGCGGCCTCGTTCCTGGAAACCTACCGCCAGAAGGGCATTATCGATCAGGACCCGTTCGTCTCGCTCGACATCGACGGCGTCGGCGAACTGGTGCGCATGGCCGCGCAAAAGGGCAGGGCGACGCGGCCAGACATCAAGCTCGGCATCTGCGGCGAACATGGCGGCGATCCGGCCTCGATCCGCTTTTGCGAAGAGGTCGGCCTCGACTACGTGTCCTGTTCGCCCTATCGCGTACCGATCGCCAGGCTGGCGGCCGCGCAGGCTGCGGTGCTGGTTGCGAAGGCAGGCCGCCGATAGGATCCATCCAGCTTACCGTTTTGTAAGGCAATTCACGCGAACGTGCTGGCGGCGTCGCGCAATCTCGACATTGTTCCTGCCCAATTTGCGGCTATCCGCAAATTGCTCCCGGAAACAGATGCTGCAGATTTCTCCCGCGCCGTTCCACTCGATCCTGGTCGTCCAAACCAAGTTCATAGGCGATCTCGTCCTCGCCTCGGCGCTCGCCAAGAACCTGCGGCTCGCATTCCCCGGCGCCAGCATCGTCTTTCTGTGCGAGGCTCGCTTCGAGAGCTTCGTGATCGCCCATGATATAGCTTCCGAGGTGGTCACATTCAGGCGCGACCGCATGCGCGGCACGTCCTTGGAGCGCGGGAAAGAGCTTTACGCCATGGTGCGGGCGTTGCGCCGCTTCCGTTTCGACCTGACCATCGACCTGACCGACTCGAAGACGTCGCGCATCGTCACCGGGCTCGTCAACGCCAAGACCCGTGTCGGTTACAGTCCTTCCGAAAGACCCTTGCGTATGTTGGAGCGGCAGCCCGCCAACGTTTTTGCCAAGCCCTACGGCTTTGATGGTCAGCATTTCCTGTACCGCTACCTCTCGCCGCTCGAAGCGCTCGGCATCGAACTTCGCACGGTGATTCCAAACCTTGAGCCGCTGCCAATGGAGACGGCGAAAGCATTGGCGCTGCTGGGTAAGCGCCATCTGAGGCCAAACGCATTCATCGCGGTACATGCGGGTGCAAGCTTCGAGGGCCGACGTTGGCAGCCGGAGCGGTTTGCAGCAGTGATCGTCGAGATTGCCGGCGAGACCGGCCTGGACGTAGTCCTGGTGGGCGGCCCGGACGAGCGCGAGATCGCCGAACGTATCGTCGCCAGGACCGCGCCGTCGGTCGTCAATCTCGTCGGTGACCTGTCGCTTGAAAGCCTGCTGGCGGTGCTGAAACAGGCCCGGCTGTTTCTCGGCAATGAGAGCGGCCCGATGCACATGGCCGCAGCCACCGGAACCCCGGTTGTCGGATTGTTCGGTCTGACGGAGCCGTCGCGCTGGGGTCCCGTCGGCGTGCCCAGCATCTCGCTCCAGCCGCCGATGCCTTGCGCCTGCATGGCCGAAAACCTCTGCCGCGCGCCAGATCCCAGCAAGGCATGCTGCGTCTGGGGCCTGGAGGTCAAGCCTGTGGTCGATGCGGTGCGCGAGGTTCTTTCGCGCACCGAAATGAAACTGGAACACGCCATCTGAGATCATGCGTCGCATGCACGACCCTCGACGCGGCGGAATGACCCCCTTCGCCACAGGAACGGTCACATTGTCGCGGAGCGCTTTTCTGCTATGCGCCATCCCGATTTCCGCCTTCATGCGGGTCGTTGGGATGCCTGCTTGAAATGACGGGTCCGGGAATCGGTTTGATGCGCCTGCTGCAAAAAAGTCTCTGCATGATCGCCCTGTCGTGGGCGATGGCATCCGCCAGCCATGCCGCGCCCCTCGTCGAGCCGACGCTGCACATCAAGTCGCAGGCGAGCGGAGCCGGCCGTGTGGCGCTTACGCTCGACGCGTGCGGTGGACAGACCGACAACCGGATCCTTTCGGCGCTGGTGGACAACAAGATCCCCGCCACCATTTTCGTGACCGGCATCTGGCTGAAGCGAAACGCCGCCGCCGTCGAGATCATGCGGGCGCATCCCGATCTGTTCGAACTGGAAAATCATGGCGGCCACCACATCCCGGCGGTCGACACGCCGCGGAAAATCTACGGCATTCGCAGCGCCGGCAGCCCGGATGCGGTGCTGGCCGAGGTCGAATCGGGAGCCGCCGCTCTTACCGGGACCGGCGAGCCGGCGCCGAAATGGTTTCGTGGCGCAACCGCCGAATACAGCCCGTCGGCAATCGCCATGATCCGCAAGCTTGGCTTCAAGGTCGCGGGATTCTCGATAAATGGCGACGGCGGCTCTTTGCTTGGCGCCAAGGAGACCGCCCGGCGCATCGCGGCGGCCAAGGATGGCGACGTCATCATCTCGCACATCAACCAGCCGACCCATGCGGCCGGCGAAGGCGTGGTGCAGGGGCTGCTGGCGCTCAAGGCCAAGGGCTTGACCTTTGTGCGGCTCGACGATGCCGAGGGCATCGGCAATAACGGCACGACGGAGTGACTGGCCAGCCGAGCGGATCTCGATGCCCTCGGCGTTGGCTCAGTCCGGTTTGGCTTCGATCGTGACCTTGCTAGCGTAGAATGCGCCGTGGTTGCGGATTTCAGCCATTTCGTCGAAAGGCCGCTCGTACGCCCACATGGCGTTCTGGCCGGTCTCGCCGGCAGGCAGCACGCTCCAATAGCTTGCATCGCCCTTGTAGGGGCAATGGGTCGAGTGGTCGGTGCGGCCGAGCTTGCCGAAATCGATGTCGGCGAACGGAATGTAGAAGGCCGCCGGATAGGGGGCCTCGGTCAGCACCTTGGCCTTCGTTGTTGAAGCGATGACCACGTCTCCGACACGCACGGTAACGGTGCCGGCATAGGGCTCGACAGTGATGATTTTGTCCGGGTTGCGTTGGAAACCGGGTGCGGGGTTGGCGATCTGATCCATGCGGGGGGCTCTCCTTGCGTCGACTTAAGGTGTGTCGCGCAAGCGCATTGCGCAAGCCGCTATCGCCATCCAACACGCAAAACTTGCTTAGCCGACGCCGATGGATCGCCCCTTGGAATCCTCGGGATTGTCGTCAGCGGTCAGGCAGCGGCTTTGAACACGTCCATGAGACCGGCATAGGCGGCAGCGATCCCGGCGACCGGGTTGCTGCTTCTTGAGACGGTCTCGACCTTCAGGGAACCGCCGCCGGTAGGCAAGGTAAGCAGCAGGAACTGGCGGTTTCCGCCATCGCCGACTGACGCGGCCGCGACGTGCTGGTCCTCGCCCTGATTCTGGACGCACATCTTGAACAGCAGCGTGCCGCCGACCGCTTCCAGCGCGCCGCCGACAACTTCAACAAATTCATCTTCGGAAACAGTCTTTGTGTCCGGCACCACATCGGCCAGACTTTCGGCAAGCGTACTCTCGAGAGCCTTGTCGTCGAGCTGCGCGTCCATGCGAACCTCTTTCAGTCGCCAATCGCACCCCTTTGCCCGTTAACGAAACTTAACGCCGACGATGGCCGGATTGTGGCGGTTTTCCACCAATGCGGCGCTCAGGGGTGCTGGCGGCTGGACAATCCGCCGGTTCGCTCCACAATAGCTCGAAAAGCACAACGCAAAAAGCGTGAGGGAGGATCGAATGCTGGGACTGATGCAGGAATGGCCGCTGCTTTGCCATAAGCTCATCGACAATGCCGAGCGGCAGCATGGCGTGCGCGAGATCGTGTCGCGCTCGATCGAAGGGCCGATCGTGCGCACCACCTACGCCGACATCCATCGCCGCGCCCTGAAGGTCGCCCAGCGGCTGGAGCGTGACGGTTATGGGATGGGCGACCGTATCGCCACGCTGGCCTGGAACACCGCGCGCCACATCGAGGCCTGGTACGGCATCATGGGCATCGGCGCCATCTACCACACGCTCAATCCGCGGCTGTTTCCCGAGCAGATCGTCTGGATCATGAACCATGCCGAGGACAAGGCTGTCTTCGTCGACCTGACTTTCATGCCGCTGCTCGAGAAGATCGCCGGCGCCGTCAAATCGCTGAAACAGGTGATCGTGCTGACCGACAGGGCGCATATGCCGCCGACGACATTGCCCAACACGGTCGCCTATGAAGATTGGCTTGACGAAGCGGATGGCGACTTCGCCTGGAAGACCTTCGACGAAAGCACCGCCGCCGGCATGTGTTACACGTCCGGGACCACGGGCGATCCCAAGGGCGTCGTCTACAGCCATCGTTCGAACGTGCTGCACGCCATGATCGCTGCCATGCCCGACGCCATGGGACTGTCGTCGCGCGATACGATCCTGCCTGTCGTGCCGATGTTTCACGCCAATGCCTGGGGCCTTGGCCAGAGCGGGCCGATGATCGGTGCCAAGCTGGTCATGCCCGGCTGCAAGATGGATGGCGCCTCGATCTATGAACTGCTCGACACCGAGAAGGTGACCTTCAGCGCCGCCGTGCCGACCGTCTGGATGATGCTGCTGCAGCATCTGGAGGAGACCGGCAAGGAGCTTCCCTATCTCAACAAGGTCGTCATCGGCGGCTCGTCGTGCCCGCGCGCGATCATGACCAAGTTTCAGCAGAACTACGATGTCCAGGTTATCCACGCCTGGGGCATGACCGAAATGTCGCCGCTCGGCACGCTGTGTACCCTGAAGCCGGACCATGCTGGTCTTGAGGGCGAAGCCCGGCTCGACGTCCAGCAGAAACAGGGCTATCCGCCCTTCGGCGTCGAAATGAAGGTGACCGACGACGACAACAACGAGCAGCCTTGGGACGGCAAGACTTTTGGCCGCCTGAAAGTGCGTGGGCCGGCCGTTGCCCGTGCCTATTATGGCGACGCCGGCGTGGAGCAGTTCGATGAGGATGGCTGGTTCGACACTGGCGACGTCGCCCACATCGACGCTGGCGGCTACATGCAGATCACCGATCGCGCCAAGGACGTCATCAAATCCGGCGGCGAATGGATTTCGACCATCGACCTCGAGAACCTGGCTGTCGGCCATCCCGATGTCGCCGAGGCGGCAGCCATCGGCGTTCAGCATTCGAAATGGGGCGAACGGCCGCTGCTGGTCGTCGTCCGCAAACCGGGCAAGGAACCGACCAAGGCTGACATTCTCGGCTTCATGGACGGCAAGGTAGCCAAATGGTGGATGCCGGACGATGTCGCTTTCGTCGGCGAAATTCCGCACACCGCAACCGGCAAGATCCAGAAGATCACCTTGCGCCAGCAATTCAAGGACTATCGCCTGCCGACCGATTGACGCGATGGTGCATGTTTCGGCTTCATGCCATCGCAAAAAGGCACTAAGTCTCCGTTCGGGTTGGGGCAGCACGGAAAACGATGGCTAGCATTCCTGAACGGCAAACGTCGAAGGCGGCCGGCTGGTCGCGGCGCACGGCCGCTTTTTCGTTGGTGCTGCTGCTGACGGTCTTCGTCGGCCATCGCTTCGATCTCGTCGAAACACCTGTCTTTCTGTGGGTGCTCGGCATTGTCGCGCTGCTGGCGGCGATGGCGCTGTTGTTTGCCGGGTTTGCCTTTTCGCGGCTGTGGAATTTCGGCGACCGCGGCGGCCGCGACCTGACGGGCGGCGCGCTGCTGGCATTGCTGGTGCTCGCACCCTACGGCGTCGCCGCCTACTGGGCGACGATCTATCCGCCGCTCAGGGATATCTCGACGGATTTCGACGAACCGCCGGCGCTCGACGTGAGCGACCGGACGAAGGATATGAACGTGCTTGCGCCGTCGACGCCTGGGGAACAGCGGCTGCAGGCCGATAGCTATCCGCTGGTCAGCGCACGCAGCTACGACCTGCCGTTCGAGACTGTCGTCAATGCCGTCGAAACCGTACTCGACCGGCGCGACTGGGAGCTGTCGGAGCCCTATCCCGATCTCGCCGGGCAAAGCGAGGTGACCATCACCGCCGTCGCCAAGGGCTTCGTGATCGGCCTTCCCGCCGATGTGGCGATCCGCGTGACGGACGATGGCGACACGGTCATCGTCGATATGCGGTCGGCATCCCGCTACGGCCGCTACGACCTTGGCGACAATGCCGCGCGCATCACCGAATTCCTGGCGGAGCTCGACCAGGAAGTCGCCGGTCAGGTCGGCGCCGCGCCAGCCGAATAAGGCTTCGGCACTTAGCAGCGGTCCAGGTTGGCCTATCCGGCCGGCGTGAAAATGCCGTCGATGGCCGGTGCGCCGTCTGTCGTGACCAGACCGCGCGCCGTCAGATCCTCGAGATGGGCAAGCACCGACAATCCGGCGGCGCCATGCAGCCGCGGGTCGGTGTCCCTGTAGATCGCCTTGACCATGTCCACGATCGTCCGGTCGCCTTCTCTGACCCGCTCCAGAATGGCGCGCTCGCGCATCTTGCGATGCGTCTTCAACCCGCGCATGAAAGCGCGCGGTGCTGTCACCGGCCCGCCATGTCCTGGCAACAGCAAGCGGTCCCCGCGTTCGATCAAGCGGTCCAGCGAGGCCATGTAGTCGGCCATCGCTCCATCCGGCGGGGCGACGATGGAGGTTGCCCAGGCCATGACATGATCGGCCGAAAACAGGATGCCGGTTCCCTGCAGCGCGAACGCCGCATGATTGGCGGTGTGGCCCGGGGTCAGAACCGTCCTGATCGACCAGCCGTCGCCGTCGACCACCTCGCCGTCGGGCAGGGCGACATCAGGGATGAAAGCCGTGTCGGCACTGGCATCGAGCGCATTGGTCTCGCCGATATGCAGGGCTCTTGCCGGCCGGTGCGGCCCCTCTGCCAGCACGAGGGCGCCGGTGCGCTCTTTCAGCCGGGCCGCCAGCGGGGAGTGGTCGCGATGCGTGTGGCTGACGAAGATATGGCTGACCGGCCGGCCTGCGATCACCTCGATCAGGGTCCGCAGATGCGCCTCGTCCTCCGGCCCCGGATCGATCACCGCCAGCGTATCGCGGCCAACAACGTAGCTGTTGGTGCCGTGAAAGGTGAAGGGGCTTGGATTGCGGGCCGTGATGCGCTGGACATCGGGCGCGACATTCACCCCCTGGCCATAGAAGGGGTCGAAGCCGGTATCGAATTTCAGTGCCATGCATCGGTGCCTTGTTTCGGGAAACGGCAAAACCGATTGCCGCACAACACGCAAGCCAATATAGGAGGATGTGAGGCCGCGAACATCGGAGTGCGGCAATCGGATTGGGGAAATACCATGGCAATTGCAACTACGATGCGTCCGCTTGTTTCTCTGGCTCTGCCGCAAAACGGCGCGGCGCGGCTGGCAACGCAGCTTTTCCTGGCCATCGCCGGAACGCTTGTGCTGACACTGTCGGCCAAGACCAAGGTAATGCTCGGGCCGGTCGACATTTCGATGCAGACGCTGGCCGTGCTGCTGATCGCCGCCGCCTTCGGCATGCGTCTCGGCGTCGCCACCCTGCTGCTCTACATGGCCGAGGGCGCCATGGGCTTCCCCGTCTTCCAGAGCACGCCTGAAAAGGGTCTCGGCATTGCCTACATGCTCGGCTCGACCGGCGGCTATCTCGCCGGCTTCGTGGTCATGGCGGCAATTGTCGGCTGGGCGGCGGATCGCGGCTGGGACCGCCATCCAATCAAGCTTTTCAACGCCATGCTGGTTGGCGAAGTCGTCATGATGGCAATGGGCTTTGCCTGGCTGGCGCTGCTCATCGGTCCGGAAAAGTCGTGGCAGTTCGGCGTCGTGCCGTTCATCGTCGGCGACCTGATCAAGGTGGCGCTCGCGGCAAGCCTGGTGCCGGCCGTCTGGACGCTGCTGAAGCGCGGCTGAAGCGCGCGATCGAAGAAACGGCCAGGGGCAATCAAGCCACTGGCCGGAGCGGCGTCACTGGCGGATTTCCGGTCTGATGTCCGCCAACCTCGATAGATTGTCGGTTATATCGCCCTAGACGCTGCGACATCTTCAGTAATGATCATTAAGTCGCTTTATTAGCCCAGGCTTTTCAATTTCCCGAACTGTTGATCTGAGAAATAGATGCTTGCTGGCGCGGCCGCGCTGTCGTAGCTCTTGGTCTTCGACTGTATCGAATCGCCGGGGGGCGAGACGTCCGATTCGTTGTTGTGAACGATCAGGTCAGATGCACTATCGCGCTGGTCTGTCGCCGATACGGCAGCTTCGGGGAAGGGGGGAAGACGTTGAATGTCGCAGCGTCGACTATTGTCGGAAGCCGGCACTTCCTGTTCAGGATTCGGTTTCAACTGCTTGGCGGACTGACATTCGCGATTTTTGCGCCGGCGATCATCCGGATTGTCTTCAATCCTGAATTCATCTATTCGGCCAATCTTCAGGTAACAGTAGCCGCTGCGGTCATCGCGCACCTTGTGGGCTTCTTGTCTTATCGCCGCATCGGAAATTTCCCGGGCGTGGCCGCGGCAAGTTACATCTTGCCGACATTTGCCCTGTCCTACGGGGCTGTTTTCCTGACCATCTTCTTTTTTCGGTTCGAGTACAGCCGGTTTCAGGCTGCCGCCAGTTTCACGCAGTCCACGCTCTGGTACTTCGGCCTGAGCCTGTTGACGCGGCGTCTCGATCCGTACCGGCTCGTGGTGATTCCCGGCGGAGATGTCGAGCGCCTCAAGACGTTACCGGGTGTGCATTGGTTTTGGATCAAGTCGACCAGTACGATAATCGAAAGAGCCAGCGGCGTGGTCGTTGATCTGCGTGCCGATCTTGGCGCGGAATGGGAACGATACATCGCGGATCGGGCCCTTTCGGGAACGCCCGTATACCACGTCAAGCAGGTCAGAGAGTCGCTGACCGGTCGGGTCGAGATCGAGCACCTGTCGGAAAACACGCTTGGTTCGCTCAATCCGAACCAGGCCTATCTCAAGATCAAGCAGGCGGTCGACTGGGTCTCGGCACTTGTCTTGATCATCGTTCTTTCCCCCGTTCTGGCGTTGATAGCGCTGCTGATCCGGCTGGATTCCGATGGTCCTGCGCTGTTTCGCCAGCAACGCATGGGCTACCGGGGCAAGATCTGCACGGTCTACAAGTTTCGCTCGATGCGCCAGCACTCTGGCGCCGGCAGCGACAAGGAAAGGGCGATCACCAGGCACGACGATGACCGCATCACCAGAGTCGGGCGTTTCCTGCGAAAATCCAGGATCGACGAACTGCCGCAGGTCATCAACATCCTGCGTGGCGAAATGAGTTGGATCGGACCGCGGCCGGAAGCTGTCGTGCTGTCGCAGTGGTACGAGGCTGAGCTGCCATTCTACCGCTACAGGCATATCGTCAGGCCGGGCATAAGTGGGTGGGCACAAGTAAATCAGGGGCATGTGGCTGCCGTCGATGACGTTATGGGAAAATTGCACTATGATTTCTATTACATAAAGAACTTTTCGCCTTGGCTGGACGTTTTGATAACTCTCAAGACGCTGAAAACGATGCTTACCGG
The DNA here is from genome assembly GCF_024518615.1 of Mesorhizobium sp. SEMIA396. NCBI lineage: Bacteria > Pseudomonadati > Pseudomonadota > Alphaproteobacteria > Hyphomicrobiales > Phyllobacteriaceae > Mesorhizobium > Mesorhizobium sp. SEMIA396. The sequence continues at coordinate 194,342 of NZ_JANIFC010000002.1, forward strand.
CTTTGGTGCGAGATAACCAATGCGAAGCATGGCTCTGGAATAGCAAGCGCAGGAAGCAGATGGATCTCGCCTCCAGGAAAATAGCGATCATCGGGCTTGGCTATGTCGGCCTGCCGCTGGCGGTCGCCTTCGGCGCCGGCAGGGATGTCGTCGGTTTCGACATCGACCAGTCGAGGGTGGACGCGCTGAGGCGTGGCGACGACCATACGCTGGAAGCCAGCAGCGATGAGATCAGTGCTGCGTCGCGGCTGACATTCACCACCGACAAGGCCGCTCTGCGCGATTGCGGGATTTTCATCGTCACGGTTCCGACGCCGATCGACAGGGCCAACCGTCCGGATCTGAAACCGCTGATCATGGCATCGACTTTGGTCGGTGAGGTCATATCGCCAGGCGCGGTGGTGATCTTCGAATCGACGGTCTATCCCGGCTGCACGGAAGAGGTGTGCGCGCCGCTGATCGAGAAACATTCGGGCCTGCGCTACAATGAGGGGTTCTTCCTCGGCTACAGTCCCGAGCGCATCAATCCGGGCGACCGCGAGCATCGGTTGCAAACGATCGTCAAGGTCACCAGCGGCTCGACGCCGGAAGCGGCCGAAGGTATCGATGCGCTCTATGCCTCGATCGTGCCGGCAGGCACACACCGTACCTCGAGCATTGCGGTCGCCGAAGCGGCCAAGGTCATCGAGAACACTCAGCGCGACCTCAACATCGCGCTGATGAACGAGCTGTCGCTTATCTTCGGCAAGCTCGGCATCGACACGTCCGAAGTGCTGGAAGCCGCCGGCACCAAATGGAATTTCCTGCGCTTCACGCCTGGTCTCGTCGGCGGCCACTGCATCGGCGTCGATCCCTACTATCTCACCCACAAGGCCCAGGAACTCGGCTATCATCCGGAGGTGATTCTTGCTGGCCGCCGTATCAATGACGGCATGGGTCGGCACGCGGCGGATCAGACGGCCCGCCTGATGATGCGCAAGGGAATACCTGTCGTTGGCAGCCGGATTCTGGTGATGGGCGCGGCCTTCAAGGAAAATTGCCCGGACCTGAGGAATTCCAAGGTCGCCGATATCGTTGCCCAACTGAAGGAATACAACGCCGGCATCGACATATGGGACCCCTGGGTCGACGCGCAGGAATGCGCGCGTGCCTTCGGCGTGGCCAGCATGAAGGACATTCCCGACATGCGTTATGACGGCGTTATCGTGGCCGTCGGCCACAGGCAGTTCCGCGCGTTGGGCGTCGACGGCCTGATGGCGCTTTGCAAGACCCCGGGCGTCATCTACGACATCAAGGGTCTGTTCCCCAGGCATGTCACGGATGGGCGTTTCTGATGAAGGTTCTGGTCACCGGCGCGGCCGGCTTCATAGGATATCACGTAGCGAAGCGGCTGCTGGAGCGCGGTGACGAGGTCGTCGGCATCGACAACGTCAACGACTATTACGATCCGCAGATCAAGGAGGCGAGGCTGCGGCTTCTGAACGAGGCGAGCCGTAAGACCAATGCCGGCTATCATTTCATCCGCGGCAATCTCGCCGACAAGAGCGTGGTCGACGCCTGCTTTGCCGACCATGCATTCGACCGGGTGATCCATCTCGCCGCCCAGGCCGGGGTTCGCTACAGCCTGGAAAACCCGCATGCCTATGTCGAAAGCAACATCATCGCCTACACCAACGTGCTGGAGGCCTGCCGCAACAGCGCCGTCGCGCACCTGACCTATGCCAGCACGTCGAGTGTCTACGGCGCCAACACCGACATGCCGTTTTCCGAGCATCGTCCGGCCGACCATCCGCTGCAGTTCTACGCCGCGACCAAGCGCGCCAACGAGCTGATGGCGCACAGCTACAGCCATCTGTTCCGATTGCCGACGACCGGTCTTCGCTTCTTCACGGTGTATGGTCCCTGGGGGCGCCCGGACATGGCGCTGTTCCTGTTCACCAAAAACATCCTTGCCGGTGAGCCGATCAAGCTGTTCAACAACGGCAACCACACGCGCGACTTCACCTATGTCGATGACATCGCCGAAGGCGTGATCCGCGCCAGCGACAGCCCGGCCACGGGCAATGCCGCCTGGGACTCCAGCCGTCCGGATCCGGCCACAAGCAGCGCCCCCTGGCGCATCTTCAACATCGGCAACAACAACCCGGTGAAGCTGACCGCCTATGTCGAGGCGCTGGAAAACGCGCTGGGCCGCAAAGCCATCGTCGAACTCTTGCCGCTGCAGCCCGGCGACGTGCCCGATACCTTCGCCGACACCTCGGCGCTGGAGCAGGCGGTCGGCTACCGCCCGGCGACGACGGTGACCGAGGGCGTCGGGCGGTTCGTCGAGTGGTACAAGGCGTATTTTGCGCGGGGATAGGGTTCGGCGTTTCCCGGCTGATCCGCGCTGTTCCATGATCACTTAACCAGGAGCAGATGGAATCGATACGGCTCGCAAACAGGCAGTCTGCAATCCATTGCAGTCCCAGGCGCTACTGAGCGTCTGCATCCCCACGTTCAATCGGCGGGATCGCGTTGCGGCGCTGGTTCAGCAACTGTTGCGTACGGACTGTCCGTTGCAGATATGCGTCCATGTCGACGGTTCGACCGACGGAACGAACGAAGCGCTTGCGGAAATCGCGTCTCGCGATGCCAGTTTGGTGGTCACCACCGGCCCGAATGACGGCAGAGGCCGTGCGATGTTTTCGGCGATTGCTTCCGCCACTGGCGACTATTGCATGGTCTTCGATGATGACGACGATCTCTTCACCGATCGCTTGCCGGAGGTCTGTGAGCACCTCTCGCAGAGAGGTGTCGATCAGAAGATTGCGGGTTTTGTGTTCTCGATGGCTCTTGGCCACCCAGAGACCGCAGCAGAGCCGTTTCCGTCGGAACGGACAAACCTGATAAAGATGCGGGCCGACGAACGGGTGGTCGGCGACAAGAAGGAGGTCATCAAAACTCCTTTGCTTAAACGGGTTGCCGTGCCCCCAGCGGGGCGGTTCCGCCGCGTTCCAACATCTCTTCTCTGGTCCAGATTGGCGATCGAATACGACGTTATCTGTGTCAATGTCGAGATTGGACGAAAACGATATTTGCCGGAGGGGATGACGGCAAGGATTCGGCTTCTTCAGCGACAAAATGCATACCCGATGTTGTTGCTGAACTTGAACTACATCAAGGCGTTCTGGCTAGGACGATATCGGTCGGTTCGGTTCCTGGGCAAGGCGGTTCTTGCCTGTTTGAGCTTTGGTGTCTTGAGTTTCCCGTTCTTGCTCAAGAGGTCATTCGTGCGGGTGACTTCATGAAAGAAGCCAGCTTGTGGAAGTTGGTGGAAGCCATCGTAATACGAATTGTTCCTGGTCTTCTGAACATAGCGACGTTGCTGTACATCGGCAGCCATCTGGAGACTGGACAGTACGGTATTTTCAGCACGACGATTGCGACAGTTTCATTTATTTCGACACTTGTTTTTGGAGTCGCGACCTATTCGATAATGCCGATTTCCGCAAAAATGCATGCCGCGGGAATGGGTAGAGAGTACGTATCGTCCATTTTGACCGTGCTCGCAGTTGTGGCGTTGTTTGTCGTCCTGGCTGGACTGGCACTGACGTGGCTGGGATTTGGCAATGCCGTTGCCGCGACCATCATCGTTTCTTTCGGCTTGCACACCGCACTTCAAGAGATTTTGAGGTCACAACTGCGTTTGTGGGCGTACGGTTGGTCGGCGATTTGCCAGGCCGTCGCATACCAGGCAGGAGCCATAATCCTGCTTGTCGGCGATGCGAAAGTAGGCTCGGCTCTTGCAGCCTTTTCGCTCAGCTATTTCGTCGGAGCGCTGATTTCATTTGCCTTCCTGGGACCTATGAATCTGAGACGGCCTGGCTTTTCCTATCTTGCCGGGTCTCTGGTCACAGGCTGGGGATTTGTGTTGAGCAATCTGGCCGAGAGCGGCGTGTTTGTCGGCATTCGATACATTGTTTTGTTGCTTGGCTCCGAGACCCATCTCGGTGTCTTCTCGTTTTGCGTCGATCTTTCACAACGGTCCGTCGGCTTCTTCATGAATGCGGCCAGCTTCGTATTTGTGCCAAGGGCGTTTCTCAGTGCCGCAAATGGAAACGTCAGGCAGTTTCGGCGCGGACTGTTCGAGGGAGCGGCCATCGCACTCATTTTTGCGACCGTGGCCGCGGCCGGAATAGTTGGCCTGTTTTTCTCGGGCCATGCATCCGGATGGCTGGGGAAGTCTTTTGATCCTGTGGTGTTCGGGATCGTTTCTTGTGCTGTTCTGGTCAACAGGACGAAAAAAGTGATCATCGATCCGTTTGCGCTTCGGTCGAGCAAAGCGATGACGTTGACCTATTCCTACGCGATAGGGGCGTTGGCTTGCTGTTGTCTGGCGGCATTGGGCCTTTGGTGGCGGGTGCCTCTTGGCAGTGAAATGGCATTTTTGTTCGGATATGTCGTTGCCGCTGGCTGTTCCTTTTTCGCATTGAGGAATGTGATTGCAGATCAAGGGCCTGGTGCGAAACAGCGCACCGTTTTGATGGTCGGTCCGGATGCCAGAAATGAATGAGAAGAAAGCATTCTACGACGAGAAAAACAGGCGCATCGTCCATGTCGGCACGGTGGCTGATGACGACTATTGGGATTCTCACTGGGCCGAAGGGATTGTCTTGAGGCCGGATCGCTTTGTCGTTGAAACCACCAAGCGATACCTGACCGGATCGGCCAAGATCCTGGACGCTGGATGTGGCTTGGCCAATACGGTCCATGGCCTCGACCAGGCAGGCTTTTCCGCCTACGGGATCGACTTCGCGCAGAAGACCGTGGGGATGGTGAATCGTGCCGCGCCCCATTTGCAAGTGACCGTGGGGGATGTTCGAGCAACGGGCTTCGCGGACGAATTCTTCGATGGGGTGTGGTCTCTGGGGGTGATCGAGCACTTCTTCGACGGTTACGATGAGATCGCATTGGAGATGAAGCGCATCATCCGGTCAGGAGGAGTTGCCTTCGTGACAGTGCCGAGCATTTCTCCTCTCCGACGGCTGAAGATCAGAATGGGTCTCTATCCCAGGTTTCCAGGTGAACAGGCCGGATTTTACCAGTTCGTTCTTGAGCCGTCTTCGATTGTTTCCAGTTTCGAACAGCACGGCTTCAAGCTTCTGGAATCACAGCCGAGGGGAGGCTTCAAGGGGCTGAAGGACGAGACATTTTTCTCCAAGCCGATGCAGGCCTGGTACGACAGCAAGAATGGAATCCTGAGAGGCTTGCGTGCTGCTGTGGACCGGTTGCTCGGCCCATTTTCGCATCATACGCGGCTCTACGTCTTCCACAGGATATAGCGCGGATGTCAAATCCGAGTGGGCGCAGATCGCCAAACGAAACCGGTGGTGAAGCAGTGTCGATATGGCGAAAGTTTGTTCGCACGAATGTGGCCATTTCCGAGTTCCTGGACAGTGCTCTGCCGCGGCGCCTTCGCATCGACGGCAACCGGACCTTTGCGACGGAGATAGCACCTCCCTTACTTACCTCAAACGCACGGGTTTACGATCTTGGCGGGGGTGCCAGGCCGTTCGTCAGTCTTTCGGAGAAGCGGCGCCTGGGGCTTTTTGTCGTTGGGCTCGACCTCGACGCGGAAGAGTTGTCGAAAGCGCCACGCGGAATATACGACGAGGAGATTGAAGCGGACCTTACCTCGTTTAGGGGGAGGGGCGATGCCGACGTCGTCATTTGCCAGGCAACGCTCGAGCACGTCCGTGATGGCGAGGGCGCCCTGCGCGGCATTGCCAGTTGCGTGAAACCGGGAGGCATGGTTGCCATTTTCTCGCCCTCGCGCAACGCCGTTTTTGCCAGATTGAATCGGGTCCTGCCGGAGGGGATGAAGCGACGGCTGCTTTTTGCGATCTATCCTGAAAAGGGCATGGGTCATGACGGGTTTCCGGCCTTCTACGACAAGTGCTTGCCCAGTGACGTCGAAACAATCGCAAAACGGAACGACCTGGAACTTATCGAGCGCCGTCTGTTCTGGAAAAGCTCCTACTTCTATTTTTTCGTGCCGGCCTTTCTTGCCTGGCGCATCTGGTTAGGCGTTTCCGCCCTGTTCCTCCGCAAGGATGCCGCTGAAACCTACGCCTATGTCTTTCGGCGAAAACAGTGAGTTCCCGCGGCCATGAAAAGGAAGCTCGCGCTGATCGCCATTCCGCTCGACAGAAGAGGCGGTGCCGAAACCGTCCTGAAACTTGTTGCGCGCGCACTCGCGAGGCGACCCGACTGGGACGTCGAAATCGGCTTCTTGGGTAGCCAGGCGGCGGGCGAGGCCGCTGGATCACACCAGGACGGAATTCGGTGCAGCTACGGCTTTGGCGGCGGCAAGGCCATGAGCGAGTTTTTGCTCGCCCCGCGGCTGATCCGGCGTCGGTACGATTTGGTGTTCTCGAGCCACGCACGGGTAAACTCGTTTCTGGCTGCCGCCCGAAGCGTTGGACTTCTCCGCAGCCATAGGCTGGTCGCCCGCGAGTCCACGGTACTTCTGGATCGCTTCAAGGGTCCTCGCGCGCTCGCTTACAAGGCGCTCTATGCTGCCTATGGCAGCCAGGACATGATAGTCGCGCAAACGAGCTATATGAATGAACGCCTGCGTGACGTATTGCCCCGGCGAGCAATCGCCAAGCTGTGTACTTTGCCCAACCCGGTCGACGAAGATCTCATCGTCAAAATGTCCATGGAAGCATTGTCCGGGCACGACGCCGAGATACTTTCCCGCCGTCCGCAGATAGTCTGGTGCGGCCGGCTGATTGATGTGAAGCGTCCGACGATCGCGGTTGATGTGCTGGCCGAAGTCAGACGAAGGACCGGCGAGGATTATGAGCTGACCATGGTTGGCTCTGGCCCCATGGAAGCGGAGTTGAGAGCCCGCGCCGGCAAGCTTGATCTGGCCTCGCGACTAAATCTGCTCGGCCAGAGAGACAACCCGTTTCCGCTGTTTCGCGCAGCGCGTGCCGGCATGCTCACGTCGGCGACGGAGGGATTTCCCAACGTCCTTCTGGAAATGATGGCTTGCCGGATTCCCGGCATCGTCACCACCCCCTGTGCGGGAGATCTGGACATGCTGTCGGGCCTGGAGATTTCAGCCGGCTTTGGCGCGTCGGAAATTGCGGAAGCACTGCTGAAGATCATTCAAGGCGGTGATCGGTCGGCCTTGTACGGAAAGACCTTGTCGGAAAGATCGCCGGATCGGTTTGCGGATATGCTGTTGAGAGCGCCGTCGTCATATCCGGGTGGGCAGCGATGACGGCCGTTGCTCGCAACAAGATAGTCGTCTCGATAAACACATCCTGGAATGTCGTCAATTTTCGCAAGGGACTGATCGAGGCGCTGCGGAGCCGCGGCTATGACGTGGTCGTCGTCGCGCCGAGAGACGAGTATTCTCCGCTGATTGCGGCCATGGGCTGCCGCTATGTCGAACTCGACATGGACAATTCCGGCACGTCACCGTCGCGGGATTTGGTCCTTCTGTGGCGCTACTGGCGTCTCTTGCGGCGCGAGAGACCGCTGGTGTTTGTCGGCTTCACGATCAAGCCCAATGTGTTCGGCTCCATCGCGGCCAATCTGAACGGCATTCCCGTCATCAACAACATTTCGGGATTGGGGACAGCGTTCGTTCGCGGTGGTCTGCTGCTCAGGATTGCCAAGGCTTTGTACCGGGTGGCATTGGCCCGTTCCAAAATGGTTTTCTTCCAGAATGACGATGACCGGATGCTGTTCGTCGACGAACGCCTGGTTCGCAAGGATCGAACCGCGCTTTTGCCTGGCTCCGGCATCGACCTCGCGCGTTTTGCCCCTTCGCCCGAAGCGCGCACCGGGTCTGGCGCCATCATCTTTCTTCTCGTGGCCCGGCTTCTCTGGGACAAGGGTGTCGGCGAGTTCATCACGGCGGCCCGTCGGGTTTGCCGTGAGGTGCCCGGAGTGCGTTTCCAGCTACTCGGCTTTCTTGATGTCGAAAACCGGACTGCGGTCAGCCGCGAACACGTGGAAAAATGGGTTGGCGAGGGATTGGTCGAATATCTCGGCTCCACCGACGATGTGCGGCCTTTCATGCGTGGCGCCGATTGTGTCGTGTTGCCCTCCTACAGGGAGGGAACGCCGCGCTCGCTGCTCGAGGCGGCTGCGATGGGCAAGCCGCTGATCGCAACCGACGTGCCAGGATGCAGGGAAGTGGTGGACCACGCGGTCAATGGCTTCCTATGCAAGGTGAGGGACTCTGATGACCTTGCGAGCAAGATGGTCGAGTTTGCGCGGCTGGACGACTCGTCCAGGGACAGGATGGGGGCCCAGAGCAGAAACAAGGTCGAGCGGCAGTTTTCGGAAACGATCGTCATCGAGAAGTACATGCAGCAGATAGAAAGACTGAGCGCCCTTGCGACGAAATGAGCGGACCGGGCCCACCGGTCGGATGGAGGATGGTTTTGTCAGTCAGGAACATAGCGTTGCTTGCCGTCGTGGCTGTTTTGTTTGGTGTTGGCTTTCTGGGCATCATCGTGATGCAGAGGGGCGGCCCGTCCCCCGCGAAGCCGGTAGCCGAGCTCAAGCCGTTTGAAGGCAAGCTCTCCATTCCATCGGTCGATGATCTGCGTGTCGGCGGTCGCAAGATCCTGCTGTGCGGGGCGGCGTTTTCCAGGCCTCAGGCCATGCGCCTCCTGGTGACGGAAGCGGCGCGCCGAGACTACCAGGGGCTCGTCCTGGCCTGCAAACCTGTCGGTTCCGGAACACCTTGCGACGGCAAGATCGCTTCCAGGGTTGGCGATACCCTTGTTGTGCAGTGCCTGACGGCTGAGGGGGAAGATTTGGCCACCATACTTACGCAGGGCGGAATTCTCTGCGGCCAGCCGGTTCAGGCCGGCGCAACGTACAAACCTTGCTGAGCAGGTCGCCAGTACAGACCGGAGGCTCTTGCGGCGAAGTGAGTGGGTCTTGTTCTCAAGCTGGCCGGCGCCCGCATTTGGGTATTTATGGGTCCTTTATTGGGTATGCCGGTTCTTGATCGAGGTGGGGGCATGGAGCCAGATCTCTATGGCCGATAGATGAGAAATGGGTAGCCGAGCCGGCCACCTACCCCGTTGGCCGCGATTGGTATCGAGCCGATCTCGAATTACATGCTGTCAGCACGACCAATGGTCGAAATCGCGCGGCTGCCATCAAGGAGTATCTACCGAAAAATGTATCGATAATTCAATATATTAGGTGGCTGGCGAAAGGTTTGGCGCGCTCAGCTTGGTCAAAGCTTATCGAGCCAGTCACCGCGGAAAGGAGAGCTCAAATTTTTGCCCGATGGTAAGAAACCTGTGACAGGTAGTCGAAAACTATTAATGCGATCTGGCTAAAGTACTGTGCTTGGACAGACACGCGTCAGCTTAAATCGCCTCGCGCGCGCGAAACAGGTTGGAATTGTGGCCAAAAACTGGTACGCGCTGATGCAATGCCTTTGACTGGGTGCGTCTGAAGTGGTGCAGCAAGAAGGGATCGAAGACTGATGAGCCTTGTGGTTAAAACTGCGCTTGCCGTATTTGTCGTGTCAATCGGGTTTGGTTCAGCTTCATCGTTTGCCCAGGATGCTTCGTGCAGCTGCGCGACACCCTATCAAGGTTCGGCAAACCCGATCGGATCCATCCGTTCCGCCACCGGTGATGTGATGGTGTCGCAGACGGCGGGCTATGGCGCTGCCAAGGTTGGAAGCGCGCTCGATTTCGGCAGCCGTGTGGTGGTTGGCGCCAACGGCGCGGCCTCCGTTCTGGTCGGCGGCTGCAATCTGGAGGTTTCGGCCAATTCGAGCCTCGACGTTTCCCGCCTTGGCAACAACATTTGCCTCAAGCTTGTCGGCTCTGAGCAGACGGCTGCTATTCAGCCCTCCGGCGGCGGCGCCGGGTTCGGTCCGCCGGAGGCGATTTTCGCCGGGGCGCTTCTGACGTCTGGCGTGCTCGCGGCGACGCAGGATGACGACAACGGCGTCAGCCGCTGACGAAGATATGGCGGCATCGGCCGCTGTAGAGAAAGGTCTGGATAGGCGGGCTGGCTGGTTTATTGGGTTTGTTAACCATATTGTTCTATTGCTTGGGGCGGGGCGGGCTGTAATTTGTACCAACAGGGCGAGTTACAGGTTTTGGCGGGGTAAAATGATGAGTTGCCATCGGTTCGGGGTTGCTTTTACTTTTGTTGCATTCGTCGCAGGGGGCGCCCTGTTCGCCGCGCCCGAGGCTGTAGCTCAGCAAACCTGTTCCTGTCTTGCGCCCGTGCCGGCGTCCGCAGACGCGATAGGTCGTCTTACGCAGGTCCGGGGTAATGTGCAGATGTCCCAGGCCGGCGGCTATGCAGGGGTGGATGCCGAGGCGCCGGTGTATGCGGGCGCGCGCATCATGACCGGGGCGCAGGCGTCTGCTTCGCTGGCTATCGGAGCCAATTGCGCGCTCGATATTCCAGCCAATGCCACCGTCAAGGTCGACCCTATCGAAGGCGGCATGTGCGTTTCGCTTGAGACACCGTCTGCGACGATCGTACCCGCCAGCTCAGAACCTGGCATGCTGCCGGTTCTCTTGGGCGGCGCCGCCGTCGGTGGTGCCGCCGCCCTTATTATCGGCCTGCAGGATGACGACGACGCGGTCAGCCGATAGGCGGGATACGACCCCCGCTGTTTTGCGTAAATTTGTCAAATGCGTCATTCGCCTTCATGCGGGTGACGCGTTTCTATTTTGTCGAGGCGAAGCTTTGCCTCCTCTCAACCAGAAACGCCAATGATCGACCTGCATTCACATATCCTGCCCGGTCTCGATGACGGTTCTCCTGACTTGGCCATGTCGCTGGAGATGGCACGGCTGGCAGTGGCCGACGGTACAACGCATATGGCATGTACGCCGCATGTAATGCCTGGGGTTTATGAGAACGCCACGCCAAAGATTGCCGGGGCTGTTCAGGCGTTAGAACTGGAGCTTCATCGCGCTGCCATACCGCTTACCGTATATGTTGGCGCTGATGTTCATCTCGCGCCTGATCTCCCCGATCGATTGAGGCTTGGTACGGTGCCGACTCTGAACGGATCCCGCTATTTCCTGTTCGAACCGCCACATCACATTTTGCCTCCGCGGCTCGAAGACTTCGCCGCCCGTCTCATAGGGGCCGGCTTCGTGCCGATCCTCACTCATCCAGAGCGGTTGACTTGGATCAAGGCGAATTACGACGTCATCGAGAGGTTGAATACGCTAGGCTGCCTTATTCAGCTCACGGCTGATTCTGTGACGGGGGCCTTTGGACGTACGGCGCTCTACTACTCGGAGAAGCTGCTGGATGAGGGCAGGGTGGATATTGTCGCCTCCGACACCCACGGCGCCAGCCGGCGGCGGCCAGGGCTTTCGCAGGCGGTTGTCGCCATCGCGAACCGGTGTGGGGAAGATGAGGCTTACAACATGGCAGTGAAACGCCCGGACGCGATATTGCAAAATCGGCCGCTCGTGCCCATCGGAAAGCAAAGCCCGAGAAAATCGGGGGGCAGCAGTGCGGGGCGGTTTGGCGGATTGGGCCGGTTGTTTAAGAGCGGGGCTCTTTGATGGGCATTTTCGATCTCGCAAGAAGTCATGCGGGCACCGTGCCCGCTTTGCTCGCATCGCTAGCAATATCTGCCTGCGCAAGCACTTCGTCGACATCGACGTCCTCCACCAGTTCTGTCGATGCGCTGCAGCCGACGGCGTCTTCATCGGCGCTCTCTGGCGGTGGTACGCTGCAGGTGGTCAAGGATCTCCCGCCGCCGCAGAATACCCAGAACGGCAGCGAGCAGCCTCTGTCTGCCAACGATGTGCTCGAGGTCAGTGTGTTTCAGGTCGATAATTTGAACAGAACAGTTCAGGTCGACGCGGGCGGACAGATTTCGCTTCCGCTGATTGGGACCATGACTGCAGCCGGCAAGACCGTTCGTCAGCTCGAGAAGGAAATCGAGACTGCCTACGGTGAAAAGTACTTGCAGTCGCCTGACGTGACGATTTTCGTCAAGGAGTCGATTGGCCAGCGCATCACGGTCGATGGTGAAGTCAACAAGGCCGGCATTTATCCGGTGTCCAGCAGCGCTTCCTTGCTCGACGCGATCGCCCTTGCCGGAGGGTTCAATCCGGTCGGTGATGCCGGCAAGGTCTTCGTCTATCGCAATGTCGGCCAAAACAAGCTGGTCGCAAATTACAATGTCGAGGAAATCCGCGCCGGCAAGAACCGCAACCCGCGCATCTATGGCGGCGACGTGGTCGTCGTTTTTGCTTCGAAGTCGAAAATCGCGATGAACAATTTGAAGGATGCGCTGGGCCTCGCCTCCAGCGCTGCCCGCATTGCGGTCATTCCGTAGACACGGACAACCCCAGGATCACCTCGCGCATGCTCGATCGCAACAGGCAGCCCCAACTTGCCGGACCCGGACATGGCCAGGCCCTGTCCGCGGACTCCTATTACGACGTGCCGCAAAACTACGGTCCCTATGGTCGCGACTATGCGGGCCAGGATGAGGGGTTCAACCCGCTCAAGCTGCTTTTATACATCGTCCAGTATCGCTGGCTGATCGTCATGATGGCGGCGGCCGGGCTCGTTGCCGGCGTCATCGTGACGATGATGCAGACACCAAAATACCTGGCGACGACGCAGCTCGAAGTTCTGGTGCCTTCGGCGAAAGTGTTTCAGGACATTGAGGTCGTTTCCGAAAACAGCGACGTCCGGGCCTTCCTGACCGCTCGGGAGAAGCTGAAGAGCCGGGCATTGGCTCAGCGCGTGGTGTTCCAGCTTGGGCTTAGCGAAAAACCGGATTTTCTGTTTCCGACGCCGAGCTTTTCCCCGAGCAATATTGTCTACCGTGCGTTCGGGATGTCCAAGTCACCCTCCATTGAGGAGAAAACGCCTGAAGAGCGCGAGGCAATTGCGATCAAGCGCATCCAGGAAGATCTGACGGTCAATCTGGTCACCAATACGAGCCTGCTATCGATCACCTTCGTCGATCAAAAGCCGAAATATGCAAGCGACGTTGCCAATCAGGTCGCGCAGAGCTTTATCGATCAACGTCTCGATCAGACCAGCGAGACCTCTGATCTGGCACGGCAGTTCATCCAGGAACAGGTTTTGCAGGTGAAGCAAAAGCTGCAGACCTCCGAAGAGGAACTGGTCACCTATGCAAAAGATGCCGGCATCACGGTTACCGGCGATGACAAATCGCTGATCGGCTCCAACATCGAAGCCCTGAACACCGCCCTGGCCACTGCAATCCAGGAGCGTCTTGATGCGGGGCGGGTGGTCGATCAGATAGAAAAAGGCCGCGGGTCGAGCCTCGGTCCGGTTCTGGAAAGCGAAGGTCTGCAGAAGCTTAGCGAAAAGCTGGCGGATCTGACCAGCCAATATCAGCAGAAATTGGGCATCCTGAAGCCCGGTTTTCCGGAAATGCAGCAATTGCAATCGCAGATCAAGGAACTCCAGCGAATCTACAACAACGGCGTGCTGGCGATAACCGATTCGTTGCGGCTGAAATATCAGGAAGCACAGAACAAGGAAGCCGATCTCAAGTCCAAGCTCGCGGAGATGGAGAGGCAGCAGGTCGTCTTCAACGACAAGAATATCAAATACACGATCCTGAAGCGCGAGGTCGACTCCAACCGGTCGCAGTATGACAGCCTTATCGCCAAGCTGAATGAAGTCGGCGTCAGCTCGGAGCTCAAGACGCAAAGCGCTGCGATAGTCGATTTCGCTTCGCTGCCCACAGCCCCCTATTCTCCACGTCTGAGCATCAACCTTGCAGTCGCTCTCGCGCTTTTCATGGCCCTGGCTGCATCGATCATCTACATCATCGAGTTGCTGAACAACACTTTCACCAACCCGGAGCAGATCGAGAAAGAGCTGGGGCTGGCGATGCTCGGCATCCTGCCGCTTGTCGGTGACCGCGAACTCATAGCCAGCATCGCCGATCAAAAATCCGGGCTCTCCGAGGCCTATCGTTCGCTGCGGACATCGCTGCAGTTCTCCGGTGCGGAGGGCGCGCCGCGATCGCTGCTGGTGACCAGTTCGGAACCGTCGGAAGGCAAGTCGACCACGTCGTTCAAGCTTGGCCAGGATTTCGCGGCACTCGGCGCAAGGGTTCTGCTTGTCGACGGCGATCTCCGCAAACCCAACCTGCACCGGCTGTTCGGCCTCGACAATGCGATCGGGTTGAGCAACCTGCTGACTAATACCGTTCGCAAGGACGATCTGCCGGGCATTTTCAGACCGACGAAATACCCTAATGTCACCGTGCTGACGTCCGGAACGATTCCGCCGAATCCGGCCGACCTGCTCTCGTCGCCGAAGATGGCGTTGATCTTGACCAATCTCGGCAAACGCTTCGATCTGGTCATCATCGACGCCCCGCCGGTCGTCGGTCTTTCCGATGCACCAATCCTCAGCCGGCTTGCCGAAGGCACATTGATGGTCGTTTCGACCAATCAGGTCACACGCAAGTCAGCCAAAACGGCACTCAAGCGTCTGCGCTCAGCCGGTGCGAACGTGATCGGAGCGGCGATGTCGAAATTCACGGTCAACAAGTTCGATTACAATTACGCCTATAAATACATGAACTATCAGTACTACGACTATGGCGCGAGTACCCCGAAAATTGAGGGCAAAGTCGATGACGGAGCAGGCGAGCCCGCTCACGCGAAATCTCCGGCGTTCAGGCGTTTGGTTCGTCGCCTCCGTTCTGGTGTTGGCGGTTTCGTCGATAGGGCTAAGTCGGCTTCTTGAGTCGGAAACGCCGGCCGTCTCGCTTGCGCTCGATCCGTTGAATATAGATGCCTTGATAGGCGAAATTGCCGGTCGGCTGAGCGAAACAGGCGACGGTGTTGATCTCGACGTCTTGGCAGCAAAGGCGAGGGGCGCGCTTCGTTTCAACGTCGCGGACGCCCGGCTCTACAGCCTGATAGGCGAGATTGAGTATCGACAAGGCGAGAAAGACGAGGCTTTTGAACTCTTCGACCAGGCTCGAAAGCTGTCCAAGACTGAAATCCATTCGCTTCAGAGATCGATCGATCGCTCGATCGAGATGGGCGACCTGTCAAAGGCCGTCGCCGAGATCGACACGTTGCTGCGCCGGTGGCCGGACACATTTCCAGTCATTGCGGCGGGCTTGCCGGCTATTCTTGCAAACCCGGACGGATATCAGGCTGTCCTGGCAGCCTTAAGGATCGAGGCACCGTGGAGGTCCAATCTTTTCTCCGCCCTTGGTAAGGATCCGCGGGGCCTGCGCGTCGCAAATCAACTGTTGCTGGACCTTACCGGATCGAGCTCACAACCGACGTCGAAGGAATTGTCTGCCGTAATCAACGGGTACATCCGGCAGAAGGAATACGAGGCGGCCTATCGGCTGTTCCTGTTCAGTATGACCGATCAGGAGCGGACACTGGCCGGATACATCTTCAACGGCGGCTTTGAACAGATCCTCAGCGACAAGCCATTCGACTGGCAGGTTCGCGACCGCTCCGGTCTGGAAATTACCTTTGCCGGGGCGCGCGACGTCGGCGAAAGCGATAGCGGAGCGACTGTCCGGTTTCTGAATACGCCGGTGAAGAACGCCGCGCTCCAGCAATATGTCGAACTGCCTCCCGGCTCCTACAGGATTTCCCTGATCGCCTCCGCGAGAAACCTGAAGCTGCCCAAGCAGTTGTTCTGGTCCATCAGATGCGCGGATCCGGCGGGAGAAATAGCTCGGTTCAACATTCCGGAGGGCACATTCAATCGGCGGCAGTTGAGTCTGGATTTCGCGATCGGACCAGGCGCGTGTCCCATGCAAGTGTTGCGGCTGGAAACAGCTGCCATCGCTGAGAGCTGGCGATTTCGATACGTTGGCACGTTGGTCATGCACAAATTGAGCATCGAAAGAGTTTCATCTTGAGAGAGCGGTCAGCCCGGTCCACGGAATGGGAAAAATATCTGCTTGGGTCGGTTCTTTTCCTGTCAGTGCTGATTGGCGGCGGCACCGCGAGCGGTCTCTACACCGAGGCGGTGATCGAGGTGGCGGCGATTGTCGCGGCCGCGGCCATCTTTTCAAGGCCGTCTGAGCACGGCATCCCTCGCTCGGCCCTGTGGTTGCTTGCTCTGGGCCTTGCCGTGTTCTGTTTCCAAATCGTGCCGTTGCCCGCCGCCCTGTTGAGCGGATTGCGGCCTGAGGTTTTACTTGCAAATCCATGGCTGAGCGGTGAAACCGGGCTGCGTTTCGTCAGTGTCGGCGTGGGACGCACGATCGAGTGTCTGTTGTACTTCGTGGCGATGGCTGCATTCTTTCTGAGCGTCACCCGCTTGCGCCCAGATCAGGTCTACGGCCTCCTGCCCTTCTTTTTGATGGGTGTCATCTGTAACGGATTGGCTGCGGCGATCCAGTATTCGCTCTCCGATACGGTTGCCATACAGGGTTTGCTGCCGTTCACGATCAATGCGGGACTGTTTGCCAACCAGAACCACTTTTCAGCTTTGCTCTTCGTCTCCATCCCCTTCGTCGTCTACTACGGCCTGTTTCGCGGGCACCTTCTGTCCGGGTCGCTCGGTTTGATAACGCTGCTGCTGCTGCTTCTGGCCGCCGGTTCGCGCGCCGGTATTCTGATAGGGCTGGCGATCACCATAATATCGGTCGTCTTTCTGTCCGCGCGCTCGAGGCTGGGCGGGTATGGAATACCCGCTGTCTTCATCGGACTTTCGCTCTACACGATCGGGGCGTGGACGAAGATCGATGCGGAAGTGGTTGACCCGGCCTTTGGACGGGCCGAATTTGCACGCACCACGATCGCGGGAATTGAAGAGAACTGGGCGACGGGCGTCGGCTTTGGGAGTTTTCCGAAAGTCTACCAGATTTACGAAAAGGGGGAGATGATCTTCAAGCCCTACGTCAATCACGCCCACAATGATTATCTGGAATTGGCGCTTGAAGGTGGCGCGCCTGTTGTCTTTCTGGTCGCGGCCTACTCGATATTGCTTTTTGCGTTTTCCCTGGCGGCACGGCGAGATCCGCTGCAGAAAATGGCGTTTCTCTCAGTATCGTTTCTGCTCGTTCATTCCCTGGTCGATTATCCCATGCGAACGGCGGCGCTTGCGATGACTTTCGCCTATATGAATGGCATCATCTTTCACAAGGGATTCGCTGGGCGGTTAAGCCAGAGAGGCGAGTCGACCGAGGCCCATGATGACAATCTGCTTGTTCCCGTCAGGCCGGCTCTGGCAAGACGATAGCAATGCGTCGCCTGGAATTGGCGATGGATTGGCGCTGGATCGTGACCCAGACGTTTGCCGAACGCCGAGATTGACAAGCCATTGCATGGAACCTAAGCACGGTCGGCTGGGGCCGGGGGGTTCAGGCATGTCAAGGAGAGCTTCTTGAAAGGAATTATCCTTGCTGGAGGCAGTGGAACGCGTCTTTATCCACTAACATTAGCAGTCTCTAAGCAAATTCTGCCGATATACGACAAGCCGATGATCTATTATCCGCTGAGCGTTCTGATGCTCGCGGGTATCCGTGAAATTCTGATCATTTCGACGCCGCGTGACCTGCCCGTTTTTCGCGATCTGCTTGGCGATGGATCGGAGTTCGGCCTCGACCTGTCCTATGCCGAGCAACCGCAGCCCAACGGGCTGGCGGAGGCCTTCATCATCGGCCGCAATTTCATCGGCAAGGACAACGTGTCGATGATCCTCGGCGACAACATCTATTTCGGCGACGGGCTGTCGCAGCTTTGCCGCGACGCTGCCTCGCGCGAAAAGGGCGCTTCGGTGTTCGCCTATCATGTCGAGGATCCCCAGCGTTATGGCGTGGTTTCCTTCGACAAGGCCACGGGAACGGCGCTGACGATCGAGGAAAAGCCGCAGGTGCCGAAATCCAACTGGGCGGTCACCGGTCTTTACTTCTATGACAACGACGTCGTCGACATCGCCCCTGCCATCCGTCCCTCGGCGCGTGGCGAACTCGAGATCACGGCGGTCAACAACGTCTACCTCGAGCGCGGCCAGTTGCATGTGCATCGGTTGGGGCGCGGCTATGCCTGGCTCGACACCGGCACGCATGACAGCCTGCATGAGGCCTCATCATTCGTGCGCACCATCGAGCACCGCCAGGGCATCAAGGTCGCTTGTCCCGAAGAGATCGCCTTTGAACAGGGTTGGCTGACAGTGGACCAGGTTCTGCGTCGCGCCGATCACCTGGGCAAGAATGAATATGCCGCCTATCTGCGCCGGCGTGTCGTCGACCTGTCGGAGGGCTAGGTGTTGGAGGTCAGGCCCCTTGGCATCGATGGCGTGCTGGAAATCGTGCCGAAGCGACATGGCGACGCGCGCGGCTTCTTCGTGGAAACCTACAATGCCGAGCGCTTTTCGCAGGCCGGCATAGACCTGGCTTTCGTGCAGGACAATCATTCCTATTCCGCCGCGGCGGGCGTCTTGCGAGGGCTTCACTATCAGCTTGCGCCGCGCGCCCAGGACAAGCTGCTGCGCGTCATCCGGGGCAGCATTCTCGATGTCGCGGTCGACATTCGCCGCGGTTCGAAAACCTTCGGAAAATGGGTCGCTCTCGAAGTGTCGGCCGAAAAGGGCAACCAGATTCTGGTGCCGAAAGGCTTCGCGCACGGTTTCGTGACGCTCGTGCCTGACACCGAGGTCCTGTATAAGGTGACCGACACCTATTCGCAGGCGCATGATCGGTCGGTCCGTTTCGACGATCCCGCCATCGGCATCGAATGGCCGTCATTGGCCGGCGGGTTCCAGCTCTCGGACAAGGACCTCAAGGCGCCGCTGCTGGCCGCCGCCGAGGTGTTCGCCTGATGGGTTGCGTGAGGACAGCGGCATGAATTTTCTGGTGACGGGCGGTGCTGGCTTTATCGGTTCGGCGGTGTGCCGGCATCTATGCGCCAACCCGGCCTATCGGGTGACCAATCTCGACAAGCTAACCTATGCGGGAAACCTGGCCTCGCTGCGGCCGATCGAGAACGCACACAATTATCGCTTCGCGCAGGCCGACATCTGCGACGAAAAGGCTGTGCTCGACATCCTCCGGCGCGACGATATCGACATCGTCATGAACCTTGCCGCCGAGAGCCATGTCGACCGCTCGATCGATGGGCCGGGCACCTTTATCGAGACCAACATCGTCGGCACCTACAAGATGCTCAATGCCGCGCTGGAATATTGGCGCGGCCTGCCCGAAGACCGGAAGAGCCATTTCCGCTTCCATCATGTCTCGACCGACGAGGTGTTCGGCGATCTTCCCTTCGACGGCGGCATGTTCGTCGAGGAAACGCCCTACGCGCCATCCTCGCCCTATTCCGCCTCGAAGGCGGCCTCGGATCATCTGGTGCGGGCCTGGCACGAAACCTATGGCCTGCCGGTCGTGCTTTCCAATTGCTCGAACAATTACGGACCCTATCACTTTCCCGAAAAGCTGATCCCGCTGGTCATCCTCAATGCGCTCGATGAAAAGCCGCTGCCGGTCTATGGCGCCGGCGCCAATGTGCGCGACTGGCTGTTCGTCGAGGATCACGCGCGCGCGCTGGAACTTGTCGCGACCAGGGGACTGCCGGGCGAAAGCTACAATGTCGGCGGCAATTCCGAGCGGACCAACCTTGGCGTCGTCGAGACGATCTGCGATCTGCTCGACGGCAGGCGGCCGCGGGCAGGGGGCAAGAGCTATCGCGACCTGATTTCCTTCGTCACCGACCGCCCCGGTCACGATCGCCGCTATGCCATCGACGCCTCGAAGATAGGCCGAGACCTGGGCTGGGCGCCCAATGAGAATTTCGACAGCGGCCTCGCCAAGACCGTCGACTGGTTTCTCGACAACAAATGGTGGTGGGGACCGATCCGCGAGCAGCGCTATGCCGGTGAACGGCTGGGCGAAGCACGCAAGGGGGCGGCGTGAGGCTGGTTGTCACCGGACGCGACGGACAGGTCGCGGCGAGCCTTCTGGAGGCCGGCCAGGCGGCCGCCGGCGTTGAGGTCATCGCCATTGGCCGTCCGCAACTCGACCTCGCAAGACCCGACACGGTGATCGAAGCGATCGCGGCCGCGAAGCCTGATATCGTCGTGTCGGCCGCCGCCTACACGGCGGTGGATCAGGCCGAGGACGAGCCCGATCTGGCATTCGCGGTGAACGCCGCCGGAGCCGGCAAGGTGGCGCAAGCAGCAAGCCGCCTGGGCGTGCCCGTCATCCATCTTTCGACCGACTATGTCTTCGACGGCACCAAGGACGCCGCCTATGTCGAGACCGACGCCACCGCACCGCGCAGCGTCTATGGCGCCTCCAAGCTTGCCGGCGAGCAGGCGGTTGCATCAGCCAATCCGCACCATCTGATCCTGCGCACGGCATGGGTCTACAGCCCGTTCGGCAAGAATTTCGTGAAAACCATGCTGCGGCTGGCCGCCGACCGCGACGAGATCGCGGTGGTGGCCGATCAGTGGGGAAATCCGACATCTGCACTTGATATCGCCGACGCAATCCTGCATGCGGCGGCACGGCTGCACGAGGGCGCCGCCGCATCCGGCATCTATCATCTGGCCGGAACCGGCGAGGCCAACTGGAGCGGCTTTGCCCGCCATATCCTCGACACAAGCCGCGTGTTGGGTGGTCCCTGGGCGCGGGTACGGGACATTGCTACGATGGACTACCCAACCAAGGCGCGCCGCCCCGCCAATTCCCGGCTATCGAGCGCGAAATTCGCGGCGGCGTTCGGCTGGAATGCACCGGACTGGCGGCAATCGACGGAAGCGGTGGTGCGCCGGCTGCTAGCCGGTGAGCCGAAACAGGCATTGACGGCATGAACAAGCACCCTTCAGCGGAAAACACGCGCGATGCCGCGCCCGTCGACGAGCCGAAGGCACGCAAGGCAAAGCCGAAAGCAGCCAAACGCACCTGCATCATGGTGCTCGGCATGCATCGCTCGGGCACCAGCGCGCTGACGAGGGCGATCAATCTGCTTGGCGCGGAACTGCCTAAGAACATGCTGGGCGCCAATCTATCCAATCCAACGGGTCACTGGGAGCCGGAGCGTCTCATTGCGCTGCACGACCAGATGCTGGACGAAGCAGGAAGCAGCTGGGATGATTGGCGATCCTTCGATCCCAACGATCTCGGCGCGCAGCGTCTGCGCTTCTACAAAGCAGAGATCGCGCGGCTGATCGACGAGGAATACGGCAGCGCGCCGTTTTTTGTGCTCAAGGAGCCGCGTATCTCACGTTTCGTGCCGCTTTATGCGGAGATCTTGAGGCGCATGCGCATCGATGTTCGGTATGTGCTGATAGACCGCAATCCGTTGGCTGTGATCGCTTCCCTGGCGAACCGAAACGGTTTCACGATGGGCTTCAGTTCGCTTCTTTGGCTTCGCCACGAATTGGAAGCCGAGCGCGCAACTAGGGGTCGGTCACGCATCTTGTTGTCTTACGAGAGTCTGCTTGATGACTGGCGACAGGGTATCGACGGGATCACTGCTACTCTCAGCCTAGACTGGCCGGTACCCGACGTGAAATGGCAGTCCCTGCTGTCTGAGCATTTCGCTACCGACAATCAGCACTTTGCCGCCAGCACTGAGTTGCTCGACGCAGACCCGCGCATCATTGACTGGGTCAAAGACGCTTATACCGCACTGATAGCGCTCAGGTCCGATGATACTGATGCAGTTGCAATAGAAATTCTTGATCGGATCAGAGCAGAGTTCGAATCTGTTTCACGAACTTTTGGCGACGCTTTTTTCCTTGAAATTGATTGCCGTCTCCGCGTGTTTCATCGGCAGAAGTTGGAACAGCAGCAATTAGCCAAACAGCGCGATGCGCGGCCCGCAAAGCAGGAACCATTCGTTTCACTTCGTGACCTGTACGATGCGCATCGCGGCAAAGTGTCGGATAAATGGTCGATCTATCTCAGCACCTATGACCATATTTTTTCAGAGTATCGAGACAGTCCGGTTCGAATCCTGGAAATCGGAGTTCAGAATGGCGGATCCCTGGAGATATGGCAGAAATATTTCCCCAATGCTGAAATAATCGTTGGCTGTGACGTCAATCTGGCTTGCGGAAATCTCGTTTTCGACAGCCGGAAGATAAAGATCTCCGTAGGTGACGCCAATACTGATGAAACGGAGCGCGACATCATCTCGATGTCGGAAAAATATGATATTATAATTGATGACGGATCGCACCTATCCTCGGATATAATACGCTCGTTCGCGCGATATTTCCCCCACCTTTCCGAAGGGGGCATGTACATCGCCGAAGATCTGCATTGCAGTTACTGGCAGGAGTTCGAGGGCGGTCTCTACGATCCGCTTTCCTCAATCTCGTTTTTCAAACGCCTGCTTGATGTAGTCAACCATGAGCATTGGGGACTGGATCGTCGTCGGGTCGATGCCTTGGCCACTTTCGCCGACAGGCACAAAGTCACATTCGATGAGGCTTCTCTCGCGTCGGTTCATTCCGTCGAGTTCTTGAACTCGCTTTGCATCGTAACGAAGCTGCCTATTCCGGAAAACGTCCTCGGCGCGCGCAACGTGCACGGGCAGGTCGCGCTCGCCGACGGGAGCGTGGTTCCTCTCGACGACACGAAGAGCAAGGCGATCGATCAAACCGGAAATCCATGGTCGTTGAAGTCAACAACCATGGAGGAGGAGATCGAAACCAACAGGAAGTTGTTGGGACATCACGGGGCACGCATCGAGGCTTTCTCCAGCGAGATAGCTGATATGCGTGAACAGATCCGGACCCACAAAGACGAGATCTCAGGCACAAGGGCACAAGTTAGCGCGAGAGACGAAGAGATCGCTCGAGAACGGGCACAGATCATTGCGAGAGACAAAGAGATCGAACTCTTGCAAGAAAATTTGTCGATGGCGCACAGGGCGACGAGTGCGCTGCTTGCGGATCGCGACGAGGCGCGATCCGAGGAAATCCGGTTGCATGAGGTTCTCGATGCCGTTTATGCCAGCACATCCTGGCGAGTGACCAAGCCTCTGCGGGGGATTGGGAGCCGCGTCCGCGCTATCGGCGATGTTCGCATAAGGGTCCGCCGCTTGGCGATTCGGGGTGCCTACGGTTGTTGGCACAATGTGCCGCTCTCCACCGACCTCAAGCGAAAATTGAAGAGAGCGGCGTTTTCGACCTTTCCTTCGCTGTTTGGCGTTACGAATGCCTACCGCGCCTGGAGAAGCATGGAGGCACCCCAAGCGCCTGTGGGCAGCAACGAGATGGTCTTGCGCGGGGCGCTGGTCAGTTCCGGCCCGATCTTCTCGCCCGAACCAGTCTATGTGCCGCTTCTCGATGCGCCGCCGTTGCTCCAGAAGCCGGTGCGCGTCATCGCGTTCTACCTGCCGCAATTCCACCCGATCCCCGAAAACGATGAATGGTGGGGACAGGACTTCACCGAATGGTCTAATGTCCGGCCCGCTGAGCCGCAATTTATCGGTCACCACCAGCCGCACGTGCCGGATACGCTCGGCTACTACGACTTGCGCGATACTGCTGTGCAGCATCGCCAGATCGAACTGGCAAGGCTCTATGGAGTGGAAGGCTTCTGCTTCTATTTTTATTGGTTCGGCGGCAAGAGGCTCCTGGAAAAGCCGCTCGAAAACTGGCTCGAGGATAAGCGCCTCGACATGCCATTCTGCGTCTGCTGGGCCAACGAGAATTGGTCGCGCCGCTGGGACGGAATGGACCAGGAGATCCTGATCGCTCAGGATCACTCCCCCCAGGATGATCTCGCGTTCATCGCCGAGGTCGCGCCCTATCTTCGTGACCCTCGCTACATCCGCATCAATGGCAAGCCGCTGTTGCTCGTCTATCGGCCAAGCCTGCTCCCGGCGGCGGCTGAGACAGCGCGGCGCTGGCGGACTTGGTGCCGGGAGAACGGCATCGGCGAGATTTTCCTGGCCTACACCCAGTCCTTCGAATCTGTGCCCCCCCATCGCTACGGGTTCGATGCCGCCGTGGAATTTCCGCCAAACAATTCCGCGCCGCCAAATGTCACGCATACAGTGACGCCGCTGCATGAGGATTTTGCCACGACCGTCTATGACTGGTCGGTATTCCCACAACGCAGCGAAACCTACTCATCCCGCAAATACAAGCTCTTCCGTTCGGTTTGCCCGGGCTGGGACAATACCGCACGCCGCAAGCGCGGCGGCACGGTGTTCATCAACAACACCCCCGAGCTGTATCGCAGATGGCTGGACAATGCCATTGAGGACACCTTGGCCCATATTAGCGAGCCATCCGAGCGGGTGGTTTTCGTCAATGCCTGGAACGAGTGGGCGGAAGGCGCTCACCTGGAGCCCGATAGCGTTAACGGCCACGCCTATCTGCAAGCGACCCGCGACGCTTTGGAGGCGGCGAAGGGGAAGTCCAAGGCCAGGATTGCAATCGTTTCCCACGACGCCCACCCGCATGGGGCGCAATTGCTGGCTCTCAATCTGGCCAAGGGATTCAAGCAGCTTGGTTTTGAGCCCGATCTCATCGTGCTGGGCGACGGTCCGCTGCTCGGCCGTTTCGCCCACGCCGCGACCGTGCACAGGATCGACTTGCCTGAACAAGGCGATGCCGATGTGTTGAAACGTCTGGCCACCATTAGAAACAACGGTGCCGAGGTCGCCGTCGTGAATACCACCGTATCCGGAAAGCTCATCCCGCTGCTGAAGCAGGCAGGGTTCCGCACCGTTTGCCTCGTCCATGAACTGCCCGGAATATTGGCGTCCTACGGTCTTGCTGACGCAGCCGCAGCCATTGTTGAGAACGCTGAAACGGTCGTTTTCCCAGCCGAGATCGTCAAAGCCGGATTCGAAGAGTTTGTTGGCCAACCGGTCAGCCAGTCGGTAGTCAGGCCGCAAGGACTCTATCTGCGTACGCCCTACCTCGCCGAGGATCGCCAGCAGGTCCGCGAGGCGGTCCGCGCACGATTAGGGCTTTCGCCAAATGCAAGCATCATCCTGTGCGCGGGCTATGCCGACCATCGCAAGGGCCTCGATCTTTTCGTTGATGCTTGCGTCAAGGTTATCGCATCCAGGCCGGATGCGGTTGCAGTCTGGGTCGGTCATGTCGATACCGTCTTTCACGCCAAGCAAATGCGACGGGTGAAGGAAGCGGGACTGGAGAGCCGCTTCGTCTTTGTCGGATTGGTGGAAAATCCGCAGGAATACTATTTCGCCGCAGATATCTATGCCTTGACCTCGCGTGAGGATCCGTTCCCCTCGGTGGTGCTCGAGGCGCTGGATGCCACAGTGCCGGTCGTTGCCTTTGAGGGCGCTGGTGGCTTCCAGGATCTGCTGAAGCGGGATTGCGGTATCCTCGTGCAGGCATTCGACACCGATGCGATGGCCGAGGTCATTGGCAATCTGCTCGACAATCCAAGTGAAGCCCGGCGTCTCGCCAGCGTTGGCCGCGATATCGTCCGCCAGGAGTTCAGCTTCAGCCATTACCTGCATGATCTGCTGATTTACGCCGAAAAGCCATTGCCGCGGGTGTCGGTCATCGTGCCTAACTACAACTACGCCCGATACCTGGGCGCACGTCTAGGCTCCATTGTCGATCAGACGATAAAGCCCTACGAGTTGATCGTGCTTGACGATGCTTCGACCGATGATAGCGTCGAAGTCATCGAGAAATTTCTGGCCGGTTGCGACATTCCATACCGGCTGGTGGCCAATGCGCAGAATTCAGGATCGGTATTCCGCCAATGGATGCGGGGGGTCGAAATGGCGCGCGGCGATTATGTCTGGATCGCCGAAGCCGACGACCTCGCCGATCCCGATTTTCTGGCCGAGCTTCTGCCCGCCTTCGAACGCGAGGAGGTGGTGATGAGCTATTGCCAGTCGCGACAGATGGACGGCGCCGGCCGGGTCTTGTCCGAACACTATCTCGACTATGTGTCGGACATCGACCGGTCTCGCTGGACGAAACCCTACGTCGTGGACGGCCGCCGGGAAATCGCCGAGGCACTTTACCTCAAGAACACCATTCCGAACGTCAGCGGCGTCTTGTTTCGAAGGGAGGCGCTCAGCAATGCGATGGCCAAACACAGCGAAGAGATCATGTCGTTGCGCAACGCCGGGGATTGGGTGACATATTTGCGTCTGCTCGAAAATGGTTCGATCGCTTTTTCCCCGCGTTCGCTCAATTCACACCGCCGGCATCAGTCGAGCGTAACCATAGGAAATTTCGATCTCAGGCACCTACAGGAGATCAGGCAGGTACAGGCCGATACAATCCGCAGCCACGATCTTGGACCTGCCGCGCTCGAACGAGCGAGCATCTACAGCCATGAACTCAGTGAACGATTTGGTATTCCAATTCAAGAATGACGACGCTGGTGACTGTGGGGAGTTAGATGTCTACAGAGCGTCGAGGAGATTTTAGTGAGAGTTCTTTTTCTGGGAGCGCCAATAGCTCCGCATCCTGATCCGCAGATTGCTTTTGAAAAGAAATTCGAAATCATTGGATATAACACCGGAAATCTTCTGATAGGGCAGTCTCTGTTCGAGGAAATTCGCTTTGAAGAGTTCGGTCAGGGGTTGGACTATTCCCCGCAAGAAGCAAACGAACGTTTCGACATCATTGCTATCGCCGCAGCAAATTTCATTTTCAAAAATTTTGATTTGTCCTACTTGGCTGACTTTATCGAGCCGACCAAGCTGCCATGCTTGGTTGCCGGCCTCGGGGCGCAAGCTTCTATCATCGGTGAAAAAGTCACAGATATCCCAGAGGGCAGTAAACGCTTCCTTCGTATCATATCGGAACGCAGCAAGACCGTGGGCGTGCGTGGCCATTTTACGGCTGAAGTCATGAATGACTTTGGGATAACGAACGTCAGAGAGGTTGGATGCCCAAGTTTGTTTCGCAAATTGCGTCCGGATTTGAAGATAAAGAGGCCAGGAAGAGACGCCGAGCTGAGGGTTGCAGTGAACGGATCACGCAACGTATTTCTTCATTCGGCCAATCCCGAAGCTGCCCGGCGCGTTGAAGCTGATCTTTTGAAATTATCCGCTCACAAAAAATATCCATATGTTCTTCAGAACGAAGAACCGGAAATGAAAATGCTACTTTCCAGAGATGGGAGAGAAGACGATTTTGGGGTCGCCCAGGCAGTGCTCGGGCAGATGAACATGGAAATGGATCCGTCGCTCTATGTAAAGCATGTCAAAGAGAACGCAAAAATGTTCTTTGATTTGGCAGAGTGGGATGCGTACATCTCGAAATTCGACTATTCGATAGGAACGCGCTTCCATGGAAATCTGATTGCATTAACCAACGGTGTTCCTGCAACCATAATTTCCCACGATTCGAGGACGACGGAAATGGCGGAACTTATGAGCATCCCGCATATCCCGGTCGATAAAGTGGGACAATTGAACGTCAACGAGCTTGTGCAGGCTGGCAACTATGATGAGTTTCAGCGCAAGTACACTGTACTATATGATCGTTTTGCCCAATTCCTTTCGGAGAATGGGGTTGCCCACCGGCTAGAATAGCACCGTGGAGCTGAACTCGGACCGAAGCAGCATTCTGTTACGGCTTCATTTTTGAAAATCCTGATGGTGCTCCATGAATTCTGATTCCTATCCAGTTTACCGCCGGGCAGGTTACTGCCCAATCTGTGAAGCCAATGTCGAGTTTTCCGCCCACTATGATTGGTATCGTGATCATCTGCTCTGCTCCAGATGTGGATCGATCCCGCGTGAGCGCGCTTTGGCTCTTACGCTCACGCGACATGTCTCTCGTTGGCGCAACCTTGTTATTCATGAATCGTCTCCCACTCCCCGCGGAATTTCTCCGAAGTTGAAGCGGGAATGTGCCGGTTATGTTGAATCGCAGTACTTTCCCGGAGAGCGTTTGGGCTCGTCCGTCAAGGGCTTCCGAAACGAGAACCTGGAGGCGCAGACATTTGGTGATGCGACTTTCGATGTCGTCGTTACACTTGATGTCATGGAGCATGTGAATATGCCGGAGCGGGTGACAAAGGAGATTGTCCGCACCCTGAAACCAGGCGGCGCTTATCTGTTCACCGTTCCCACCTACAAGGGCAAGATCGACAGTGAGCGCCGTGCGCTCTACAGGCCGGACGGAACGATCCAGCACACCGGCGAGCCGGAATATCATGGCAATCCTGTTAGCGATGCTGGTTCGCTGGTAACATTTCACTACGGCTATGACCTGCCGGAACTGATCCACCGATGGTCAGGAATGGATGTCGAGGTATGCCGTTTTCATGATCACTGGCACGGCATAATAGGCGAATTTACAGAAGTATATTTGGCACGGAAGCACGCCCGCTAACCAGGCCGAGGCTTTCGTCAGGAGCGAACGTAGTATGCAGATCGATAAGTTGGCAGCGATGTGGCAGGGCTATAGGCAGCGGGGCGTCATCCCAACGATCCACCTTGACGACGGGATGTTCAAAGGCAATCCCTTTCTTGATGACTACGACATTGTTGGCGAAAGCGTGTTGAAGGTGATCGTATCGATCTTGGCAATCGCCCGGAAAGAAGCCATTTACAATATTATGGATTTTGGATGCGGCCATGGGCGTGGCGCTCGCTACATCCGGTCACTGTTCCCTGCCGCCAAGATAACCTTCTGCGATATCGATCCGAGCTGCGTCGAATTTTGCGCCCACGAGTTCGGGGGAGATGCGGTGCTTTCGTCTGAGCATCCCTCTGACATTAAAATCCCAGGCGGCATGGATCTAATCTGGGTTGGCTCTGTCTTCACCCATGTCGATTACGAGAGAATGCAAATTCTTTTCGATAAGCTTTTTGCGGCATTGGGGCGCGGGGGGATACTGATCGCAACCTTCCGGGGGCACAACACGTACGAGATCACAAAGAACGACCCGATCCAAGCTGCTGCCCAAGCACAAATGCTGAAGGACTACGAGCAGACAGGGACTGGCTATTGGCCATACCCAAATGCCGCAGGCCAAGTTGGCATGAGCGATTGGGGACTTTCGCTTGCATCGATCGAGCGAGTTGTGGCGCTAGGCAAACGGCACGCCAATGCTCGCTTGGTCGGCTATAGCGAATCCGGATGGGCGAACGTCCACGATGTTGGCGCTTGGACGAAACGCTGAACCACCGTGTATTCGACATGGCGGTCGAGAAGTCGGTTATTCTGGTCCTCAAACTGGTGGATCAAAAGGTATCCCGTTTCCGACTGAGCGAATCTGCCAAGCACGCTGCCTCTACAGAAGCGGGTCCGTCTGCTTCCCTCGGACCAATCCAAAGATTTCGATTAAATCCCTTATCGATTGGTAACTTTTGCAAGGGCTTGCTGATTTGCGTAGCTGGGCATCTCACCGAGCCTTATCAGCGCAATGTCGCCCTGGATTTCCACACTACCGGGGGCTGGCCATACCGGCATCGCCGAAAGACGAACAATCGTCTGGTCAACCTGATCTGGGGTAGCACCGTTCAAATTGGAGTAGCCGAGCAATTTCATGTAATAAGCGATGCGCCAACCGTTGCCACCGTCCCATTCGAAGAACGAGTGGCCGACTGTCGAGCCGGGCTGCTTGGGATAGTTGGTCACAAATGGCTGGGCGCCAAACACGCTCAGAGCATAGCTGCGCTTTACATCAAAACCGCGCGCGGCCGACAGCCTGTCGAAGATGGCGCCCGCCATGAGTGTATCATGCTTGTCGACCAGATAGTTAGACGCCTGACGATAGTTCTGGGCCACCAGAATTTGGAAAATTGCCACGGCCATCAAGATGGTTGAGGCTACGCGGGTTCTCGATTCTCTGCTCGTCACCGCGACATAGGCAAACATCCAAACTGCAATCGGAACCCCGACGAGGCTCCTGACAGGCATGCTGCCCGCAGCGAGGAGGTGAAAGCCGAAGGGAATAAGCAATGAAGCGAAGGCAATTGCCGTCAACAGCAATTTCGAGCGGGGCAATTCCTTCAATAGCGCCCAACCGCCAAGGATCAACAAGAGCGGAATTGCCCACAACGCGACGTCATATGTGCGCCGGTCCAGACCATAGATCCCGCCTATCGCTCCAAGCACACGCCCAATAACTGTGGCCGGATGTTGAAGCAAAAAGCCAGGCTGGGAAAGCGAGTCGAAATACTCGTTTCTAGCGGGGGTGAACGATCTGAAAATGGCATCGCCGACGACATAGAACAATATGGCACCAGCCAGCAGAATACCGGTCCGAAGCAGGTCTTTTGGCAGCGATTCGCTCCTTCCTGCCCGTGCTTGCAGAATTGAGATCGCGATGCCCAGGACCAGAATTGCCGGTGCGAAACTCTGGTAGATCGAGATGGCGAAGGCGCCGACTCCCACAGCTCCGAGAAAGCGAGGGCTGAGTGGGGAAACCTCCTCCTTGCGGATCAGCCAAAGCGCTAGAGCGGTCGCGAACAGGCCGACGCCGATAGCGGCAATGTTTGAATAAAATTCGACGATAAAAAACCAGGTCGGGAAAGCACAGAAAATCGCAAAACATGCGTACTCAGCGATGGAGAGCTCTTGCTTGTTAATGACATCCATGACGAGGAGGTAGGCGGCCACGCAACCGGCGCCAAAGACAGCTGGAGCCAAGAAAGGCATTACCGGATGAGGAATAAGGAACCTCTCGATCAGATATGCCCCCCAGCGTCCTTGAATGATCCAGACGGATGCGTCCGTTCTGAAGGCTGTTACTTCCTCATCCACTGACAGCGGAAAGGAAGCCAGCTCGGAAAAATACATCGCGGCGAAAATCGCAAAGAGATTAATGGCTGGTCGTATTGTGCTCGGTCGCGTCAGCATGATCTGCGGAGTATCCATCGAGAAATCACGAAGTTGAGGATGGTCGTGATGGCAAGGGTGACAAAGAAGGCTGCTGCAGCATTTTGCAGAACGCTTTCAAGCGTTTTGAGGGCTGCTAGGCCGAGCACGAACACGACCGCAATCGACGCCCCGATTGCCAGTCGATCGGCGATGCCCGTGCGGCCGCCGGGAAAGACGCGATCGGGATAGAACACCATTACGAACACAAGTCCTGTCAGCCAAGCGAGCGCGTAAGACAAACTTGAGGGCAGGACGACAAGGCCGGCAAAATAGACAAGGCTGGTCAGGGCGGTATTTAGTCCGCCGGCGACAAGAAACCGGACGGCGTCTCCGCCAATGCGATCAGCGGTCATCCTGCCTGACCGTATCCAGGAAATCCGCATAGTCCCTGATGTAATCGCCAGCATCATAGTTGTGCGAAGCCATGACCAGCAATGCTGTATCGGGTTGGAATTTATACTGAATTCCCCAAATGCCGGGCGGAATGTAGAGGCCGATCGAGGGTTCGGTCAACGAAACCTCTTTTCTCTCATGGCCGTCGTCAACGACAACGGACAGGCGGCCATGGGCCGCGATCAGGAATTGATGGCACTCGCGATGCGCATGCTCACCCCTGACCTTGTCGGAGGGAACGCCATAAACCAGAAAGGACCGGGCCGGCTTAAACGGTAGGTTTGCACCGAATTCGAGCGGGGCGAGTTCGCCTCGCAGATCGCTAAAATGCGGCAGCCGCCAGAGCTCGGTACCACCCACCCCAAGCGACATTTTCTCGCCCACTGCGCCGGGGAAGGTTTGCGTCAAGGCTGGCACGATCTTCGGGCCGGTCTGGTAGCCGATGATGACTGCGGGATTTCCGACCACGACGGCGTTGGCAGGGACGCTCTTGGTCACCACGGCGCCGGCGCCGACCATCGCCTGGCGGCCGACGACAATGCCCGGCAGGATTGTGGCATTGGCGCCGATGGAAGCGCCGTCCTCGATCGTGGTCAGCAGAAACGCCTCGGGATATCCCTTGGAGCGTGGGAAGCGATCATTGGTGAAGGTCGCATTCGGGCCGACAAACACACGATTGCCCAGGCGCACCCCGTCCCACAGTTGGACGCCGCTCTTGACAGTCACGTCATCGCCGACGATCACGTCGTTCTCGATGAAGACGTGATCGCAGATGTTGCAGTTCGAGCCGAGCACGGCCCCAGGCAGCACGTGAGCGAAGGCCCAAATACGCGTTCCGTCGCCGACATGGGAGCTTTCGCAGATACCCCGTTCGTGCACGAAAAATGGCTTGGCGTTCATTTCGCTGTTCCGTCAACGACGCGGCTGATGATCCGAAGTGGGCGCGATTTGGTGTTTTCAACTGCCCGCCAGAGATAGCAACCAAGAATCCCTTGGACTAGAAGACTGGCCGAACCGAAGCCCGTGATCAGCAGCACCAGTGTCGTATAGCCAGCGGGGTCTATATTGCCAAGTAGCCGTGCAATCACGGTAACGACTGCAAATAGGAGACTTAGCGCACAGCCGGCAAATCCTACCCAGAGGGTGAGCATTATCGGAAAATCAGAGAACGAGAAAATGCTGTCCATCATGTATCGGAACCGCCGTGCCATGCCCCAGGCGCTTGTTCCGTGCTTTCGTTCGCGCCGCCGATAAGGCACGAATTCCCGCCTGAAGCCGACCCAGAAAAGTTGTATGACAAGCGAGCTGTTCGGCTCCTCGATCGAGAGGATCGCTTCCAGAACCTGACGGTTGCAGGCGAAGATATCCACTCCGCCACTCGGCATGCTGGGCAGGACGAGCCTGCGGTAGGCCGACCAGAAAGCCCTCGACAGAAATTTGGTCAAGGGCGGATCGCTACGCCCGGTTCGCTGCCCAAACACGACGTCAGCCTCGTCCTTTTCCAGCTTCGAAAAGAATTCGACGATCAGTTCAGGCGGCTCCTGCAGGTCGGCGGCCATCGCAGCGACCTGGTCACCCGAAGCGTGTTCGAGCCCGGTTCGAATAGCAGTG
Source organism: Mesorhizobium sp. SEMIA396 (assembly GCF_024518615.1). NCBI lineage: Bacteria > Pseudomonadati > Pseudomonadota > Alphaproteobacteria > Hyphomicrobiales > Phyllobacteriaceae > Mesorhizobium > Mesorhizobium sp. SEMIA396. The sequence continues at coordinate 227,144 of NZ_JANIFC010000002.1, forward strand.
AACGAACCAAAGTTCCGGCTATGGAAGATGATCTTGTAATCATAGCCCGAGCCTTTCAATTCCTTGATCAGCAGCGGGCCGGATTCGTCCGGCGACCCGTCGACGACGAAGACGAACTCGATGTCGCTATGATATCTGGAGTGGAAATCGGCGACTGCGCCCAGGAGGGAAGGGATGTTCGCCTGATTTCGATAGATCGGGAAAACGATCGAGCGTGTTGTCACATTGTCTCCCATTCGCGGAGGGCCAGGCAAACCCGCTCTACCTCGTCGTCCCTCATATCGGGATAGCAGGGGACCGAACAGAGACGGCTGACGCTGGCCCTCGATACGGTGAGATTTTCGCTCCCCATCATCGGTAAGTCCGCCCAGCCGACCTGGTCGCAATCCAGCACAGGGTAGTGTATGTCAGTGTCGATGCCGCGCTCTTTCATGAACGCCCTGAAGGCGTCCCGGTCGTCGCAAAGCGCGACCGCGAGGTGCGCGACAGCGCCTTCGCCACCTTCCAGGAACTGGAATCGACGCCCGGCAACCGACTTGTACTGGTCTAGGATGCCACGCCGCTGCTGGTTGCGTCTATCCACATCGCCCAGCAAAACGTCCAGTATCGCGGCTTGAACTTCATCCATGCGGGAGTTGCGGCCGTTGGGCACGCCGACATGATATTTTGAACTCCAGCCATATTGTTGCAGTTGCCGTACATGCGCGGCGGTTGCCGTGTCGGAGGTAAGAACAGCGCCGCCGTCCCCCATGGCTCCGAGATTTTTGGTTGGGTAAAAGCTGAACGTGGAGATATCCCCCAGCGAGCCTGCAACGTCGCTTCCGATTCTCGCCCCGTGCGCCTGCGCGCAATCTTCCACGATTGGAATGTGCGAGAGGCCAGCCTGCTCAAGTCCGTCCCGGATGGCGCGGACATCAACGACGCCACCATAGAGGTGGGTGGCGACGATCGCAGCGGTGTCTGCGCTGGCTGCTTTCAGTACCGATTGAAGGGCTATGAGTTGGCTGGCTGGTTCGATATCGACATAGTGCGGAACGAGATCATTCTGCCAGCAGGCACAACTGGCATAGCCCCCCGCATTGGCGGCGACGATCACCTCGCGCCCGTCGTAGCGCTTGGTCACTGCGGCCAATGCAAGTTCGAGCGCATCCGTCCCGTTGGCCACGAGAACGCATTCCGAAACACCTATGAATCTGGAAAAATTTGCCGCAAACCTTTTGCCGATAGCGCCATTGAGCCACCATCCCGAACGTAGCGTGTTCACTACCTCACTCTCGATTTCGACCTGGTAGCGCTGATACAGGCGCTTCAGATCATTCATCGGAACAGATTCTTGTCTCGTCATCGGTAACTCAACGGCTCGAGCGCAATTCATTTTAGTAACGTCCGCAGGGCGCAACGTTGGCATACTCAACTACAGCAGGTGCGACGAATTGGAATCTGAACTGCGAGCAAATAGTATCCGGGAAGAGTACCTTTAAGACTTAGCTCGCGTTCCAGCCCTCTTTGCAGGTTTCGTCGTGAAGGCTTCGACCCTTCCGTTCTTAAGCGTCATTCTTTTCGTACATACGCTTTCGAGCAGGCTCTCATTGTGGGTCGCCAGGACGATGATGCCTGCCTTCTCTGCCAGTTCATCCATGCGTCGTTTGGCTTTTTCCTGAAACGCGGCGTCGCCGGCGCCGATCCACTCGTCCATCAGCAGAATTTCGGGGTCAAGCGCTGTAGCCGCAGAGAAAGCAAGACGAGCGGCCATACCCTGGCTATAGGTTTTGAAAGGGACATCGATAAAGTCGCCAAGTTCGCTGAAGGCGATGATCTCCGGCATTTTTTCTTGGATCTCGGCCTCGGTCCACCCGCTGATCAAACCCCTCAGAACAATGTTTCGCCGCCCCGTCGCTTCGGGGCGAAATCCTATGTTGATGTTGAACAAAGCGTCGACTTTGCCTTCGATGGCTACTATGCCGGACGATGGCTGATAGATGCCGTACAACACCTTGAGCAGTGTCGTCTTGCCGGCCCCGTTTGGGCCGACCAAGCCTAACCGATCGCCTGCTTTGAGTTCAAAGCTGACATCTTCCAGCGCCTGCACGACCTGCTTGCCGCCGGAACGTCCGATTTTGCCTCCAAGACCACCCAGGCGCCGGTCAGGCGCCGTAAGCGTCAACTTTTCGTAGAGGCGGTAGGCGAGGCTGACATTGTCCAGCTTGATGGAAATCATTTTGAGCTCAGATCAGGAAAACGACGCGCTTGCGATATCCGCCCAGCAGCAGCAACGCAACCGCCCAGAAAGCCAAAGAGATGTAGGCGGTCACAGCAAAGGCATGCATTGGGAAGTCGCCGCTCGCGATTGGCGCGCGCACCACTTCCAGAAAATATGTGAACGGATTCCAATGATAGGCATAGTTCTGTATACCGCCTTGCCCATGATAGGCCCAGAAGACTGGCGTAAGAAACGTACCGACCCGCATGATGTTGCCGACGATGAACTGGGCATCGGGAAAGAATGCACCCAGGAATGCGAAAACCGTTACGATTGCAGGGGTCGCGAGCACAATCAGCAATAACCCCGGGACAGACAATAGCCACTCAGCGCTGATTCCCAAGCCGCTCAGCAGCAGGATGACGATGCAACCCGCCACCGAATAGCTCGCTCGGATGACACATTGCACCGTCAGCCGCATCACATACACGAAGAGTGGCAGCCTCGTGCCTTGAATGAAACTGGCTTCGCGGGAGAACAGGGGCACGCTCAGGCTGATCATCTCCATGAGGTAGAACCAGACAACCAGGCCGATCGAAGCATAGGCCGTGTATCCGGCCGAATCCGTGTCTTTGGTCTTGAAAACGAAGATGAAAGTGCCAATGAATGCCAGATAATTGACCAGCATCCAAAGCGGGCCGAGCGTCGTGCGTCTGTGCTGATCGCCGATGTCCTCGTGGGCAAGCGCGATCCAGACCCGGTGTAATCTCATGGCCTTTGAGATGTCGTCAAAAGCGCCGTTTAGTGCCGCAATCATAGCTGGGAGTATCGCAATCCGTTGTTCTGGCGCATTATTCTTCGCTGGCCATAGCGAACCACCAAGCCCGTCTCTAATAGCCATTTCGATGGGCATATGGCAACGCATTGCGTCGTAACGCGGTGGGGAGCAGAGTCAACTGCGGCAAAACTGAGCGCATGCTGATGCTGCGTGGCTTATCTATTAGCGTTTGATAATGTTGACTTTACGGCAATCGCCCGAGCATGATCCATGTTCTCCACTGGAAGCCTCTTGTCCGAAAAAAAACCTCTAGCTATGCCCCCGCCCCCGAAGTATGCGATATAGGACGGCGGGGGCCGGGGATAGCACTTGAGCAAGGTGATTGGTCGCGAAGTAACTTCGTGTTCGCACCTCGCTGGTGTCGATGCCCTTGAGCCTGGAGTCTAGTGCCGTCCAATGAATTCCCACCTAGAAGCTGTGTTCGGGCTCAGGCCACAGATGCGGCGCGCCTTCATCATGGTCCAGGACGTGGTCATGGTCCTGGTCGCCGTGGCACTCAGCCTCGTGCTTTCGCGGTCTAATCTTTCGTTCGACGCGCTCTCCAAGGAGGGTCTGGCGACATGGGCGGGCATCGTCGTCATCAGCCATTTGCTGTTCCGCTACAGTGGCCTCTACACCACCGTCTGGCGCTTCGCCTCGACGCCGGACTTTTTCAACATCCTGAAGAGCTGCGCGATTTTGACGTTCACTCTTTACATGGCATCGCTGCTGCTGCGTTTTTACCGGCCGGTGGCGGGGCTCAACGAGCGTCAGTTCATCGTCTTCTTCCTCGTCTCCTTCACCATCATATCGGCACCCCGGCTATTCTACCGCTTCCTGCGTGACGGCGCGAGCTGGGGCATTCTTGGCCGCAAGTCCGATGATACTGAGCCCAAGCGCGCGCTGTTCGTTGGCCGGCTCGGCGAGGCCGACCTGATCATTCGCTTCACGCGCACGGCGCAACCGGCTGACTATTCCATCGCAGGCATCATGGCGACCGAGCGCGGCGCGCCATTGGGCACGCGGATTCAGGGTGTTCCCGTGGTGGCGACCCTGCCGCGTCTGATCGATGTCCTGGAAGATTACGCGACCGGCACCAAAAGCCTGGACCTGCTGATTTTCGGCAGCGGCGCCGAGCACGAAATCGAGGACTATTCGGAACTCGTGCGCATTGCCCGGCACGGCGACATAAATGTGGTGCAGTTCTCAGGCCTTTCGGAGTTGGAACAGCACGGAAAGCTGGTTCTCGACACCGTCGAGATGGAAACGATCCTGCGCCGTCCGGCGGTCGCGTCCGACATCCAGCGCATCGGCGCCTTTGTCAGCGGCAGACGCGTTCTGGTGACCGGCGGCGCCGGTTCTATCGGCCAGACGCTGGTCAAGCGGTCGCTGGAACTGGGAGCCGAGGCGGTGCTGGTCGCCGACAACTCCGAGTTCGGCATCTTCCAGCTGAGCCAGTATGTTGACGAGAAGGACCATGACCGACTCAAGGTCCGCATCGTCGATGTCTCCGACCGGCGCCAGATAATGCGTGTCGTCACGGAATTCCGGCCGGACATCATCTTTCACGCCGCGGCGCTCAAGCACGTGCCGCTGCTCGAGGAGAACTGGGATTCGGCCATTCAAACCAACATTTTCGGAACGCTCGTCTGCGCCGAGGTTGCCGCCAAGTGCGGGGTTGCGCAATTTGTCCTGATATCGAGCGACAAGGCGGTGGATCCCTCATCGGTGCTTGGCATGACGAAGCGGGCCGCCGAACAGATCATCAGTGCCTTGCACGGCACGCCGGCAGGCGAGACGGGCGGGCGCCTCCCGGCCACCAAGTTCATTGCAGTGCGGTTCGGCAATGTCTTCGGCAGCAATGGTTCGGTGGCGACCATATTCCAGGCGCAGATCGAGGCTGGGGGGCCCGTCACCATCACCGACCGGCGCATGACGCGCTATTTCATGACCGTGGCCGAAGCCGTCGATCTCGTCATCATGTCGGCGGCCGATGCCGGGTCGCGGCAGAGCGGAGACGATTATGCCGTCTATATGCTCGACATGGGCAAGCCGGTGCCGATCCTTGAAGTGGCCGAAACGATGATCCGCTTGTCCGGAAAGAGCCCATACAAGGACATCGCGATCCGGTTCACGGGCATCAGGCCGGGCGAAAAACTTCACGAAACGCTGCATGGCGAAGACGAGGAACTCGTCGAACTCGGCATCTCGAAGGTTTTCGGTCTCAGCACGGACGTCGTGGAATGGTCGGATGTCCAGGTCGCGCTCTCGGCCCTGCAGCAGTCGGCGAAAAATCAGGACAAGGCTGCCGCGCTCGCCGCATTGGCAGGTCTCGACCGCGCCAAGAAGGCCAGGGCAAGTGCACGTCAAGACGCGATCCCGAAAACGGCGGGGCAGGCGAGCTAGGCCCGGTTCAGAATTCAGAAAGCGATCTTGCTCGTGAGCAAAGATGATCTGCGCATCGCGGTCCTGATGGGCACGAAAGACGGCGCCGCCTTCATCGAGGAGCAGCTGCAGTCCCTGCTCGAGCAGTCGCACCCTCTGGTCGACTTGTGGATTTCAGACGATGGCTCCACCGATGGCACGACCGCCATCATCGAGACATGGAAATCCCGCTGGCGGCCCAAGGGGCGGATGACGCTGGTAGAGGGGCCGCGGCAAGGCTTCGCCGCCAATTTCCGCTCCATGATCGTCGACCGACGCATCGAGGCGGACTGCTATGCCTTCTGCGACCAGGACGATATCTGGGAGCCCGACAGGCTGGAGAGCGCTATCAGCTGGATGCGGACCCAAGATGCGAAAACCCCGCTGATGTTTTGTTCGCGAACCGCAACCATGACGGAAACAGGAAGCCTTGTCGGCCATTCGCCGCTGTTTGCCCGGCCGCCATCCTTTCGCAACGCGCTTGTGCAAAGCATCGCCGGCGGCAACACAATCCTGCTCAACGCCGCGGCACGCGACCTGCTGGCCAGGGCCTCCACGCGGACCGGGTTCGTCAGCCATGACTGGTGGGCCTATCTCATCGTGACCGCCGCCGGCGGCATCGTCCGCTACGATCCGCAGCCGCTGGTGCGCTACCGGCAGCACGCGGCGAACCTGGTCGGCGCCAACGTGTCCTGGAAAGCAAGGTTCTCCCGGCTTGGCCGCCTGTTCAAGGGGGAATTCGCCGGCTGGACGGACCTCAACCTCGACGGTCTCGCCGTCAATCGCGATCTCCTGACCGAGGACGCGACGGCGTGCCTCGACCTTTTCATCCGCGGGCGCAACGGTGGCCTTTCCCGCCGCTTGGCAGGCTTGCGCCAAAGCGGCGTCTATCGGCAGACCGTTTCCGGAAACATTGGGCTCTATCTCGCCTTCATCCTGGGGCGCATCTGAACATTGCGACGGCTGCGTGGCGCGCTTGGTCAAGAGATCGGCTCATGCTACGTCGACCGGATTGACGGCATTGGCCTGCGGCGTTGCCTCGGGACTTCGGCAGGGAGCACTATCGGCCGTTCATGAAGGCAGCCAAGCAAATCTTCGATATTGCCGGTGCGGCTCTGCTGCTGGTGGCGACATCTCCTGTCTTGGCGCTCACCGTCCTTGCCGTTCGAGCATCGTCGCCGGGCCCGGCTATTTTTTCACAGGTGCGGGTCGGCCGTGACGGTCGGCTTTTTCGCTGCCACAAGTTGCGCACCATGTATGTCGGGACGCCGTCACTACCCTCGCATGAGGCGCCGGCGGATTCCGTGACATCGGTCGGGAAGGTCCTACGGAAGTTCAAGCTCGACGAGCTGCCGCAATTCTGGAATGTCCTGAAGGGCGAAATGAGCCTGGTCGGGCCGCGCCCCTGCCTGCCGACCCAAACCGAGTTGATCGAGTGTCGCAGGCGGCTGGGGGTTTTGGCGGCGCTGCCGGGCATAACCGGCCTGGCCCAGATCAGGGGCATCGACATGTCGAACCCGGAGCTTTTGGCCGAAACGGATGCTGCCTACCTCCGCACTGCGTCGTTCTGGCTCGACCTTCGGATCCTGTTTGGAACGCTCTACCGCAGACCATGATCCCAAAAAGTGGAAGCCGGTTTTTGGAAAAGATCATGGTCAAGCAAGAAAGTCAGGATCTACCGAGCCGCGCCAGCTCGACCAGCCGCTCGAGCGTGCCGGCTTCAGGCGTCCACCCCTGCGATACCAGCAGGGCGGGGTCGCATATCTGTGTCGCGGTCAGGCTGTCCCAGAACGCCCGCCTGCCGAGCGCGGCCACGACCGGCCGTATCAGACCGGCCGGCACAGCCATCAGGCGCACAGGCCGCCCCAAACCTCTGCGAAAGGCGGCGATGATGGCCTCGGCGGCGACCGGCGGCACATCGGCGCCGACATAGATCGGGCGAAGCGGTCCGGAATGGCTGAGCAGGTGCGACACTGCTCGCACCGCGGCCTCGGAAGACATCAGCGAGCGGATTCCGGTCAAGGCACCCGTCGGCAGCGGCAGCGGCGTATCGGCAAGGCGCATCAGCGTTGCCAGATTCCCCCTCATGCCGCTTCCATAAACCGGAGGCAGGCGCAACACGGCGGCGTCCGAGCGGCCGTGTAACGCGTAGGCGTCCAAAACCTTGATCTCGCCTTCGCGCTTCGAGCGTCCATAGGCGCATTGTGGGGCAGGAAGCGTGTCCTCGTCGATCGTTGCGCTGACATGCGCGCCGATCACCGCTCGGATCGAGGAGAGATGGATGAAACGTCCGCTTATCTGGGCGGCCGCGGCATGCGCCAGCCTTGCGCTCAGTTCCACATTGGCCGCCTGGTAATCGGCTTCGGTTGCATTTCCCTGATCATTGTTGAGGCCGGCGCAATGGACGACGTCAGTAATATGCCGGGTCAGTTCCAGGAAGGCGGCGGCCGGCGCATCGAAGCCGGGCATCGGCACAGTCTCGTTCTCCGAACCAAGCCTCTCGGGATGGCGGGAGGCGAGGCGAAGCTCGGCACCGGCTTCGCGAAGGTGGCGCACGACAAGGCGCCCGATGAAACCTGTCGCGCCCGTGACCAGAACCTTCATGGCCTTACCCGAAACAGCTCTCTGGTGACTGATGGAAGTGCTCGCTCTTCCATCACTGGTGCAAGTGCCTGCTCTTCCAACAAAGGAACATGGCGTCCGGAGGCGAGATATGTTCCGCTCACCATGAAGACCATCAGCACCGAGTCCAGAATGTCATGGCCGATCAGGATGCCTGTCATTCCGGCCGTCAGATAGGTGATCACCACGACAACAATCATGGTCGCGCCGAACCGCTCGCTCGGATCGTTGCTGTTTCGCAAGACCCGGGCGGCATTTCCGGCGGCAACGATAAAGATCGCCGCCAGCGTCACGGCACCCAGAATTCCCGCTTGCACCAAGGCGGTCAGGAAGCCGTTGTGAAAATGGTTGAAGCCTGTGTCCATCGCGAACTGCTCATGAAAGCCCTGCTTGATCAGATGCTGGGTTGCACCCACACCGTGCCCGAACAGTGGCATGTCATGGAATGCTTTGAGGCCGATCTCCCAAAGCGCAACACGTATTCCCAACGAGGTGTCGTAATTGCCGCCAGCCCCAAGCGCACCCCAATCGGAGCGCAAAAAGTCGACCCGCCCGGATATCGCCTGGAAGCTGGAAGCGGCGATCACGACGCCGACCGCTGCCAGCAGCAGCAGCAGGCGAACGGCATTCCTGCCTCTGAGCCTGTGCCGGTTGATCAGCATGACGGCGATGCCGGCGATCAGCAGTGCCAGCCAGACGATACGCGAGCCGGAATAGATGACGGCGATCGTCCCGGCCAGTGCCGCGTAGAAGAGTGGGGTCCGGGCTTGCTCAACACCGGACAAGGCGCCAGCCACACACATCACCACGGCAAGGCACACCACGGTTGCGAAGACGATCGGATTTCCGGCTCCCCCCTCGGCCCTGACGCCAATCCAATATTGCTGGATGACGGCCATGAGCAGCGCGGCAAAACAGGCGGCCATGCTGGAAAGCACGATGATGCGGGTAAGCGTGGTTTTCTGCGTGATGCTCCAGGTCGAATAGGACACGGGAAAAAACAGGAAGGTGACGAGCGGGATAAGATGTGGCGCATCACGGGCGAACGAATTGTTGACGATGGAAGCCAGGAGATTGGAGGCGCAGTAGGCATAGATCGCGACCGTCAACCAGATCATGGGCCGGTCGGCGTTGAAGCGCCTTTTCCGTAAAGCAATCAGCAGGGCTGACGAAAGGCCTCCGCCAGCGAATACAAAGCTGACCACCGATCCCAGTACCGGTGGAAAAAAGAAGCAAAGGACGGAGAAGTAGTTGTTGATCCGCGAAGGCGTGAATTGCTGTCTCAGGGGTGAAAGCCGGGTCAATTTTCGGGCTCGCTGTCTTCGGCAAGTTTCATGCGGCGGATCTTGTTTAGCGAAGTTGAATACGCTCGCCTCGAAATTGCCCATGATGCACTTGCCCACTTCCCGAGGCTGGTATAGCGGCTGCCCCCCATTTTCGATAGTGTATAGGGCAGATTGCCACCGAAAAGCGGCGGCAGGCGCGGGCCGACCAGAGGAAGTCCCTTGAAAGCCGCAGCTGATCCATTCAAGCAATATTTTCCCCGCGTTTTCTGGGCCGTTGAGCTTGCAGGCAGGAATTTCCGGATTTGCCGGCATCTGTGGAAAATTCATTCTCGAACCATGTGCGGCCGGGTCAGTACAGCATTGTTCTTGATAATGGCGATCTGCTAGAACGCCGGCACGAGAAGATTGTCCAGAAACAAGGCTCGAACCGGGTGCGAAGAGCTCGATGATTTGAGGCAAGGTCTTCTGTTGGAAGATACGAAAGAACGCCCACGGCCCATGACAACAGCGCTTACGCATCTTCAACGGCTTGAAGCCGAGTCCATCCATATATTCCGTGAGGTTGCGGCCGCTTTTGCCAAGCCGGTCATGCTCTATTCGGTTGGCAAGGATTCATCCGTGTTGATGCATCTGGCGATGAAGGCGTTTTATCCCGCCAAGCCGCCGTTCCCCTTTCTTCACGTCGACACGACGTGGAAGTTCCGCGAGATGATCGCCTTTCGCGATCAGATGGCGCAGAAACTCGGCTTCGATCTCCTGGTTCATGTCAATGAAGACGGCGTGCGCGACAACATCAATCCCTTCGACCATGGTTCGAACACCCACACCCATGTCATGAAGACCGTGGCGCTGCGCCAGGCGCTCGACAAATACGGTTTCGATGCGGCCTTTGGCGGCGCTCGTCGCGACGAGGAGAAATCGCGCGCCAAGGAGCGCATCTTTTCCTTCCGCAACGCCCAGCATGTGTGGGATCCGAAGAACCAGCGCCCCGAAATGTGGAAGATATTCAACACCCGCATCGCATCGGGTGAATCGATCCGCGTCTTTCCGCTGTCGAACTGGACCGAACTCGATATCTGGCAGTACATCCTGCAGGAAAGTATCCCGATCGTGCCGCTCTATTTCGCCAAGGAACGACCGGTGGTGGAACGCGACGGCATGCTGATCCTGCGGGACGACGAGCGCATGAAACTGCGCCCCGGCGAGACGGTGGAGAACAGGCTGGTGCGGTTCCGCACGCTTGGCTGCTATCCGCTGACCGGCGCCATCGAATCGGATGCCGACACGCTGGAAGCCATCGTCGGCGAAATGCTGACGGCACGCACGTCCGAACGGCAGGGTCGCCTGATCGATCGCGATGAAGCCGGCTCGATGGAAAAGAAGAAGCGCGAGGGGTACTTTTGACCATGCGCCACATCATGGCAAAGAGCCTCGCCCCCACCGACGGCGTTCGCGACTATCTGGCGGCGCAGGAGAAGAAGTCGCTGCTGCGCTTCCTGACCTGCGGCTCGGTCGATGACGGCAAGTCGACGCTGATCGGGCGCCTGCTGTCCGATACCAAGCAGATTTTCGAGGACCAACTCGCCGCGCTCGAACGCGATTCGCGCAAGCATGGAACGACGGGCGACGACATTGATTTCGCGCTGCTGGTCGACGGTCTGGAGGCCGAGCGCGAGCAAGGCATCACCATCGACGTCGCTTACCGCTTCTTCGCCACGCCGAAACGCAAATTCATCGTTGCCGACACACCTGGCCACGAGCAATACACCCGCAACATGGCCACCGGCGCCTCGACCGCCGACCTGGCGATCGTGCTGATCGATGCCCGGCAGGGTGTGCTTCGCCAGACAAGGCGGCATTCGATCATCGCCTCGCTGCTCGGCATCCGCCACGTCGTGCTGGCCGTCAACAAGATCGATCTTGTCGATTTCGATCAGGCGGTTTTCGACCGGATCGTCGAAGACTACGGGCAATTCTCGCGCGATCTCGGCTTCCAGACCATTGTGCCGATCCCGATGTCGGCCCGTTATGGCGACAATGTCAGCCGCCGGTCGGAAAGCATGGAATGGTATTCCGGTCCGACGCTGATCGAGCATCTCGAAACCGTGTCGGTCGACGAAGCGATGGTCGAACTGCCGTTTCGTTTCCCTGTCCAGTATGTCAACCGTCCCAATCTCGACTTTCGCGGCTTTGCCGGCACGGTCGCCTCCGGCTCGGTTGCGCCCGGCGACGAGGTCGTTGTCGCCAAGTCCGGCAAATCCTCGCGCGTCAAGCGGATCGTCTCGTATGGCGGCGATCTCGCCCAGGCGGCCGCCGGCCAGGCCGTCACGCTCGTCCTCGATGACGAAGTCGAAATCTCGCGCGGCAACATGCTGGTTTCGCCTGCCGCACGGCCGCAGGTCGCCGATCAGTTCGCCGCCAACATCGTCTGGTTCGACGAGCATGCGTTGCTGCCAGGCCGCTCTTACATCCTGCGCACCGAGACCGACCAGACCAGCGCCACCGTCACCGACCTGAAATATCGGATCAACGTCAATGACTTTGCCCATGAAGCGGCAAAGTCGCTCGAAATGAACGAAGTCGGCATCTGCAACATTTCGACGCGGACGCCGATCGCCTTTGATCCCTTCGCCGAAAACCGCACCACCGGCGCCTTCATCCTGATCGACCGCATCTCCAACGCCACGGTCGGCGCCGGCATGATCCTGCACTCGTTGCGCCGCGCCGAAAACATCCATTGGCAGTCGCTCGATGTCGGCAAGCGCGTGCGCGCCGACATGAAGAACCAGCGGCCCGCCGTGTTCTGGTTCACCGGGCTGTCGGGTTCCGGCAAGTCGACCATCGCCAACCTGTTCGAAAAGAAGCTGTTCGCCACCGGCCGCCACACTTATATCCTGGACGGCGACAACGTCCGTCACGGTCTCAACCGCGATCTTGGTTTCACCGACGCCGATCGCGTCGAGAACATCCGCCGCGTCGCCGAAGTGGCGCGTTTGATGGCCGATGCCGGGTTGATCGTCATTGTTTCGTTCATTTCGCCCTTCAGCGCCGAGCGGCGCATGGCACGTGAATTGATGGCCGACGGAGAATTCGTCGAGGTGTTCGTCGATACGCCTTTCGAGGAATGCGCCAGGCGTGATCCGAAGGGCCTCTATGCGCGCGCGCTGAATGGCGAGATCAAGAATTTCACCGGCGTCGATTCCCCTTATGAAGCGCCGGAAACCCCGGAGGTCCATCTGCGGACACTCGGCAAGTCGGCCGAAGAGATGGTCGACGCCCTGGAACACTGGCTGAACGAGCGCGACATTGCCGAAGACCAATACGATAGCGGCGGCGGCATCTGACGACAGGCTGATGCTTGAAATCTTCGAGCGCTTGGCCTTGTCGGCCGGGCGCGAGGTGATGCGCGTGTTCCACGCCGGCTGTGCGGTTGACCGTAAGTCCGACGCCTCGCCGGTGACCGAGGCGGACCGCGAGAGCGAAAAGATCATACTCGCCGGACTGCGTGCCGCATTTCCCGATATCCCCTGCGTGGCCGAGGAAGAAGCTTCCGCCGGCATCGTGCCGCCCGATCTGGACGGGGCTTTTTTTCTGATCGATCCGCTCGATGGGACCAAGGAGTTCGTTAACCGCCGCACCGATTTCACGGTCAACATAGCGCTGGTTCGCGATGGCGTGCCGGAAGTCGGCGTCGTCTTTGCGCCCTGCACGGGCCGCTTCTTTTCCGGCCTGCCGGGCAGGGCGGAATCACTCGAAATCGATGGCGATTACCAGATCGTCGGCCGCCGGCCGATCGCGGCGAGAACGGCCGCGACGCCGCTGGCCGTCGTCGCCAGTCGGTCTCACAACACACCGGAAACCGAGGCCTATATTCGCGACCTCGGTGCCGCCGAAATCGTTTCGGTCGGTTCGTCCTTGAAGTTCTGCCTTCTCGCCAGCGCCGAGGCTGATGTCTATCCGCGCTTCGGCCGCACCATGGAATGGGACACAGCGGCGGGCGACGCCATCCTGCGCGCCGCCGGCGGCATGACGCGCACGCTCGACGGCCAACCTCTGGTCTATGGCAAGCGCAGGCAAAGCGACGACGAGGATTTTGCCAATCCGCATTTCATTGCCAGCGGCAGGGCGGCGGGCCCCGGCTGAGAAAGGCTCGGCAGCTTACTCTGCCGCGGCCTGCGCCGAATTCGAGCCGATATAGTTGCGGATCGTCTCGATGATGCGGTCCTGGTCGGCTTCGCTGAGATAAGGGTGCATGGGCAGGCACAGGATCCGCTTCGGCAGGTCTTCCGATACGGCAAGGCCGGTCGGCGTGCGCGGGTAGTCGCGATAAGCGACCTGGGCATGCAGCGGCTTCACGTAGTAAATGACAGACGGAATGCCCTTTTCGCCGAGATGCGCCCTCAGCCCGTCGCGCTTGGGCGTCTCGATCGCGTATTGCGCCCAGGCCGAACGGCTGCCGTCCAGATTGCGCGCCGCAGTGACGATATCGCCAAGCCCTTCGGCATAGCGCTTTGCCACCACCTGCCGGGCGACCATCTCGTCTTCCAGGATAGCCAGCTTCTCGATCAGGATCGCCGCCTGGATCGTGTCGAGTCGCGAATTGATGCCGACGCGGACATTGTCGTACTGCGTCTCGCCCTTGCCATGGAAGGCGAAGGAGCGAAGCTGCTCGGCCAGCGCATCGTCATTGGTGAACATCGCGCCGCCGTCGCCGTAGCAGCCAAGCGGCTTGGCCGGATAGAAGCTGGTCGATCCGACATGGCCGAAAGCACCGCACATCTTGCCGTCGAGCGAACCGCCCATCGACTGGGCGGCATCCTCGATCACCATCAGCCCTTCGCGGTTGGCGATCGCCATGATCGCCTCGTAATCGGCGGCTAGGCCAAACAGATCGACAGGAATGATAGCCTTCGGCTTCAGCCTTCCTTCCTTCTTGATCATGGCGATGGCCGCTTCGAGGCTGGCAATGTCGATGTTGTAGCTATGCGGGTCGACATCGACGAACACCGGCTCGGCCTTGGCCAGTGCCACCACTTCGGCGGTGGCGGCGAAAGTGAAGCTCGGCACGAACACCGCGTCACCCGGGCCGATGCCGGCCGCAAACAGTGGCAACAGCAGCGCGTCGGTGCCGTTGGCGCAGGCCACGACATGCTTGGTGCCGATATAGGCGGCAAGCTTATTCTCGAATTCGGTGACTTGCGGGCCAAGAATATAACGGCCTTCGTCGACGACACGGTCGATCGCGGCCTTCAGCCGGTCGCGGATTTGTTCGCGCTGCGCGCCAAGATCGATGAACTGCATGTCGGCCTCAAAACGGGTTAGCCAGATAATCGGCCGCTGGTACCAGAGTTGCGCTTGCCGAGAAAGCCGGGCAGGCGGAGCCCTAAATTGCCCAAGTGTCGCAGTCCGTTACCAGTATTTCCCGGCGAATGTCAGTCAGATGCCGGAAATCCGGGCTTCGTCGGGCACCATCCCGCCCTTATAGCCCTGTAAAGAGCCCCTGCGAAACATAAAGTGATCGATTGGGCTCAACTTATGTTGAGCGTTGCTCAGGCGATTTCATGTCGCCAGGGTGGATTGGCGCCGGCCCGCGACACGGTCACTGCCGCCGCCTTCGCACCGAGCGCCAGCGCCTTGTGGATGGCGTCTTTCGACAAGCGGGAAATCGCCGCCTTGGTCAGCAGGCCCTGCTCATGCAAGGAGGCGAGGATGCCGGCGTTGAAGGTATCGCCGGCGCCGACCGTGTCGACCACCTCGACCTTTTCCGGCATGACGGTGACGGCATGTTCCCTGGTATAGCCGACGGCGCCTTCGCTGCCATGGGTGACGACGATCAGCTTCGGGCCTCGATCCAGCCAGTTGCGGATGACATCCTCGTGCGAGCCGGCTTCGCCGAACCAGGTCAGGTCTTCGTCCGACAATTTCACGATATCGGCCATCGCCATCATCGCGCGAATGCGCCTGAGGTGCTTGGCCTTGTCCGGTATGAAGTTCGGCCGGATGTTGGGATCGAGCATCATCACTCGACTTTCATGCTCGCGCCGCATGAACTCCTCATAGGCACTGCCGGCGGGCTCCGAAATCAGGCTGATGGCACCGAACAGCATGGCTTCGATCTCGCTGCCAAGCTGCGGCAGGTCGTCGACGGTCAGCATGCGGCCGGCGGTGTTCTCGTCATAAAAAGTGTAGGTCGCCTGGCCGTTGGTGAGCTTGACGAAGGCCAGCGTCGTTGGCCGTGGTGAGGTGTGCGCATAGGTGGAGCTGACCTTGCTTGCCCCCAGCGCATCCCGGAACTGGCCGCCGAACAGATCCGACGACAGGCCTGAAAAGAAGCCTGCCGGCGCGCCGAGCCGGCCAAGCGCGATCGCCGTGTTGAACACCGCGCCGCCGACATAAGGCGCAAAGGCCGGCTCACCCGCTGTCGTCGTGCGCGGCAGCATGTCGATCAGGGCTTCGCCGCAGCAGAGGATCATGGCTTCCTGGTCTCCGGCGGATGGATCACGCCCTTGCGTATGATGATGTTGGCGTAGAGCCGCGGCTCGCTTGTCGCGACGATGGCATGCGCCGATTTGACCCGTGCATAGAAGTCGGCGCCGGCTAGCGCAACCACCTTGCGGCCTGGCGCCCGTTTGGCGCAGATCGCCTCGATCTCATGATGGACGGGATCGGCAAGCGAGGGATCGCCCTTGACCGAGGCGCGAAACAGCGCCTCCGGCACGGCGTCATCGACAGGCAGCACACTCAATATCGCGTCGAGTACGGGGATAAGAGGGTGACCATCGGCGCGCACCAGCCGGGTTGCCTGCTGTTCCGCCGGATAGTTTCCGTCGACAAGGGCGATTTCGTCGCCATGACCCATGCCGCGCAGGATCGCCAGAAGCTCCGGACCGAGCAGCGCCGGAATTCCGATCAGCATCAGGCGCTCCTGGAAATCGTCGTCGAGCCGATCAGGAAGCGTTCGGAAAGTGGCAGGCTGGCGCCGCCGAGCGCCCGGGCATGGATGCCGACGGTTCCCTCGCGAATGGCGGGCAGCTTCAAGCCTTCGCCATCGATCGTGGCGATTGCCGCGATGATGGCGTCGACCAGCCGGCGGCGCACCGCCTTCGGCATCCAGCCGTCGATCACCGCCGCTTCGAAATCGATGATCGAGGATGCGGCGACGATGGCGTAGGCGAGCGCCCTTGAGGCGCTGGCGATCCAGTCGTCAAGCTCGGGTCCGATCTCGCCCCAATCTTCCGGCGAGGTCCACAGATGCGAGGCTTCGGTGCCGCGCGCATTGAGCGCCTTTTCGAGCATGGCGATGGAAGCGACATCGATCAGTTGGGTCGGCTTGCCGTCCGGCCCGGGCACCGGCATGGAGCCGAGCGCTCCGGCATTGCCGGTCGGGCCGCCAAAAAGCCGGCCGTTCAGCACAATGCCGCCGCCGGCAAAGGCGCCGATATAAAAATAGACGAAGTCGCGCGCAGCGCCCGCCTGGCCGAAGACGAGCTCGGCGCCGCAGGCCGACGTGGCATCGTTCTGCAAATAGACCGGAAAATCGCATTGCGCCTGGATGTCGGCCCGGATGTCGCGGTGACGCCATTCGTCCATCACGTCGCGGGGGGCGCCGGCGGTATCGGCCCAGTTCCACAATTCGAACGGCATGGCGATGCCGAGCCCGGCGATGCGCTTGTCTTGCGCGGGCGTCAGCGCACCGCGCATCTGCCGCATGCCGTTGCTGACGAAGTCCACCGTCTCGCGCGGCGCCGGGTAGCGATAGGAATGCTGCAGCATCGAACGGACATGGCCAAGGAAATCTATCAACACCAGTTCGGCGCTGCGGCGGCCGATCTTCAGCCCAATGAAGAAAGCGCCTTCGGGATTGAGCGCCATCGGAATGGAAGGCTGGCCGATCTTGCCGCGCAACGGCGCCTGGCGCAGCAGGAGGCTTTCTTCCTCCAACTCGCGCATGATGACCGAAACCGTCTGCGCCGAAAGGCCGGTCATGCGGGCGATGTCGGATTTTGCCAGGCTGCCGTGCTGGCGCACCAGCGACAGCACCAACCGCTCATTGTGGTCGCGCATGCCGCTCTGGTTGGTGCCGCGGTGAATGAGACTGTCATTCACCTCGGGCGAACCGTGCCTCGCAATGGCCGTTTCCACCCTGTTCCTCCCGTCGTTTCCCCTCAATGCTTTTGGGCCAGAATGGGTGAACGAAGCAAGGCTGTCAATAATAAATAAGAGTGATTTAATTATTGACAGAGGCTTCGTGCTGGTGTCTGTTGAGGCAGCGTCCACGCTGGGAGAATTTCGTTGGACGCGCTGCAGGTGCCGGTTGGCCGGCATCCGGATGGATCCACTGGGAGGAAATCGTGACCAATACAAAACTGTTGAAATCGACCGTGTTTGCCGCCGCGGCTCTGGGGCTGATGGCGTTTGCGTCGTCCGCATCCGCGGCTGGTGTCGGTGCCTGCCTGATCACCAAGACCGACACCAATCCCTTCTTCGTCAAGATGAAGGAAGGCGCGACCGCGAAGGCCAAGGAACTCGGCGTCGACCTCAAGACCTATGCCGGCAAGATCGACGGCGACAGCGAGAGCCAGGTCGCGGCCATCGAGAGCTGCATCGCCGACGGCGCCAAGGGTATCCTGATCACTGCATCCGACACCAAGGGCATCGTGCCGACCGTGAAGAAGGCGCGTGACGCCGGCCTGCTGGTGATCGCGCTCGACACGCCGCTCGATCCGATCGACGCCGCCGACGCGACCTTTGCGACGGACAATCTCGAAGCCGGCAAGCTGATCGGTGCCTGGGCAGCCGCCACGCTCGGCGACAAGGCCAAGGACGCCAAGATCGGCTTCCTCGACCTGACGCCTTCGCAGCCGACTGTCGACGTGCTGCGTGATCAGGGCTTCATGATGGGCTACGGCATCGACGTGAAGGATCCCAACAAGATCGGCGATGAGGACGATCCCCGCATCGTCGGCCACGACGTCACCAACGGCAACGAAGAGGGCGGCCGCAAGGCGATGGAGAACCTCCTGCAGAAGGACAACACCATCAACGTCATCCACACCATCAACGAGCCTGCCGCTGTCGGCGCCTACCAGGCGCTCAAGGCTGTCGGCCTCGAAAGCCAGGTGTTGATCGTTTCCGTCGACGGCGGCTGCCCCGGCGTGAAGTCGGTGGCCGAAGGTGTCATCGGCGCGACGTCGCAGCAATATCCGTTGCAGATGGCAGCACTCGGCATCGAGGCGATCGCTGCTTTCGCCAAGGACGGAACCAAGCCGAAGCCGACCGAAGGCAAGGACTTCTTCGATACCGGCGTCAACCTGGTGACCGACAAGCCGGCCACCGGCGTGAAGTCCATCGACACCAAGGAAGGCCTCGCCAAATGCTGGGGCTGATGCCGGTCTGACAGGCATCTACCGAACCTGGGCGGCTGGGGCTTGATCCCCGGCCGCTTCGGGTGGACGATGGCTCGCGTGACCGCGAACAATCCCGGCGACAGACCGGAAAGGCGTGGACTGGCGTCGGCGTTTGGCTGAAGCCTTCGGGGAGAAAACATGGCTCAAGCTCAGGAATTCGAGAAAGTTCTTTCGAGCAGCGACACAAGCGTTGCCGCTTTCGACGAGCACAAATCGGCCGTCAAGCGCATCCAGCATTTCCTGCATTCGACGCCGGCCGCAGTGCCGCTGATCGTCCTGGTTCTGGCGATCATCGTTTTCGGCATCACCATCGGTGGGCGGTTCTTTTCGTCCTACACGCTGACGCTTATCCTGCAGCAGATCGCCATTATCGGCATTCTGGGTGCTGCGCAGACGCTGGTCATCCTGACCGCGGGCATCGACCTGTCGATTGGCGTGATCATGGTGATTTCAGCGGTGATCATGGGCAATTGCGCGGTCAGCTACGGTATGCCGAGCGCGCTCGCCGTGGCGATCGGGCTTGCCGCCGGCGCGGCATGCGGGCTGCTCAACGGCGTGCTCGTCGCCTACATGAAGCTGCCGCCCTTCATCGTGACGCTTGGCACCTGGAACATCGTCATGGCCA
Organism: Mesorhizobium sp. SEMIA396; assembly: GCF_024518615.1. Taxonomy (NCBI): domain Bacteria; kingdom Pseudomonadati; phylum Pseudomonadota; class Alphaproteobacteria; order Hyphomicrobiales; family Phyllobacteriaceae; genus Mesorhizobium; species Mesorhizobium sp. SEMIA396. The sequence goes on from NZ_JANIFC010000002.1 coordinate 246,525, forward strand.
CGAACTTCATCTATTCGGCCAACGAGACGATCCGCGACACCGACGTCGACACCCAGGCGCCGCTCCTGCATCTCTTTGCCATCAGCTTCAAGGTCGGCACGGCGGTGCTGACGCTCGGCGTCATTGCCACGGTCGTGCTCGTGATGATCCTCTGGTACGTGCTCAATCACACGGCATGGGGTCGCCATGTCTACGCCGTTGGCGATGATCAGGAGGCGGCGAAGCTGTCGGGCATCCAGACCAAGAAGGTGCTGATGACGGTCTACACCCTTGCCGGGCTGATCGCCGCTTTCGCTGCCTGGGTCTCTATCGGTCGCAACGGCTCGATCTCGCCGTCGGCTGCCGTCACCGACTACAATCTCCAGGCGATCACCGCGACGGTGATCGGCGGTATTTCCCTGTTCGGCGGACGCGGCTCGATCCTGGGCACGCTGTTCGGCGCGATGATCGTCGGCGTCGTCTCCATGGGCCTCAACATGCTGGGCGCCGATCCGCAATGGAAGGTGCTGCTCACCGGTGTGCTGATCATCGGCGCCGTGGCGGTCGACCAATGGATCAGAAAGGTTTCGGCATGACCATGACCCAGGAACCCATTCTCACCGCGCGTGGCCTAGTCAAGCGCTACGGCCGCGTCACCGCCCTCGACAACGCCGACTTCGACCTCTACCCCGGCGAAATCCTTGCTGTCATCGGTGACAATGGCGCCGGCAAATCGTCGCTCATCAAGGCGATTTCCGGCGCTGCCGCGCCCGATGAAGGCGAGATCCGGCTCGAAGGAAAACCCGTCTCCTTCAAATCGCCGATGGAGGCCCGCGAAGCCGGCATCGAGACCGTCTACCAGAACCTGGCGCTGTCGCCGGCGCTGTCGATCGCCGACAACATGTTCCTTGGCCGCGAAATCCGTAAACCGGGTTTTCTGGGCGATTGGCTTCGCATGCTCGATCGCCCGGCGATGGAAAAGCGCGCCCGCGACAAGCTTACCGAACTTGGCCTGATGACCATCCAGAACATCAGCCAGGCTGTGGAGACGCTCTCGGGCGGCCAAAGGCAGGGCGTTGCCGTGGCGCGTGCGGCCGCCTTTGGCAGTCGTGTGGTGATCATGGACGAGCCGACAGCCGCCCTTGGCGTCAAGGAAAGCCGCCGCGTGCTCGAGCTGATCCTCGACGTCAAGAAGCGCGGCCTCCCGATCGTGCTGATCTCGCACAACATGCCGCATGTCTTCGAAGTGGCCGATCGCATTCACATCCATCGGCTGGGCCGTCGCCTCGCCGTCATCGACCCCAAGCAATATACGATGTCCGACGCCGTCGCCTTCATGACAGGAGCCAAGGCCCCGCCGGAGGCGGCGCTGGCGGCTTGATACATGTCGCCCAAGTGGCTGGCGCATGGCGACACGGCAAGCACGGAACAGGGATTTGAAGCGCGGCGCGCGGGCCGTCTTGGCGCGTCACACTTCAGAATTGCCAAATTGCCGCAGGGGGCAAGCCGGATCGAACCTGTTTAAATCGATTGAATAGTTGGCGGTATCAGCTAGCATGGGCTGGGAGGAGCGATGAAAGCCGGTATGATCATGGCAACCGCACGAGAGGCATCATGACGAGCGCGATGACATCCGAACCCCTTCCGCCACTGCTCGAAAATCCTGACCCAAAGACGCTCGCACGTGAAGTCTTGGTTGCCCTCAAATACAGGGTCGGCAAGGACACCACCGTTGCGACCCAGTACGACTGGCTAACCGCCTCGATCAAGGTCGTGCGCGACCGGATCGTCGATCACTGGATGCAGGCGACGAGAGAGGCTTACGACCAGAAGGAAAAGCGCGTCTATTATCTGTCGCTGGAATTCCTCATCGGCCGCCTGATGCGCGATGCTTTCTCCAATCTGGGCCTGATGGACAACATGCGCGAGGCGCTGTCGTCGTTGGGTGTCGACCTCGACTTGATTGCAGCACTCGAGCCCGATGCGGCGCTCGGCAATGGCGGTCTCGGGCGGCTCGCGGCCTGCTTCATGGAAAGCATGGCGACCGTCGACATTCCCGCGCATGGCTACGGCATTCGCTATGCCAATGGCATGTTCCGGCAGGAGATTCACGACGGCTGGCAGGTCGAACTGCCAGAGACCTGGCTTGATCACGGTAACCCGTGGGAATTCGAACGTCGCGAACGCTCCTTCGAGGTTGGTTTCGGCGGTTCGGTGGAATCGATCACCTCCAAGGACGGCCGCCTCGAACGCCATGTCTGGAAGCCGACCGAGCATGTGCTGGCCGTCGCCTATGACACGCCCGTCGTCGGCTGGCGGGCCAATCGCGTCAACACGCTGCGGCTCTGGTCGGGCATGCCGATCGATCCGATCCTGCTCGACAAATTCAATGCCGGCGACCACATCGGCGCGCTCGCCGAAAGCAACAAGGCCGATGCCTTGTCGCGCGTGCTCTATCCCGCCGATTCCCACAAGGCCGGGCAGGAACTGCGGCTCCGGCAGGAGTATTTCTTCTCCACCGCCTCGCTGCAGGACATCGTGCAGCGTCATCTGAGCCAATATGGCGACCTGAAGTCGCTGCCCGACAAGGCTGCGATCCACCTGAACGACACCCATCCGGCCATCGCCGTGCCGGAGTTGATGCGCCTGTTGATGGACGTCCACGGCATGGACTTCGACCAGGCCTGGGATATCACCCAGCGCACCTTCGGCTACACCAACCACACACTGCTGCCCGAGGCGCTGGAAAGCTGGCCGGTGCCGCTGTTCGAGCGGCTTTTGCCGCGCCACATGCAGATTGTCTATGCCATCAACGCTGAAGTGCTTCTGGAGGCGCGTGCTTCCAACCAGTTCTCGGACGAGCAGATTGGCCGCATCTCGCTGATCCAGGAAAATGGCGATCGCCGGGTGCGCATGGGCAATCTGGCCTTTGTCGGCTCGCATTCCATCAACGGCGTTTCGGCTCTTCACACCGACCTGATGAAGGAGACGGTGTTCGCCGACCTGCACAAGCTCTATCCCGATCGCATCAACAACAAGACCAACGGCATCACGCCGCGGCGCTGGCTGATCCAATGCAATCCCGGACTGACGTCGCTCGCCCGCGAGGCGATCGGCGACCGTTTTCTCGATGACATCGACGCCATCAAGGATCTCGACGGTTTCGCCGGCGATGCCGCCTTTCGCGACAAGTTCGCCGCCGTCAAGCGCGCCAACAAGGCGCGATTGGCCAACCTCGTCGCCGACCGGCTCGGCATCAAGGTCGATCCTTCGGCGCTTTTCGACATCCAGATCAAACGCATCCACGAATACAAGCGCCAGCTTCTGAACATTCTCGAGGCGATCGCGCTCTATGACCAGATCCGCTCGCACCCCGAGCGCGACTGGATGCCGCGCGTGAAATTCTTCGGCGGCAAGGCGGCGCCCAGCTACCACAATGCCAAGCTGATCATCAAACTCGCCAACGATGTCGCAAAAGTCATCAACCGCGATCCGGCCGTGCGCGGTCTGCTTAAGGTGGTGTTCCTGCCGAATTACAATGTCAGCCTGGCCGAGATCATGATGCCGGCTGCCGACCTTTCCGAGCAGATCTCGACCGCCGGCATGGAAGCGTCGGGCACCGGCAACATGAAGTTCGCGCTCAACGGCGCGCTGACCATCGGCACGCTCGACGGTGCCAATGTCGAGATCAAGGAATGCGTCGGCGACGACAACATCTTCATCTTCGGCCTGACCACCGCCGAGGTCGCCGAGCGGCGCAACAACGGTTACGACCCTCGCGCCGTCATCGAGGGATCATCTGAGCTGGCGCAAGCGGTCGCTGCCGTCTCGTCGGGCGTCTTCTCGCCGGACGATCCGGAGCGTTACCGCGACCTCGTCAACGGCCTCTACAACAGCGACTGGTTCATGGTCGCCGCCGATTTCGATGCCTATGCCACCGCCCAGCGCGAGGTCGATGCGGTCTGGCGCAACAGTCCCGACTGGTACGCCAGGGCAATCCGCAATGTGGCGCGTGTCGGCTGGTTCTCCTCCGATCGCACGATCCGCCAATATGCGAAAGAAATCTGGAACGTGCCTGCCTGATGTGATTGCATGAGGCCGCAAACAATGTGGTCCCGGTGGTGTGAACTTGAAAGTCGGATCACACCACTAGAAACAAACACTCGGTGCCTGGGGAGGGACACTGCCTGATGAAGAAGCCGCGCGCGACCGCTGCGACAAGCGGGCCGGACGGACTGGCGGCAGCCAGCGATGTTGCGGCGATTGTTGCCGGCACGCATGGCGATCCGTTTGCCGTTCTCGGTGTTCAGGAGGCTGGGAAGGGTTTTGTGGCCCGCTGCTTTGTTCCGAATGCCGAATTCGTCACTGCCTATACGCTGACCGGCATCATCGCGGGTGAATTGTCCAGGCGCGACGATGGCGGCTTTTTCGAAGGCAAGCTCTCGATCAAGAAGCGGCAGCCGCTTCGCTATCACGCGCGCAATGCCGGCGGCGACTGGTGGCTGACCGATCCCTATTCGTTCGGTCCGGTGCTCGGGCCGATGGACGACTACTACATCGCCGAGGGATCGCATCTCAGGCTGTTCGACAAGCTCGGCGCCCATGTCATCGAGCACGAAGGCGCCACGGGCGTGCATTTCGCCGTCTGGGCTCCCAATGCGCGGCGTGTCTCTGTGGTCGGCGATTTCAACGAATGGGACGGCCGCCGGCACTCGATGCGGGATCGCCGCGACACCGGCATCTGGGAGGTGTTCATTCCCGATATCGGTGCCGGCCGGCCCTACAAATACGAGATCATCGGCCCCGACGGCGTCAGGCTGCCGCTGAAGGCCGATCCGTTCGCCTTCAAGTCCGAACTGCGTCCGGCCACCGCTTCGGTCGTGGCCGTGCCGCCGGCGCATGAGTGGGGCGACGAGGCGCATCGCAATTTCTGGCGCAATGCCGATCACCGGCGCGAAGCCATTTCGATCTACGAGGTCCATGCCGGCTCCTGGCAGCTTCGCGACGACGGTACGTTCCTGTCATGGGACGAACTGGCCGACCGGCTGATCCCCTATGTGGTCGAGACCGGCTTCACCCATATCGAATTCATGCCGATCTCCGAACACCCGTATGACCCGTCCTGGGGCTACCAGACGACCGGCCTCTACGCGCCATCGGCCCGCTTTGGCGATCCGGACGGCTTTGCCCGCTTCGTCGACGGCGCCCACCGTGCCGGCGTCGGCGTTATTCTCGACTGGGTGCCCGCGCATTTCCCGGTCGATGAGCACGGCCTGGCCAATTTCGATGGCACCGCGCTCTATGAACATGCCGATCCGCGCAAGGGGTTTCATCCCGACTGGAACACCGCGATCTACAATTTCGGCCGCCGCGAGGTGGTGTCGTTCCTGGTCAACAATGCGTTGTTCTGGGCCGAGAAATACCATGTCGACGGACTTCGCGTCGATGCGGTCGCCTCGATGCTGTACCTCGACTATTCGCGCAAGGCCGGCGAATGGATCCCCAACGAGAAAGGCGGCCGCGAGAATCTCGAGGCGGTCAGCTTCCTGCAGAAGATGAACAAGGAGGTCTACGGCCACCATCCGGGCGTGATGACCATCGCCGAGGAATCGACCTCTTGGCCGAAGGTCTCGGCACCGGTGCATGAAGGCGGGTTGGGCTTCGGCTTCAAGTGGAATATGGGCTTCATGCACGACACGCTGGAGTATTTCTCCAAGGAACCGATCTTCCGAAAACACCACCACAACGACCTCACCTTCGGCCTGACCTACGCCTTTTCGGAGAATTTCGTGCTGCCGCTCTCGCACGACGAGGTTGTGCACGGCAAAGGCACGCTGCTTGGCAAGATGGCCGGCGACGACTGGCAGAAGTTTGCGACGCTGCGCGCCTACTACGCTTTCATGTGGGGCTATCCCGGCAAGAAGCTGCTTTTCATGGGGCAGGAGTTCGCGCAGCGCCGCGAATGGAGCGAGGCGCGCGCGCTCGACTGGAACCTGCTTGAATTCCGGCCGCATCGCGGCGTCTGGCAGACGGTGCGCGATCTCAACTATCTCTACCGTTCGCGCCCGGCACTGCATGGCCGTGATTGTGAGCCGGAAGGGTTTTCCTGGCTGATCGTCGATGACAGCCAGAATTCGGTTTTTGCCTGGCTGCGCAGCGCACCGGGCGGCAGCCCGGTGGCCGTCATTTCCAATTTCACGCCGGTGCCGCGTGACAATTATCGCGTGCCGTTGCCGAAATCAGGCAAATGGCGCGAGATCATCAACACCGACGCTTCGGAATATGGCGGTTCCGGCAAGGGCAATGGCGGCATGGTCGAGGCGCGGGCGGAGGGAGGAAACATCTCAGCGACGATGCTTTTGCCGCCGCTGTCGACGATCATGCTTGAACTCGTTGCCGACTGAGCCATGTCGATATCGAGTAACTTGGGAGGGTAGAAATGGCAGACTTGAAACGGACCCAGCCGCTGGCGCGCGATGCCATGGCCTATGTATTGGCCGGCGGCCGTGGGAGCCGCCTCAAGGAACTGACCGATCGGCGTGCCAAGCCGGCCGTCTATTTCGGCGGCAAGACGCGCATCATCGATTTCGCGCTCTCCAACGCGCTTAACTCCGGCATTCGACGCCTCGGCGTCGCCACCCAGTACAAGGCACATTCGCTGATCCGCCATCTGCAGCGCGGCTGGAACTTCCTGCGCCCTGAACGAAACGAGAGTTTCGACATCCTGCCGGCCAGCCAGCGCGTCTCGGAAACGCAGTGGTATGAAGGCACCGCCGATGCCGTCTATCAGAACATCGACATCATTGAGGCCTACGGCCCCGAATACATGGTCATCCTGGCCGGCGACCACATCTACAAGATGGACTACGAGATGATGCTTCGCCAGCACGTCGACGCCAATGCCGACGTCACCGTCGGCTGCCTCGAAGTGCCGCGCATGGAAGCCACCGGCTTCGGCGTCATGCATGTCGATGCCAAGGACAACATCATCGCCTTCGTCGAAAAACCCGCCGATCCGCCCGGCATTCCCGATAAGCCGGAATTCGCGCTGGCTTCGATGGGCATCTACGTCTTCAAGACCAAATTCCTGATGGAGCAGTTGCGCCGCGATGCGGCCGAGGCGGGCTCAAGCCGCGACTTCGGCAAGGACATCATCCCCTATATCGTCCAGCACGGTAAGGCGATCGCGCATCGCTTCGCTAAATCCTGCGTCCGCTCGACCGCCGAGAACGAAGCCTACTGGCGCGACGTCGGAACGGTCGATGCCTATTGGGAAGCCAATATCGACCTGACCGATATCACGCCCGAGCTCGATCTCTACGACCGCGACTGGCCGATCTGGACCTATGCCGAATTGAAGCCGCCGGCAAAGTTCGTGCATGACGAGGATGGCCGCCGCGGTTCGGCTGTGTCTTCGCTTGTCTCGGGCGATTGCATCGTCTCGGGGGCTTCGCTGAAAAAAAGCCTGATCTTCACCGGCGCGCGCATCAATTCCTATTCGACGCTGGAAGAAGTCGTCATGCTGCCCGACGTTCATGTCGGCCGGAACGCAAAGTTGAAGCGCGTGGTCATCGACCATGGTGTTAGGATACCGGAAGGGCTGGTGGTCGGCGAAGATCCTATTCTCGACGCCAAGCGCTTCCGCGTTTCCGAAAAGGGCATCTGCCTGGTCACGCAGGACATGATCGACAAGTTAGGGCTCTAACGCATGCAGGTTCTGTCGGTCACGCCCGAGATCTTTCCGCTGATCAAGACCGGAGGGCTTGCCGACGTGACCGGCGCGCTGCCCATCGCCTTGGCGGCCAAGGGCGTGACCGTGCGCACGCTCATCCCGGGCTTTCCGACCGTCATGGCCGCCTTCAAGAAGAAGCGGGCGGTTCTGCAATATCCCTTGCTGCAGGGCGGCAAGGCCTCCGTCCATTCAGTCCAACTCGCCGGGCTCGAACTGTTCGTGCTCGATGCGCCGCATCTGTTCGACCGTCCCGGCGGTCCCTACGGCAATGCCACCGGCGTGGACTGGCCAGACAACTGGCGGCGCTTCGCAGCACTAAGCCAGGTCGGCGGCGATATCGCCGGCGGCGCCATCTCGGGCTACCAGCCCGACATCGTCCATGCCCATGACTGGCAGTCTGCGATGACCCTGGCCTACATGCGCTACGGCAAGGCAGTTGGCATTCCCTCGATGATGACCGTCCACAATCTCGCCTTCCAGGGCCAGTTCGGCGCCGGCATCTTCGGTGAACTCGGCTTGCCGGCGGCGGCGATGGCGCTCGACGGCGTCGAATATTATGGTGGTGTCGGCTTCCTCAAGGCTGGCCTGCAGGCCGCCTGGGCGATCACCACGGTCAGCCCGACCTACGCGCAGGAGATCCGCTCGGCGGAATTCGGCATGGGTCTCGACGGCCTCATCAACATGCGCTCCAGCGATCTCTATGGCATCGTCAACGGCATCGACACCGGCATCTGGGATCCGGAAACCGACAAGCATCTGGTATCCCCCTACAAGGCGAGCACACTGAAGGCGCGCGCGCCCAACAGGACTGCCGTGGAGGACCGCTTCAGTCTTGAGCGTGACGACAGCCCGATCGTCTGCGTGGTCAGCCGGCTGACCTGGCAGAAGGGGATGGACATACTGGCGCTGGTGATCGACGGCATCGTTGCCACTGGCGCGCGGCTGGCCATCCTAGGATCGGGCGATGCTGGTCTCGAAGGCGCGCTGCTTGCCGCTGCCGCCCGGCATCGCGGCCGTATCGGTGTGGTCGTCGGCTACGATGAGGGGCTGTCGCACATCATGCAGGGTGGCTGTGACGCCATCGTCATCCCCTCGCGCTTCGAACCGTGCGGGCTGACGCAGCTTTACGGCCTGCGCTATGGCTGCGTGCCGGTGGTCGCGCGCACCGGGGGCCTCGCCGATACGGTCATCGACGCCAATGAGGCCGCCGTCTCTGCCGGTGTCGCCACCGGCCTCCAGTTCGCGCCCAACAATGGCGGTGCCTTGCTGCACGCCATCCGCCGCCTCGTCGACGCCCATGCCAGTCCGACGGTCTGGGAATCGCTGCAGCGCCAGGGCATGAAGGCCGATGTGTCGTGGGACAAGAGCGCCGAAAAATATGTCGAACTCTATCGCTCGCTACTTTCGAAAAGGGTTGCCTGAAGCATGATACGGACCGTCCCCACCAAGCCTTATTCCGACCAGAGGCCCGGCACGTCGGGCCTGCGCAAGAAGGTGCCTGTCTTTCAGCAGGAGCACTATGCCGAGAATTTCATCCAGTCGATCTTCGACGCGCTCGACGGTTTCAAGGGCAAGACCCTGGTGATTGGCGGTGACGGCCGGTTCTACAATCGCGAGGTCATCCAGAAGGCCATCGCCATGGCCGCCGCCAACGGCTTCGGCAAGGTGATGGTCGGGCAGGGCGGCATCCTGTCGACGCCGGCCGCCTCGCATGTCATCCGCAAGTACAAGACCTTTGGCGGCATCATCCTGTCGGCCAGCCATAATCCCGGCGGCCCGCATGAGGATTTCGGCATCAAGTACAATGCCGGCAATGGCGGCCCGGCGCCGGAAAAGCTGACCGACGCGATGTTCGAGAAAACCAAGACAATCTCAAGCTTCAAGATCGCCGATATCGATCCGATCGACATCGACACAACAGGCACGGTCAAGGCCGCCGGCATGACGGTCGAGATCATCGACCCGGTCGCCGACTATGCCGAACTGATGGAAAGCCTGTTCGATTTCGATGCCCTGCGCAAACTGTTCAAATCCGGCTTCCGCATGCGCTTCGACGCCATGCACGCGGTGACCGGCCCCTACGCCAAGGAGATCCTGGAGAACCGGCTTGGCGCGCCCAACGGCACCTGCCGCAATTTCAAGCCGCTGCCGGATTTCGGCGGCCATCACCCGGATCCGAACCTCGTCCATGCCAAGCACCTCTATGACGAGATGATGGGACCGGACGCGCCGGATTTCGGCGCTGCCTCGGATGGCGACGGCGACCGCAATCTGATCATCGGCAAGGGCATTTTCGTCACCCCGTCGGATTCAGTTGCCATGCTCGCCGCCAATGCCCGCCTGGCGCCCGGCTACAAGGCCGGTTTGAAGGGTATCGCCCGCTCGATGCCGACCAGTGGCGCTGCCGACCGCGTCGCTGAAAAACTCGGCATCGCCCTCTATGAGACGCCGACCGGCTGGAAGTTCTTCGGCAATCTGCTGGATGCCGACATGGCGACGATCTGCGGCGAGGAGAGTGCGGGCACCGGCTCCAACCATGTCCGCGAAAAGGACGGCCTATGGGCGGTGCTTTTGTGGCTCAACATCCTTGCCGCGCGCGGCGAAAGCTGCAAGCAGATCGTCACTGAGCACTGGGCGACCTACGGTCGCAACTACTATTCGCGGCACGATTATGAAGAGGTTGAGAGCGACCGCGCCAACGCATTGGTCGACGAACTGCGCGCCAAGCTCGGCGCGCTGCCGGGTACCAGCGCTCGCGGCATGAAAATCGCCAGCGCCGACGATTTTGCCTATCGCGATCCGGTCGACGGTTCGATCAGCGAGCATCAGGGCATCAGGGTGCTGTTCGAAGGTGGTTCGCGGGTCGTCTTCCGCCTCTCCGGCACCGGCACGTCGGGCGCGACGCTGCGCGTCTACATCGAACGTTACGAGCCGGACAAGTCGAGGCACGACCTCGACACCCAGGCCGCCCTTGCCGATCTGATAGCCGCAGCCGATGATATTGCCGGGATTCACAGCCATACCGGCCGCCCCAAGCCAAGCGTGATTACTTGAGGGTGGCGGTTCGCGCTTTCCCTTCTCCCCTTGTGGGGTTCGAAGGACGGGGCGAGACCCGTGGCTCGCCCCAGGGCGGTGGATCGGCGCGTAGCGCCGAGACGGTTGAGGGGTGCGCGAAGGATCGCTGTCCTTGCCAAGCGGGAACATCCCTCATCCGTCGCCTTCGGCGACACCTTCTCCCACAAGGGGCGAAGGGGGAGACTGCATGACCCAGCTCGGCGCCACCGTCACCCGCGAAGGCATCCGCTTTGCCGCCTGGTCGCAGGCCGCCCGTCGGCTTTGGGTCTCGATCTTCGACGAGCAGGGCAACCGGGAAATCGAACGGCTCGAACTGCAGCCGGAAGGTGAGGGCGTCCATGCGCTGTTCATTGCGGGCCTTGGCCAGGGCATCCGCTACGGCTTTCGCGCCGATGGCGACTACGCGCCGGAACGCGGACTGTGGTTCGATCCCGCCAAGCTCCTGACCGATCCATATGCCGTCGAGATCGACAGGTCCTATGTCTATGACTGGCGGCTGGCCCAGCGCCGGGGCGAGGGCGCCGATACCGCACCGCTGATGCCGAAGGCGATTGCCGCTGCGCTGCCGAAGCCGGTGCAGGCTGCCCCGCCGCTATTCCAGCCGGGCGGCCTTATTTACGAAGTGCCGGTGCGCGCCTTCACCATGCTGCATCCGGACATTCCCGAAAAATTGCGCGGAACAGTCGCCGCACTTGCTCACCCGGCGGTTATCGAGCATCTGAAAAAACTGGGGGTTGACGCGGTCGAACTGATGCCGGTGACCGCGTGGATTGACGAGCGACATTTGCCGCCGCTCGGGCTGCGCAACGCCTGGGGCTACAATCCCGTGACTTTCATGGCCCTCGATCCGCGTTTGGCGCCGGGCGGCATCATGGAGTTGCGAAACACGGTCGCCGTGCTGCGTGAGGCTGGCATCGGCGTCATCCTCGACCTCGTCTTCAACCACACCGGCGAGAGCGACTGGCTTGGCCCGACGCTGTCGCTGCGCGGCCTGGACAACCAGGCCTACTACCGGCACTCATCAGACGGCGGGCTGGCCAACGATACCGGCACCGGCAACACGGTCGCTTGCGATCATCCTGTCGTCCAGGAGATGGTCCTCGACACGCTTCGCCATTTCGTCAGGGATGCCGGCGTCGACGGCTTCCGCTTCGACCTGGCGCCCATTCTGGGCAGGGTTGAAGGAACATTCGATGCCGAGGCGCCGATGCTGAGAGCGATGCGCGACGACCCGCTGCTGGCCGATCGCGTGTTGATCGCTGAGCCGTGGGACATCGGTTCCGACGGCTATCAGCTCGGTAATTTCCCGCCGCCCTTCCTCGAATGGAACGACAAGTATCGCGATGACGTCAGGCGCTTCTGGCGCGGCGACGCCGGCATGGTCGGTGCGCTGGCGACCCGGCTTGCCGGTTCGTCCGATGTGTTCGCAACGAACCGGCAAAACGCCAGTCGGACCGTCAATTTCATCGCCGCCCATGACGGCATGACGCTCGCCGATATCGTGCGCTACGAGCGCAAGCACAACGAAGCCAATGGCGAGCAGAACCGCGACGGTCACAATGAAAACCTATCCTGGAACAACGGCGTCGAAGGGGATGCGGACGATCCGGCCGTATGGGAGTCTCGCCAGAACGATCAGTGCGCGCTGCTCGCCACGCTGTTTGCCTCGCGCGGCACCATCATGCTGACCGCAGGCGACGAGTTCGGCCGCACCCAGCAAGGCAACAACAACGCCTATGCGCAGGACAACGAGATCACCTGGCTCGACTGGGCCGGCCGTGACCAGGTGCTGGAGCGCTACACGGAGGAACTCTCGAGGCTGCGCCGGTCGATGCCGGCGCTCTCCGATACAAGCTTCCTCACTGGCCAGCCACCGGCAGGTTCAGAGATACCGGACGTCGCATGGCTGACCGAGACAGGCGCGCCGCTCAATGAACAGTGCTGGCAGGACCCGCAGCGGTACCGCCTCGTCATGATCCTGGGTGGCGTCAGCCGCCTTGCCGTCATCATCAACGGCGATCGCCGGGCCTGCATGTTCACCTTGCCTGAGCGAGACGGATTCTTCTGGGCTCCAGCCATCGAAGCGCCGGATGCGGCGGACAGATCGCGACCGATATCGGGACGGGCGGTGATCTTCATGATCGAACGAGCGCAAGCCGGCACAGGGGAGAAGCGCAATGGCGGCGAGTGACAAGACCGGATGGTGGCGTGGTTGCGTCATCTACCAGATCTATCCGCGCTCCTTCCAGGACACGACCGGCGATGGCAGCGGCGATCTCGCCGGTATCACCTCGAGGCTCGCCCATGTCGCCTCGCTTGGTGTCGATGCCGTCTGGCTGTCGCCTTTCTTCAAGTCGCCGATGGCCGATATGGGCTACGACGTGTCGGATTACTGCGATGTCGATCCGATGTTCGGCACGCTCGAGGATTTCGATGCGCTGGTCGCCGAGGCGCATCGTCTCGGCCTGAAGATCGTCATCGACCAGGTGCTGTCGCATTCGTCCGACAGGCACGACTGGTTTGTCGAAAGCCGCGCCAGCCGCGATAACCCCAAGTCGGACTGGTATGTCTGGGCCGATGCCAAGCCAGATGGCGGGGCACCCAACAACTGGCTCTCCGTGTTCGGTGGCCCGGCCTGGGAATGGGATTCGACCCGCCGGCAATACTACATGCACAACTTCCTAGCCTCGCAGCCCGACCTGAATTTCCACAACCCGGAGGTCCAGGACGCGCTTCTCGACACGGTGCGGTTCTGGCTGGAGCGCGGCGTCGACGGCTTCCGGCTCGATACGGTCAATTACTATGTCCACGACCGCTGGCTGCGCAGCAATCCGCCCCTGGCGTCGAGCGTCGCCGGCACCAACGGCGAGACCAACACCTACCTCTACCAGGAGCATCTGTTCGACAAGACGCAGCCGGAAAACCTGGCGTTCCTGCGCCGCTTCAGGGCGCTGCTCGATGAATATGACGACCGCGCCGCGGTTGGCGAAATCGGCGATGAAGGCCGCTCGCTGCAGACGCTCGCGGCTTACACCTCAGGCGGCGACAAGCTGCATATGTGTTACACCTTCGACCTGCTCGGTCCGCAGTTCTCGGCCGCGCATGTGCGTGGCTGCGTCGAAGCCTTCGAGGCGGCCGTCTCCGACGGCTGGGTCTGCTGGGCGTTCTCCAACCATGACGTGGTGCGCCATGTCAGCCGCTGGACAAGGCCGGGCAGCGATCCCGACGCCGTCGCAAGATTCTCGATCATGCTGTTGTCCTGCCTGCGCGGCTCGATCTGCCTCTATGAGGGCGAGGAGCTGGGCCTGGAGGAGGCGGAGCTGGCCTATGAGGATCTGCGCGATCCCGTCGGCATCCGCTTCTGGCCAGGCGTCAAGGGCAGGGATGGGTGTCGCACGCCAATGGTCTGGGAGGCCGGCGCCGACAATGCAGGCTTCTCCACGGCCAGGCCCTGGCTGCCGATACCGGCCAGCCATCGCACCCGCGCGGTCGACGTCCAGAATGCCGACACGGCCTCGGTGCTGAAGTCCTATCGGACCACGCTGGCCTTGCGCGGGAAGCATGAGGCGCTGGTATCAGGCTCGATCCGCTTTCTCGACGCCGAGGGTGACGTGCTGGCTTTCGTTCGCGAGGGCGGCGGCGAAAGACTGCTCTGTGTCTTCAATTTTGCTGGAGGACCGGCCAATTGGCCGTTGCCGCAAGACTTAGGAGCGGTTACGGAACTTGACGGCGATGCCTCGCTCACCAGGGAGGTCGAGCTTTTGCTGCCGGGACTTGGATGCTTCCTCGGTAGGCTCGACTGATGCCTCGACTGCTCTACTGCACCAGCACGGAGCGTCCACAAGTCGCGCCGGTGACCCGGACATCCGCCTCGCCGAGACGCACGCCAAGGGCTCCAAGCAGGTTGGCAAGCAAGGTATCGATCGGGGCCGCCACGCTGTTCAGAAGTGCCACCACCGGCGGCTTCACAAATCCCAGAAGGGCGTCAAGATTCAGCGGCAGGCCGAGTAAATTCGCCGTCAGCGACAGGCCGCTGACCAGCGACGTAGTCAACGATTGGGTAAAATTTTGCGTGTAAGCGGTCCTTATCGTCTTGGCATCGATGTCGGCCTTGTTGAAAGTCAGCGTCGTCGCGGGGTTATTGGCCATGTTAAACGCCGCTGAGCCCACTACGGACACCACGGGGATGAGCAGAAGTTTCACGGCCGCGATTTCGGTGTTGGAAAACGTCTCCTTATTGGTGAAATCGGCAAAGCCGGCGCTGCTGCTGTCACCGAGATGTCCTTCGACGATACCGGGACGTGTAGCAACGGTGACCTTGATACTGTCAGGGCCTGTTGGACAACTTATGTCCATGAGCTTGGCCTCGGCATAGGCGACTTCGACATGCAGGGGCAAACTGACCGATACCAAGGTGATACCGCCTCCGACATTTTTGTTACCGCCCCCGATCTTCACTATTAGCTTGATGCGGGTCTGCGCCGTCCGCACAATGGCGCCGACCTCGCCAACCGCCAGCCATGGCGAGGATTGCGGCGGTTCGCCGATGGCGATGGCGAGCGTGGTCGACAGCACCCCCGGAATGGCGGCGCCGAGGGCGACGTCGACCTGCTTCGAACCGTTTGCCAGTCCGGCGGCGGCGGTCAGCATGCCCATCGCGCTGGCATCGACGCCAAGGCCGGCCGGCTTTTGACCGAGGCCCAACTTGCCGACGGAGCCGAGATCGATCAGATGACTGAGCGGGATCTGGACCGTACTGGTCGACTTGGAAGCGATCGTCTGCAGGGCGACCTTGGCCGTGTTGCCAAGCCCCGGCACATTGGCCATGGCCGTGGCGATCTGGCCGACGGTCGCCTTCGATGCCAGCACATCCGAATACGACACGCCGGTCAGGTTCAGCTGTGTGGCAAGGCCGTCGACGAAGGAGAGCACGCTCACATCGGCGGAGAGCAGCGCGTTGTAGTCCATGACGCTGAGCGAGATGTTGCTGCCGAGAAGTCCGCCGAGAAGCGCGTTGAGGATACCGCCATCGAGGCTGGCGAGCCTCGATCCGACCGAGAACGTCGCCTGCGGCGTCATGCTGGCGATGGCTTGGGTGCCGATGACGGGAGTTGGGATCAGCGAACTCGCGAAATAGCGGGCCGGGATCTTCTTCAGGGTGACATGGACGGCATTGTAGGGTGTTACGCTGGCCTGGAAACGCTGGCCCACATTGGCGCCGGATGCCACATATCGCCCGGGCGTGACCGTCACGACGGTTTTGCCGGCCGCCGGCTCGATCGTCTGTCCCGAGCTTTGAACGATAACCCCTGGCATGCCGTTGTCGGTCAGTGTGGTGACAACCGCGGTGTTGACATTGGTCATGTTCGAGGCGGCGGTGATCGCCGCCAGGTCCACCATTGCCTGGGCTTCGCGGCGCTCGGTGTAGATCGAGGCTTCGTCGATGGCCACCGCGGCCAGCGCCAGCGCCACCGGCGCGCTCAATGCCGCCATGACGGTGAAGTTCGCTTTCCTGTCACTCAGCATCAACCGGGCAAGCCGACCGATCCCATTGCACGCATGCAGCAGCATTCAAATGCCCCCGACCCTGATCGTTGACTGGCGCTTGATCGTGGTCCCGGGCATGGCTATGCCCGGGAAAAGGTTCCAGATCGGCAGGTTGCGGGCGTCGTACTGGATGGAAACCACGAACTGGCTTCCATCAGCCGTGCTGTCGTTGGCCTGGTAGGTCAACTTGCTGACATCCACGAAGGGATATCCGCCGGCATTGTTGGTGACGAAGCTGGCTACGAGCGTCTGGCGTTCGGTCTGGTTCAACCCGGCAATTGCCGTGCGGGCGGCATCCGCTGCGATCTGTTGGATCGAGTTGGCGGCGCCGAAGTATATACCATATGCAACCATTCCGAGTAGAAGAAGAATGAAAATCGGTGAAAGCAAGGCAAATTCGACCGCAGAAGTGCCGTGTTCTTCTTGAAGTTTCCGCATTAATTGACGGATTTTGGGCAATTTACTTGCTCTGTTACTCATAGCCGCCACGCGTCTGAAGTTCGAACCATATAGAAGGTACTCATAATGTAACCCCAGGTTGCTTAAGAACGCATTAAGACATTCCGGCAAACTGGCATGGCTCCGATTCGCGGTGAAAAATGGCGTCGAGGTGAAGAAACCAAGTCAAGCTTCTGGTTTCGGCTGCTGTTTCAGCGGCCACGCCATAGCTTTCGTCCGCCTTACTTTGGGTGACCCAGAGAGTCTGTTGAAATAAAAATTCTCCGCGTTAGTGTCTGGGCACGAGCCGCAGGACGGGAACCAGCGGCGCGCTCAAAGGGGTCAGATATCGGCTTCAGGGCGTCAACACTTAATAGGCGCGCCAACGGCAGCGCCGACAGGGAGAACTTCATGCTGAAAAACATGCTGAAGGCGACGGTGCTCGCCACGACCATGGCGCTGGCCGCCGGCACCTTCTACACGCCGGCTTTCGCCGAGACCGTCTATAACAGAGGCAGCGCCGCCGAAGCGGAGACGGTCGATCCGCACAAGACCTCGACCGTCTACGAAGCCGATATCATACGCGACCTGTTCCAGGGCCTGGTCATGCATGACCAGAAGACGAACCTCATTCCGGGCGCGGCCGAAAGCTGGACAGTGTCAGACGACGGGACTGTCTACACCTTCAAGCTGCGCAAGGATGGCCTCTGGTCGGATGGCAGCCCGGTGACGGCGGACGACTTCGTCTATTCGTTTCGTCGGCTGGAAGACCCGGCCACCGCTGCCGAATACGCCTCGATGCTGTACCCGGTGAAGGGTGCGGAGGACGTCAACACCAAGAAGGGCAAGCCGGAGGATATGGGTGTCAAAGCGATTGACGCAAATACCCTCGAAGTCACGCTGAAGGCGCCGACGCCTTACTTCCTGGAGATGCTGACCCACCAGGCCGCCTATCCGGTCAACAAGGCTTCGATCGACAAGCTCGGCGCCGACTGGATCAAGGCGGGTAATCTCGTTTCGAACGGCGCCTATACGCTGGCCGAGTGGATACCCAACGACCACATGAAGCTGGTCAAGAATCCGAAATTCTGGGACGCCGCGACCGTCAAGATGGACGTCGTCAACTATATCCCGACCGAAGACCGCTCATCGGCGATGAAGCGGTTCGAGGCCGGCGAACTCGACAGCTACGGCGACCTGCCGACCGAACAGCTCGCTGACCTCAAGACCAAGTTCGGCGACCAGGTCCGCGTCGGACCTTATCTCGGCACCTATTATTATGCGATCAAGACCGACAAGGCGCCGTGGGACAATGTCGAACTGCGCAACGCCATCTCGATGGCGATCGACCGCGACTTCCTCGCTGAGAAGGTCTGGCAGAACTCGATGCTGCCTGGCTATTCGATGGTGCCTCCGGGCATCGCGGGCTACACGCCGGCAATGGCCAAATACGCCGACATGTCGCAGATCGACCGCGAGGACGCTGCCAAGAAGACCCTCGAGAAACTCGGCTATACGCCCGAGCATCCATTGAAGATGGAGATCCGCTACAACACTTCGGAAAACCACAAGAACACGGCCGTCGCCATCCAGGAACAGTTGAAGCCGCTCGGCATCGACGTCTCGCTCGTCAACACCGACACCAAGACCCACTACTCCTTCCTCGAGCAGAAGGGCGACTACGACTTGGCGCGTGCCGCCTGGATCGCCGACTACAAGGATCCGGAGACCTTCCTCGGCATCACCCGCAAGGCCAGCGGCAACAATTATTCGAGCTATGTCAGCCCGGCATATGAAGCGGCCATGGACAAGGCTGCGGCTGCCGGCGGCAAACCGGAAGAGCGCATGAAGGACCTCACTGAGGCCGAGCGCATCCTTGTCGATGACGTCGGTAACATTCCGCTTCTCTACTACAGCTTCCACGACATCGTTTCCTCGAAGCTGCATGGCTTCGACGACAATGTGATGGACATCCATCCGTCCCGCTTCATCAGCAAGGACTGATCCTTAGCCGGGCCGCCGCGCAACGAGATGCGCGGCGGTGCTGGTTTGCCATCGCATCGGCCCGGGAACCGGAATCGATTTTCGGCATGTCGGTGCGAAGATTTGAAGGCTAGAGCGCAACCGTCCAGCTGGACGCGCGTTGCTCTGGGTCAAGCGGGGCACCGATGCTGCGATACGTATTACGGCGGCTTCTGACCGCCATCCCGACGCTGTTCGTCATCGTGACCATGGCGTTTTTCCTGATGCGCGTCGCGCCGGGCGGCCCATTCAACCAGGAGCGGGGGCTGAGCCCCGAGATCAAGGCCAATCTCGAAGCCCAGTTCGGCCTCAACGACCCGCTCTGGCTGCAATTCGTCCATTATCTCGGCAATCTGCTGCGCGGCAATTTCGGCCCGAGCTACAACATGCCGGATTTCACCGTCACCGAACTCTTCGCCAAGGGCCTGCCTATATCGGTTCAGCTCGGCGCCTCGGCGCTCGTCCTGGCGCTGCTACTCGGTTGTGTGCTCGGCACCATTGCGGCGCTTAACCAGAACAAGCTTGGCGACTATACGGTGATCGCGCTGGCGACGGCCGGCAGCACTATCCCAACCTTCGTCATCGCGCCGGTGATCCAACTCCTGTTCGGGCTGACCTGGAGGCTGCTGCCGATCGGTGGGTGGGGCGATGGCGCTTTCATCAACAAGGTCGGTCCGGTGTTGACGCTCGCTCTGCCGCAGATCGCCATCGTCGCCCGGCTGATGCGTGGCTCGATGATCGAATCCTTGCGGTCCCACCACATCCGCACGGCGCGCGCGCTCGGCCTGTCCGATTGGTCGGTGGTGGTCAAGCACGCGCTGCGCGGTGCCATCCTGCCGATCGTCTCCTTCACCGGTCCGGCGGCGGCGGCATTGCTGACCGGCTCGGTCATTGTCGAGACGATCTTCTCCATTCCAGGCGTCGGCCGCTATTTCGTCGATGCCGCGCTCAATCGTGACTACACGCTGGTGATGGGAACGGTGGTGGTGATCGCCATCTTTACCATTGTCTTCAACCTGATCGTCGACGTCATGTACGCGGTCGTCGATCCGAGGGTGCGCTATGACTGACATCGCAGCCACAGCCCCCACCGTCATCGGCCGTTCGCTCTGGGGGGATGCCTGGGCGCGGCTCAAGGCCAATCGCGCCGCCATGTTCAGCCTGTACTACCTTGCCCTGATCGGTGTCGTCAGCGTGTTCGGACCGTGGTTCGTGCCGCATCAATACACCACCATCTATGCCGACTATGTGCGTATGCCGCCAAGCCTGTCAGCCTATCCGAAGGCCGACATGATCGAGACGGCGCTTACCGAAGCGATCAAGCGCATGCGGGTCGACATCAAGGAGTGGCGGCAGGAAGGCAACCAGGTCTTCGTCACCGTCAAGTCGACCAGGCCGATCGACGATCGCAATATCCGTTATCTCGACCGTTCCGATGCCTTTGACGGCACCAAGATCGAGAGCAAGTCGCCCGACGGTCTCGAAGTGACGATGAGCGCCTCGATCAAGCAGCAGTATTTCCTGTTCGGCACCGACAACACCGGCCGGGATCTGTTGTCGCGCACGCTGATGGCCGGGCGCATATCGCTGGCCATCGGCCTGCTCGCGGGTGTCGTGGCGGTGGTCATCGGCGTGGTCTACGGGGCCGCTGCCGGCTTTGCCGGCGGCAAGGTCGACGAGGTGATGATGCGCATCGTCGACGTGCTCTATTCCTTGCCCTTCATCTTCTTCGTCATCATGCTGGTAGTGTTTTTCGGCCGCAACTTCGTGCTGATGTTCCTGGCGGTCGGCGCCGTGCTGTGGCTCGACATGGCGCGCATCGTGCGCGGCCAGGCGCTGTCGATCCGCCGGCAGGAATATGTCCAGGCGGCGGAAGCCATGGGTGTCGGCCAGCGCGGTATCCTGCTGCGCCACGTCATCCCCAACCTGCTCGGCCCGGTGGTGATCTACATGACGCTGCTGGTGCCTCAGGTCATCATCCTGGAAAGCTTCCTGTCGTTTCTCGGCCTCGGCGTGCAGGAGCCGATGACCAGCTGGGGCGTGCTGATCTCGGTCGGCGCCAAGAACATCGGCACCGCCAACTGGCTGCTCCTGTTTCCCGCCTTCTTCCTCGTCTCGACGCTGTTCGCGCTGAACTTCGTCGGCGACGGCCTGCGCGACGCACTGGACCCGAGAGATCGATAAGATGGGGATCGCTAAGATGGCTGCTTCCGAAACGATCCTCAGCGTCAAGGATCTGCGTGTCCGCTTCCGCACGCTCGACGGCGCAGTCGAGGCGGTGAAGGGCATCAGCATCCACGTCAATGCGGGCGAGACCGTTGCCGTGGTTGGCGAATCCGGGTCCGGCAAAAGCCAGACGATGATGGCGGCGATGAGCCTGCTGGCATCGAACGGCGAAGCGACAGGCAGCGTTGATTATCGCGGCCGCAATCTTCTGACGCTCAGCAAATCCGAGCTCAACCAGGTTCGTGGCCGCAAGATCAGCATGATCTTTCAGGAGCCGATGACTTCGCTCGATCCGCTCTATTCGATCGGCAACCAGTTGATCGAGCCGATCCGCCGGCACCGGGGCCTGAATGCCGCCGAGGCGCGGGAAGAGGCGCTCAAGCTGCTGCGGCTGGTGCATATTCCCGATCCCGAGCGGCGGATGAAATCCTATCCGCATGAAATGTCCGGTGGCCAGCGCCAGCGTGTGATGATCGCGATGGCGCTCGCCAACGACCCTGACATATTGATCGCCGACGAGCCGACGACGGCGCTCGACGTGACCATCCAGGCGCAGATCCTGATGCTTCTGGCCGAATTGCAGCGCAAGCTCGGCATGGCGATCGTCTTCATCACCCACGATCTTGGCATCGTCCGCCGCTTTGCCGACCGGGTCTATGTCATGCGCCAGGGCGAGGTTGTCGAGGAGGGGGAGGCGGAGGCCATCTTCGTCAATCCCCAGCATGCCTACACGAAAATGCTGCTGGCGGCCGAGCCGGCCGGCAGCAAGCGGCCGCCGCCCGCCAATGCTCCGGTGCTGCTCGAAGGTAGAAATGTCGAAGTGACGTTCAGGATTGGCGGCGGGTTTCTTGCTGGTGAACCGCTGATGCTGCGTGCCGTCGATCACATCTCGATCCGGCTGCAGCGAAACCAGACCATCGGCATCGTTGGTGAATCCGGCTCGGGCAAGTCGACGCTCGGCCGCGCCTTGCTGCGGCTGTTGCCGAGCGACGGGCTTATCCGTTTCGGTGATCGCGACATTTCCCAAGCCGACAGGCAGGCGATGCGGCCGCTGCGGCGCCAGATGCAGCTCGTCTTCCAGGATCCGTTCGGCTCGCTGTCGCCGCGCATGACCGTCGGCCAAGTCATCACCGAAGGACTTCTGGTGCATGAGCCTGATCTTTCGGGCAAGCAGCGTGATCAACGCGCGGTCGACGCCTTGCGCGAGGTCGGCCTCGACCCCAACGCACGCAATCGCTACCCGCACGAATTCTCCGGCGGCCAGCGGCAGCGCATCGCCATTGCTCGCGCCATGATCCTGAAGCCCAGGCTGGTGGTATTGGATGAGCCGACCTCGGCGCTCGATCGCTCTGTGCAGAAACAGATCGTCGAACTGCTGCGCAAGCTGCAGGCGGACCACGAATTGTCCTATCTCTTCATCAGCCACGATCTGTCGGTCGTGCGCGCCATGGCCGACTACATCATCGTCATGAAACAGGGCAAGATCGTCGAGGAAGGGCCGACTGAGGCGATCTTCAGCGATCCGCGGCACGCCTACACACAGACGCTGATGGCCGCGGCGATCGACGTGACGCGATTTCGCCTGAGCGCCTGAACCGGGCTCCGCACCGAGGCATTGGCTGTCCGCTCAATTCGCGGACCTGGGGCACTTGCGTGCTCGCACAGCGGCAATGGCATCCTGTTGCTGCTTAAGCCGGTCGATCCTGGCTGTTTCGCGGTTGGCTACCGCGGTCTTCACGCGTGAGCCGCCGAGCAGCCAGCGTGGAACATTGGTGTTGGCCACCTTGCCGCGCGTGATTGCCGTTTGCGAGATGTCACGGGCGACGTCTCCCATCGCCCTGTTGAGGTCGGTGCACGTCATCGAATCGTATTTCGCTGCATCGACGGTTCTGCCGAGCGATGAACAGCCAGTGAAGAGAACCAGCGTCATCACAAGAATCAAGGGCGGGGCTGTGGTTGAATTCAAATTCATGTCGCACTCGGCCCGCCGTTTGGCTGACTCCATCAGGTCCATCGACCCTAAAGCCGACGGACCTTTTCGTCAAAATATGCGGCCCGCGAAGAAACCTGCCACCGGCCAGCCTTTGCGTCCGGCGCAGGAACATTCTCTGCCACTCGAATTGCTATCTGGCGCGTGTTGGGTTCAATCACTGGTGAACGCAGAGAGCCCGTCCCGGCGACGTCGGGCGGTCCTTTCCTACGCTGCTTCGGCCACGAACGTCGACGGGGAGCAACCGCCGAGCACTGTCTGAGCGATGTCGGCGTCATTTTCATCGACATGCGCCATCACCAGAACCACCCCCTCGGCAACGTCTTGATCATCCGCCTTCATGGCGGCCATGGCGAATGTTCCAAACAGACCGCCGGCAACGCCGCCGCAGACCGCGCCAGCCACCGCTGCTGGCAACACGCTCGCAGCAAGAGGATTGATGCCATGGGCCGCAACGGCGCTCAGGCAGGCCAACACGCCGGCGGCAGCGCCAAGTAACGATCCCAAAGCGGAAACCCTAAGAGATCCCGCCTCGTTATTGTAAGGCCCGATGATGGCGATCTGTACGCGAGGAATTCCGGCCGCCACCAAGTCGCTGGCGACCCGCGCCGCATCGGCGGGGGAATCAAAAAGTCTGCTAATCGTCGGCATGGTCGCTTAACGCTTCTGGCTGTTCAGCGTCGTGTCGGTGAGGAATGACGCGGCAATCAGGTCGTCAACCTCGATTAGGCCCTCGTCGCCCTCCATGATGGCCGCGACCTTCTGGAAGGTCTTCATCTCGTCTTCGGTAATCTGGGCTTCCTGCATCCTGGCTTTGATCTCTGTCATCCGCATGCCAAGGGCATGGGATTTCTTGGTCTCACGGTTCGACATGCTGCTGCTCTTTAGTTTTTCATTGATCATTTTCGCCCACCACCCGAATTTGGGGCAAGGGCAAGCGTTTCCAACCTGGACTTCGGTCGGGCAGGGGCTGGACTTAAGTCTGGTTGCGGGCGTGATTGGGATGCGTGCCAAAGGCCTCTCGTGGCCCCACTCCCATCAAGACCCGACTCCCATCAAGAATCGGGGCCGGATTCCTGCGTCGGTACCCGTCGTTCGATCACCACGGGATGGTGCCGATGGGTTAGGACGAAACCTGTCACGACAGTGCTGTCGTGGTGATGATGCCGGCGCCTATGATCATGGGACGCACGACGGAACATTAGGCGTGCCTGATGGTTTATTTCTCGCAGCCGGGATCACGATTTGGTGGTCTGCTGCAGATCAGTCGGCAAAGGCTGGTCGGCCCGCGTTCTCCGCCAGAGGCGCGGGCTTCCCCAGGCAGCAGGAGAGAGATCATGAACAACATCATTTGGCTCGTTGGAGCTGTAGTCATCGTGATAGCGATCTTGAGCTTTTTTGGCCTCCGCTGAGCGGAAACGCGCGTACCAGTTGAGATGTTTTCCGGGATCTGTCCGCGAGCGCAGGCATGAAGGCATCAGGCGGCCGGTTGGACCGTCTGGTTACTGTCCAGTGCAAGAGGCATCGCTGTCGGCCGAGTCACAGAGGCACGGCGAATAGAAATTCGCCCATCCGACTGACGGGGGACGCGAGTAGTCTCGCTTGAGGGGCAGGTGGAGCGCCGAAGTCGGGATGCGCTAACTCTTTGTTTTCTCTGGTCGGAGTGGCAGGATTTGAACCTGCGACCCCCTCGTCCCGAACGAGGTGCGCTACCAGGCTGCGCTACACTCCGTGACCAGACCGCGGGCTTATAGCCGCCACACTTGGTTCCTGCAAGCGGCACGGCGGCACTTCTGTCGCATTTCGTCGGCTTTCGTCGAGCATTGCCCGAAAGGCCCGGATTCCCTTCCGGAATAAACGTGGCCTAAAGCCTTGTGTGCTAAGCCGCAGCCCTCGACAATTCGTAATTTCTGCCATTCGGAGTTTCCAGTCTTGTCTTTCAGCATCGTTGGCGACGCCCGGCCCAACAGTTTCGAATTCGAAACCGAAGCGCTGATCAAGCCATCCGGCTTTCGCGAATATGATGCGCGCTGGTGGTTCGGCCATCCCGGCTCCGCGCAACTGCCGGAGCTCAATCTGATCGGCGTCCAGGCGCTCGGCATGGGGCTTGGCACGCTTATTCGCCGTCTCGGCGCCGGTCCCGATATCGTCACCGGGCATGATTTCCGCTCCTATTCGCTGTCGATCAAACTGGCCCTGGTGTCCGGTTTGATGGCCGCAGGCGCACGGGTGAGGGACATCGGACTGGCGTTGTCGCCGATGGCGTATTTCGCCCAGTTCGCTTTGGATACGCCCTCGGTCGCCATGGTCACCGCTTCGCACAACGAAAATGGCTGGACTGGCGTCAAGATGGGTGCTGCGCGGCCGCTGACCTTCGGCCCGGAAGAGATGAGCGCGCTGAAGGCGATCGTGCTGGCAGGTGATTTCGATCTCGTCGGCGGCGGCTCCTACGATTTCATCCGCGACTTTCGCGCGACCTATCTCGACGATCTGACCCGCGACAAGCGCATCGCCCGAAAGCTGAAAGTGGTCGCAGCCTGCGGCAATGGCACCGCCGGCGCCTTCGCGCCGCGGGCGTTGCAGCGCATCGGCTGCGAGGTCATCGCGCTCGACGTCGAGCTCGACCATACATTTCCGCGCTACAATCCCAATCCCGAGGACATGCGGATGCTGCATGCCATCCGGGACAAGGTGCTGGCATCAGGCGCCGACATCGGCCTTGGCTTCGACGGCGATGGCGACCGCTGCGGCGTCGTCGACAATGAAGGCAATGAAATTTTTGCCGACAAGGTCGGTGTGATGCTGGCAAGGGATATTTCCAGCCGGCATCCCAACTCGACCTTCGTCGTCGACGTCAAATCGACCGGCCTGTTCCATACCGACGCAATGCTGCGCGCCAATGGCGCCGTCGCTGACTATTGGAAAACCGGCCATTCCTACATCAAGCGCCGCGTCGCCGAACTCGGTGCTGTCGCCGGTTTCGAAAAGTCGGGTCATTTCTTTTTCAATCCGCCGATCGGGCGCGGATATGACGACGGGCTGGTCACTGCCATCGCCATCTGCCAAATGCTGGATCGCAGCCTGGGCAATTCGATGGCCGATCTTTATCGCGCCCTGCCGCTGACCTTCGGCACGCCGACCATGTCGCCTCACTGCGCGGACGACGTGAAGTATGGCGTTGTCGAGCGGGTGGTTGCCGACTTTCGGGCCATGAAGCGGGATGGAATGGTTTTCGCTGGCCAGAAGATCGCAGACCTCATCACCGTCAACGGCGTGCGCGTCGTCGCCGACGACGGCACCTGGGGGCTGGTGCGCGCCTCATCGAACAAACCGGAACTGGTCGTGGTGGTCGAAAGCCCGGTGTCGTCGCAGCGTCGACGGGAGATGTTCGAGGCTGTCGACGCCGTGCTGCGCCGCAGCCCCGAGGTGGGCGCCTACAACCAGACCTTTTGAATGGTAGTTGAATGACCGAGCGGATTGTCAGTTTTGTCATGAGCGGCGGCGTCGGCTCGAGGTTGTGGCCGCTGTCGCGCGAGGACAACCCCAAGCAGTTCCACGATCTGTCCGGCGATGGCTCGATGCTGGCCAAGACCTTGCGTCGGCTGACGGCCCGGCCGGAAGGCGAAACGCCGATCTTCCTGATCGCCGCGGAGCGCCATGCTGATCGCGTTCACGCCGATCTTGCTGGTCTCGACCTGGCCGGCGGCGGTCCGCTGTTCGAGCCGACCGGGCGCAACACAGCCGCCGCCGTCGCACTGGCGACGCTGCGCACGCTGTCCGAATTCGGTGACAGCCTGGTGCTGGTGATGCCGTCGGATCATGAGATATCGACCCCGCGCCAATTCTGGCATAGCGTCGAAGCCGGCACCGAGGCAGCGCGTAGTGGACGGCTGGTGGTGTTCGGCATCAAGCCGACACAGCCCGAGACCGGCTACGGCTATATCGAGGTCGCGGCCGAAAGCGGCGGCACCTTCGATGTGTCGCGCTTCGTCGAAAAGCCGGATATTGAGACTGCGCAAAGCTATCTCAAGGCCGGAAATTTCTACTGGAACACCGGTATCTTCCTGTTTCGCGCCGTCGCCATGCGTGATGCCTTCATAGCGTTCCAGCCGGATATCTGGCTGGCCACCGAAGCAGCTTACAGGGCAGCGACATCGGATCTGTCCGGCCTTTACATGCCGCTAGAACTCTACGCCGCCATTCCGTCGAACTCGATCGACTACGCCATCATGGAGCGGGCAAAAGACATCGCCATGGTGCCGGCCGGCTTCCGCTGGAACGATCTCGGCTCCTGGCAGTCGCTGCTCGATGTCGGCCCCGCCGACGACCGGGGCAATGTCATCATCGGCGATGTCGTCGCTATCGATTGCGAGAATTCCTACATTCGCAGTGATGGCCGCCTGCTGTCGGCGATCGGCATGAAGGACATCGCCATCGTTTCGACATCGGATGCCACCT
Organism: Mesorhizobium sp. SEMIA396; assembly: GCF_024518615.1. NCBI lineage: Bacteria > Pseudomonadati > Pseudomonadota > Alphaproteobacteria > Hyphomicrobiales > Phyllobacteriaceae > Mesorhizobium > Mesorhizobium sp. SEMIA396. The sequence goes on from NZ_JANIFC010000002.1 coordinate 273,992, forward strand.
TCGTCGCCCCGGTCAGCCACAGCCAGCACGTCAAGAAGATCGTCGAGCAGCTCGAAAAATCGGGTCGCCTGGAAACCAGGTTCACGCCGGCGCATGACCGCGTCATCGAAAGCGGCGCCTGGCGCCGGCGCGTGCATCACTGGCTGTTTCAGGAGACCTTGCCGCTGTGGTCGACATCGGGGGTCGACGAACGCCATGGCGGCTTTCACGAAGCGCTCGGCCTGGACGCCTCGCCGCTGATGAAGCCCAAGCGCATGCGCACCATGGCAAGGCAGGTCTATGCTTTCGCCGTCGCCCGAGCGCGCGGCTGGGACGGTCCGGCCGACCGGCTGATCAGCCACGGCATCACCTTCATGGCCGGCAAGGGCCGCACCGACAAGGGCGGCTGGGTTCGCACGCTGAATGTCGACGGCTCGGTCGCCGACGCCACCGAGGATGCCTACGATCATTCCTGCGTGCTCCTGGCGCTCGCGCATGCGCATATGTCTGGCAATCCAGACGCCTTGCGCCTCGGCGAGGAAACCTTCGCCTTTCTCGATGCGCATCTCGAAGACAGCCGCATGACCGGCTTCCTCGAGACATCGGACGGCAAAGGCGAGCGCCGCTCCAACCCGCATATGCATCTGCTCGAGGCCTTCCTCGCTTGGCATCAGGCGACTGGCGAGCGCGCCCATCTGCGCCGCGCAGCGCGCATCATCGACCTCTTCCGAAGTCATTTCTTCGATCCGGAAAGCTGGACGCTTGGCGAGTATTTCGATGCCGAATGGAAGCCATCCGCAGGAGAGAAAGGGTCATGGACCGAGCCTGGCCACCATTTCGAGTGGGCCTCGCTGCTGGTCGATTTCGCTGGACGCAGCGGCCAGGCCGAATTGAGCGGCTTTGCCAGAAAACTTTACGCGTCGGCCACTGCCAATGGCCTCAACCGCGCCACCGGCCTTGCCTATGGCGCCGTCTCGCGGCAGGGCCTGCCGCTCGACCTGATATCACGCAGCTGGCCGCAGGCCGAAGCGGTGAAGGCGGCTATCGCGCTGGATGGTTCGGGCGGGCCGGACCTGAAGCCCGAGATCGAAGCGCGCGTCGGCCGGCTGTTTCGCTGGCACATCGACCCGGCGCCGCTCGGCCTGTGGATCGACCGCATCGACGAGCGCGGCCGCTCACTGGCATCGGACGTGCCGGCCAGCATCTTCTACCACCTGGTCTGTGCGCTGACCCAGTATCTGGATGGGACGGCCGATCCGAAGGCGTAGGACTTGATCAGTACGGGCTCGCCACATCCCCGGTCTCGACATAGATCGACTTCAGCTGCGAATAGAGTGCCAGCGCCGCCAATGAATTCTCACGTCCGATGCCCGACTGTTTGAAGCCGCCGAACGGGATTTCGACCGGCGTCAGATTATAGGCGTTGATCCAGCAGGTGCCGGCCTGTAGCTCGGCAATGACGCGGTGGGCGCGCGGCAGGTCACGCGTGAAGACGCCGGCGGCAAGGCCGAATTCGGTGTCGTTGGCGCGGTTGATCACCTCGTCCTCACCGTCGAATTTCAGCACGCTCATGACAGGCCCGAAAATCTCCTCGCGGGCGATGCGCATTGTGTCGGTGACGCCGGTGAACACCGTTGGCTCGACAAAGAATCCGCCCTGGAAACCCTGCAGCGAAGGCACGTTGCCGCCACAGGCAAGCGTTGCTCCGTCCTGCTTGCCGATCTCGATATAGCCCACTACCTTGTAGTGCTGCGCCTTGGAAACCAGCGGTCCCATCTGGGTTTCGGGGTCGAGCGGGTCGCCGATGCGGATTTTCTTGGTCCGCTCGATCAGACGCTCGACGAAGCGGTCGTGAATGCCGCTCTGCACGAAGACGCGCGTGCCGTTGGAACAGATCTGCCCGGTCGAATAGAAATTGCCGAGCATGGCGCCGCCAATGGCGTTCTCGATGTCGGCATCGTCGAACACGATCAGCGGCGACTTGCCGCCAAGCTCCATCGTCGCGTGCTTCATCTTCGAGCCGGCGAGCGACAGCACCTTGCGGCCGGTCGGCACCGAGCCGGTCACCGAGACCTTGGCGACGACATCGTGGCCGACGAGCCCGGCGCCAACATCGCCATAGCCTTGCACCACGTTGAACAGGCCGTCAGGCAGCCCGGCCTCGCTGTAGATCTCGGCCAATGCGAGTGCTGAAAGCGGCGTGTTTTCCGATGGCTTGAACACCATGGCGTTGCCCATGGCGAGCGCCGGTGCCGATTTCCAGCCGGCGATCTGGATCGGGTAGTTCCAGGCGCCGATGCCGACACAGACGCCGAGCGCTTCGCGCCTTGTGTAGGCGAAGGGTCCGCCGAGATCGACCGACTCGCCATTGTAGGCGGCAACCGCACCGCCGAAATATTCAAGGCAGTCCGCTGCCGATGGGGCGTCCGCCACCAGCGTTTCCTGGATCGCCTTGCCTGTATCCAGTGTCTCGATGCGGGCGAGGTCGGCGTTGCGGGCGCGCAATATGTCGGCGGCGCGGCGCAGGATGCGCCCGCGCTCGACCGGCTTCAGCCGCGCCCAGGCGGGCTGCGCCGCCCGCGCCGCCTCGACGGCGAGTTCCAGCACGTTCGGCGTTGCCGAACGCAGCATGGCGATGGTCTCACCGGTTGCCGGATAGATGACCGGCAGCGGCGCGCCGCCTTCGTCCTCGATGTAGCGTCCGTTGACATAGTGCGATGCCGTGGGCTGGGCGCGCATGGGAGGTCTCCAAATCGTCTTCGCGGCATGCATGATCGTGCAGTCACGATCATGCTCTATCTGTCCGACGCCTGCCAGCTCGGATTGATCCATGGTTCCTGGTTGGACGGCGCCAGCGGCGTCCGGCCAAGGATGTGATCGGAAGCCTTCTCCCCGGTCATGATCGATGGCGCATTGAGATTGCCGTTGGTGACGCGCGGGAAGATCGAGGAATCGGCGACTCGCAAGCCTTCGACGCCAATGACCCGGCATTCCGGATCGACGACGCTCATCATGTCGTCGGCGCGGCCCATCTTGCAAGTGCCGCAAGGATGGTAGGCGCTCTCGGCATGATCGCGGATGAAGATGTCGAGCTCGTCGTCCGACTGCATGTGGCTGCCCGGCGAGATTTCCTTGCCCCGATAGGGGTCGAACGCCGACTGCCCGAAGATCTCGCGCGTCAGCCTGATGCAGTGGCGGAACTCGGCCCAATCGTCTGGATGCGACATGTAGTTGAAGCGGATCACCGGCTTGGATTTCGGGTCCGGCGAACGCAGCGTCACCGAACCGCGCGACTTCGAGCGCATCGGTCCGACATGCGCCTGGAAGCCGTGCGATTTCGCAGCCGCCTTGCCGTCATAGCGGACTGCCGCCGGGATGAAATGGTACTGGATATCGGGGTAGTCGACGCCGGCGCGCGAGCGCACGAAGGCTGCCGCTTCGAAGTGGTTGGTGGCGCCAAGCCCGGTCTTGAGGAACAACCACTGCGCTCCGATGAGTGCTTTCGAGAACGGGTTCAGCACCGAATTGAGCGTGATCGGCAGCAATGATTCCTGCTGGATGTAGAGCTCCATATGATCCTGCAGATTGCGGCCGACACCGGGCCGGTCGGCCACCACCGGAATGCCGTTTGCGCGCAAATGCTCGGCCGGGCCGATGCCGGACAGCATCAGTATCTTGGGCGAATTGATCGACGATGCGGCGACGATCACCTCACGTCGCGCCTTAACGACCTGAATCTGTTTGTGAGCTTCGATCTCGACGCCGATGGCGCGTTGATTCTCGATGATCACGCGCCGCGCAAAGCCCTTGACCAGACTCACATTTTTGCGCTTCAGCGCCGGCTTCAGATAGGCTGATGCCGCCGACCAGCGGCGGCCGCCGCTGATGGTCTGCTCCATCGGCCCAAACCCTTCCTGCTTGGAACCATTGTAGTCGTCGGTCAGTTCGAACCCGGCCTGGCGACCAGCCTCGACAAAGGCGCCATAGAGCGGATTTTTACGCGAGCCGCGCTGCACATGCAGCGGCCCGCCGTGGCCGCGCCAGCCATCCTCGCCGCCGTCCGAATCTTCCATACGCTTGAAATAGGGGAGCACGTCGGCGAAGCCCCAGCCGGCCGCACCCTCTTCGGCCCAATGGTCGAAATCGCGGGCGTGGCCGCGCACATAGACCATACCGTTGATCGAGGACGAGCCGCCGATCACCTTGCCGCGCGGTGTCGCCAGCACACGGCCGCCGAGATGCGGCTCCGGCTCGCTGGCAAAGCCCCAGTCATAGAGGCTCATGTTGAGCGGGATCGAAAGCGCCGACGGCATCTGGATCAGCGGCCCGATATCGCTGCCGCCGAATTCGATGACGATGACCGAATGCTTGCCGTCTTCAGACAGGCGATAGGCCATGGCCGAGCCGGCCGAGCCGGAGCCGATGATGACGAAATCTGCTTCAAGCATCGTTCATATGCGCCATGAAATCGGCGAGCGAGACATTGCCGCCGGTAGCCACAACAAAGGCGGTCTTGCCCCTCACATCCACCTTGCCGCCGAGCAGTGCGGCGAGCGAGGCGGCCCCCGAGGGCTCGAGCACCAGCTTCATGCGCTCGAAGGCGATCCGCATGGCGCTGCGCACCGATTGGTCGTCGACGGTGATGCCGCGAACACCGGCGGTCTTGACTGCCGCGAAAGGCGCGTCGCCCGGCCGTCGCGACATCAGCCCGTCGCAGATCGACTTCGGCCCGATCGGCATCGTCTCGATGCTGCCATGTGCCAGCGACGAGCCCATGCCGTCGAAACCTTCAGATTCGACGCCGATGATCTCAGTGGCGGGCGACAGATAGTGGAAGGCGAGCGAAACGCCGCCGATCAGCCCACCGCCACCGACCGAGCAGAACAAAAGATCGGCGCTGGCGCCTTTGGCTTCGAGTTGGTCAAGCGCTTCGAGGCCGGCGCCCGCCTGGCCGGCAACGATCTCCGGATCGTCAAATGGATGCAGCAGGGCCAAGCCTTCGGTCTCGGCGATCTCGCGTGCCTTGGCGGCGGCGACTTCCTCACGCGCGCGTTCGCCATGGTCGGTCAGCACGACGCGGGCGCCATAGCCGGCCGTAGCATCACGCTTGGCGGTCGGTGCGTCGATCGGCATGACGATGGTGACGGGAATGCCGAGCGCCTGGCCGGCAGCCGCCAGCCCTTGCGCGAAATTGCCGGAGGAGTAGGCGACGACGCCTTTCCTGGCCTCTTCAGTGGAAAGCTGCTTCAGGCGCCAATAGGCGCCGCGCACCTTGAACGATCCGGCCCATTGCAGCGATTCCGGCTTGATGAAGACGCGGGCCGCACCCGTCTCGCGGGCCAGTACCGCCGATTCCAGCAGCGGTGTGATCTGCGTCGCCCTGGAGGTGACGGCGTAGGCCTGCTTGAGGTGGTCGAGGGAGGGGACGAGAAGGTCTGACATCATTCGCCTCGCGGATACCTTTTGCTCTCTTCGAGATTGTCGAGGTTCATGTGATTGCGCATGTAGCGCTCGGACGCTTTTTGCAGCGGCTGGAAATCCCAGGGGTAATAGGCGCCGTTGCGCAGCGCCGGATAGACGACCCAGCGGCGCGCCTGGCTTTCGCGGACAGCGGCGTCGAAGCCGGCCATGTCCCAGCGCGACTGGACCTTGTCCATGAATGCCGCCACCAGGCCCGCATTGGCCGCGTCATCGACCAGATTGTCCCGTTCGAGCGGATCGGCTTCGAGATCGAACAGTTGCGGCGGATCGAGTTCGCAATGGACGAATTTGTATCTGCCGTCGCGGATCGCCACCAAGGGCGCGTTGGACCCTTCGGCCGCATATTCCATCAGCACCGGCGCGGTGCGCTCAAACCCCTTGGTGAGCGGCAGCAGCGACTGGCCGTCGGTCCACGGCGCGATTGCAGCGATGTCGATGCCGGCGAGGTCGCAAAGCGTCGGCGCCACGTCAAGATTGGAAACCGGCGTCTCGATCAGCCCGGCGTGAACGCCCTTGCCGGCAATCACCAGCGGCACCCGCGCCGAGCCCTCGAAGAAGCTCATCTTGAACCATAGGCCGCGCTCGCCGAGCATGTCGCCGTGGTCCGAGCAGAACAGGATGATGGTGTCGTCGGCCATGCGGGTGCGCTCGAGAACATCCAGGATCTCGCCCAGCTTGTCGTCGACATAGGAGATGTTGGCGAAATAGCCCTGCCGCGAACGACGCACCTGTTCCGGCGTGATCTCGAAGGAAGGATAGTCGCTGGCGTGGTACAGCCGCCGGGAATGCGCATCCTGCTCGTCATGCGCGATGAACCCGGTTTCCGGGTTCAACGCCTGGCAATGCTCATAGAGATCCCAATACTGCTTGCGCGCGACATAGGGATCATGCGGGTGCGACAGCGAGACGGTGAGGCACCATGGCCGATGGCTCGCATCGTCCTGTTCGCGCGAAAGCTGATAGAGCTTCTGTGTGGCTAGGAACACGACCTCGTCGTCATACTCCATCTGGTTGGTGATCTCGGCAACGCCGGCGCCGGTCACCGAGCCCAGATTGTGATACCACCAATCGATACGCTCGCCGGGCTTGCGGTAGTCCGGCGTCCAGCCGAAATCGGCAGGGTAGATGTCGGTCGTCAGCCGTTCCTCGAAACCGTGCAGTTGGTCCGGCCCGACGAAATGCATCTTGCCCGACAGGCAGGTGTAGTAGCCGGCAGCGCGCAGATGATGGGCGAAGGTCGGGATCGACGAGGCGAATTCGGCGGCATTGTCGTAGACGCCGGTGCGCGACGGCAATTGCCCGCTCATGAACGAGGCACGGCCTGGTGCGCAGAGCGGCGAGGCCGTGTAGTTGTTGGCAAAGCGCGCCGATCGCGCAGCCAACGCTTTCAGATGCGGTGTGTGCAGAAAATCCGCCGGGCCGTCCGGAAACAAGGTTCCGTTGAGCTGGTCGACCATGACGATCAGAAAATTGGGTCGCTTCGTTGTCACTGTTTGCGCCGCTCGCCGAGTTTTGTTTCGAGATAGTCCTCGACCAGCGCGATTGCGGTCGCGGCATCAGGCACGCCGTCTTTCAGCGCCCGCCTGATGTAGAGCCCGTCGATCATCGCCGCGGTCGCTTCGGCGGCGCGGTCGGCCTCGGCCCTGGGCAGGATGCCGACAAGCCCGCTCATCAGGTTCGAGTGCAGCCGCCGCGCATAGACCCTGAGCAGCCGGCGCAAGGCCGATGATTTCTGCGCCTCGACATAGAAGGCGAGCCAGGCGGCGATGGTTTCCGGCTGGAACTGGATGTCGGAGAAGTTGACGGTGACCACCGCCGAAACGCGCTGGCGCGCGGTACCAGCCGATTGAAGGGCGCGTCGCATGTCGATGGTCAGTTCGGCCAGGATGTGCCGCATCGTCGCCAGCAACAACTCGTCCTTGGCGCCGAAATAGTGATGGGCAAGAGCCGACGAAACCCCGGCGCGTCCGGCGATCTCGGACATGGTGACGTCGAGCGAGCCGCGCTCGCCGATCGCCGAGATCGTCGCGTCGATCAGCGCCTTGCGGCGCAGCGGTTCCATTCCGACTTTCGGCATCTCGCGATGATCCTTTGAGAAAACAGGATTATTTTTTATTGACGCGTCAATCAACAAAAAAATCGACCGCGATCTTGGCTGTACCAAGCGATTGTCCGCCTCCCGCCCTTCACGAAGTGGGCAAGATTGTTTATATTTGAACAATAAAGGCGAAATGCGCCGTGAGCCCACATGTTAGGCTGGCGCCAAGGATGGAGACCGCCATGACCGCATGCATCGTTGGCTGGGCGCATTCGCGCTTCGGCAAGCTCGAGGGCGAAACGCTAGAAAATCTGATCGTCAAGGTGGCAACCGACGCGCTCGACCATGCCGGCATCGGTCCCGACGAGGTCGACGAGATCGTGCTCGGACATTTCAACGCCGGCTTTTCGGCGCAGGATTTTACCGCCAGCCTGGTGCTTCAGGCCGACGACCGGCTGCGCTTCAAGCCGGCGACGCGCGTCGAGAACGCTTGCGCCACCGGATCGGCCGCGGTCCGTCAGGGCATCCGCGCCATCGACGCCAATGCCGCCCGCATCGTGCTGGTGGTCGGCGCCGAGCAGATGACGACGACGCCGGGGCCGGAGATCGGCAAGAACCTGCTCAAGGCGTCCTATCTGCCCGAGGACGGCGAGACACCGGCGGGTTTCGCCGGCGTCTTCGGCAAGATCGCGCAGGCCTATTTTCAGCGCTACGGCGACCAGTCGGATGCGCTGGCCATGATTGCCGCCAAGAACCACAAGAACGGCGTCGACAACCCCTATGCACAGATGCGCAAGGATTTCGGCTACGAGTTCTGCCGCCAGGAGAGCGAGAAGAACCCGTTCGTTGCCGGCCCACTGAAGCGCACCGACTGCTCGCTGGTCTCCGACGGCGCCGCCGCCCTTATCCTTGCCGACACCGCCACGGCGCTGAAGATGCGCCGTGCCGTTGCCTTCCGCGCCAACGAGCATGTGCAGGATTTCCTGCCGATGTCGAAGCGCGACATCCTGACCTTCGAAGGGTGCGAACAGGCCTGGAACCGGGCGTTGAAATCAGCCGGCGTGACGCTCGACGATCTGTCCTTCGTCGAGACGCATGACTGCTTCACCATTGCCGAACTGATCGAATACGAGGCGATGGGTCTTGCCAAGCCGGGAGAGGGGGCAAAGCTTGCGCTGGACGGCACAACGGCCAGGGATGGCCGCCTGCCGGTCAATCCATCCGGCGGGCTGAAGGCCAAGGGCCATCCGATCGGCGCCACGGGCGTGTCGATGCATGTCTTGACCGCCATGCAGCTTGTCGGCGAGGCCGGCGGCATCCAGGTGCCGGGCGCCAAGCTTGGCGGCATCTTCAATATGGGCGGTGCGGCGGTCGCAAACTACGTTTCCATTCTCGACCGGATCAGGTAAACCGCCCGCATTTACGGGAGGGTTCATGACAAATCCGGTTCTGATCGAAGTGTTGCGCGGCGCGATCGTCGAGAGCGCGCATCGCGGCTCAGTCGCGGTCTTCGATGGCGATGGCAAGCCCGTCTGGGAGATCGGCGACACAGCCAAGTCGGTGTTTCCGCGCTCGGCGGTCAAGGCGATCCAGGCACTGCCGCTGGTCGAAAGCGGTGCGGCCGATGCCTATGGCTTCGGCAACCGCGAACTGGCGCTCGCCTGTGCGTCCCACTCGGGCGAGCCGGCCCATGTCGATCTTGCGCGATCCATGCTGGCCAAGGCCGGGCTGGACGGATCAGCACTCGAATGCGGCACACATTGGCCGTCCAACCATGACGCCGAGATTGCGCTCGCCCGCGCCGGCGGTTCACCGAACGCGTTGCACAACAATTGTTCCGGCAAGCATTCCGGCTTCCTCTGCACCTGCGTCCACGCCGGCATTGCGCATCGCGGCTATGTCAAGCCGGGACATGGCCTGCAGGAAATGGTGCGCGACGCCATGCAATCGGTGACGGGCGCTGTCCATGGTGAGGACCAGCGGGCCATCGATGGCTGTTCGATCCCAACCTATGCGGTGCCGCTCAGGAGCTTCGCGCTCGGCTTTGCCCGCATGGCCACGACATCAGGTTTTGGTCCCGAGCGAGCCAAGGCCGCGAGGCGGCTGCTGGCTGCATGCATGGCCGAGCCCTTCTTCGTTGCCGGCAGCGGCCGCGAAGACGTCGCACTGATGGAGGCCGCACCCGGGCGGATATTTACGAAAGGCGGCGCCGAGGGCGTCCATTGTGCGGCAATTCCGGAACTTGGTCTCGGCATCGCGCTCAAATGCGATGATGGCGCCGGCCGCGCCGGCGAAGCCATGATTGCCACCGTCCTCGCCAAACTGTTGCGCGCCGACGAGGCATTGGCGTTCAAGCTGAGCGAGTTGGCAAACACGCCCATCGAAAACCGCAACGGTGCCAAGGTCGGGGCGCTGAGGCCGACGGCAGCCCTCAACTGACGTGATTGCGCTCGACGGTCAGATGCGCATAGCCGGTATCGTTTGACGAGGCGAGGTCGCCCGTTGCGGGCTCGGCCCAGCGCTGGCCGACAACCGCACCGTTGAGCGCGCCGTCGATGATATTGTCTGAAATGACCGCCGTGCCGGCACCCTCGACCACGGACACGACGATACCGGTTCCGGCGTTGCGGATGATGTTGCCCGTAGCGACGACATTGCGCAGGTAGGGACCCCAGCCGATCTGCATGCCATAAAGCGGCGCGTTCTCGATGACGTTGTTGGAAACGGTGGTGTCGGCCTCAACGCCGATGCCGACGCCAAATCCCGGCGAGTCGGCGGGGTAGGGACCGCTGGTCGACAGATTGCGCACGATGTTTCCGGAGCAGACGCCCATGCGGCCGCCTTCGTTGAAATTGACGATCGAGATGCCGTTGGCGGCGCCGTCGACGATGTTGTTGCTGATGATGGCGCCTTCGAACGAGAACTCGGAATAGACCGCCGTTTCGCCCGAGCGCGAGCAGGTGTTACCCGATATCTGCAGGTTGCTGGCGCTGTTGGCGCGGATCGCCGAGAAGGCGCAGTCCGAGACGATGTTGCCCGAGATGACGACATTGCCGGCGCGAAAGGCATTGATGCCGTTGCCGTTCTGCCCGGTTCCGCCGCTGCGTGCCTGGATCCGTTGGACGCGGTTGCCGGTGACCATGGTGCCGTCTTCGGCCACCTGCCAGCGGTGCACGAGGATGCCGCCATTGGCGCAATCGGAGACGGTGTTGCCCGTAATGGACAGCCCGCCAGCCTCGACCGAGTAAATGCCGGCATCGGCGGCGCCCGATATCTCGCTGCGCTCGATCCGGCCGATCGCGTGTTCCAGCGCCAGTCCGTTCTTGCCGCTGCCGGTGATCTGACAATTGTCGATGGCGAGGTGCGCGATACGGCGCAGATCGAGCAGCCCTTGCGTGTAACCGCCCATCGTGCGGTTCGAACCATCAAAGACCAGACCGCTGAGTTCGATATGGTCAGCCTGTTCGGCCATGAAAAGGTGGCCGTCACCGCCGTAAACGACGCGCGTCGCGCCCGGCACGCCGGAAAGCCGCACGCGGCCGGGCAGCGAGAGATTGGAGACGACATAAGTCCCGGGCGGCAGGAACACCGGCATATCGCGGGCATTGGCGTCACGCAGCAGCTTGGCGAAGGCCTTGCTCTGATCGTCTGATGTGCCGGGCTGCACGCCGAGTTCTGTGGCATTGATCGAGCCGCGCATCGAGGCTTTCTCGATGCCGCTCAAGCTTGCGGCCACCGCCTTGCCGAGCGCAAGGCCCATAACGGCAAAGCCTGCGGTCCCGGTCAGCAGCGTTCGTCTGTTCAACATCGGCACAGAATCCCAGCGTTCAAGCCTGATATCGCAGGAATCGTGCCAGCCGTTATGTCTCTCCCACCGAGGCCGCTACGATGGCTTGTCGTGCAGCCTTTCCGCGCCTAAGTTCAAGGAATGAGCAGAGCTTTCACCCGCGAGGAAGACAGCGAAAATGCCATTGCCGGTGTCGGTGAACGGCCAGTCAGCCACCACCGCAATCTGGTGACGGAACGCGGCTTGGCGCAGATCGAGGAGAATCTGGCCGATCTGCGCGACATATTGGCAAAAGCCGAACGCAAAGCCGACCGCGAGCGCATCGCGGTCGTGTCGCGCGACCTGCGCTATTGGACCGCCCGGCGTGAAAGCGCCGAACTCTCCGTACCGGAGCCGGGCAGCGACGTGGTGCGCTTCGGCATGGGCGTCACGATCGAGGGCGACGACGGCAGGAAGGTCCACTGGAAAATTGTCGGCGAAGACGAGGCTGATCCCACCAAGGGTAGCATTTCGCATGTTTCGCCGATGGCGGTCGCCCTATTCGGCAAGAAGATCGGCGACTTGGCCAGCGTCAACGGCAAGGAATGGGAAATCGTCAAGCTTTCCGAGAGCTAATCCTCGATCTTGACGACATGGTCGCGGAAGAACGCCGCGGCTCCGGCTTCATCGATCTCGCCTGAAGCAACGGCCATGACGAATTCGTAGAGCGTGCCGTTGTCGGCTGTCAGGACATGGCCGTTCACGATCAAAAATGCACCGGCTGCAACTATGGCCGTGCGCTTGTTGCCGTCGACAAAGGCGTGATTTCTTGCGATGCCGAAGACATAGGCGGCTGCTAGGTCTTCAACCGAAGGGTTTTCGTAGTTGGCCTTGTTCTCGGCACGCGCGAGCGCAGATTCGAGAGCATTTTCATCTCTCAAACCTTGAGCACCGCCATGCCTGCGCAACTGCTCGGCGTGCATCGCTTCAACCGCACGCCGGGTAAGGAACTCCCAGCTCATTCGGCGAGCTTCTGAAGCGCGACCTTGTATTTGTCCATGACCTTGCGAGCAGCTTCCATCTGCCGCTCGAAACTGTCGTCCATCGGCTCAAGGGCAATGCCCTTGTCCGTTTCGACGATCTGGAGCTGATCACCTGTCTTCATGTTCAGACGATCGAGCAGATCCTTGGGCAGGATCACACCTTCCGAATTACCGATCTTGCGAATGGTCGTGTTCATGACAGATATCCTGTTGCAACGCCGATTATAACTCGACCGGCGAGAAGTTGCAACAGATATTATAACAAGCCTAGCGGACCGCCAGCAGCCGGTCCAGCAAACGATCCGCCGCCTCCGGAATGACCGTGCCCGGTGGGAAGATTTCCGCAGCGCCGGCTTGCAGCACCGCGTCATAGTCCTGCGGTGGAATGACGCCGCCGGCGACGATCAGCATGTCGCCGCGGCCGAGCTTTTTCAGCGCGTCGCGCAGTTCGGGGATCAGCGTCAGATGTCCCGCCGCCAGCGACGAGGCGCCGACGATGTGGGCGTCCTGTTGAACCGCTAGTCTCGCGATCTCCTCCGGTGTCTGGAACATCGCGCCGACGGTGACGTCGAAGCCGAGATCGGCGAAGGCCGTGGCGATGACCTTCTGGCCGCGGTCGTGGCCGTCCTGTCCCATCTTGGCGACCAGGATGCGCGGCTTGCCGCCGGTCTTCTTCTCGAAGGCGTCAAGCTTGTCCTGCAGACCGTCGACCACGGGATGATCGCCAAGCGCCTTCCGATAGACCCCGGAAATGGTCTGTACCGTGGCGACGTGGCGCCCAAACGCCCTTTCCAACGCGAATGAAATCTCGCCGACCGTGGCATTGGCGCGCGCCGCTCGGATGGCGAATTCCAGCAGGTTTTCATTGCCTTGCGCGGCACGGGTCAGCTCATCGAGCGCGCTTTCGACGGCGGCGACGTCGCGCGTGCCCTTCAGCCGTTGCAGCTTCGACAATTGCCGGGCCCTGACCTCGGCATTGTCGATCTTCAGCACGTCGACCTCGATGTCGGTCTCGGGCCGATGGGCGTTGACGCCGACCAGCATCTGCTCGCCGGAATCGATCCGCGCCTGCGTGCGCGCGGCGGCTTCCTCGATGCGCAGCTTGGGAATGCCCTGTTCGGTCGCCGCCGCCATGCCGCCGAGCGCCTCGACCTCCTCGATATGGGCAAGAGCGCGCGCCGCCAGATCATGCGTCAGCCGTTCGAGATAGGCCGAACCGCCCCACGGGTCGATGATGCGCGTGGTGCCGGATTCCTTTTGGAGGATGAGCTGGGTGTTGCGGGCGATCCGCGCCGAGTGGTCGGTCGGCAGCGCCATCGCCTCGTCGAAGGAATTGGTGTGCAGCGACTGGGTGTGGCCCTGCGTTGCCGCCATCGCCTCGATCATGGTGCGGACAATGTTGTTGTAGGGATCCTGCGCTGTCAGCGACCAGCCAGAAGTCTGGCAATGGGTGCGCAGCGACAGCGAGCGCTCGTCCTTGGGCGAAAAATTCTTCTGCATCAGGGTCGCCCACAACAGGCGCGCGGCCCGCAGCTTGGCGACTTCCATGAAGAAATTCATGCCGATGGCCCAGAAGAAGGACAGGCGAGGCGCAAAGCGGTCGATGTCGAGGCCCGCCGCGACGCCGGCGCGGGCATATTCGATGCCATCGGCGATCGTGTAGGCGAGCTCAAGGTCGGCCGTCGCGCCGGCCTCCTGCATGTGATAGCCGGAGATCGATATCGAATTGAACTTCGGCATGTTCTTCGATGTGTATGAGAAGATGTCCGACACGATCCGCATCGAAGGCTTTGGCGGATAGATGTAGGTGTTGCGGACCATGAACTCCTTCAAAATGTCGTTCTGAATGGTCCCGGCGAGATCCCTCTGTGCAACGCCCTGTTCTTCCGCGGCGACGATGTAAAGCGCCATGATCGGCAGCACCGCGCCGTTCATCGTCATCGATACCGTCATCTCGTCGAGCGGAATGCCGTCGAAGAGCTGCCGCATGTCGAGGATGGAATCGATGGCGACGCCCGCCATGCCGACATCGCCGGCAACACGCGGATGGTCGCTGTCATAGCCGCGATGCGTGGCGAGATCGAAGGCGACCGACAGCCCCTTCTGGCCGGCGGCAAGGTTGCGCCGGTAAAAGGCGTTGGAATCTTCGGCCGTCGAGAAACCGGCATATTGCCGGATCGTCCAGGGCTGCTGGACATACATGGTCGGGTAGGGGCCGCGCACGAAGGGTGGCAGGCCGGGATAGGTGTCGAGATGCGGCAACCCCTTGAGGTCGCTTTGATTGTACAGATGCTTGGCAATGAGCCCTTCCGGCGTGGTCCGCTGGCCTTTGACCTCGACAGGCGTGCGGCGTGGCGGGACCCAGCCGATCTGGCCGAAGTCCGGGATCAAGAGCCGGCTCCGATCGATTGGTCGACGCGGACTGGAAACAGCGGCTCGCAAACGGCAACGCCTTCGGTGAAGGCCGGTCGCCGTTCCGCCGCCAGCGTCTCGACGGGGCGTTCGTTCTTCGATGGATAGAGCGTGGTGCCGATGATGGCCCGTTCACCTGTGCGGTAGGCTGCATTGCGCTGCTCCGCCGCTGCGTGAACGCGCTTCTGGATGTGTCCGTCCTGAAGGCTGGACAGGACACCGCCCTCGGCTTCGATCGTCTGCAACTCCGCCCAGGCCAGTTCGCACAATTCCGCGGTCAGCGCTTCCACAGCGCCGGAACCATAGGCGGGATCGGTGACATGATCGATATGGCTTTCATTGGCCATGATCAGCTGCGTGTTGCGGGCAACACGACGGGCAAAACCCGCCGGCAGACCGTGCGCGATCGTGTGCGGCAGGATGGAGATCGAATCGGCGCCGCCGCACGCCGCGGCAAAGCATGCAATGGTGGTGCGCAGGATGTTGGTCTCCGGGTCCATCGCCGTCATCATGCGAAACGACGTCTCGGCATGGATACTGGCCGTGGATGTCGGGATCGAACAAGCCTCCTGCACCCGCGCCCAGAGCCTGCGCAGCGCCCGCATCTTGGCTATCGAGAGCAACTGGTCCTGGTCGACGCTGAGTGCAAAACCGATATGAGGTGCGGCATAGACAAGCGGCTGCCGCGCCGTCTCGAACATTCTGAGGTAGGAGACAGCCGAAGCCAGCATGATGCCAAGTTCCTGCGCTTCCGTGGCGCCGGCATTGTGGAACACGCGCCCGTCAGCTTCCAGCAGCACGCCCGGAACGCCCATCGCGAAGAAATGCGCCAGCGACTGCGGCATGGAGGCCCGCAGCGCCTCGATCGACATGCGCAGCCGACCGGTTCCCGCGAAGATCGCTGCTGGATCGATGCCGAAGGAGAGGTTGAGTTTTGCCGGGTCCGACCGCCGCTTGCTCAGGAAAGCGACCAGCCAGTCGGCCACGGCGCGGCTCCAGGGATGGGCGTCGATACGAACCTGGATGCGGTTGAGCGGAATGCCGTCCAGCACCGCCTCCAACGCCTCCGCCGTTCTCGGCAAGCCGTATCCGAACGCGTTCGGCGCCCCCTCGAAGACCAGCGACAATCCCGTGGCACCCTGTGCCACATCCTCCAGCGCTTGGCTTTTGGCGCGGTTGGTGTCGGGATCGTCGACTCGCTGGCTGACGATCCATGGCGATTTCGGGTTTGCGCGTACGATCGGTTCCGCCGCGGTGCTGCGGTCGTAGAGCGGTTCGATACGGATGTTGTCGTCGCTGTGCGAGACCAGCCTTTCCTCGAAGGAAGCGCCTGCCAAAGCCTTTTCCGCCAATGCGAGCCATCGCTGGCGCTCGATGTTTTCGGGTTCCACGTCCTGGATCAAGGCTCCGGCGCCCATCCGTCCTCCTCGTTTCATACGGCCGCACCAGCCGGGAGCAGTCCAGTCTACGGTCCCTGGTCCGATATCGCAATGCAATGCGCTTCCAGTGACCGGATTCGATCCATCAGATATAGGTCAATCCGCGTGGACGACGATTGCCAAACAGCGGCAAAATCCGCAAGCTCCAAAAACCCGATTTGAACGAATGGGGCGATTTGGGCGAATGGCCCGGATTTGGACGAATGGCATTGTCGCTGTGCAATGGCCTCACTATACCTGCGGCAAGGCCACTGGCTTTAGACACATCAGTTTGCGGAGACCGGACATATGGCTGACGACACCAGTATTTTCATCGGCGCCAGCCGCAAGCCCGACGACAGCTATCAGCGTGCCGAGCAGCTGTTGCTACGATATGGGAATCGTCATGGCCTGGTGACGGGCGCCACCGGTACCGGCAAGACAGTCACCTTGCAGATCCTGGCCGAAGGATTTTCCAACGCCGGCGTGCCTGTGTTCTGCGCCGACATCAAGGGGGATCTGTCGGGCATCGCGATGATGGGCACGGCACAGGATTTCCTCGTCAAGCGGGCCGAACAGGTCAAGCTCGATCCTTATAACTTCCAGGAATTCCCCGTCATCTTCTGGGACTTGTTCGGCGAACAGGGTCATCCGATCCGCGCCACGGTCTCGGAAATGGGGCCGTTGTTGCTGTCGCGCCTGATGAACCTGACCGAGGCGCAGGAAGGCATCATGAACATCGCCTTCCGCCTGGCTGACGAGGAAGGTCTGCTGCTGCTCGACATGAAGGACCTGCAGGCGCTCTTGGCCAACATCGCCGAGCGTGCCGACGAGATCGGCTCGCGCTACGGCAACGTGACGAAGCCATCGGTCGGGGCGATCCAGCGCACGCTGCTGGTCCTGGAGCAACAGGGAGCCGCAAATTTCTTCGGCGAACCGGCACTGCGTATCGCCGATATCATGCGCACCACCCGCGACGGACGCGGCGCCATCAGCGTGCTTGCCGCCGACAAGCTGATGATGAATCCGCGGCTCTACGCGACCTTCCTGCTATGGCTGATGTCGGAACTGTTCGAGGTGCTGCCGGAAGTCGGCGACCCCGACAAGCCGAAGCTGGTGTTCTTTTTCGACGAGGCGCATCTTCTGTTCGACGAAGCACCCAAGGTGCTGATCGATCGCGTCGAACAAGTGGTCCGACTGATCCGCTCGAAGGGCGTCGGCGTCTATTTCGTCACTCAGAACCCGTTGGATATCCCTGAAAAAGTCCTGGCCCAGCTCGGCAATCGCGTCCAGCACGCGCTGCGCGCCTATACGCCGCGTGAGCAGCAGGCGGTGAGGACGGCGGCCGAAACGTTCCGGCCGAATCCCGATTTCGACTGCATGACCGCCATTACCCAGCTTGCCACGGGCGAAGCGCTGGTCTCGACGCTGGAGGCCAAGGGTGTCCCGTCCATGGTGCAGCGGACCCTGATCCGCCCGCCGTCGTCGCGCCTTGGACCGATAACGGCAGCCGAGCGACAAAAGCTGATCCAGGAGAGCCCCGTCGTCGGCCAGTACGATCAGGCCGTCGATCGCGAATCGGCTTTCGAAATGCTGCAAAAAAAAGCCAAGGACGCGCAGGATGCCGAAGAGCAGGCCCAGCAGGCCGGCAGCGGCGGCTCGCGCTGGACCATTCCGGGCTTCGGCAATGACGATCCCGCGCCGCAATCCGGTGGCAGGCGCACATCTGCACCGCGCCCGTCCAACCGCCAGACGGTGGCCGAGGCGGCGATCAAGTCGGTGGTGCGCTCGGTTGGCTCGTCGGTCGGCCGGGCAATCGTGCGCGGGATATTGGGGAGTCTGTCGAGGGGCAGGTAAGGAGCGGCAGCTATGCGCCACCCGTCGCGCGAGTAGAACCCCCGTTGCTCAGCGCGGTTCCTGGCGAGCCTCGCCACTGTCCGTAGACTTTATTTATCCCGGATCAGCTCAGAGAAATGGTGCAGATAAATCTGCCAGTCACCATTGATTCTTGAAACAACGAACGAAGTCCTGACCCTATTTTTTACGACAGAGCCGTCACGATAGTAATTAACGATATCGCCAAACCCTTGCGCCGCGAACAGACCTCGACTCAACGATCTCGTATTCTGGTCGACAAGCGTTAAATTCACTTTTTCTAGTATGAGTTGATAGCTTCCAAAATACTCCTCTATTTCAGATCGTCCGACGTACAACCTAGGCAGTAGACCGAAAAAAAGAGCGTCCTGCGTATAAATCTGGGAGAGCAATTTCTTATCCCATGGCGCGGAGGCCTCGTTCCAGCGCTGCTGGATTTGATCGAGAGCAGCCTTGTGCATCTGGTAAATACTCTCGTGCAACCCGCCACGCGTACCGCGCCGCCTTGTTGAGGCGGTCCGCGCGCGCAACTGATTTTGAAGGACCATTTTGGTTTTTAGCGGTGCGGCCGGCGATCTTCAGCCGGCCGCATATTTCAGCGGAACCTAGTCATAGTATTCCGCCGGAGCTTTCTTGAACTTCTTCCAGGTTTCCATGTCGTGGCCTGGCACGACAATCGCGTTTTCTTTCTCGGCGATGCGCCGCAGCCTTCTGACGGAAGCAGCGGCTTCCTGCGCGGACGTCAGCGCGCCGGGCAGGCATTTCTCTTCCCAGTGATCCATCGTGTAAGCGGCGTCGATTGCGAGAAGGATCGAACCGGTGTTGGGCAGCCGTACCATGATGGACTGGTGGCCGGGGGTGTGTCCCGGAGACAGGAATGTCTGCACGCTGCCATCGCCGAAGACATCATACTGGTCCTCGCCCTCCATCACGTCCCAGTTGATGCCATCCTTGGTCAGATCCTTCTTGATATAGCCGCCTTGCATGAACCAGTCGGCGGCGAACGCCCATGCAATCTCCCGCCGCTGCACAAGATGGCGGGCTTTTGGGAAATTGCCGCAGGCGCCGGAGTGATCGAGATGCAAATGCGAATGCAGCACGAACTTGATATCGTCGGGCTTCATTCCGATCTTGCCGAGTTGGTTCACGCAGCCCTCTTCGGGATCCATGATAGGATAGTATTTCTTTGTGGTGTCGCCCCACCAGCCAACCGGATCACGCGCTGCTTCAACCGCTGTGCCGCCGTCGATAACGATGTTTCCCTTGGGATGGACGATTAGGTACCAGGGGATTGGGGTGAAGAACTCGTCCTGGCTGTAGCCAAGCTTGATATCGACCTCCTTCTGTCGAATCTGCCCAGTCTGGAACATGTAGAGCCTGATATCCGTGCTCATCTGCTTTCCTCTTCTGTTGAACGGGTGACGTGCGGCGGCGACGCCGTGTGTCGCGACTTGCCGCTCAGGGTGACGGCCAGAAGGTCGTCATATGTCCAGCTCTTTTTCGGTGCCTCCGCGACGCAGTTGCCGTCATGAATGACCATGATCCGATCGGCGAGCGCGAGCATTTCGTTCAGGGACGACGAAATGAGCAGGACTGCGGCGCCATCGCGGGCAAGTTGCAGTATGATATCGTAGATTTCCTTGATCGCACCGACATCGACGCCGTTGGTCGGCTCCACGATGATATAGACGGTGGCTTTCGCACTCATCCATTTGCCGATGACCAGCTTCTGTTGATTGCCACCGGAGAAGAAGCGCACCTGCGTGGAGGAAGCGCGTGGGCGCACCGCAAGCTGGTCCAGCACGGCTTCTGCATATCTTTTCATGGTGCCGGGCCGGATCATCAAAAAATGTTGCAGCGAATGCAGGACCGGCAGGCAGATGTTTTCGGCAGCCGAGAGTGCGGGAAAAAGGGCTTGTTTGCGCCGGTCCTCGGGGATCAGCGCGATGCCTGAACGACGTGCAGCGATCGGGGTGGCCAGATTGACCGCTTTGCCCCGCACCTTTGCCGTGCCGGAATGCCGGCTGATGCCGCCAAGCGCCCGTGCGACATCTTCCATCCCGCCGCCAACGGGACCGGTGAAGCCCAGCACCTCTCCGGCTTGCATCTTGAAGCTGAGGGGCGCCAACTGCGCCGTGCCGAGGCCAGCAACCTCAACCAGGACTTCTGGACGGACGCTGTTGCCATCATTGTAGGTCGCAAGCTCAGAGCGGCTGCGGTCCACCATGAGTTCAGTAACGCGGTCTTCGGTGACCTCGCCACGATTAAGGGTTCCGGAAACAAGTCCCCCTCGAAGGATCGTGGCGCGGTCGCAGATCTGCTGGACCTCTCGAAGGCGATGGGAGATGTAAACGATGGCTATCCCCTGCGCTTTGAAGCCATCGACGATCCGAAAAAGAACTTCCGATTCCGCTGCCGAAAGGCGAGCTGTCGGCTCATCAAGAACGATCAGTTTGTAGCGCCGATGGAACAAGGTCGCCAAGGTGACGAGTTGCATCTCGGCTGCGGACAGTGCGCCGGCAAGCCGCCGCACGTCGAGCTCGATGCCCATTTGCGACAGAATCTCCGCAGCTTCGTCATGGATCGCCCGGTCGCTTATACCGATCCTCCCGGGCTCATTGCCGAGAAGGATATTTTGCCCAACCGTGAAGCTGGATACCAGTTCTGCGTCCTGATAGACCGCTCCGAGGCCCAGCCGATGGGCTTCCGGCGGGCTGGAAACCCTGACCGGTGACCCTTCAAGGAAAATCTCACCGGCGCTCGGGGCATAGACACCCGTCAAGATTTTGATGAGGGTCGACTTGCCCGCACCGTTTTCACCAAGCAGGCCGTGCACCTCGCCGCGCAGAAAGCTAAGGCTCACGCCCTTCAACGCTTTGGTGCCGGCGAACTCCTTCTCGAGATTCTTCAGTTCAACCAGTGGTGTCGCGTTCATCGCCGTCACCTCAGATAAACTTGAGATGGACTTCTTCACGGTTGAGAAGCGCATTTGCTCCAACCGCGACGATGAGCACCAGTCCCTGGAAGATGTGGCGGGCGGCAAAGGGGAAGCCGACCATATTCATCCCGGAATCCACCATATACAGGAAAAAGACGCCAACGAGAGTGCCAAACAGATGTGGCTTGCCCTTTCCAAGCACGGTTGCGCCAAGGAACACCGCGGCGAAGGCCTCGAGGAGGTAGCCCTCGCCACCGACCGGTTGCGCCGAGGATGAGATAGCGGTCACGATCACGCCCGCAATCCCCGACATCAATGCCGAAAGCACGAATGCGAGGATGACCCATCGATAAACGTTGATCCCGGAGTAGAACGCCGCCATCGGATTGTCGCCGACCGCCGCGATGTAGTGGCCGATCCGTGTCCGCGCTGCGGCGATGAGGGCTACGATGAACACCGCTACCAGGATGATTACGGGCACGCCGACGATTCCGAGCTTACCCTGGCCGAGATAAAGGAATGCGGTTTCGTCGTAGCTAACAGGGACCTGATAACCGCCCGTGATAAAAACGTTGATCCCATCGAGCACGAACATCACACCAAGCGTGACGACA
Organism: Mesorhizobium sp. SEMIA396; assembly: GCF_024518615.1. Taxonomy (NCBI): domain Bacteria; kingdom Pseudomonadati; phylum Pseudomonadota; class Alphaproteobacteria; order Hyphomicrobiales; family Phyllobacteriaceae; genus Mesorhizobium; species Mesorhizobium sp. SEMIA396. The sequence continues at coordinate 295,556 of NZ_JANIFC010000002.1, forward strand.
ATGCCCGATAGCCGTCCATAGGTCACCAGAAGCCCGTTCACCACACCGATCAGGCATGCGGCAAGCAGAGCAAACACGATTGCAAGCCAAGGGCCGGTGATAGGGATCAGAAAGGCGACGAGGATTGATGACGTCGTCACTGTGAGACCGATCGAAAGGTCAAAGCTCCCCGCGGTCACGACCCAGGTCAATCCCATAGAGACCAACGCACTGACGATCATCGAAAAGAGGATGTTGTTCAAGTTGGAAGCGGTGGCGAAGTAGGGCGAGGCTATGGAAAATCCAACGGCGGCCACGACCAGGACGATGATTGTTCCCCATTGCCTGAGAAACCGCATGACGGCGGGTTCGCGTCTTCCCGCTGGCACTGCGTTGACGGCAGTACCCTTGGCTGTGTTCGCCTTGGCAAGGCTTTCCTGCTCCACATGCGTCACTTTTTAGATTCCAGTCGTTCGTTGATCAGATGCAAGGGTACGGTTCAGTGCCCACGCGATTGCCGTCACCAAATGGATTGGGTCCCGGCACCCTTCGGCACGAGTCGCATTCTGCTGAAAGCGGGGCATACGGCGGCAACGCTCTGCTCGCCGTATGCCAGTTCGCGTCTAGCCGCCGTACTGTTTCAGCAGGGCGATTGCCTGCTCGTCCCAGCTTTTGAGTTCGGCGAGGGCCTCGCTCGCCTGATCCGGCGTCTTGGTGATCACGGGGATGCGGTAGACGATATTTGGCACGTCCTCGCCTCGCGCGAGCTTAACCGCGAGTTCGCCGGTCTTGCGGCCGATTTCAGGGAAGGGCGAGTCGCAGCTGAAGACCACCGGCACCTGCTTGGCCGCCCAGGCTTCAAGGAACTGGGTCGACAGGTAGTGATTGAACAGCGGAACGTCGTCCCTGTTCATCTGTTTCAGCGCCTGCGCCGCGCCGAGCGTGAATGGCCACCACCACGAGATGAAGGCCGCAAGCGAACCAGGCTCCGGATGGGCCTGCAAAAGCGACAGCATGTTCTTACGGCCGACCGAAATCTCATCGGTCGTGCCCTGGCCGCCGTCGATGAAGGGCAGCACCTTCATGCGCGGCTCGTAGCGGCACATGAGTTCGAACATGTCCACTTCCATGTCGAACGGCGTGAAATAACCACGCTGTTCCGCGGTCTGGGCGAAGGTGCCCTGGCGGCCGGTATAGTTCTGAACGAAGTAGCCGAGCGTGGTCGCAGTTCCCCAGACATCGTCCATGACGGCCGGTGAATTCTTGACCGGAATGGTGAAGCCGACCGTCTTGATGCCTCTCTTGTGCGCCTCGTCCGCAATATAGGCGGTTTCGGATTCTTGCGAGTAGATCCCCATCACAAGCGCGTCGATCCCGCGGTCGAGCAGCGCCCGCTCGGCGGACTGTTCGCTTGGCTTTGTCGGCTCGCCGCGAATCGTGACGACCTCGCCTCCGGCATCGAGCACCGCCTTGACGATCTGCCAGCAGCCACGGCGCCACGGCTGATTGAACGGCCCGTAGGTCAGCGGGACGCCAATGCGCACCTTCTTGCCGGCAGCGGGCGGCGTTATTTCCTCGGCGCTGGCAAGTATCGATGTGCTTGCAAGCGCTGCGCCGCCGATCAGACCGCCCACACTCTTCAGAAGAGTCCGGCGATTGAAATCGGTGTATTCGGTGGCCTCTTGTGCAAGCCGGCGTAACCGTTGCGGATCATCAAAAATATTCATGCGCTTCCTCCCGTTTCTCTATCCGTTCTTGCGAAGACCCGACCGGTCACCTCAGCGACTGAGCGTTCTCACGCTTCGGACCGTTGCCGACACGACATCCCAGCGTTCGCGCACCAGCAAGGCGTTGGTACCGCATGCCGCAGTTGCCAATGAACCATATTGCCAGGTTGCCTGACAAGTTAAATCTGCTACTCTGACAAAAGAAAATTCGCGGCAGCGTGGGTACAACAGAGCCACAACGGCTTAGATGTGCCGTCCGAAAGCGACGATGGTTGGAGCACCGTATGGTTTATGATGAAAAGGTTAGACGAGGACCTTCACTTGCCGATTCCGTAGCCTCGAGGATCAGGAGTGACATCACTTCGGGCGCACACGCCAAGGGCGACAAGCTGCCAACGGAGCACGAGCTATCGGAAAAATATGGTGTGAGCCGGCCGATCGTCAGGGAAGCAATCGGCATCCTCAAACGCGATGGACTCGTTGCAACCCGGCAGGGTCTAGGGGCGTTCGTAATCGAGACGAAGGAGATGGCGTTTCGATTGGCCGGTGTTGATCTGACCGATGCATTGGATGTTGAAAACATCATCGAGCTTCTGATGGCGGTGGAATCGGCTGCAACAGCTTTGGCTGCCGAACGGCGCTCAGCAAAGCAGCTTGCGGCGATTGAAATGCAATTGCATGCCATCCAGCGGGCGTTCGACAACGATGAAGCCGGCGTTGAGGAGGATATGGCCTTTCACAGAGAGATCGTCGATGCCTGCGGCAATCCGCATTTCAAGGAAATGTCCAATTTCCTGGAGTCGCATGTACGGAATTTTATCCGAAAGGCTCGCGCCAGTTCGCTGCGAAATGCCCTACTCTCCCAAGTTCAGGAAGAGCATATCGCCATATTCAACGCGATCGCGGAGGGGAATCCACAAGAGGCTCGCAAAGCTGCGGAAAAGCACCTTCGAGGAGCTGCAAATCGACTGTCCTTGCATCTGGGACTGAAGTGAGCCCGTTCCCCTAAAGTGCGCTCCCCAGGGAGATCAGGGTGTGAACGTCCTGCACGGCGCGACGGCAATCTCTGCATGGTCCATGAAGGTTGCTACATTGGCGCCCGCTGAGGAACAGCTAAAGCTCCTCAGGGGGCAAACCTCGTCACGCCCCCGCAGATCAGAAGATCGAATTGGTGATCGCCTTGACCGGTCCAAGCAGCACCGATCCGTCCGGCACGCCGGCGTCGATCGGAATCGCCTGCCGGTTGGCCGTCGCCACCATGGGTTGGCTGGCGTCGCTGGTCACGACGACCGGAGTCTTCGAGGGCACGCGATCATAGAGGTCGATAATGTCCTGGTTCATCAGACGCACGCAGCCTGACGAGACCGACTTGCCGATCGACCGCCACTCAGGCGAGCCGTGCAGACGATAGAGCGTGTCGACATTGCCCTGGAACAGATAGAGCGCGCGTGCGCCGAGCGGGTTCTTCAGGCCGCCGGGCATGCCGCCATTGTCGGCGCTATAGGGCTTCAATTCCGGCTGACGGGCGATCATTTCGTCCGGCGGCGTCCACTTCGGCCATTTCTGCTTCCACTGAACGACGGCGTCGCCAGACCATTCGAAGCCGGCACGGCCAAGGCCGACACCGTAGCGTATCGCCTGACCGCCTGGACGAACCAGATAAAGGAAGTGGCCGGTGGTATCGACGACTATGGTTCCCGGCTTCTGTCCCGTCGGGTCGGGAACGATCTGACGCAGGAACTGCGGATCGATCTTGTCGACGGGGATGGCCGGCAAGTCGAAGCCGCCGTCGCTGACAGCGGCGTACATCGTCACATAATCGGCCAGAGGCGGCTCGACATAGGTTGGTGGCGGCGGCTCGACCGGACCCGGCCCGGTGGTAGCGCATGCGGAAACCGCGATCGAAGCGGCGCCCAGGGCTGCGGCGTTGAGAAAGCCGCGACGGCTCAGGCGAAAAGATTCGATTTCGGTAATGGACATGGTTGCCTTCTTTAAGTCTCAAATCGCAACAAAACGTGAATTCGCCGACAGTTGCGCGGGTGCCTGACAACACCTGGGGCGATAGGCGGTTCCGATTCTGGCCCGAACGTGGGCAAACAAAGGCGAAGCTGTGACCAGGCTGCTACTGTGGCGCCAGAGACACAGGTTTCCTAGCTGCCGGGCACAAGGGCTTCGAGCGACGGCAGGATAAGGGCCGGTGGGAAATCCCGGTATTCTTCGGGCTGGTCGGAGCGGTTGATCCACACCGTGCGAAAACCGAATTTGGTGGCGCCAGCAATGTCCCAGCGATTGGACGACTGAAAGGAAACCGCGCCGGGGTAGAGGCGCCAGCCGGTGGCGACCATATCGTAGACCGCCGGGTCGGTCTTGAAGCGCCGCACCCTATCGACGGAATAGATGTCATCCAGAACCTGGTCGAGCGCGGCGGATTTGACCGCCGCCTGCAGCATTTCGGGCGAGCCGTTGGACAGGATCGCCAGCCTCGCTCCCGAAGCCTTGAGCGCCTTGAGCACGGCCGGCACTTCCGGATAGCAATCCAGCCGCCAGTAGGCATCCAGCAATATCGCCTTGAGACCGGGGTCGGCCGAGGGAACTTTGCGCAAGGCGAAATCGAGCGCCTGTTCGGTCAGTTGCCAGAAATCGGCATAGGCGCCCATCAGCGTGCGCACCCAGGAATATTCGAGCTGCTTGGCGCGCCAGATCTCGGACAACAATTGGCCGTCCGGCCCGATCCGGTCGGCATGACGACGCACGGCGGCATGCACGTCGAACAGCGTGCCATAGGCGTCGAAGACATAGGCGGCGTATTGCATGACAACAGTTTTGAGGGCAGGTGCGACAAGGTGCAAGCTTTGATTGCATTGCGCCCCGGCACTGGCCTCAACAAAACTCCATGATGCCGGTTGACGGCGCCCGCCAAAGCATCTTCCAATGGCCGTCACACGAGACCGATTGAGGCGGGACCACACGATGACACTGGCGGCTGCGGCGCAATCCGCGACATGGACTTTCGTCGATGGTGATTGGCACGAGGGCAACGTCGCCATTCTGGGGCCGCGCAGCCACGCCATGTGGCTCGGCACCAGCGTGTTCGACGGTGGCCGCTGGTTCGAAGGCGTGGCGCCGGATCTCGACCTCCATGCCGCCAGGGTGAATTCTTCGGCGATCGCACTCGGCCTGAAGCCGAACATGAGCGCCGACAAGATCGTCGGGCTGACATGGGACGGGTTGAAGAAGTTCGACGGCAAGACGGCGGTCTATATCAGGCCGATGTACTGGGCCGAGCATGGCGGCTATATGGGCGTCCCGGCCGATCCGGCGTCTACCCGCTTTTGCCTTTGCCTCTATGAATCGCCGATGATTCCGGCGACTGGCTTTTCGGTGACCGTGTCGCCGTTCCGGCGTCCGACCATCGAAACCATGCCGACCAACGCCAAGGCCGGCTGCCTTTACCCCAACAACGGCCGGGCCATTCTCGAAGCCAAGATGCGCGGCTTCGACAACGCAATGGTGCTCGACATGCTGGGCAACGTTGCCGAGACCGGGACCTCGAACATCTTCCTGGTCAAGGACGGTCATGTCTTTACACCGGCGCCGAACGGCACCTTCCTGTCCGGCATCACCCGCTCGCGCACGATAACGCTGCTTGGCGAGTATGGGTTCAAGACCACGGAAAAGACGCTGTCGGTGCGCGATTTCCTCGAAGCGGACGAAATTTTTTCGACCGGGAACCATTCCAAGGTCGTGCCGGTCACGCGTATCGAGGATCGCAATCTGCAACCCGGGCCGGTGGCCAAAAAGGCGCGCGAACTCTATTGGGATTGGGCGCATTCGACTTCCGCTGCTTGAGCGGATAAAAAGGCGACCGACGCTTCATCCGGAGTTGTCCCAATCCATTCCAGACCTATCTTACTCCGGTGTCGACACCGGATTTTTCCACGAGGGAGTACTATCCATGGCCTTTGAATTGCCCGCTCTGCCTTACGACTATGAGGCCTTGCAGCCTTACATGTCGAAAGAGACGCTGGAATATCACCACGACAAGCACCACAAGGCGTATGTCGATAACGGAAACAAGCTCGCCGCCGAGGCAGGCTTGGGTGATCTGTCGGTCGAAGAGGTGGTCAAGCAGTCGTTCGGCAAGAATGCCGGCCTCTTCAACAATGCCGCCCAGCACTACAACCATATCCATTTCTGGAAGTGGATGAAGAAAGGCGGCGGCGGCAACAAGCTGCCGGGCGCCCTGCAGAAGGCAGTTGATAGCGATCTCGGTGGCTATGACAAGTTCAAGGCCGACTTCATTGCCGCCGGCACGACCCAGTTCGGTTCCGGCTGGGCCTGGGTTTCCGTCAAGGATGGCAAGCTGGCGATCTCGAAGACGCCGAACGGCGAGAACCCGCTCGTCCATGGCGCGTCGCCGATCCTCGGGGTCGATGTCTGGGAGCATTCCTATTACATCGACTATCGCAACGCCCGGCCGAAATATCTCGAGGCGTTCGTCGACAGCCTGATCAACTGGGACCATGTCCTTGAATTGTACGAAAAGGCGAAGTGATCGATTTCCAGGAAGCCCCGGTATCACCCGGGGCTTTTCTTTTTCAGTGTCCCATAAAAAGCAAAGATCTGGCAAAAGTCGTCCGGGGAGGGAATTTTCCTCCTACGGCATCCGTTAACGTCCTGTCCCGAAATGCCTTCATCATGGAGCCAATTGAATGAGAAAGCTTGTTATCGCCATCTCTATGCTCGCACTCGCGGCCTCGGCGGCTTTTGCCGACCCGGTCCTCGACCGGCAGGCACTGATGAAGGAACGTGGAAAGATCGTCGGCGGCCTGTCGAAAGTTGTCAAGGGCGAGGAGCCCTTTGATGCCGCGGCTGTGCTGACGCAACTTCAGGCGTTGCAGGCGAATGCGGAAAAATTCGATGCCGATGCGCTGTTCCCGGCCGGCAGCGACACCGGCGATACCACGGCCTCGCCGAAGATCTGGCAAGACATGGCTGGCTTCAACGCAGCCGAGGACAAATATCTCGCAGACGTGAAGGCCGCGGTCGCTGCGGCTCCCGCCGATGCCGACGCGCTGAAGGCGCAAGTCGGCGCTATCGGCTCGGATTGCGGCACCTGCCATCAAGGCTACAGAATCAAGAAGGGCTGATCACCAGCCATGGCATGGCTGAAGAAACTTGTCGGCGCCGTCGTCATTCTGGGCGGCGTCGGCGCGGTTGCCGGGTGGGTCCTGTCGGCGCCGGTGACGCTCGACAGGGAAACCCTGGCCAAGCTCGGTCCTGGCGACGCAGCCAGGGGCAAGCGCATCTTTTATGCCGGCGGTTGCACATCCTGCCATGCAAAGCCGGGCTCACAGGGCGACGCCCGGCTTCAACTCGTGGGTGGCCTTGAACTCAAGACGCCGTTCGGAACCTTCGTGCCGCCCAACATTTCGCAAGATCCCAGGGACGGTATCGGCGCATGGTCTGTCGAGGACCTCGCCAATGCCATGCTGAAGGGCGTGTCGCCTTCTGGTGAGCATTTCTATCCGGCGTTTCCCTATGCATCCTACGCGCGCATGAATCCGGCTGACATTGGCGATCTCTATGCCTTCTTGAAGACGTTGCCGGCCGTCGCCGGCAAGGCAGCGGGCAATTCGCTCGGTTTTCCCTTCAATATTCGCCGCGGCATCGGCCTGTGGAAATTGCTCTATCTCAGCGATCAGCCGGTTGTTGCCTTCCCCGAAGGCAAGCCTGATCCGGTGATGGCAGGCCGCTATCTGGTCGAAGGGCCAGGCCATTGCGGCGAATGCCACACGCCGCGCGATCTTGCGGGCGGCACGAAGAAGAACGAGTGGCTGGCGGGCGCCGTGGCCGCCGAAGGCAATGGCGTCGTGCCGAACATCACATCGGGCGAGGGCGGTCTCGCCGACTGGTCGGAGGCCGATATCGCCAACTATCTCGAAACCGGCTTCACGCCCGATTTCGATTCGGTCGGCGGCGCCATGGTCGATGTCCAACGGAACATGGCCGAACTGACGCCGCAGGACCGTGCGGCCATCGCCGCCTATCTGAAGGCGATACCGGCGCATCCAAACGGCTATCCGGCCCGCAAGAAGACGGCAAACTAGACCGAGTCTTCAGACAGGTGGCGGTCGCCGAGAAAATCGAAACCCGTCTCGAAGAAATGGTTGTAGTTGCAGGTCAGCTCTTCGCCAGGCGCGATGTCGTGCAGCGCAAAGCTCTCCTCCGGTGAGGAGACGTCGCAGTTCGGCTCGTCGGCATGGTTCATGTAGCGCGCGTCGTCGGCTTCGAAGACGATGTAGTTCGGATCGCGGCGGTCGGGATAGGAGTAGCGATCGAGATAGCTCTTCACCGGGCCGGCCGCACGTTCATAAGTCTCGACCTCGATGAGCCGATCGAACCTTGGGTCCAGCTTCCAGATCAGAGTGCCGCGAGGAATGTGGTTCTTGGCAAAGACGCCGATTCCCTGGATAGGCGATTTGTCGAGATAGACGTCGACGAGCAGCATAATGGACCTTTACGCGATTGGAGGCTGTCGGGCCGGGAAAAACCGCGCACTGGGTAGCGCGCGGTCATCGCAATTGCGAGTGAAAATGAGCAACGGGAACTTAAAAAGCCCTGATCACGCAGCCTCTTCGGAAGGCGCGTCGATCATCGTCTGGAGTCAGCGTTGCTGCAGCGCCAGACGGACGCCCAAAGCGCAGTAGATGCCGCCGACAACTTTGCCCTGCCATCGTAACACCGACGGATTTCGGCGCAGGAACGTGCCGAGCCGGCCAGCGCTCACGGCAAAGACGACCGTGCTGAAAAGGCCCAGTACGACGAAGATGGCCCCCAACACGGTCATCTGAAGCATCACCGTCCCGTTTTCAGGCCGCACGAACTGAGGCAGGAAGGCAAGGAAGAACAGAGCGGTCTTGGGGTTGAGCACTTCGGTCAGGACAGCCTGTCGAAACGCCTTCCCGGCAGAGATCGCAAGCGCGCCGGCAGCCGGGCCGCCTGGTGTTTTCTCCATGATCGCGCGAATGCCGAGATAAACCAGGTAGGCCGCGCCGATGTACTTTATGACGCTGAACAGCGTCGCCGATGCGGCGATGATCGCCGATATGCCGATCATGGCCATGACGGTGTGAAAGATGTCGCCGACAGCGATCCCAGCGCCGGTCGCGATGCCAACCTTGGTTCCGGAACTCGTTGCCCGCGCTATGGTAAGGAGCGTGGCCGGACCCGGGATGAAGACGAAGCCGAGCACAACCGCGACATAAGCAATCAGTGTAGCGAGATCGATCATCGGTCGATTTCTCCCGTAGGCTGCGCCTTACCCATCACCTTCAGCGCGAAGGAATAGGTGTAGGCGATCTCCTCCAGCCGCGAAAACCGGCCGGAGGCACCGGCATGGCCGGAATCCATGTTGATCTTGAACAGGACCGGATTGTCCCCGCTCTTGCGGTCGCGCAGCCGGGCCACCCATTTGGCCGGTTCCCAATAGGTGACGCGCGGATCGGTGAGACCGGCCAGCGCCAGGATCGGCGGATAGTCGTGATCAACGACATTGTCATAGGGCGAGTAGGCGGCAATGGTCCGGTAGTCGTCGGCGGACGCGATCGGGTTGCCCCATTCGGGCCATTCCGGCGGCGTCAGCGGCAGGGTCGCATCGAGCATGGTGGTGAGGACATCGACGAAGGGTACCTCGGCGACGATGCCGCCAAAACAATCCGGCGCCATGTTGGCGACGGCACCCATCAGCATGCCGCCGGCCGAACCGCCCTGGGCGACGATACGGTCATGCGCCGTGTAACGCTCCGTCACCAGATGGCGCGCGACGGCGATGAAATCGGTGAACGTGTTCATCTTGTTCTCCCGCTTGCCGTCATCGTACCAGCCATAGCCCTTGTCCTTGCCGCCGCGAACGTGAGCGATGGCGAAGACAAAGCCCCGGTCGACCAGCGAGAACCAGTTGGTGTTGAAGGCGGCCGGCACGGTGATGCCATAGGAGCCGTAGCCGTAAAGCAGGCAAGGTGCGGATCCGTCCAGCGGCGTGTCGCGATGGTGCAAAAGCGAGATCGGCACCAGTTCGCCATCGCTGGCCGGCGCCATCAGGCGCCGCGTGACATAGTGGTCCGCATCATGGCCGGATGGCACTTCCTGGGTCTTCAGCAGCACCCGCTCGCGGGTACGCATATTATAGTCGAACACCTGCGCAGGTGTCGTCATCGACGAATAGGAAAAGCGCATGATCTCGGTGTCGTACTCATAGGAACCCGACAGGCCGAGCGAGAAAGCCTCCTCGTCGAGGGACAAAAGATGCTCCTCGCCGCTGGTGCGGTCGTGCACGACGATGCGCGGCAGGCCTTCCTTGCGTTCGAGCCGAACCATGTGGTCTCTGAAGCCGATCACCGACAGGATCAGCCGGCCGGGTTCGTGCGGCACCAGTTCCTGCCAGTTGGCGCGCACGGGATCGCCCGCTGGTGCCGTCATGATCTTGAAGTCCTTGGCGCCGTCGGCATTGGTCAGGATGAAGAAGATATCGCCGCCTTCTTCCAGCTCGTACTGCAGGCCAATCTCGCGCGGCGACACCAGTTTCGGTTCGGCAAACGGATCGTCGGCGCGCATCAGGCGGTATTCCGAGGTCTCGTGGTCGTTGATGCCGATCATGATCCACTCGTTGTTGCGGGTGCCGTCGACATTCATGAAGAAGCCGGGATCGGTTTCCTCATAGATCAGCCGGTCGCTTTGCGGGCTGTCGCCAAGCGCATGGAACAGCACCTTCGACGGGCGGTGGTTGGGGTCGAGACGTGTATAGAAGAAGCCGTCATTGGCGGCGTTCCAGACACCTGAACCGCCGGTGTCGGGGATCTGGTCCGCAAGTTCCCTGCCGTCGGCAAGGTCACGCACGTGAAGCGTGTAGAATTCGGAGCCCTTGTCGTCGAATGCCCACAGCAGCCTTGCGTGGTCGGCCGAATGGTCGACGCCGCCAAGACGGAAATAGGCCTTGCCCGCGGCCTCCGCGTCACCATCGAGCAGGATATGCTCGGCACCGCCGTCTCGCGGCATGCGGAAATAGCGCGGCTGCTCGCCACCAAGTTTGAAGGACGAGCCATAGGCATAGGGCCCATCCTTCATCGGCACGGAAGAATCGTCTTCCTTGATACGGCCCTTCATCTCCTTGAAAAGCTGCTTTTGCAGTTCGACCGTGTCGGCCATCAGCTTCGACTGGTAGGCATTCTCCGCCTCGAGTTCTGCGCGGATTCCCGCATCGAGCAATGAGGGGTCGCGGAACATCTCCTGCCAGTTGCCGGCCCGCAGCCAGGCATAGTCGTCGGTTCGCGTGATGCCGTGATGCGTGTCGGAAACCGGCCGCTTCTCGGGCGTTGGCGGGCTGACGATCGGAAATATGGATGTCTTGGTCATTGCGTCTCGCTTTGCCAGTATCTTCAATGGGCCAGTATCTTCAATGGGCCAGTATCTTGAATGGACCATCTCGAATGGAGAATATCTTGAACGGCGAATGAACACGCCGATCAGGGCAGGTTCAAGAGCCGGAGCGTATGGATTGTGTCGGCTCCAGGAGATGAGCCGGGAGGAGAGATGATGACTATTTGGTCTCGGACTGCTGCGGCTTTCGCCGTTGCTTCACTAACTCTGGCCTTTGCCGGCCAGTCTCATGCGACCGTATTCGCGGCTTGGCAAGTGGCCAATGTGCCGTTCGGCGACACGCTCAATGTGCGCAAATACCCTTCGGGCGCATCCCAGAAGCAGGCGGCATATCCGAACGGGACCGTTCTGCAGATGACCGGGCGATGCACCGGCGGAATAAACCTGCTCGACATCGCCAACCAGCCGGCATGGAAGCAGGAACAAAAGATTCGTTTTCGCTGGTGCGAAGTCTGGCATGATCCGGCCCAGAACGGCAAATTCGTCACCGGCTGGGCGTATGGCAAATACATCACGCCGCATTGATTGATCCGGCAGCAATCAGCCGATCCGCCGGATGACAGGCATGTCGCCTGATTGCTTGCGTATGACCACGGCAACCTTTGGTTTTGTGGACAAATATGAACAACCAATATTGCCCGACGATAGCCAAGCAAAATCAAACATTAAAACCCATTTCGTGAGATGCCGCGAATGTAACGGTGAGCTGACGTTGCGTCAGCCGTTGCCGACGAGCGCGCGAAATATCGATAAATTACACAATGCACGAAAGATTGAAGCTGATCGCGGAATAATTGATCAATATCGTTCAATATAGCGTAAGGGCCGAATTGACTTACTTGGTCTGGGCGCTCATTGATGTGCCCGCGACACGAATCGTAGAAACTCTACCTGCACAAAATTCGTGCGATGCCCTGCTTGTAAAAAAGGGCGCAGATCGATGTAACTCTTGTTGGGGCCCGAAGACCATGGATATTGTCGAAACACCTTCCAGAAACAGCGATGCGCTGATCGAATTGACCGCCGATGTGGTGGCCGCCTATGTCAGTAACAATCCCGTGCCGGTCGGCGAATTGCCGAACCTGATATCCGATGTCCATGCTGCGCTCGGGCGTGTGGGCGGAACCGCCGAACAGCCGCCTGCCGACAAGCAGAAGCCGGCGGTCAACCCGAAGCGGTCGGTTCATGACGACTACATCGTCTGCCTTGAAGACGGCAAGAAGTTCAAGTCGCTGAAGCGCCATTTGATGACCCACTATGACCTGACACCGGACCAGTATCGCGAAAAGTGGAACCTTGACCCGACCTATCCGATGGTTGCACCCAACTATGCGGCTGCCCGGTCACAGCTTGCCAAGAAGATGGGCCTCGGCCGCAAGCGCAAAGCGCGGTAATCGCTGCCAGAGCAATTCAAGGAAAAGTGAAACGGTTTTCCCGGGAAAGCGCATAGAGCTCTCCCTTGGGAATTGCGTCAAAATAAGCCAGATCGGATCGACATCAACGGCGCCTTCGGGCGCCGTTTGATTTTTGCGCCGCGAGGCGCGGATCCGGTATGAAGGTGTCAGGCGGTCTGCTTGAGCGCTGCCTCGGCGTCGCGCTTGATGCGCTTGACCATCGAGCGAAGGCCGTTGGCGCGCTGCGGCGACAGATGTTCGTCGAGGCCGAGTTCTTTCAATGTCGCTTCCGCATCGGTCTGCTGGATTTCGCTGGCGGTCCTGCCGGAAAACAGCGCAAGTATGATCGCAACCAGTCCACGCACGATGTGAGCGTCCGAATCGCCCGTGAAGGTGATGACTGGGTCGGCTCCAGCCCCGCGTTCGGTGGTCAACCAGACCTGACTGACGCATCCCGGCACCTTGTTGGCGGCGCTGCGCTGCTCGTCGGGAAATGGCGGCAGCGCCTCGCCGAGTTCGATGACGTAGCGATAGCGGTCTTCCCATTCCTCGAGGAACGAAAAATCGTCGCGGATCGTCTGGATCGTGGTGGTCATAATGCCGGATATAGTCACGCGGCGGCTCCGCGTCACGGAAAAACAAGGACACCGCGGGCGTCGAGAGGGCAGACAGCCCGCGGTGCGCCGTCGAAGCGGCTTAATTCTGAGGCGGCAGGTTGACGGTCTCGGGCAAGACGATTTCTACGGGCAGGCTGCCGGTCATCGTCGACGTGTCGGGGCCGGCGGCGGACTTGTCGTCCATCATCGCTGCCGCGATCTTGGCGGTCTCCTTGGCGCGGGCGGTGATGGTGTGCATTGCCGACTTGCCGGTCTCGCAGACATCGGGCTTGCGTTCGCAAATGCCGGCGATATCGCCAACCGCTTCGCGTGCCGCAAACAAGGCCTGGATCGGCCCGACGCTTTCGCGGCCCGCTTCATCGGGGCCGACAGTCAGCGGCAGCGCCAGCAGCACCAGCGAAAACCAGAAAGCCATTCTTATGAGGAAGACCATGCCCTTGCCCTCTCGTCGTGACCGGATCATGCATCCATATGGCATGACCTCTTTTGTAGGCAGGATCTTGGCACACAGGCGCAAAGGACGGCTTGCGGGCAAAGAGAGAATTTTCCTCAAATTTTAGGCAAATTCGAAACGAAGCGTTCTGCGATCCATTTGTCTCAATTGCCAGTGATTTTCCTTAACAACAAATAACCATACATCCCCATGATTTTCCTGTATTTTTCTTGGAATGTGGAAGTCCGGGTGCCGTGTGCGCCTGTCCGATAGGTGCCGTCGCCGGATAACTCTCCGTTTACTATGGCTGCATTTGCCCGTGCTTTCGGCGGCCGGCATCCCGATATTTGCCGCAGGCCAGGGCCTTGGTCGGCCCTGCCTTATCCATTCCTTAAACGCTGGATGCGAGTTTCAAAGCCAACCAGAACCATCTGCAAAGCAGAGCTGTCCACGACAAGTGCGAGTGCGTTGAGTTGAGTTCAATCAAGGCCAGATACGTTGAATTGCCTGGCGCGATTTCTGCCGGTTGCGAACGTATGGTCCATCCGTCCATCCTTGGGCGGAGCGACCGCGAGCGCCAGCGCCGTTTCATCGGCGTCATGCTCGCCGCTCCTTTCTTTGCCGCCGGCGCCGCGGTCACCCTGGTCACTTCAGGCATGGGCGTTGCCGTCACCATGGCCGCCATCTTCGCCGCCTTTGGCCTGTGCTGGTTCGTCGCCTTACTGGTGGCGGCGACCGGCAAGATGGCGATGGCGAGTGGGCTCGCCCTGATGCTGGCCGGCATTTCTCTCGGCAGTCTCATTGCCGCCGCGGGCGGGCTGAGTTCGCCTGTCGCCATGCTTGTCCTGGCGCTGCCTTTCGAAGCCTGGTGGATCGGCGGCTCGCGACGTGCAGCACTGTGGGGAGCCGTGTCGGCCGCTGTCGCCATCCTGGCTCAGCCTTTGGCTGGAACCGTATTTCCGTTCGCAGGAGCGCAGATCGCGGCGTGGCACTGGCTGGTGCCGTTGGCGTGGGCGCTTACGCTGATGCCGCGTGCATCGGCGTTTCAAAACACGGCCGACGCGGCTGTGGTCGACACTGCCGACCGGCTCGAAGAAATCATCGATGCGGTGGTCTTGCGGGTCGCCCGCCATGGCGAGGTCCTGGACGCGTCGCCGAAAGCGCGCACGCTTTTGAAACTGCCGCCCGAACTGCTGTCTGGAAACGGCCTCTTCGATCGCGTCCATCTGTCGGATCGCGTTTCCTATCTCAGCGCAATGGCCGACATGCGCGACGGTGCGCTGTCGCGCCGGCTCGAATTGCGCATCCGCCTGCCTCAGAACGGCAATAGCCTGACGGCCGACAATTACCGCCCGTTCTCGCTTGATCTGGTGCGCGGTGAGGAACAGAGTGACGTCTTTACGCTCGTCCTGCGCGAGAATGACGAGATCGCCCGGTTGCGCGAGGATCTCGCGGCGGCCAATGAGGCGGCCGCATCCGCCGAAGTGGCGAAGGGGCGCTTCCTGGCGGTGGTCAGCCACGAACTGCGCACGCCGTTGAATGCCATCATCGGCTTCTCGGATATGCTGCTGCATGAGATGTTCGGCGGCTTCAAGGATCCGCGCCAGAAGGAATATGTCGGCCTGGTGAGGGATTCGGGCCAGCATCTGCTCGCCGTCGTAACCTCGATACTCGACGTGTCCAGGATTGAATCTGGCGTTTATGCGACCGAGCCGGAGCCGTTCCGGTTCGCGGAAGCGGTCGACATGTGCCAGTCGATGATGCAGCTGCAGGCGCAGGCCAAGAACATCGATCTGCGGGCGCAGATCGCGCCGGACGCCGGCGACATCAATGCCGACCAGCGCGCCGTACAGCAGATGCTGATCAACCTGGTCTCCAATGCGATCAAGTTCACCCCCGACGGCGGCGACGTCGTCGTCGGTGCCAAGCGGATCGGTTCGCGCCTGCATTTCTGGGTCAGGGACACCGGCATCGGCATCGCCGAGGAGGATTTCGCCAATCTCGGCAAGCCCTTCATGCAGATCCAGAACGACTATACCCGCCGTTTCGAGGGGACTGGTCTTGGCCTTTCACTGGTCAAGGGCCTGGTGGCGCTGCACGAAGGCACGATGTCCATCGAAAGCATGCCGGGCGAGGGCACCACGGTGACCATCAGCTTGCCGGTGAACGGACCGAAGGGACATCAGGCGGAGAAGGCCGGCGTGCTGACCATGCCTGTAGCGATGGCGAAAGGGGACAGAAATGGCTCGCTCCGCAAAACAGGCTAAGGCGGTCAAGCGTCGCAGCAACGCCTTTCAGGACGGCGCTGTCGCCGTCGGCGGAATGATCTCGCGCAACCCTGTCCTGGTGGGCGGCTCGACGGCATTCCTGGTGACGCTGTTCTACGTCTCTGCGAATGCCTTGTGGTACCAGCCTTTCCCGCATGCCGGCGCATTCTTCGCGACCCGCAGCATTGCGGGCTTTCCGCACGCGGCGCCCGACGAGCCGGAAACGACGTTCAACATCGTGCGGCCATCCGGCGCGCCGGCACCGATCAAGGGCGATCCGGTTGTCGAGCAGGTGCAAGGCATATTGAAGGATCTTGATTTCTATTCGGGAACGGTCGACGGCATTTCCGGACCCAACACCCGCAAGGCCATCCAGGACTATCAGCAGAAGGTCGGGCTCAACGCGTCCGGCGAGATCGACGCGCTTCTGCTCGATCAACTGGGCGCGACGCCGAAAACCGCTTCCGTCGTACCCAGGCCGCAGCCGCGCCCGGATATGCCGGCCGCCGTTCCGGTGTCTTTGCAGACAGGTTCAGGACAGACAAATTCCGGGCAGGCGGATGCCGAGACGCAAGCGCCCGATGCCCGCATCGTCAAGATCCAGGCCGGGCTCAAGGCGTTCGGCAATGACGACATGCAGCTGGATGGTGTCGTCGGCGCGCGCACCAAGGCGGCGATCAAGGAATTCCAGTCGCTGTTCGGGCTGCCGCAGACCGGCGAGCCCGATGAGATCGTCTACGTCAAGATGCGCGAGATCGGCCTGACCAACTGACGGCTGAAACGACGGCTCGCCCAGCGGCGGAAATATCGATAGAGAACCGGCAGTTTCGGGAGCTCTCTCATGCGCGTCACATCGGATCTGTGGGTCTCGGCCCTGTTGCGCCGGGTTTTCGGCGCCGGGGGATTTGCCGCCGTGGTCAAGCGCGGCGCGACCGAGGCCGGCGCTGTGTTCGTGCTGGCGCGGGGCAGGCTGGGTGAGGTTGCCCTGTTCGGGCCGGCGCCGCAGACAAGCTATGATTCGGCCAAGCCCGACGACCGGTTTTTCACTCAGCTCGGAACCGGCGAGGATGCCACAGTGCTCGACGCCAGGCTGGAAAGGGAGAAAAAATTCGATCCCGATATCTGGGTGGTCGAGATCGAGGCCGGCACCGTGCCCGTCGAGGAGCTTATTTCCGTGAAGACGCCCTGAGGCCGGACGAAGCCGCCGCATCGTCGCTGTTCGAGGCGGTGCGTGTATCGCCGTTGGCAGGTGCTGCGCCGCGAACCACCCTTGAAAGGGCTTCCGCCCGCCACGATCGCATCTTGTCCTGGGCCGCTTCACGATGCAGCAGCCGGTAACGGTCGAGGAAGGTGCGGATAGCCTGCGGATGCGGGAACTGGTTGGGATAGACGGCAACCGTGATCAGGAAGGCCCTGTCTTCGCTGAGGTCGAGCGAGCGCAAGGCGGCAAGCAGCGAGGCATAATTCTGGTTGGCGGTGAGCGATCGCGCGATCTCGAAATCGATATCGAGTGCATCGGCGAGCGCGGTCTGGAAGAACGCGGCGTTTCCCGTCAGCGCTGTCTCGCGCAATTTCACATAGGTGTCGGCGCCTTTGAAAGGATCGGCGTTCGTCGCTGCCGCCTCGTCGCCCGTGCGCATCATCGAGCGCAGCCTGCGCCGTGCATTCTCAGCCGCGATGCCGAGTGCCTGTTCCCGGGCGGGCTCGTCAGAGGCGGTTTCCGTGCTCGCTGGCGCGATCTTGTCTGCCGCGGCGGCGTTCGCATCCGGTTGCGGAGCGCGCACCAGGGTTGGCCTCTCGAGGGCCCTGATCAGATCAGCGATGGTCGGGTTCAAGCCCTTGCGGCGCGCGATGGCACGTGCATGCGGCAGGCCATGTCGCCCGATCAGCGCGATGAGATCGATGTCGCTGACGGCGCGTGAGCGGATGAGCAGCGGCGCGGCAATGTCGACCGGTTCCTCGCAAAGGCGGCGCACCAGGGCGGCGGGGGCGTATTCGCATTCGGAAAGGGCGGCTGCCACGTAACGGCGAGATTCGACGGACACGTCATTGAACAGCGGCAGCGTCAGGTCTTCGAGTTGACCGATCTCGCGGCGTGATGGGCGGGTGAGCGAACAGAACGCCGACACTGCGGCGCGGAACAGCCTTTCGGCCTTTCCCGAGTCTTTTCGCACCGCGATTTGCCTGAAGTCCGAAGATGACACGAAGGATACGCCCGTACTCGACACAACCTTGACGACGCTCGACCGGGACCGTGCCGGTTCCGAGAGTGCCAAGAACAAAGTTCAAGTTAGCGACGATCCGTTAGCGTTCCGTTAACCCTCTGCCGGCCTTAATGACATTTGGAGGCGTTGCGTTGTGCTCCGGGGAAACCGAGAGGAATGCGCGAACCATGGGCATGGTACTGTCTTTCGTGCCGCGTACGGCACCAAACACCAGAGTAAAGCAAACCGCCGAAATGCCGGCAGCGGTGATCATCTTTCCCGGCATCCGCTACGAGCGGCCGCATGCCGGCGAAGTGCGGCCGGTCGATCCCGACAAGCCGGGTTCGCCAGGACCAAAACCGGTCCCGCACCACTGAGTTTCGGCGGCCACGGACCTTTGGTCCGGGATCATGTCTAGTGCATGTCGCCCAAAAGTGACCTCGGTTTTGGGAGAACGACATGCACAAAGATCCAAAGCGGGTCGTCTGAATCCGTTCAGACGCGACTCGCTTTAGAAGTCCTGCAACTCGCAGGAACTCTGTTCGAAGAAGCGCGAAACGATCGGCTTCCAGCTGCTGTCGGGCACGAAGGCGCGGATGACGAAGATGCCTTCCTCGATCGGCGCTTCGACGAAGATCGCTCCTTGAAGATCCTCTGGAAGATCCTTGCGCACGTCGATCATCTGCGCCGGCGTCAGCACGACGGCATCCAGAACGCCGCCGGTCGCTGTGTGGTCGTTGAAGGAATAGATGTTGTGGCCGCTGCGGTCATAGACCGACACCGACCAGAACGGGACATGCCCAGGTGCCTTGACGCGGACCATGCCTTCGCCCAGATCGAACCGGCAGGCCGTCGCGTAAAACAGCGGGTCGACGGATTTCACCACGGGCGCGCCACCGGCCTCGGCATCGAGCCGCGTCATCTTGTACAGATCCGACGCCATGGACAGCCGCGACCAGGCATCGCGTTCGGAAAACTCGGGCACCAGCAGCAGCACGGCGATGTGCACGATGCCGGCGCCGAGCAGACCGAGCAGGACGGCATGCAGAAGTCCGCGCATCGCAGCGTAAAAACTACGCATTGCAGCCGACCTTGACGATATGCGGCAGCGAGACGTCCGACAGGCCGGTGCTGCTGGCGATTGGCGTGTCGTAGAAGGTCAGCACGAAATACATCCTGCCGAAGCCGTCTGTCAGCAGCCAATTGCCCGGCATCGGGTGATGGCCGGCGGAAATGATCACCGAATTGTCGGGCTGGCGCACCACCCCGTAGGATTGCAGCGCCGCCAGCCGGGGTTTGCCGGTTTCGACCACGCCGAGCGACTGGTCGGCGGCATAAAGCGTCCAGAACCGTGCTGTCGGAAAATCACCCTCGATTGTGTAGGTGCATTCGCGCTTGAGCTCGGCGCCGGCCGCGTCTCGCTCGGCGACGAAGGACAGCCCCTCGGCGCGGCCGAGCGCAAGCACACCCTCGCGCGCCACGCGGGCCTTGGAATAGGGATCGGCGGCCGGCGTGCCGATATCGGGAAAGGCTGTCCATTGGCCGATCCTGATGGCGCCGACACCATCCTGGACTTTCAGCGCATACCAGACGCTGCCGCCACCGCCGACGATGGCTATGGCAAGCGAAAGCAGCGTCAGGAAGGCAGTTTTGAGCATGAGGGGCCGGGGACACGAAGAGTTGCCGCTCGGGGATATCGCGGCGCAGGGCCTTGTGGCAAGCGGGCCGACGTAGAATTGCAGACGGCTCTCCCTTCTCCCCTTGCGGGAGAAGGTGGCCGAGCGAAGCTCGGTCGGATGAGGGGTGTTCCAGCTTGGCAATGGCGGTGATCCGGCCATCACCCCTCAACTGTCTCGGCGCCAATCACAGCGCCGACAGCGTCTCCGGCAGTTGCGGCGTACTGAGGACGGGCGCCGACTGGAACAGCGTGGTCATGTCCCGCAGCGTCTGGGTCGTGCGGCTGGACAGCACCGGCGGCCGTTCGGCGGCTGCATCGGCCGCCGCCTGATCGTCGCTCTTCTTCTGTGCTTCCTCGGCCTTGGCAGCGATCTCCTCATCGACGAAGGGCTTGTCGATGCCCGGGATCGGCTTGAGGTCGATGTTCTGGTGCGCATAGACCATCAGTCGCTGCCACACCATCGCCGGCAGTGAGCCACCGGTCATGTTCTTGGTCGGCGTGAAGTCGTCATTGCCCATCCATACCGCCGCCGTGTAGTTGCCGGTGAAGCCGACAAACCAGGCGTCGCGGTAGGACTGCGTGGTGCCTGTCTTGCCGGCGACGACGATGTTGGGAAGTTGGGCTCGCCGCGCCGTACCCATCACCGGCACTGCGGCCAGCATGGTGTTCATCGATTTGAGCGCCTGCTCGGACAGCACCCGGTGTGGCGGCGGCGCGTCCTTGGCGAAATCATAGACCACCTCGCCGGTCCGGGTGACGAGTTGGCTGATGCCGTGCCGGGAGCCGACGAAGCCGTTGTCGGCGAACACGCTGTAGCCCGTCGCCTGGTCCATCACCGTCATGCTCGAGGTGCCGAGCACCATCGTCTTATGTGCTTCGATCGGCGATTCCACGCCCATCGCCTCGGCCATGGCCTTGATCGGGCCGATGCCGAGATGATCCTTGGCCAGCCGCACCGGCACGGTGTTGATCGACTTGGCCATTGCCATGATCAACGTGACGTTGCCGGCCGATCCGCCGTTGTAATTGTGCGGCGACCAGCTGCCCCAGCTGATCGGGCCGCCGGAAATGATGGAGTTGGGGGTGAAGCCGTGTTCCATCGCGGTTGCGTAGACATAGGGCTTGAATGATGAGCCGGTCTGGCGCAGCGCCTTGGTGGCGCGGTTGAACTGGCTGGCCCCATAGTCGCGGCCGCCGACGATGGCGCGCACGGCGCCGTTGGTCTCGATGACGACGACGGCACCTTCGGTGACGTTGTACTCCTTGCCGAACTGGCGCAGGTGGAACTCCACCGATTCTTCCGCCGCCTTCTGGATGTTGGCGTCAAAGGTGGTGTGGGCGAGAAGCGAGTGCTGGCCAGGTTTGGCGATCTTCTTGACCTCGTCGAATGCCCAGTCGAGGTAATAGTCAGGGCTTTTCTGTTCGCCGCGGTCGACGACATCGGCCGGATGCAGCCTGGCCTGCAGGACCTGGCCTTCGGTCATGAAGCCGGCATCGACAAGGTTGGACAGCACCACATTGGCGCGCGCGCGCGCCGCCGGCAGGTTGATGTGCGGCGCATATTTGGTCGGCGCCTTGAACAGGCCGGCCAGCATCGCCGCCTCGGCCAGGTTCAGGTCCTTGACGCTCTTGCCGAAATAGAAGTCGGCGGCAGCCTCGATGCCGAACGTGCCGCCGCCCATATAGGCGCGGTCGAGATAGAGCTGCAGGATCTCCTTCTTCGACAGATTGGCCTCGAGCCACAGCGACAGGAAGGCTTCCTTGATCTTGCGCTCCAGCGTGCGCTCGTTGGTGAGGAACAGGTTCTTGGCCAACTGCTGGGTGATGCTCGAGCCGCCCTGGACGACGGAGTTCGCCCGCACATTCTCGAAGATCGCGCGCGACAGGCCGAGCACATCGATGCCGTAGTGGTCGAAGAAGCGACGGTCCTCGGTGGCAAGCACCGCCTTGATGACGTGATCGGGCATCTCGTCGACCGGCACGGAATCGCGCTGGATGATGCCGCGCTGGCCGATCTCGTTGCCATAGCGGTCGAGGAAGGTGACGGCGAAGTCGCCCTGGGCGCGCCAGTCGCCAGCCGTGTCCTGGAAAGCCGGAATGGCCAGCGCCAGCATCACCACGATGCCGACGGCGCCGAGCGTGAAACCTTCGCTCAACAGTTCGATGATGCCACGGCGCCAGCCGTTGACGCGGAAGCGCCGCGAGAAGATCGTCGCTGATTCCCAGAATTGGCGCGCCTTGAAGCCGATCTCATAGAGCGAGGAATCGATCCACGCATCGAGCGCCAGCAGCCGGGCGGCGATCGGACCTCTTCTTTTGCGCGGTTCGGGACTGGCCATTCGGAATCCGGCTAGCAATTGCACGACCTGAGAACCGCAAACCGGCAATTTCAGGGCGATGCATTCCGGGAGACTATTCCTCCATTTTTCCAGCACTCACAAGGGCGGCGAAGACACAGTATTGGGTTTGTTGCTGATGGGCCGGCCCAAGAATACAGCCCGGCGCCAACAGCATGTGCCCGCGCCTCCAGCGGAGGCGTGAACTTGTTATCACTGCAGCTCGGCGCGCCTCATGCGGCTCGCAAGCTTTCTTTCGGACGCAAATTCTGGTTCATGCGGAACAGGTTCAGCGGGTCGTAGCGCTGCTTGATTTCCAGAAGCCGTCGATGGTTGCCACCATAGGCCGCTTCGACCCGGTCGACCTCGTCCTCCGGCATGAAGTTCACGTAGGCGGTGCCGGCGGCATAAGGTTTGGCCGCCTCGTAGATTGAACGAGCCCAGTCGGTGCAAGCCTTGTCCATGGTGGGTTCGCGCCAGCGGGCGTGAATGTTCATGACGAAATGCGAACTGCGCTGTGGGAACGCCGTTGCATCCGCCTTGACGCGACCTGCCGCGCCGCCGACATGGCCGATAAATATCTCGCATTCGGGTCCCGGCAGCTTGGCTATTGCCCCCGTTACGACCGCAGCCGCCTCCTCGGAAAACTCGGTGAAGTCATGGCTCTTCCAGTAGTTGCGGGCGCCGGGCGTGAGCAGTGGGTCGAATGCCTGCTGCCAGCCGGTGAACGGGCTGGGGCCCACGACATCGGCAATCGGCGTGCCGATGGCTCGAAGTTTTTGCGTCGCCTTTTCGCCTGCCTCGATGTCGCCGCAATAACACATGGCCAGAACCAGAACCTCCTTGCCATGCCATTCCGCGGGCAGGAAGGGCAGCGGCGGCGCCTGCCGCATGACTACCCAGCAGGTCAACTCGTCAGGAGCGGTTTCGAGCGCCTTGCGATACTCCCGCAGCACCTTTTCGGCATCGGCGAAGGGATGGACGACAAGCCCTGCCAGCACTTGCGGTCCAAACTCATGGAGATGGAACTCGAATGCCGTGACGACGCCGAAATTGCCGCCGCCGCCGCGCAGCGCCCAGAATAAATCGGGATTTTCAGTCTTGCTGGCCCGGAGCAGTTTGCCGTCGGCGGTGACCACATCGGCGGAGGCAAGATTGTCGATGGTCAGGCCGAATTTGCGGGTGATCCAGCCGAAGCCGCCACCCAGCGTCAGGCCGGATATGCCGGTGGTCGAGTTGATTCCGGTCGGCACCACCAGCCCGAAGGCCTGCGTCTCCTTGTCGACATCGGCAAGCGTCGCGCCAGGCCCGACCCATGCCCGCCGCCCAGCGACATCGACCCGCACCGATTTCATCAATGACAGATCAATCATCAGGCCACCATCGCAGACCGCACTTCCGGCAATGTTGTGGCCGCCGCCGCGCACGGAGACGAGAAGCCTGTTCTCCCTGGCGAAATTCACGGCACTGACGACATCGGAAGCGCCGACGCAGCACACGATCAGCCCGGGCAGCCGGTCGACCGTGGCATTCCAGACGGTCCGTGCTTCGTCGTACGCGGCATCGCCTTCGCTCAGCATTTTGCCGCGCAATTGTGCCGAAAACGCTTCCAGGGCTGCGGCGTCGATTGTCGTTTTTCCGCGTTCAAGCGTGGTGAGGCTCATGGTGTTCATGGTTTCCTCCCGATTTGCAGATGAGCTGTCCTCTCCCAAAAGACGTTTTTACTGTGCGCTTATATTAGCTATCGCGCAAGTTTCGCGTCGGCCAGCGTTGCGACTCGCAAGCGGGGCACATGGTGCCGCCAGCCGGCGATCTCAGCCGTTTTGCGCGCGCGACCTTGCACCCTCGGCCGCCAGGATGCCGATCATGCTGATGCGAATGTGAGCGAAGCAGCGTAGCGCTATCCCACTCCTCAGGCCGGTTCGCGCTTCAGCGCCTGCGCCATGCAGTGGATGCCACCGCCGGTCTTCGAAATCTCGCTCATGTCGACGGCCGCGACTTCGAAACCGCGCGCCTTGAGCTGACCGATCAGCGCCTGGCTGGAGGTCGGCGCGATCACCCGGTCCCTGCCCAGCGACATGAAGTTGCAGCCGAGCGCCATCGTATCCTGGAACGGCACGTCGATGATCTCGTGGCCCTTGCCCTTCAACCAGTCGACAATGCCGGGTTCGGTGCAGGCGAGGCAGACAGCGGTCAGTTTTTCGGCGATCGGCACCACCATCAGGTCGATATGGACGTAATATTCGTCGATGAAGGCGATGCGGGTTTCCCAACCCTCCTTGTCGAACCAGGCCTGTACCTGGCGCGCACCTTCCTCCTGCGTGCGGGCGCCGCCGCAGCCGATCAGCACGACGCCGTCCTCGATGACGTTGAAGTCGCCGCCCTCGAACGTGCCTGCGGTGACCATGTCGTAGATCGGGATGCCGAGCTTTTCGTAGGTGCGGATCGCGGCATAGTTCTCGCCGCGCCGCCACCAGTTGGCCATGGCGGTGATGAAGGCGCCGTAAGGCGTCATGACGCTGGAATCGCGGGAATAGACCTGCATCGGCAGCTCAGGCGTCGGCTCGTGCCAGTGGATGTTGACGCCGAAATGCTCGTAGGCGGCGACCAGGTCCTTGTGCTGTGCCTGGGCGATCTGGACGTTGCAGGGCGCCTCGCGCAGATGCTTGCGCGACAGCGAACTGGTCGACAGATGCCGCAGGAAATTGGGCGAGCCGAGCAGGACGTCGGTTAGCACGTCGGTCTCGTTGGCAAAGCCCCAGGCGGTCAGCGGCTTGGTGCCGCCGGCTGGGTTGCGGCGCTGCAGCGAAAACGGCTCGGCGACAATGCGGTCATGAACGGTCATGGGGTTCTCCTCGTGATCAGATCGGCGGTCATTTGGCTTGGGGAATGCTCGGTATCCACCAGTCGCGTCCGCGCGGGGTGGTGACATATTCAGGCCAGCGAAAATGGATAGGCGGCTCGTAGTCACAGAGCGGGGCGATCCAGTTCGAGCCGCCGATTCCGCCGCCGGTGCGGGCGACGAATTCATTCATCGCCGCATCGCGGGCGGTCTGGTCTTCCAGCAGGCGGAGCGCCGCCAGCGCGACCGTCTTGGACGCGCAGATGACCATCGGGTCGATCGTCGCCGAAATGCCGCCCAGCGCATTCATCACCCATGCCGGATAGGGGTAGCCGGTCTCCGAACGCAGCGCCGGGCGGGCGACATAGAACCGCGCTGTCGGCGTATGCCAGCTCATGTCGGTGTAATCGTCGGAGGTCGAATTGACTTGCGAGGGCGGCAGATCGCGGCGCAGGATCGCTTCCGCCGCCTGCGGCTCGATCAAGCGCTCGAGTTCTTCGATGAACGGCTCGTCGCTCGCCATGCGCCCGGCATTGACCTGTATTTCGCGGGCAACTGCCTTGGCGTCCTCGTCCCAGCGCGGCGGCCCAGCCGTCGACAGCGCTTCATAGGCGATTTCGGCCATGGCATGGTTGGCAAGTCCCGGTCGTGACTTCGACACCCAATGCCGCTCATGGCGGCAGCCGCTCATGCTGGCAGCGGCCTCGGCATTGCGGTCGAGCACCGCGGTGACCTGCTCGGCCATGGCAAGCGTCGGCACGCGGATCATGTACTGGATCTCGGCCAGCCCCGCCGGCAAATTGTCGGCGGTTGCTTGCCCCGCCGTCAGGATCGCTTCGCTGATCGACCAGCCGCCCTGGTGCGGCAGCATGGAATCGCGCAGAGCCTTGGAGGCCATGTACATCATCATCAATGCGTCGTTGGCGCCGGGGGCGCGCGCCGCCGAATGTGCTTGCGGAATGGGTGCAGCACCCGCAGCCAGCGCCCAGCGCTCCGGTTGGTCGCAGATGAAGCGATAGATCATCGCGTAGGCCGCGCCGCAATGCGTGTCCCAGCGCGCCGTGTTGCAGAGCGGCAGCATGTAGAACGGATGAAAGGAGATCATGCCGGCAAGGCCGTCATAATAGCCCTTGGCGGCATGGATCGGCTTTGACCCGCGCACCTTTTCCGCCGGCTCGCCGGTGAAGCGCAGCGTGCCTGATATGCCGTGGCGCTGCATCGCCGCCTTGGTCGCCAGCAGCCCGCCGAGGCTCGAAATCCCGAGGCCGGAATGCGGGTCGGTGTGGCCGCCGGCCTGGTTGCCAAGTCCCCGGCGCGGACGCTCGACCGTAGCGGCATCCTGGCAATTGCCCGGCACCGCGTCGTATTCGGCGTACATGCCGATGGTCGGGCCGGGGCCGTTGGTCCAATGCGCGCAGAAGGCGGTCGGCATGCCGGCGGAGCCTTCTTCGACGGAAAAGCCTTCGAGTTTCAGCCGCTCGACATACCAGGCGGCTGATTGATACTCCCGCCACGCGGTCTCGCCGTAATCGAAGATGGTGCGTGTCCACGCGGACAACAACGGCTGGATGCCGTCGAGACAGGCAAGGGCGGTTGCTTGCGCCGAGGTGGCCACCGGTTTCTCCATGGCATGAGAAGAAAGCAGTGAAGCGGGTCGCTAAAAAGTGATATGTTTTCCCGGTTCGTGCAAATTCGGTTCACCTGAGGTTCCTTGCGTATACCATCGACACAAGCGCTGCGCGCGCTCGACAGCTTCGCCCGCCACGGCAGCGTCTGGCGCGCCGCCGACGAGTTGCACCTAACCCGCAGCGCTGTTAGCCATCAGCTTCGCCTGCTGGAGCGCGACCTCGGCTTCGACCTGCTCGAACGCATCGGCAAGGGCGTGGCGTTGACGCCGCGCGGCCAGCGCTACGCCAGCGATGTGCGCAAAGCGCTCACCGTTCTGGGCGACGCGGTGACGCGCGATGCCGGCACCGGAGTCGGCGGCTCGTTCGCCGTCAGTTGCACGCCCGGCTTCGCCTCGCTGTTCTTGTGCACCCATATCGGCGAGTTCCGGCAGATGTATCCTGACGTGGCGCTGCGCATCCTGACGCCGCGCCGGCTCGACGATGTCAGCAATGCCGATGCCGATGCCTTCATTGCGTTTGGTGTCGGCAATTGGCCGAACCGGGCGGTCGAGCCGCTCTGTGAAATCTCGTTCACGCCGCTCTGCAGCCCGACACTGCTCAACAAGGTCGGTGGTTTTTCCCGGCCGTCGGACGTGCTGCGCGCCAACCTGCTGCATCTCGATGACACCGAGGATTGGGCGCGCTGGCTGGCGCTGTCCAAGGTGGAAAACCCCGACATTGAGGGCGGCATCTTCTTTTCGGACATGAACCTCGTCTTTTCGGCGGCGATTGCCGGCCAGGGCATCGCCATGGGCGACGAACTGACCAGCCGGCGGGCGCTGAGCGAGGGCCGGCTGGTCAGGCCGTTCGACATAGCGATCAAGTCGCCGCGTTCCTATTTCCTGGTCTCCGAACACGCCAAGGCTTCGCATCCGGTGCTGGAAGCGTTCGCAGGATGGCTGCGGTCGAAACTCCAGGAGAACCGCATTCTGCCGTATTGAGGGCAGGTGGCGACATCTCGCCATAGATGAATGGAATTTGCCGATCACGCGAAAACTATTCGGTTGCGGTGAGCCGGCACCCTGCCTACGATTTCGACAAGCGTTAGGGAAAGGGCAGTATGCAGCAACCCGGCCGTGCCGCAGAGATCAAGGCAATCGGGATCGGCAAGAGCTTCGGCTCATTCCGTGCGCTGGACAATCTGTCGCTCGATATCGGCCGTGGCGAGTTCCTGACCCTGCTCGGGCCGTCCGGTTCGGGCAAGACCACCTTCCTGATGATCCTTGCCGGCTTCGTGCAGCCGACCGAAGGCAAGCTGTTCAGCGACGGCGTCGACATCACCGACCGGCCGGCCGAGCAACGTGCCGCCGGCATGGTGTTCCAGGGCTACGCGCTGTTCCCGCATATGAGCGTCGAAGCCAACATCGCCTTCCCACTCAAGGTGCGCAAGAAATCGGCCGCCGACATCAAGCGCCGCGTCGGCGAGATGATCGAGCGCGTCGGCCTCAAGGGCCACGAGAAAAAACTGCCGGCGCAATTGTCAGGCGGTCAGCAGCAGCGTGTGGCGCTGGCCCGCGCGCTGGTGTTCGAACCGGGCGTGCTGTTGCTCGACGAACCGTTTTCCGCGCTCGACAAGGGCCTGCGCGGCCAGATGCAGGCCGAGATGAAGCGGCTGCACCAGGAGACCGGGACCACCTTCGTCTTCGTCACCCACGACCAGAGCGAGGCGCTGGCGCTGTCGTCACGCGTTGCCATCTTCAACCACGGCAAATTGCTGCAGGTTGGAGCGCCCGACGAGGTCTACGACCGGCCGGACAACCGCTTCGTCGCCGAGTTCCTCGGCGAGATCAACATGCTGCCGCTGAAGGGGGTCAAGCCTGCCGGCAATGGCTCGACCGGCCTGTGCGAGGACCGCGCGGTCAGCATGGGCTGCAAGGCCGAACTCGTGCGCGGCGATGCCATCCTGGCGATCCGGCCCGAATACATGTCGATATCGAGCGAGGCGGCAGATGGTGAGAATGGGATCGCCGCTACCGCCACCAACTCCACCTATCTCGGCGCGGCAACGCGGCTCGACCTGACGACGCGGCAAGGCGCCAAGGTCACGGTCTCGGTGCCGAGCGAGGTGGCTGCCGCGGCGTTGAGCAAGGGCAACTCCGTCTGGCTCACCTGGCCGGCGGAAAAGGGTTTCCTCCTTCCGCATGGAGGGCAATGACGAACGGTGTGGCGAGATATCGCAGCACCGATTCCGGCACTATCAACAACAAAAAAGGGGAACTGACATGACACATGATACCAAGAAACAAGCCATCGAGAGCCTGTCCGCCAGGGCAGGCCGCGGTGAGATCTCGCGCCGGCAGTTCACACAGTTGGCGGCACTCGTGCTGGCCGGCACGCCGATGCTGCTGCGCTCGACAGGTGCCTTTGCGCAGGCCAAGGAGCTGGTGCTGGTCAACTGGGGTGGCGATGCCATCACCGCCTACGATGCCGCCTATGGCCAGGCCTTCACCAAGGACACCGGCATCACCGTCAAGATGGACGGTTCGGGTCCGACCGAAGGTGCCATCGCCGCGCAATTCAAGAGCGGCGCGCCGACCTGGGATCTCGTCGATGTCGATCCGTTCTCGGCCATCACGCTCGGCGCCCAGGGGGCTCTCGAGCCGATCGATTACAACATCGTCGACAAGAAGAAGATGCGGCCCGGCTTTGGTTGGGAATACGCCGCCTCGACCTATTTCTTCTCCTATGTCATCGCCTATGATTCCGAGAAGTACGGCAAGGACGCGCCGACCGGCATGGCCGATTTCTTCGACGTGAAGAAATTCCCCGGCAAGCGCTCGCTCTACAAATGGGGCGTGTCGAGCTGGGAAGCGGCGCTGCTCGCCGACGGTATCGCGCCTGCGTCGCTCTACCCGCTCGATCTCAAGCGCGCCCATGACAAGATCGCCGCCTTCAAGGAAAACGTCGTTGCCTATTGGGGTGGCGGCGCCGAAAGTCAGAGCGTGCTGCTCAATGGCGAGGCCTCGATGGCAATCGTCTGGTCGACCCGCGCTTCACTGATCGAGCAGGATAGCGGCGGCAAGATCAAGTTCATCTGGGACCAGGGCCTGATCTCGCCCGGTGCGCTCGCCGTGCTCAAGGGCAATCCCGGCGGCAAGGACGCTGCGATGAAGTTCATCGCCAGTGCCCAGGACCCTGAAAAGCAGCTGGTCATGTTCGACAAGCTCGGCCAAGGTCCTGCAAACCCGGCGGCAGACGCGCTGATCCCTGCCGACAAGAAGCGCATCAACCCGGTCGATCCCGAGAACATGAAGAAGCAGATCGCGCTCGACATGGACTGGTACGCCAAGAACTACGGGCCGGCGCTCGACGAATACACCAAGATCATCTCGGCCTGATCAGGGCAGGGGTAATCGGGTCGACATGAGATCCTATCTCTCCGACAGGATGGGCGCGGCGCTGTTGATGGCGCCGCTGCTCCTGTTTCTTGTCCTGGCCTATGCCTGGCCGTTCCTCGGCGTCGTCAAATGGAGCTTCACGCTGCCGACGCCCGGCCTCGGCCAGTATGAGGCGCTGCTTACCGACGATCTCGTGCAGTCGGTGTTCATCCGCACGCTGCGCATCGCGGCGGTCGTCACCGTGGTTTCGGTGGCCGCTGCCTACGCCATCACCGTCGTCTGGGTGCGTGGAACCCCGGCACAGCGCCTGGTCGCCGAGTTCTGCATTCTCGTTCCCTTCTGGATTTCCGTGCTGACCCGTGCCTTCGGTTGGGTGGCGCTGCTCTCCAATCGCGGCCTGATCAACAGCTGGCTGCAGGCGATCGGCTTCATTTCCGAACCGTTGGCGCTGGTGCGCAACGAATTCGGCGTCATCGTCGGCATGACGCATTTCCTCATTCCTTTCGCCGTCTTCCCGCTGGCATCGGCTATGCGCAGCCTCGACGACCGCGTGCTCCTGGCCGCGCGCGGGCTCGGCTCCAGCCGCATGCGCACCTTCTGGACAGTGTTCGTGCCGATGACGCGCTCCGGCATCATCGGCGCGGCGATGATCGTGTTCGTCTTCTCGCTCGGCTTCTTCGTCACGCCGGCGATCCTCGGTGGCGGCCGCAGCGTCATGATCGCCGAGCTGATCTATCTCAGGATCTTCCAGAGCCCGGACTGGGGCCTGGGGGCGGCGATCAGCGTCGTGTTGGTGCTGTTCGTCGGCGCGCTGATGGCGCTTTTGTTCCGATACGTCAGACCGAAGCAGTTGATCTGATGCCGACCTACCGCCCCGGTCCCGTCTCGCTGATCATCGCCGCCCTCGTGGCGCTGTTCCTGCTGATGCCGCTGCTCGCCGTCATCCCGGTGTCGCTGACGCCGAGCCGCATGCTGGCGATGCCGTCGGGCGAACTGTCGCTGCGCCACTACCGGGCGCTGGTCGAGGACCCGCGCTGGCTCCAATCGATCCTGCTCTCGATCCGCATCGGTGTCGTCAGCAGCGCCTTTTCAACCGTGCTCGCGCTGTGCTTCAGCCTCGGCGTCTGGATGTTCCAGCCCCGCTTCACCGCGGCCCTGGTCGGCTTCGTGCTACTGCCGATGGTGGTGCCGCCGGTGGTCTCGGCGATCACGCTCTACTTCCTGCTGACCTCGATCTCGGGCTTCAGCACGTTCTTCGGCTATGACACATGGCTCGGCGTCGCCATGGCGCATTCGGTGATGACGGTGCCCTTCGCCACCGTGCTGATGCTGGTCTCGCTCAGCCAGCTCGACCGGCGCATCGACCTTGCCGCGCGGGGCTTAGGGGCCACTGTGTGGGAGCGCGCCACCCGCATCATCATGCCCAACATCAAGTTCGGCATCATCACAGCGGCACTGCTCTCCTTCGTGCTGTCGTGGGAAGAAATCGGCGTCACCCTGTTCATCACCTCGGTCAACGCCATCACCCTGCCGAGGCTGATGTGGATGGGCCTGCGCGACAACATCGACCCGGCGATCGCCGCGCTCTCGGTGATCCTGATCATCATCACCGTGCTGGTGCTGGCGGTGCGCAGTTTCGTGGCCAGGCAGCGCGGAGCCTAGACAAACCGCACCGAGACGCGGCCAAACCGGCCGAGATCGCCGGTGACTTCGTCGCCTGCCTCGACGCTTATCGGCGTCACGCAGGTGCCTGTAATCACCACCTGTCCCGGTTGGAGCGCTATGCCCAGGCCCGACAGCTCGTTGACGAGCCAGGTGAGCGCGATGCGAGGATCGCCCAACACGGCCGCTCCCGATCCGTTGTGCTGCGACTTTCCGGAAACGAAAGCGACCACGGGGTGCTTTGCAAGGTCCACGCCGCGCCAGTCGTCTTCCGCCGCCTCGCCGATGACAAACAGATTGGCGCAGGCATTGTCCGCAATGAGCTGCGGCGCCCCGACGGCGCAGAAATCGTCATAGCGTGAGTCCGGAATTTCGATCGCCGGGTGCAAGGTCGCCACGGCTTTCATCACTTCGGCGATTTCATAGGGCGCAGGACGAGGCGGCAACTCGCGGCCGAAGCGGAAAGCGAACTCGATCTCGGCCACGCGCATCTTGCTCGTCGCCAGCGAAACGGTCCCGCCGACCTCCACCGCTTTTTCGGCCAGGAGACGTCCGGCCATCGGCCTGTCGACGTTGATGTGCCTTTGTCCGGCCAGACTGGTCGCGGCAATCTTCCAGCCGAAAAGCGAGGCCGCCGAGCGATCTATGACATGCGACTGGATGGCGTAACCTTCGAGCCGTGTTTGTGGGCGCAACGCCTCAGGTATGGCGCCGAGACGGGTGCCCTGGTCCCAGTGGCCTACCAACAACCGCGAGGCAGCCCTGGTCTTTTCTGGATCCAACATCATCAGCTTCCGAAATTGCTTCGTGGATCGTCATGCGACCCTGTATCGAGCGAGAATATGTAACCAGGAATCGAGAGTCCATGTTCACGGCGCGGTGCCCGCGGACGATGGTGTTGGCAAAGTCGCCCTTTCGAGATCATCGGCATCCATCATTCCGATGACGAATCGCCATCGCCTCCGCGCGTCGAATGGCTATATTTGTCAGAACACGCAGAACGCGGACAGCTTCCGAAAAGCAATAATCGGCAGCGCAGGAACTGGAGGAAAAGACGATGACCGCGCCAGGCGATTTACAGCAGGCACTGTTTCTCAGGCTGAAAAGCGATGCATCGCTGTCGGCCTTGCTGGGCGGCGCCGGACTGCTCGAACGGCCAACCGACAATGCCGCTTTTCCGTACGTGACCTGCGGCCAGACCTCCGCTTTCGACTGGGATACGGGCACCGAGAACACCGACGATCAGTTGATTACGCTGCATGTCTGGTCGAAAGCCCATGGCGACGCCGAAACGCTTGCCATCATGGCCGCCATCCAGGCGCGCCTTGCCGACGCAGCATTGGTGATTGGCCCTCGCGGCCAGACACGACTGTCGCTGGAATTCGCCGAAGCCCGCCATGACGAGGATCTGCTCGTCCATCACGGGCTGCTGCGTTTTCGCGCGATAACGCAGGAAAATGCCTGATGCGCTTTCAATATGGTCAAAACCGAGTCTAGACTGGACTTTCGCGGGATTTCACCTGTTCGAGGCGGTGAAATTCCAGGTTGATTGTCTCGCGTTGCAGGGGTGTGGCGAGGATGTTTTCAGCGGCATTCACCGTTCATTTCACGTTCAGCACCGATACGTTACAACGCCGGTCATGAAAACGCTTCGCTCCCACTTCCGAATCGCGACACTGGCGCTTTGTGCTGCCGGGCTGTTCGCGTCGCGGGCGATGGCGATGCCGGTCATCGCGCCGCCCGACCTGGCCAGTCCGATCGTACTGGCGGCGTCCGATTGCTACGCCATCGGCCAGCAGGTGGCCGAGCAGAATGGCGGAACGCTGGCCAAGGCCTCGCAATCGACGCGCGGCGGTCAGCCTGTCTGTGTCATCGTGGTGCTCGTTCCAGGCAAGGACGGACAACGTCCGCGCCGTTCCGAGATCGTCGTTCCGCTGAACTGACCCAATCAACCTTAGGCTACGTTTCCCAGGCCGCCGGAATCGGCCTATATCTGCCCCAGTCTTCAATCTGACAAAGCTCTTCAATCTGACCAAGCCCTTCAATCTGACAAAGCTCTTCAACAGGTATCGAACTCCGCATGCGTGTACTCGTCGTCGAAGATGACAAGGATCTCAATCGGCAGATATCGGATGCGCTGGTCGATGCCGGCTATGTCGTCGACCGCGCCTTCGACGGCGAGGAAGGCCATTTCCTTGGCGACACAGAGCCCTATGACGCGGTCGTGCTCGATATCGGCCTGCCGCAGATGGACGGCATAAGTGTGGTCGAGCGCTGGCGGCGCGGCGGCCGCAAGATGCCGGTGCTGATCCTGACGGCGCGCGACCGCTGGAGCGACAAGGTCTCCGGCATCGATGCCGGCGCCGATGACTACGTCACCAAGCCGTTCCACATCGAGGAGGTGCTGGCCAGGCTGCGGGCCCTGATCCGGCGGGCTGCCGGCCATGCCTCGTCCGAACTGACCTGCGGGCCGCTGCGTCTCGACACCAAGGCCTCCAAGGCCGATGTCGACGGCGTGCCGCTGAAACTGACGTCGCACGAATTCCGCCTGCTCGCCTATCTGATGCACCATATGGGCGAAGTCGTCTCGCGGACCGAACTGGTCGAGCATCTCTACGATCAGGATTTCGACCGCGATTCCAACACCATCGAGGTGTTTGTCGGGCGGCTGCGCAAGAAGATGGGCATCGACATGATCGAAACCGTGCGCGGCATGGGCTACCGCATGCGTGAGCCGGAGGCGTAACTCGGAACCGCTCAAACCAACCGCAAGGACGCCGCTTTCGCTGCGTTTGTGGCCGCGTTCGCTGACGTTCCGCGTTATCGCCTTTTCCACGGTCTGGGCGATCGTGACGCTCGTTGTCATCTTCACCTTGATCACCACCCTATACCGCCAGGCCAGCGAGCGCGGCTTCGACAGCCTGCTTTCGGCGCATCTGTTCAACCTGATCGGTTCGATCGGCATCTCCGATAGCGGGGCGCTGACTGGCGCGCCAGACCTCGGCGACCTTCGGTTCTCGGAGCCGAATTCGGGCTGGTACTGGTCGGTCGAGCCCGCTTCGGAGGGCGTGCATGGCGATCTCCACTCGTCGTCGATGACCACGACGATCCCATCACCGAGCGTTGCCGAGGTGCCGTTCAATGCCAGCTTTCAGCGCAGCTACGCAGCTGAAGGCATCGACGGCGAGCAACTCGAAGTTTTCGAGAGCGAATTCGTTCTCGACGCCAAGAACCGGGCCGCGCGTTTCCGCGTCATGGGCAACCAGAGCGAACTCGAACAGGAAATCGCTACCTTCCAGCGCCGCCTGCTGACCTATCTCAGCCTGTTCGGCGTCGGCATGATCGCCATCAACGCGATCGCCATCCTGCTCGGCCTGCAGCCGCTGCGCCGGGTCAGGAACGCGCTCGCTATGGTGCGCGAAGGCACCGCCCAGAGGCTCGACGGCCGCTTCCCGGCCGAGATCGAACCACTTGCCAACGAAACCAATGCCTTGATCGAAAACAACAGGCGCATCGTCGAGCGGTCGCGAACACAGGTCGGCAATCTCGCCCATTCGCTGAAGACGCCGCTGGCGGTACTGCTCAACGAGGGCCGCGCGCTCGGCGGTGCCAAGGGGCAGCTGATCGCGGAACAGGCCGCTTCCATGCAGAAGCAGGTCGAACACTATCTCCAGCGCGCCCGCGTCGCGGCACAACGCGACAGCGTCGTCTATCGCACGCCGGTGACGCCGCTGGTGCAGCGCATGGTGCGGGTTCTGCAGAAGCTCAATCCGCAGACAAATCTGTCGCTGTCGCTGCCGGCGGCCGAAATCGTCTTCGCCGGCGAGCGCGAGGATCTTGAGGAATTGCTGGGCAATCTCCTTGAAAACGCGATGAAATGGGCAAAGAGCGCGGTGCAGGTTTCGGTCGTGCCCTTGACCGGCAAGGACGACCCGGCCGGCCTGTTCGAGATCAGCATAGAGGATGACGGTCCGGGCATTCCCGAGGACAAGGCGCGCGAGGCTCTGAAGCGGGGACGGCGTCTGGACGAGACGAAGCCCGGAACAGGTCTGGGGCTGGCCATTGTCGCAGACCTTGTCAACGAGTATGGAGGCGTTCTGGCGCTCGAACGGTCCGGTATGGGCGGATTGAAGGCGGTGGTGCGATTGCGGAGCCTTCAGTGATGTTCACCAGGTCCAATCGACATAGAAGGACGGGAGATGTTATTGGCGGCATGTCGATTGGTCCCGCAGTGGCAGCGGCCAAATTTCCGACAAATATCAATACTATGGCCACGCCAACTTCTCCGATGACGCGGCCCCCGGCGCATCCATGGCAGGCTCCCACTCAAGAAAATCGGTTGTTGGCATGAAGATTCGCGTCGCTCTCGTTTCCGCATTGCTGGCCGTTTCCGGCTGCACCACCTTGAGCGGCAAGGGTCCAGCCATAGCAGTGACACCGGCCTCGACACCTCCTTCCAGCGGCAAGGTGACCACGACGATCATTTCGGCGATGGGCGGCGGCCTCATCAGCGGGACGATCGGCAACGGCCTCAGCGAGACCGAGAAGCGCAGCGCGCTCGAGGCTGAATACAAGGCGCTGGAATATACGACCAGCGGCCAGAAGGTGACGTGGAAAGGCGCTCAGGCTTCGCGCTACGGCGAGGTGGTTCCGGCCCAGCCGTACCGCGTCGGTTCGCAGGACTGCCGCCAGTACACGCAGACGGTGTTTTCCGCCGGCGCCGGGGTCACGGCGCGTGGAACCGCTTGCCGCAACGCCGATGGCAGCTGGACGCCGCTGACCTGACGACCGTCTGCCGACGATTGGCGGCTGGCGTCGTCAAAGCGTCGCAGCATGCATCTGTTGGCACGGCAGAGCTCTGCCGGTATTGGAAGAACCATGCTGTTCTGGGTCATAGCCGCCATTCTCACGCTGGGTGCAAGCCTGGCGGTGCTGCTGCCGCTGGCCGCCAGCGCCAAGGGCGCGTCGTCGAGCGGCGAACATGATCTCGAAGTCTATCGGGACCAATTGTCCGAGCTTGACCGCGACGCCGCGCGTGGCTTGATCCAGCCGGCCGAAGCAGCCGAGGCCCGCGCCGAGATCGCTCGCCGCATCATTCGCCTTGACAATGCGGGTACCGCCAGCGGCGCAAACCCTGGCCGAGCGTCGATCACGGCAAGGCTGGTGGCAACCGTAGCCGTGCTGGCGGTGCCGCTGGTCAGTTGGGGGCTCTATGTCAAGCTTGGCTCTCCCGACCTGCCGTCGCAACCGCTCAGCGAGCGGTTGGCCAAGAATCCCGCCGACAGTTCGGTCGACGAGCTGGTGGCGCGGGCCGAAGCCCATCTGGCCGCCAATCCCACTGACGGCAGGGGCTGGGACGTGCTCGCACCGGTCTATCTGCGCATGCAGCGCTTTTCCGACGCGGCGGGAGCCTATCGCAACGCCATTCGGCTCGATGGCGACAGCGCCGTTCGCCAGGCCGGTCTCGGCGAGGCGATCGCCAGCGCGGCAGGCGGCATTGTCTCGGCCGATGCCCAGGATGCCTTCGAGGCAGCCCTGAAGCTCGATCCGGCCAACGCGAAGGCGAGTTTCTACCTGGCCATGGCGTTGGCGCAGGAGGGGCGCGCCAAGGAAGCGACCACGGCATGGCAGGCGATGCTGGGCAGATTGCCGCCGGACTCGCCATGGCGCGGTGCCGTCGAGCAGGCGCTGGCCAAATCCGGAGGCTCCGACGTCGCCTCCAGCGGCGCCAGCAACGGTCCCGATGCCGGCGATGTCGACGCCGCATCCTCGATGTCGCCGCAGGATCGGGAGGCCATGATCAATACGATGGTCGCCGGCCTCGACGACAAACTGCGGCAAAATCCGCGTGATCCGGAAGGATGGATGCGGCTCGTTCGTTCCTATGTCGTGCTCGGCAAGGCCGATCAGGCGCGTGAGGCGCTCGGTCGCGCCATCGCCGTCTTTGGCGCAGACAGTGAGCAGGCGAAGAAATTCACCGCCTTTGCCGCTTCGCTTGGCCTTGCGGCGACGGAGTAGAACAAGACATGACGCGCAAGCAGAAACGATTGTCGGTGATCACGGGCGGGCTGGTCTTTCTGGGTGCCGCGACGGGGCTGACTTTTTACGCGCTTGGCCAGAAGGCCTCCTTTTTCTACATGCCGGCCGATCTCACCACCGCCAGTGTCCAGCCTGGCCAGCGCATCCGGTTGGGTGGATTGGTCGAAAAAGGCACGATCCAGCGCGGGCAGGGGGCAACGGTCGGCTTTTCGGTGACCGACACGCACAAATCGGTCAAGGTCACCTACACCGGCATCCTGCCCGACCTTTTCCGCGAAGAGCAGGGCGTCATCACCGAGGGTACTTTCGGCCCGGACGGGGTTTTTGTTGCCGATAGCGTGCTGGCCAAGCATGATGAGCGCTACATGCCCAAGGAGGTTGCGGACGGCCTCAAGGCCAAGGGCGTCTGGCAGGAGAACAAGAGTGAATAGCTCCGGCAGGAGAGCGACAATGGATCACGGGCATGGTTGAAACCGGACATTTCGCCCTCGTCCTGGCGTTTGCGCTTTCGCTGGTGCAGACGGTGGTGCCGCTGTTTGGCGCGCGCCTGAACAACCAGCGCCTCATGGCCGTCGGCGGTCCGGTCGCGGTGACCGGCTTTGCCTTGACGGCGCTGTCCTTCGCAGCGTTGGCGAGTGCCTATGCAAGCTCCGATTTCTCGGTGGCAAGCGTGTGGGAAAACTCGCATTCCTTGCAGCCGTTGATCTACAAGATCACCGGAACCTGGGGCAATCATGAAGGCTCGATGCTGCTTTGGGTGTTGATCCTGACCTTCTTCGGCGCGCTCGTCGCCGCTTTCGGCTCCAACCTGCCGGCGACGCTGCGCGCCAATGTGCTTGCGGTGCAAGGCGCCATCGGCGCCGCCTTCTTCCTCTTCATCCTGGCGACGTCCAATCCGTTCATCCGGCTCAATCCGGCGCCGATCGAAGGCCGCGATCTCAACCCGATCCTGCAGGATCTCGGCCTCGCCATCCACCCACCGTTCCTCTATCTCGGCTATGTCGGCTTCTCGATCTGTTTTTCCTTCTCGGTCGCCGCCCTCATCGAAGGCCGCATCGACGCGTCCTGGGCGCGCTGGGTGCGGCCGTGGACGCTGGTCGCCTGGATGTTCCTGACCGGCGGCATCGCCATGGGATCGTACTGGGCCTACTATGAACTTGGCTGGGGCGGTTTCTGGTTCTGGGATCCGGTCGAGAACGCCTCCTTCATGCCGTGGCTGGCGGGCACAGCGCTGCTGCATTCGGCCATCGTCATGGAGAAGCGCTCGGCGCTGAAGATCTGGACGCTGCTGCTCGCCATCCTGACCTTTTCGCTGTCGCTGCTCGGCACCTTCCTCGTGCGTTCAGGCGTGCTGACCTCGGTGCACGCCTTTGCCACCGATCCGACGCGCGGCGTGTTTATCCTGTGCATACTGACGCTGTTTATCGGCGGCTCGCTGGCGCTGTTTGCGCTGCGCGCTTCCCGGCTGACGACCGGCGGCCTGTTCCAGCCGATTTCCCGAGAAGGGGCGCTGGTCCTCAACAATCTGTTCCTGACGACGGCGACGGCGACCGTCCTCGTCGGCACACTCTATCCGCTCGCCGTCGAAGCCTTTTCAGCCGACAAGATCTCGGTCGGCGCGCCGTTCTTCAATCTCACCTTCGGACCGCTGATGGTACCGTTGCTGCTCGTGGTTCCGTTCGGGCCGTTGCTGGCCTGGAAGCGCGGCGATGTCTTCGCCGTCGCGCAGCGCCTGATGGTGGCATTTGCAGCGGCGCTGCTGGCGACGTTGGTCACCGCTTTGTTCATCGACGGCGCCTCGGTGTTCGCAGCTCTGGGCGTTGGCCTTGCCGTCTGGCTGATCCTTGGCGCGCTCACCGATCTCGCCGTCAAATCGGGGGTCGGCAATGTCGCAGCGGGGATCATGGTCAGGCGCTTGCTCGGCCTGCCGCGCTCGGTCTTCGGCACCGCCTTCGCTCACCTTGGCCTCGGCCTGACCACGCTCGGCATCGTCGGCACACTTTGCTTCGGCACCGAGAAGATCCTGTCGATGCATGCCGGTGAGACCGTCGAACTGTCCGGCCATACGCTGCGTTTCGTCGGGCTTTATCCGGCCCAGGGACCGAATTACAGCGAGGATCTCGGCCGCTTCGAACTGATCGGCGTCAGCGGCAGCCCTGTTGGCGAAATCAGCTCCGCCAAACGGTTTTATCCGGTGCGGCAGATGACGACGACGGAATCGGGCATCAGGACGATTGGTTTCTCGCAGCTCTACATCTCGCTCGGCGACGAGGGCAATGACGGTTCCGTCGTCGTGCGTTTGTGGTGGAAGCCGCTGGTGACGTTGATCTGGGGCGGCGGCCTGATGATGATGGCGGGCGCGGCGATGTCACTGATGGACCGGCGCCTGCGCGTCGGCGCGCCGTCGCGGCGGCGCAAGCAGGCGAGCGCGGTGCCATCCGCGACCCTGCCATGAACGCGCGGTTTTCTCTGACCTCCATTGTCCTGCTGCTGGCGCTGTTCTTTGCCGGCACGGCCTCGGCGGTGAAGCCTGACGAGGTGCTGCCTGATCCGACGCTGGAGGCGCGGGCGCGGGCGCTGTCGGAAGGCTTGCGCTGCATGGTCTGCCAGAACCAGTCGATCGACGAATCCGATGCCGACCTTGCCCGCGACCTGCGCGTCCTTGTGCGTCAGCGCCTCGTCGCCGGCGACACCGACCAGCAGGTCATGGACTACGTGGTTTCGCGATATGGCGAGTTCGTGCTGCTGAAGCCGCGATTCGACCTGCGCAATGCGTTGCTGTGGGGCACGCCCGTCCTGCTGTTGCTGGTGGGAGGCGTTTTCATCGTGCTGACCGCGCGGTCGCGCCGCGTGCTGGCAACAAAATCACTGTCCTCCGAAGAACAGGCATCGTTGGACGCCATATTGCGCCGCGACTGATGTCCGCCGTCACTCCCAAACATTACCAAAGTTTCATGTGTCGGAAATGGCGCTGTAATGTGTGCCGCTCTAATTCTCCTTTCCGAGGATGCCGACCAAGCAGCGTCCGTTGAAAGAGGATAAGAGATCCATGAATATTGCCCCCAATTCATATTCCGTCACCCGCAAGCGTCTCATGGCTGCCGTCGCATCTGTCGCCGTGGCCGGTGCGATCGGGGTTGGCGCGCTGACCAGCGGAACCAGCCCTGTTCTGGCCGATGCCGTACGCGTCGAGGCGCCGCAGGTGCCGGGCTTCGCCGATGTCGTGGAGCGCGTTTCTCCCGCCGTTGTCAGTGTCAAGGTCAAGGCCAAGATCAGCCCGGCCGCCGATGATGGCTCCGACCCGTCCGACGACCAGGATGGCATGAACAACCTGCCCAACAATCCACAGCTACGCCGCTTCTTCAAGGAATTCCGTGGCTTTGGTGACCAGGACGGCCAGGGTGGCGGCAACAGGCGCTTCAGCCACCGCGACCGCAACAACGATCAGCCGCGGCCGGTTGCCCAGGGCTCGGGCTTCTTCATCTCGGATGACGGCTATCTCGTCACCAACAATCACGTTGTTTCAGAAGGCTCGGCCTTCACCGTGGTGATGCATGACGGCAAGGAACTCGACGCCAAGCTGGTCGGCACCGACCCGCGCACCGATCTCGCCGTGCTCAAGGTCGACGGCGTCGGCAAGTTTACCTATGTCGACTTCGCCGATGACTCCAAGGTTCGCGTCGGCGACTGGGTGGTGGCCGTCGGCAATCCGTTCGGCCTTGGTGGAACCGTCACCGCCGGCATCGTCTCCGCCCGCGGCCGTGACATCGGCGCTGGCCCTTATGACGACTTCATCCAGATCGACGCATCGGTCAACCGCGGCAATTCTGGCGGTCCGACCTTCAACCTCAACGGCCAGGTCGTCGGCATCAACACCGCGATCTTCTCGCCATCCGGCGGCAGCGTCGGCATCGCCTTCGACATTCCCGCTTCGACCGCCAAGCAGGTCGTTCAGGACCTGATGAAGAGCGGCTCCGTGCAGCGCGGCTGGCTCGGTGTGGAAATCCAGCCGGTCACCTCCGACATCGCTGAGTCGCTTGGTCTGAAGTCCAACAACGGCGCACTGGTTTCCAGTGCCCAGGATGATGGTCCCGGCAAGAAGGCGGGCATCACGGCCGGTGACGTGATCACCCAGGTCGACGGAAAAGATGTCGCTTCGCCGAAGGAACTGGCCCGGCTGATCGGCGCCTATTCGCCTGGCAAGTCGGTCGACGTCACCGTGTGGCGCGACGGCAAGAGCCAGACGGTCAAGGTCGATCTCGGCAAACTGCCCTCGAGCGACAAGCAGGCCTCTGTCGACCAGCAGCAGCCCGCCGCCCCGGCCAAGCCCGACACGCTGGCTGATCTCGGCCTGACCGTTACCAAGTCTGAAAACGGCAAGGGACTGGTGGTGACCGATGTCGATCCCGACAGCGATGCCGCCGATCGCGGTATCCAGCCAGGCGACGTCATCACATCGGTCAATTCGACCGAAGTGAACGGCACCGACGACGTCACCAAGGCGATGACCGATGCAGTCAAATCCGGCCGCAAGGCAGTGCTGATGCAGATCACCCGCGACGACACCAATCGTTTCGTCGCGCTGCCCGTCGCCAAGGGCTGAGGTCAGCCCCGGAGCGTTCTCTCGGCCTTTCCAGGGTGGGTGAGGGCGTTTCGGCGGCAGGTTGGGCTTTTCCAGTGCGGCAGTTTCAACACCCCCGAGCCGCCGTACGGGAAAGCATGGAGGAGCGCGCGTTAGTCAGTCATCGCGCCTTCCCCCGGCGGCAGCGGGCTTCCCATCGTCCGCTGCCGCACACTTTCAAAAGCGCTTCCGCGATCCGACGCAAAATGACATCGGCAGCGAGCAGCTTTATCTCGCACGGCTTCGGGCAATCTTGATCGCGGTGCGCTTTGGCAAAGGCCACAATGCAGATGTCTGCCACTCAACCTTCCGGCGAAATCGCGTATAACAGCCCTATGAAGATTCTCGTCATAGAAGACGATCGCGAGGCTGCGGACTACTTGCAGAAAGCCTTTGCCGAGGCCGGTCACACTGCTCATGTCGCCGGTGACGGCGAAACCGGCTTTGCGCTCGCCGACGCCGGCGACTACGACGTGATGGTGATCGACAGGATGATGCCGCGTCGCGACGGCCTGTCGGTCATTGCCGGTCTCCGGTCCAGGGGCAACACAACGCCGGTGCTGATCCTCTCGGCGCTCGGCGAGGTCGATGACCGGGTCACGGGTCTGCGCGCCGGCGGCGACGATTACCTGACAAAGCCCTATGCCTTCTCCGAGCTTCTCGCCCGCGTCGAGGTTCTGAACCGGCGCGCCAGCGCCAAGGAAGCCGAAACCGTCTACCGCGTCGGCGATCTCGAACTCGACAGGCTGTCGCATTCGGTCCGCCGTGCGTCACGCGAGATAACGCTGCAGCCGCGTGAATTCCGATTGCTCGAATATCTGATGCGGCATGCCGGCCAGGTGGTAACGCGCACCATGCTGCTGGAAAATGTCTGGGACTACCATTTCGATCCGCAGACCAATGTCATTGACGTCCATGTCTCCCGGCTGCGCGGCAAGATCGAGAAGGGCTTCGACAAGCCCATCCTGCATACGGTTCGCGGCGCCGGCTATATGCTGAAGAGCGGCTAGCTGCGGCATGGCTCTTTCCGTGCCAGCCATCATGAAGACAACGGCAGCGCGGCTTTCGGCGCTCTACCTCCTGCTCTTCGCGCTCTGCGCGGTGGCGCTCGTCTTCTATATGACCTCGTTGTCGGCGCGCATGCTGACCGGGCAGACACAGGACACCATCAATGACGAGGTGCTCGGTCTGGCTCGCGCCTATCAACGCGGCGGTCTGCCGGTGTTGGTCCGTGTAGTCGAGGCCCGCTCGCGCCAGCCCGGCGCCAACCTCTATCTGATCGCCGACGCCAACGGACAGATCCTGACCGGCAATGTGCAGAGCCTGGAGCCGGGCGTTCTCGAAACCGAAGGCTGGACCAGCAGTCCGTTCTCTTATCAGCGTTTTGGCGAGGGAGAGCTCGAGCGCCTGCGCAACCTTCCCGCCGAGCAGGGCACCACCACCCAATCCGAGCAGAACGATGCGCAGG
Source organism: Mesorhizobium sp. SEMIA396 (assembly GCF_024518615.1). Classification (NCBI taxonomy): domain Bacteria; kingdom Pseudomonadati; phylum Pseudomonadota; class Alphaproteobacteria; order Hyphomicrobiales; family Phyllobacteriaceae; genus Mesorhizobium; species Mesorhizobium sp. SEMIA396. The sequence goes on from NZ_JANIFC010000002.1 coordinate 339,266, forward strand.
CGCAGGGCGAAAAGGGCCACAACGCCATTGCGCTGGTGCTGCGGCTGCCGAACCAGATGATCATGCTGGTCGGCCGCGACCTTGGCGAGCCGGAGCGGTTTCGTGCGGTCATCCGCCGTGCGCTGATGCTGGCGCTCGGCATGATGGGGCTGGGCGGATTGCTGATCTGGTTTTTTGTCGGTCGCGCCGCGCTGAAGCGCATCGACAGCGTGTCGGAAGCCAGCCGTCGCATCATGGGCGGGGATCTGTCGGGCAGGCTGCCGGTGACGGGGGTTGGCGATGAGTTCGACCGGCTCTCCGAAAATCTCAATGCCATGCTGGCCAGGATCGCCACGCTCAATGAAGGCTTGAAGCAGGTTTCCGACAACATCGCGCATGATCTGAAGACGCCGCTGACCCGGCTCCGCAACCGGGCCGAAGCGACGCTTTCGGGCAAGCAAAAGCCCACCGACTACCGGCGGGCACTGGAAGGCACCATTGCCGAGTCGGACCAGTTGATAAAAACCTTCAACGCCATCCTGATGATTTCCCGGCTGGAAGCTGGCTACTCCTCGGAGAACACCAACCGCGTCGATCTGGCGGAGGCCGTGCGCGATGTCGTCGAACTCTACGAGCCGGTGGCGGAAGAGGCAGGCGTGTCGCTGGAAGCAGACGCGCCCGAGGCGGTGTCCGTCAACGGCAACCGCGAACTGATCGGTCAGGCGCTGTCGAACATCGTCGACAACGCCATCAAATATTCGACCGGTGCCAATGCCCAGCCGGCGGTGCGCGTCACGCTCGAGCGAGCCGGTACGGACGTTCGCCTGTCTGTTGCCGACAATGGACACGGCATTCCCGACGATGGCGACCGGGCGCGGGCCACGGAACGTTTCGTGCGGCTGGAGAAGAGCCGTTCGCAGCCGGGTTCCGGTCTTGGCCTCAGCCTCGCCAAGGCGGTCATGACGTTCCACAATGGCCGGCTTGAACTCTTGCCTGGCAATCCCGGATTATCCGTGGTCATGAGTTTCCCAGCACGGGAGGATCACTGATGAGCACGGCTGCGAGGGCGAAAGATTGGCTGCTGAAGCCGGCGACCAGCCTGGCTCCGCTGGACGAAGACCGTGCGCGGCTGGAACTGGCCGAGATCGCTTCCGCGGCGCGCGAAGAAGGACTGACGCGGCTGGCCAAGTTCCTGGCCGGCAAGGGCGAGGGCCAGGATTTCCTTGCTGCCGTCTTCGATCTGTCGCCGTTCCTGCGCGATACCGCACGTCGCCGGCCGCAAATCCTGGACGGGCTGTTCGAGCAGACGATCGAGGCTCGACTGAAGGTGATCGGCGCCGCCATCGACCAGGTGCATCTAGCCGAAGCAGTCTCGGAATCCGGCTTGATGATGGAGCTGCGCCAGTGGAAGGCGGAGGCGCATTTCCTCATCGCGCTGGCCGATCTTGCCGGCGAGGCCGAAACGGCGCTGACGGTCCGGCGGTTGAGCGACCTCGCAGACGCCTGCACCCGCGCCGCCGTCGACTTCCTGCTGCGCGACGCGCATAGCGAGGGCAAACTCAAACTGCCGGATGTCGGCAATCCGTCGAAACAGTCGGGCTGGATCCTGCTCGGCATGGGCAAGCTCGGCGCGCATGAGCTGAATTTTTCCTCCGACATCGATCTGGTGGTTTTCTTCGATCCGGAAGCGCCCGCCGTCGTCGATCCGCTCGACGCCACCGAGTTGTTTTCGAGGCTGACGCGCCGCCTGGTGCGCATCCTGCAGGACCGCACCGAACACGGTTATGTCTTCCGCACCGATCTGAGACTGCGCCCAGACCCCGGTTCGACACCGCTGGCGATCCCGGTCGAGGCGGCACTGCGCTACTACGAGGCGCGCGGCCAGAACTGGGAGCGCGCCGCGATGATCAAGGCACGCCCGGTGGCGGGCGATCTGGCCGCGGGTGCGGCCTTCCTCAAGGAGTTGCAGCCCTATATCTGGCGCAAATACATGGACTACGCGGCGATTGCCGACGTCCATTCGATCAAGCGCCAGATCCACGCCCACAAGGGCCATGGCGAGATTGCGGTCAAGGGCCACAACGTCAAGCTTGGCCGCGGCGGCATTCGAGAGATCGAGTTCTTCGTCCAGACCCAGCAGCTCATCGCCGGCGGACGCTTCCCTGAACTGCGTGGCCGCGAGACCGTGCCGATGCTCGGCGAGCTTGCGACCGGCGGCTGGATCACCGCCGAGGCGCGCGATGCGCTTGCCCGCCAGTACTGGTTCCTGCGACGCGTCGAACATGCCGTGCAGATGGTTGCCGACGAGCAGACGCACACGCTGCCGGAAGATGATGAAGGCTTGGAGCGTATCGCACGCATGCTCGGCTTTGCCGATGCTTCTGCCTTTTCTCAAGCGTTCCGTGCCTCGCTGCAGCAGGTCGAACGTCACTACGCGGCACTGTTCGAAACAGCACCCGAACTGTCGACCGGCATCGGCAACCTGGTCTTCACCGGCGATGTGGACGATCCCGATACGCTGCAGACCTTGCACGGGCTCGGTTTTCAGCGGCCAAGCGACATCTGCCGCGTCATCCGTGGCTGGCATTTCGGCCGCTATCGCCTCACCCAGTCGGCGGAGGCACGCGAGCGGCTGACGGAACTGACGCCGGCGCTGCTGCGCGCCTTCGGCCAGACGCGCCGGGCCGACGAAGCTCTGATGCGCTTCGACGAGTTTCTCGCCGGCCTGCCGGCTGGCATCCAGCTGTTCTCCCTGCTGCAGTCCAATCCTGCCCTGCTGAAGCTTCTGGCGACGATCATGGGGGCCGCCCCCCGGCTGGCGGCGATCATCACCCGCAGGCCGCATGTCTTCGATGGTTTGCTCGACCCGGCCATGCTCACCGAATTACCCGACCGCGCCTATCTGTCGGCGCGGCTTTCCGCCTTCGTCGAGGGCGACCGGCTTTACGAGGATGTGCTCGACCGGCTGCGCATTTTTGCCTCCGAGCAGAAATTCCTGATCGGTGTCCGGCTGCTCGCCGGCTCGATCGATCCGGCGCGGGCCGGCCGCGCCTTTTCCGATCTGGCGGATCTCACCATCGAGGCTGCGTTGCAGGCGGTGACGGCCGAATTCGCGGCACGCCACGGCACCATTGCCGGCGGCGTGGTTGCGCTGCTCGGTATGGGCAAGCTTGGCAGCCGCGAGCTGACCGCCGGATCGGATGTCGACCTGATCCTGCTCTACGACCACGCGTCGGATGCCGAAGAGTCCGATGGCGACAAGCCGCTGGCACCTTCGCATTACTACACCCGCATGACGCAAAGGCTGATCGCGGCGGTGTCCGCGCCGACGGCGGAGGGGGTGCTCTACGAACTCGACCTGCGCCTGCGGCCGTCCGGCAACAAGGGACCGGTGGCCACCCATATCGATGCCTTCAAGAAATACCAGCGCCAGGAAGCCTGGACCTGGGAGCACATGGCGCTGGCCCGCGCGCGCGCCATAGCCGGTGACGCTAGCCTGTGCGGCGAGGTTGAAGCGGAAGTAGCGGCTGTACTTGGCCAGCCGCGCGATGCTGCAAAGGTGATGGCCGAGGCTGCGGACATGCGGGCCATGATCGAGAAGGAAAAGCCGCCGCGCGATCTCTGGGACATCAAGCTTATTCCCGGCGGCCTCATCGATCTCGAATTCATCGCCCAGGTGGCCGTCATTACCGGGCAAGTCGAGACCGGGCGCCGCGCCACCGGCACCGCCGAGATCCTGTCGCGCCTGGCACCGGGCTTCGCGGCTGCCGGGGTGAGGCAGGAGCTTGGCGATGCCTACGCGCTCTATCTGGCGCTGACCCAGATGACGCGGTTGTGCCTCACGGGAGCCTTCGAGCGCGACGACGTTCCGCCGGGGCTTTCGGATCTGCTTCTGGCGGTGACCGACCTGCCGGATTTCGGTGTGCTGGAAGCACACCTCAAGGAGACGTCGCAGAAGGTCAGGAAGGATTTCGATCTTTTGCTTCGTACGGGATGACCGTGAAGCGGTCGTTCGGAGTATCGGACAAAAATGAGACCCTGTTTGGGGAAATCCGATGCTCAAGCAAAGAGATAGAGCCGGCGGAAAATCTCACGCTGCAACCTTGATCGCCAGCACGGCCCTCTTCACCGGAATGCGCACCGACACGATCGTGCCGACACCTTCGCTCGACCGGATCTTCAGCGCGCCGCCCTGAAGCTCGGCCAGCGAACGTGAGATGGCAAGGCCAAGGCCAGACCCGGCATGGCTCTTGGAGAACTGGTTCTGCACCTGCTCGAAGGGCCGTCCGAGCTTGCCGAGCGCCTCCTTGGGGATGCCGCAGCCATTGTCCTCGATCGTCAGCACCAGCGCACCGGATGTGTTGCGGGCCCTGACCGATATGTGGCCGCCCTGGCCGGTGAACTTCACCGCATTGGACAAAAGGTTGATGACGATCTGCTTGATCGCACGGCGATCGGCGACCAGCGTCAGCGCATCGGCAATGCGCGTTTCCACGGTGATGGCCTTTTGCGCCGCCTGCAGCGAAACGACGCGTACGGTTTCGCTGATCAGCGGGCCGAGGTCGATTTCTTCCCGGTCCAGAGAGAACTGGCCAGCCTCGATCTTGGACATGTCGAGAATATCGTTGATGACGCCCAGCAGATATTTGCCGCTGCTGTTGATGTCGGTGGCATATTCCTCGTAGCGCTCCGATCCGAGTGGGCCGAACAGCCCTTGCTCCATCAGTTCGGAGAAGCCGATGATCGCGTTCAGCGGCGTGCGCAACTCATGCGACATGTTGGCCAGGAATTCGGATTTGGCCCGGTTCGCCGCTTCGGCCCGTTCGGTTTCCTTCATGTATTTGCGGTTGAGGTCGACCAGTTCGCGCGAACGCTCCTCCTCGGCCCGCCGCGCCAGGCTGAGATCATGGATCGTTGCCATCAGCCGCCGCTCGCTGTCGACCAGCTTCTCCTGGTGCAGCTTGATCTGGGTGATGTCGGAGCCGACCGAGACGATGCCGCCGTCCCGGGTCTTCAGTTCGTTGACCTGCAGCCAGCGGCCGTCGGCCAGCTGCCGCTCGAAAGTGGCGCCGCCTTGCAGGCCGCTGGTGTGGGCAAGGCGCCGTTCGGAAGCAAAGGCCAGCATGCGTTCTTCCAGCGCCGCGCGCGCGGTGCCCGGCATCACGTCGCGGTCCGAAAGCCCGTTGTCCTGCTGGTATTTGGAATTGCACATGATCAGGCGCTGCGTCGAATCCCACAGCACGAAGGATTCGTTGATGTTCTCGATCGCCGTTCTGAGGCGAAGGTCGGCAGCCTCGGAACGCAGCGCCAGATGACGCTGTTCGGTGACGTCGACGGCAATGCCGATCAGCTGGATCTCCGGCGCTTCCGGATCGATGACCTGTGCCCGTGCGCGCATCCAGACCCATTGGCCGTCCGCATGGCGCATGCGGAACACCTGGTCGATATGATCGATCTCGCGTGCGACGATTCTGTTGGCGAGCTCGAACAGATCGCCGTCCTCGGGATGGATGATCTGGTCGACCTCGCCGAAGGACAGCATCGTGTCGCAGGGCTTGTAGCCGAGCATGTCATACATCGAGCGTGACCAGTACATCTTGCCGCGCACCATGTCCCAGTCCCACAGGCCGCAGCGGCCGCGCACCAGCGCCATGTCGATGCGCTGATGCGCTTCGAGGTAGATACGGTCAGCCGCCTGCGCACGCGCCGCCTGGCCGAAATAGGCATAGAGGATGACGATCAGCACACCGGCCGTCAGCACGAACAGGGTGACGTTCAGCGAAACAGTCTTGCGCCATGCATCGAAAACCGCGTCCTGTGGCACCAGGGCCGCCGATGCACCCTTTCCGCCATTCGCCAGGCTGACCGCCGCGTACCAATCCCGTCCGTCGATGTTGACGTCCATGACGCCGGCACGATCGCCGAACATGAACAAGGGCTGGCCGCCCTCGACGAGGCCGTCGAGCGAATGGCCCTGCCATGGCATCGAGCGCGGCGTCACCGCGACGATCTTGAAAGCGCTGTCGGTGATGACAAGCACATGGCTGCGGCCCATCGCGCCCTGACGGCTGGTGGTCTCCAGCAGATCCTGTATGGCGCCGGGCACCGTTTCCGAGGTTGTGGCGAGCGAACTGGCCAGCTGGCCCGCCGCCAGCGTCAGGATCGCCTTGGCATTGCGCTCGACATCGTCGCGCTCGTTCATCAGCGACAGCACACGCAGCGCCGCGATGACGATCAGGAAGGTGATGATGAGGACAGGTATTGATCGGCGCAGCAGCGGCTCGGCGGCCAGAAGCCGCCGGTAGGCCGGTTCGGCGATGAGCCGCGTATTCCCGGCAAGACCGTCGCCGCGCGTCTCGCGATGCGCAAAAACCGTCCCTCCGGGCGCGCCCCACGCGTCCGCCTTCGCCATAAATGGCACTCCCCGAATTTGCCTATGCTGCTTGGTGATCCGGCAAACGCCGCACATCCGAATCGTCAGTAAAGAATCAAAGGTGATTCGCCTTGTCCAGTAGTCCGGCGAAAAAAGATTAAAAATCGACTAAAATAATGCCGAAACGGTCCAATGCCGCTTGTGCGCCTGACCGTCTCTGAGGATTGACAAATTGTAGTTTATAAACTACATGATCCTCATGATCGACCTGAAGCAGACGGAAACGTTCCGAAAGTGGTGGACGCGGCTAAGGGATGAGCGCGCTCGGGGTGCGATCTTTGCTCGGCTCGACCGCCTTGCCTATGGGCATCCGGGAGATGTCGAGCCCGTGGGGGAAGGGATAAGCGAGTTGCGTATCCACTACGGCCCGGGCTACCGCGTCTATTTTCAGAAGCGGGGGACCACGATCATCGTCCTTCTGTGCGGCGGCGACAAAGGCACCCAAAAGAAGGACATCACGACGGCGAAACGTCTGGCAAAGGAATGGAGCGAATGAAATGGCTGAGAAACTGACAACCTTTGATCCGGCTGAAGGCCTGACCTCTGATGAGGCCATTGCGGCATTCATGGCGGAAGCATTTGCTTCCGAAGATTCCGGCTATATCGCGCACGCGCTGGGTGTCGTAGCCCGCGCCAAGGGCATGGCCCAAATAGCGAGCCAGACGGGACTTTCGCGTGAACAGCTTTATCGCTCCTTCAGTGAGAACGGCAATCCGACCCTGAAAACGACGATTGCCGTGATGAAGGCGCTTGGGATCGAGTTGACCGCAAAGCCCCAGTCCCATCAGCCGGGACTGATTTAACGGGCGCTTGAAGAAATTGCATATTTACGTCAGCGTGCGCTCGACGATATCCCGCAGATCCGCCGACAGGTTTTCGGCGCCGGCGATCGACAGCAGCGCTTCCCTGGCCTTGGCCTGCCGCAAAGGTTCGAGCGAACGCCACGATCTGAGCGCCGTCGCCAGCCTGGCCGCCACTTGCGGGTTGCGCTTTTCAACCTCGAGCACAGTCTGGGCAAAGAACCAGTAGCCTTCGCCGTCAGCACGATGGAAGCCGGTCTGGTTGGCGCTGGAGAAGGTGCCGATCAGCGAGCGCACCCGGTTCGGATTGCCCATCGAGAAGGCCGGGTGGCTGGTCAGGGCCTTCACGGTGTCGACGGTTTGCGGTCCCGGAACGCTGGCCTGGATCTGGAACCATTTATCCATGACCAGCGGGTCGGACCTATAGGTCGTCTCGAAAGCCGCCAGCGCCTCGACCGCCTCGGGCGAACCGTGGTGACGATGCGCGAGCACGGCAAGTGCTGCCGCGCGGTCGGTCATGTTGGTCGCCGACTGGAAATGCCTGGCGGCGAGTGCTGCTCCACTCGGCTGCAGCGACAGATAATCCAGCAAGGTGTTGCGCAAGGCGCGTCGTCCGGCGCTCGCCGCGTCGGGGCTGAACGCTGCTTTGTCTGCAAGGCCGCGGTAAAGGCCCGAAAAAACGTCCCGGTTCGCAGTGCCGATCGCCAACGCCAGTGCCTCGCGAGCCGCATAGATAGCATCGGGGTCGATGTTCCGGCCGATGTCGCGGGCGATGTCGGCTTCGCCGGGCAATGCCAGCGCCAGTGCTCGATAGGCCGGCTCCAGGGTCTCGTCGCCGGCGATGCTGCCGGCGAGTTCGATCAGCCGCGGTGCAAAGGCCGGCTGCTTGCCGCCGAGGATCTCGCGGAAGGCGGTGATCAGTGCATCGGTCAGCAATGTATTGAAGGCCTGCCAGCGCGAGAAGGCGTCGCTGTCATGGCGGGCGAGAAAGAACTGGTCGTCGGCTTTCTGCTCGACGGACAATGTCACCGGCGCCGAAAAGCCGCGGTTGAGCGACACGGCCGGGCGCTCGGTGACGCCTGAAAACCGCACCATGTGGCGACGCTTGCGGATATGGATGACGCCGTCCTCGACGCTGGCGCCTTCGACGCCGCTATATGGCACAGGCTTGCCGCCGGCGCCGATCAGGCCGAAAGCCAGCGGGATGTGCATCAGCCGCTTGCGGCTTTCGGAGGGTGTCGGCGGTACCGACTGCTCGATTTCGAGCGTGAATTCCTGCGCCGCCGGATTGTGCGTCGAACTGATCGTCAGGTTCGGCGTGCCTGCCTGATGATACCAGAGCGCGAACTGCGACAGGTCGCGGCCGGACGCATCCTCGAACACCTTGATGAAATCCTCGATCGTCGCCGCGTCACCGTCGTGCCGCTCGAAATAGAGGTCCATGCCGGCGCGAAAGACGTCGGCACCGAGAATTGTGCGGATCATGCGCACCACTTCAGAGCCCTTCTCGTAGACCGTGGCGGTGTAGAAATTGTTGATCTCGCGGTAGCGGCGCGGCCGCACTGGATGCGCCAGTGGGCCCTGGTCCTCGGGAAACTGGTGGGCGCGCAAGGTGCGCACTTCGGCGATGCGCTTGACCGCGCGCGAGCGCTGGTCGGCGGAGAATTCGTGGTCGCGGAAAACCGTCAGGCCTTCCTTCAGGCAGAGCTGGAACCAGTCGCGGCAAGTGATTCTGTTGCCTGTCCAATTGTGGAAATACTCATGCGCGATGATCGCCTCGATATTGGCGAAATCGGCGTCCGTCGCGGTCTCCCGGTCGGCCAGCACATATTTGTCGTTGAAGATGTTGAGGCCCTTGTTCTCCATCGCTCCCATGTTGAAGTCGGACACGGCGACGATGTTGAAGACGTCGAGATCGTATTCGCGGCCGAATGCCTCTTCGTCCCATTTCATCGACCGCTTCAGGGCATCCATCGCGTAGCCGGCCAGCTTCTCCTTGCCGGGCTCGACATAGATGCCGAGTTCGACCGTGCGGCCCGACAGCGTGACGAAACTGTCTGCAAGCTGGCCGAGATTGCCGGCCACCAGCGCGAACAAATAGGATGGCTTGGGAAAAGGGTCGTGCCACACTGCATAGTGCCAGCCGTCGCCGAGGTCGCCCCTGTCGACCAGGTTGCCGTTGGACAGGAGCAGCGGCGCTTCGTCACGCATTGCTTCTATGCGCACCGTGTAGACGGACAGGATGTCGGGACGATCGAGGAAATAGGTGATGCGGCGAAAGCCCTCCGCTTCGCATTGCGTGCAGTAGACATTGCTCGAGCGGTAGAGGCCCATCAGGGCTTCGTTGCCCGCCGGCGCCACCTCGGTCTCTATGAGCAACTGGAAGCGACGTGCCGCCGGAGGCTTGAGGATTGTCAACCGGTCAGGCGTCGCCAGCAGATCCGCCGGTTTTACCTTCTTGCCGTCGATCTCGATGCGCTTGAGCGTCAGCCCGTCGCCGTCGAGCACCAACGGTGCCGACAGGGAGACGTCGTCACGACGCTCTATCGTGAGGACGGCGGTGACACGCGTTGCGTCTGGCGAAAGGCGGAAGGTAAGGTCGGTTTTCGGAATGAGGTAGTCGTTGGGGCGATAGTCTTCGAGTTTGAAGACCTGGCCGGTGTCCGTGCGCATTCCGTGGGTTTTCCTGTCGATTGCGTTGGCGGCGGATTGTGTCCGCTGGTCCAAGAAATTTGAAGTCCGCGCTCTTTACACGAAACGGCCCCTCGACAAAACTGAGGCAATGCCTATTTCAGGCGTTCCTTCTCCTGTCATCATCACGAGGCACCCATGACCGTCGTCACACCGAAATTCGGCATGGGCGCATCCGTGCTGCGGCGCGAGGATGCCGCCTTCATCCAGGGCCAGGGCCGCTATACCGACGACATCCAGCCGGCTGGCGTCCTGCATGGCTATGTCCTGCGCTCGCCGGTCGCCAAGGCCAGCTTCACCATCGGTTCGACCGAGGCGGCGAAGACGGCACCTGGCGTCCATCTGGTGCTGACCGGCAAGGATCTTGCCCATCTCGGCGATCTGAAATCCGGCGTCATGCAGGAACAGCCGGACGGCACCAAGGCTCCGACGCGCGACATCCCGATCCTGTGCGGCGACCGCGTCAACTATGTCGGCGATGCCATTGCCTTCGTCGTCGCCGACAGCCGAGCCTTGGCGCAGGATGCCGCCGAACTGATCGATGTCGACTATGACGGCGAAGATGCGGCCTCCGGGACGGCAACGGCATTGGCCGAAGGCACGCCGCTGGTCTGGCCGGAGCTTGGTTCCAACCGCGCCTTCAGCTACCACATGGGCGACAAGAAAAAGAGCGAAGCGGCTTTCGCCAAGGCCGCCCATGTCACCCGCATCGAGTTCGTCAACAACCGGCTGGTGTGCAACTACATGGAGCCGCGCTCCGCGATCGGCGAATGGAACGTCGAGGAGAAGCGCTTCGTGCTGACCACCGGGTCGCAAGGCGTGCACTCCATGCAGTATATCCTGGCCAGCGTGTTCAAGATCAAGAAGGACCAGCTGCGCGTCATCACGCCTGATGTCGGCGGTGGTTTCGGGCCGAAGAGCTTCGTCTACCGCGAATATCCGCTGGTGCTGGAAGCGGCAAAGCGGCTTGGCCGCCCGGTGAAATGGGCCGGTGACCGCACGGAGCACTTCCTGACCGACGCGCAAGGCCGCGACAATTTCGTCACGGCCGAGATGGCGCTCGACAAGGACGGCCGCTTTCTCGGCATGAAGGTGGACCTGCTCGCCAACATCGGCGCCTATATCTCGCAATACGGCCCGTTCATCCCCTATATCGGCGTCACCATGTCGACCGGTGTCTACGATATCCAGGCGCTCGATGTCTCGGTCACCGGCCTTTACACCAACACCTGCCCGGTCGATGCCTATCGCGGTGCCGGCCGGCCGGAAGCGGCGTTCCTGTTGGAAAAGCTGGTCGATGCCTGCGCCCACGATCTCCGCCTGCCTGTCGAGGAGATCCGCCGCCGCAACTTCATCCGGCCGGAGCAATTTCCCTACCGGACGCAAACCGGCCGCCTCTACGACACCGGTGAATTCGAAGGCCATATGGAGCGCGCTATTGAGCAATCCGAATGGAAAGCGTTTCCCGAGCGGCTGGCGCAATCGAAGGCCGGCGGAAAAATCCGCGGCCTCGGCATGGCGACCTATATCGAGGCCTGTGCCTTTCCGGGCTCCGAACCGGCCTTCGTCGAACTCAACGGCGATGGCACGGTGACGCTGAAGATCGGCACCCAGACCAACGGGCAGGGGCATGCCACCGCCTATGCGCAGTTCCTGTCGGAAAAGCTCAATCTCGACATCGACAAGATCCATGTCCGCCAGGGCGATACCGATGAATTGAAAGCCGGCGGCGGCACCGGCGGCTCGCGCTCCATACCGCTGGGGGGTGTATCGGCTTCCCGCGCGGGCGAGGATCTGGCCAACAAGATCAAGCGCATCGCCGCCGACGAGCTTGAAGCCTCGGCCGGCGACATTGAGCTGTCTGATGGTGTTGCCCGCATCGTCGGCACCGATCGCTCGATCGATTTTTCCGCCATCGCCAAGGCCGCCAAGACGCCGGATGATCTCAAGGGCTTTGGCGAGTTCGTGCAGGACGAATGCACCTATCCCAACGGCACTCATATCTGCGAGGTCGAGATCGATCCCGACACCGGCGCGACCGAGATCGTCCGCTACACCATCGTCGACGATTTCGGCGTCACCGTGAACCCGATCCTGCTCGCCGGCCAGGTGCATGGCGGCGTCGTGCAAGGCATCGGCCAGGCACTGACCGAGGACACCATCTATGGCGAGGACGGACAGCTTTTGACGGCGAGCTTCATGGATTACGCCATGCCGCGCGCCGACAATTTCCCGTTCTTCCATTTCGAGACCCGCAACGTGCCTTCGACCACCAATGCACTCGGCATCAAGGGCGCGGGCGAGGCCGGCACCATCGGCTCGACCCCGGCGGCGCTCAATGCGGTGACCGACGCGCTCTGGCGCGCTTATGGCGTCAAGCACATCGACATGCCGGCAACGCCGGCGCGTATCTGGGCGACCATCCGAGAAGCGTCGGGAGCGTGACAGCAGGCCCCGGCAGCCCCCCGGCCACAGCCAGCGGTGATGCCGGCGGGCACGACACGCTAACCGGCATCATGTTCAAGATCGTGTCGGTGGCGGTCTTCGTCGGCATGCAGACCTGCATCAAAGCCGCAGGCACGGTTCCGGCCGGCCAGATTGTCTTCTTCCGCTCTTTCTTCGCTATTTTCCCGATCATCGCCTTCCTGGCCTTCAGGAAAGAACTCGGCACTGCCTTCACCACCAAGCGTCCGTTCAACCACATCGCCCGCGGCCTGGTCGGCGTCTGCGCCATGGGGCTCGGCTTTTTTGCGTTGACCCGGCTGCCGCTGCCAGAAGCGATCACGCTGAACTACGCGCAGCCGCTGCTGGTGGTGGTGTTCAGCTCCATCTTCCTCGGCGAGGCCATCCGTGTCTATCGCTGGAGTGCGGTCGCGGTCGGCCTGGTCGGCGTGCTGATCATCTCCTGGCCGGAACTGACGCTGCTGAGTTCCGACGAGGCGCTCGACGATCAGGAAGTGCTTGGCGTCATCGCCGCTCTTGTCGCCGCGGCGATCTCGGCCGTCGCCATGCTCTTGGTGCGCAATCTCGTTCAAAGCGAGCGCACAGCGACCATCGTGCTGTGGTTTTCGGTGACGGCGAGCGTCATGTCGCTGCTGTCGCTGCCATTCGGCTGGCAGGCGCTGACGCCGCTCCAGGCGGCTCTTCTTGTTGCCGCCGGCTTCTGCGGCGGTCTCGGCCAGATCCTGATGACGGCGGCCTATCGCCATGCCGAGGCCTCGGTGGTGGCGCCGTTCGAATATACGTCGATGATCCTCGGCGTCGTCGTCGGTTATCTCGTCTTCGGCGACGTCGCCACGCTCCATATGCTCGTCGGCGGCCTGATCGTCGTCGCCGCCGGCATCTTCATCATCTGGCGCGAACGCCAGCTTGGCCTGGAGCGGACCCGCACGCGCAAGGCATCTTTGCCTGAAGGGTGATTACGACAGCTCGGCTCGCTCCTTCGCCAACCGAACCAGCACCGTCCTCGTCTGCTCATCGGCTGGAAAAAACGATTCGATCGCCAGTTCCGACAGGGTCACGTCGAGCGGCGTGCCGAAGACGGTGATGGTGCTGATGAACGACAGCACCTGGTCGCCGTGCGCAAGCCTGAGCGGGTGCACGATGGGGTTCGGCTCTACCGACACCGGCCGACTGCCTTTCAAGCCGGACGGATAAGTCCTCAGCTCACGCTCGAGTTCGATCAGCACCGCGTCGCCGCTCGCGTCATTCTGGTGTTTCAGGCGCTCGAGCAGATGCGTCCGCCATTCCTGGAGATTGACGATGCGTGGCGCGATGCCGCCGGGATGAAGGCTGAGGCGAAGGACGTTGACCGGCGGCGTCAGCAGCGAAGCCTCGCTGACATCGGCAAGGAAGGGGGCAATGGCGGCATTGGCCGAAACCAGGTTCCAGTGGCGGTCGACAGCGAGTGCCGGGAAAGGCTCGTGGCCTTTGAGGACGATCTCGACCGCCGCCATCGCCGGCGCCATCGTGGTGTCGGTCAATGAGCGCTCGCCGAAGCTCGGCGCAAAGCCGGCGGCGAGGAGCAACTGGTTGCGCTGCCTCAGCGGTATCGACAATTGCTCGGCCAGATGCAGCACCATGTCGCGTGAGGGCGCGGCGCGGCCGCTTTCGACGAAGCTCAGATGCCGCTGCGAGATTTCGGCCTCCATGGCGAGGTCGAGTTGAGACATGCGGCGGCGGGTGCGCCACTCGCGAATGAGGCTGCCGGCGGAGGTTTGGGCTGTTGTCATGAGGGCATGGTTAGACTGGGAGAGGGGGGCATTTCAATTACGTCTGAGGTCATAGTTCTTGCCGGCGTTCGCCTATCCACATTGGAGATTGGCGAAAGCGGAGATGACAGCCAATCTCCCCCCTCGTGGAGGAGATTGGCCAATCACCCAAGTGCACGCAGCTTCGCCTTGACTTCGAGAAAATCCCGCCACGCCAGCTTCTTGTGCGACGGGGTTCGCAGGAGATAGGCCGGATGCAGCGTCGGCATGGCCGGGATGGCGATGCCGGACGCCGTCGTGTGGGCGCGCCAGTTGCCGCGCAGCCGCAATATGCCTTCCGAGGTGTTGAGCAAGGTCTTGGCTGACGGGCCGCCAAGGTTGATCAGCACCTTCGGATTGACCAGTTCGATCTGCCGCTCGATGAACGGCCGGCAGATCTCGGTTTCGTGCGGCGTCGGCGTGCGATTGCCCGGCGGCCGCCAGGGAATGACATTGGCGATATAGACTGAAGTACGGTCGAGCCCGATCGCCGCCAGCATGCGGTCGAGCAGCCGACCCGATCGGCCGACGAAGGGCAGGCCCTCGATGTCCTCGTCGCGGCCGGGTGCCTCGCCGACCAGCATCACGGCGGCGTCCGGGTTGCCGTCGGCGAACACCAGGCTCTTGGCGGTGGCCTTGAGATTGCAGCCCTCGAATGCCGCCATGTGCTGGCGAAGCTCGTCCAGCGTCGTTGCTGTCGTCGCCAATTGGCGAGCCAGTGCCGCCTGCGCTTCGTCGGGAACGGTGGCCGACGTTGGGCGCGCAACCGGCGGCGCACTTGATCTGTCACTTGGTTCGGGGCGAGACATATTCGTCGAACGCTGCGGTGCGGCGATATCGCCCGAAGACGCCGCCGCGCGCTCCATGGGCTTTGGCGCAACCTCGGCGAATCGGTTCACGGGCTGGTCTTCAAGCGCCTCGTCGACGCCCACGCTGGCGTAAAAGGCCAGCAAGTCGGCGATGTCAGGTATGTTGTTTGGGGAAGCGGCAGTCATGCCGGCACATTCATCCGCGCGAGCACGATTTGCAAGTTTGTGATTGGCGAAAGCGGTGATGACAGCCAATCTCCCTCCTTGAGGGGGAGATGGCCGGCAGGCCAGAGGGGGTCGTCGCGCGTAGAGCGTCAACCTCCTCTGTCGGCGAAGGGGAGTCGCGTCCGGTCGTGCCGCCCCTCGAGGGGGGAGAGCGCGCCCCGCATCCGCGCCTCATCCCGTCGGTATGCGTGGATCCTGCACGAGGTAAAACGTCCATCGCGGTGTGTAATCAGTCATCAGGAATTCGAACCTGGCGGTTTTCAGCGGGTCGACCTTGCCATTCCTGAACAGCAGCCGGTCATAGGGTTCGAAATCGCGATCGAAATCGGCGAAATTGCTCGACAAGATATTGTCCGGCGTCTTGTTGCGCTGGTCGAAGGAAAGCCCGTCGCCGAACACGCTCGGCCGATTCAGGATCTCCTGCAATTCGAACTGGAATTCGACCCAGGCCTGGCCGCTGTTGTTGAGCACCTCGATGCGCATATACATCATGCCGTTGGCGAATTCGTCGGCCTTGCCGAATGCCTGGATCGGTTTTGTCGTGCGGATCGTCAGCGTCACCGGCGTTGACGAATTCAGCTCTTCGGTGATGACGAACGGATCGTCCTTCGTTCCGATGCCCGAGGCGCCGGTGATGTGGAAGCCGCCAAGCTCGTCGGAGAAGGAGTAGGCGCCAGCCGCCCAGACCTTCACTTCGTCGGCGGCAGCGTGATGCGGCGCCAGCATCAGAAGGGCCAAAAGGAGCGCCCGGCGGATCCGGCCGGGCGGGAAAAGAAAGCGCGTCGATGAAAAGCCGGCTGGCCCAGGAATGCGCATGGCGTGAAGTATGGCCGATAAGCAAGCCGTCGAACAATTAAAAACGCGCGCCTCGCAGGCAATGCCGGGCGAAAAGCAGTCTTCCAGCCTCGCAATGCGCGACTTTTTGGCCAAAACGGCATTGTCACGTATGCGCCGGTTTCCTGTCGTCAATTGATGCGCTATGCAGCGCGGGAGCCAGCAAGATACCCGAATGGGATAAGCCAGTGCGGAGGGGTTGATGAGCGACATCGAACGCGAAAGCATGGAATTCGACGTGGTTATCGTCGGCGCCGGCCCTGCCGGCCTCGCCGCAGCCATCCGCCTCAAGCAGGTCAATCCCGAGCTTTCGGTCGTCGTCCTGGAGAAGGGCGGTGAGGTCGGCGCCCATATCCTCTCCGGCGCCGTTGTCGATCCGATCGGCATCGACCGGCTCTTGCCGGGCTGGCGCGATGAGGACGGCCATCCCTTCAAGACGCCGGTCACATCAGACCATTTCCTCGTCCTTGGTCCTGCCGGCTCGTTTCGCCTGCCCAACATGCTGATGCCGCCGCTGATGAACAATCACGGCAACTACATCGTCTCGCTCGGCAATGTCTGCCGCTGGCTGGCGACCAAGGCCGAAGCGCTCGGCGTCGAGATCTATCCGGGCTTTGCCGCCGCCGGCCTGCTCTACAATGAGCAAGGCGCCGTCACCGGTGTCGTCACCGGCGACATGGGCGTCGAGAAGGACGGAACGCACGGTCCGGGTTTCGCACCCGGCATGGCGCTGATGGGCAAATATGTGCTGATCGGGGAGGGCGCTCGCGGCTCGCTCGCCAAGCAGTTGATCGCCAGATACAAGCTTTCCGATGGCCGCGAACCGGGCAAATACGGCATCGGCCTGAAGGAACTCTGGCAGGTCAAGCCGGAGAACCACCGTCCGGGCCTGGTCCAGCATTCCTTCGGCTGGCCGCTTGACTTGAAGACCGGCGGCGGCTCGTTCCTCTACCATCTCGAGGACAATCAGGTGGCGGTCGGCTTCGTCCTCCACCTCAATTACAAGAACCCCTGGCTGTCGCCCTTCGAGGAATTCCAGCGCTTCAAGACCCATCCGGCGATCAGCGGGACTTTCGACGGCGCCAAGCGCCTCGGCTATGGCGCGCGCGCCATCACCGAGGGCGGCTGGCAGTCAGTGCCGAAACTCTCCTTCCCCGGTGGTGCGCTAATGGGATGTGCGGCGGGCTTCGTCAACGTGCCGCGCATCAAGGGCTCGCACAATGCCGTGCTGTCCGGCATGCTGGCGGCCGAGCATGTCGCAGAGGCGATCGGTGCCGGGCGCGCCAACGACGAACTCGCTTCCTACGAGGAAGCCTGGCGCGCGACCGACATCGGCAAGGATTTGAAGAAGGTGCGCAACGTCAAGCCGCTGTGGTCGCGCTTCGGCACGATCGTCGGTGTCGGCCTCGGCGGCCTCGACATGTGGCTGAACACGCTGTTCGGTGTCTCGCCCTTCGGCACGCTGAAGCATGGCAAGGCCGACTATGCGACGCTCGAGCCTGCCGCCCGGCACAAGAAGATCGCCTATCCGAAGCCCGATGGCGTGCTGACCTTCGACAGGCTGTCCTCGGTGTTCCTGTCCAACACCAATCACGAGGAAAACGAGCCGGTCCACCTGCTTGTCGGCGACATGGAACTGCAGAAGCGGTCCGAGCACGATGTCTTTGCGGGCCCCTCGACGCGTTACTGTCCGGCCGGGGTTTACGAGTGGGTCGACAAGGACGGCAATGCCGCCGCCGATCCCACGGCCAAGGATGTGCGCTTCGTCATCAACGCGCAGAACTGCGTCCACTGCAAGACATGCGACATCAAGGACCCGAACCAGAACATCAACTGGGTGCCGCCGCAAGGCGGAGAAGGCCCGGTCTACCAGGGCATGTAGGCTCGCGCCGGCCACAGCGTGCAAAGCCCCGACGACGGCTCGGGTCTCCCGTGGCAAGTGAAACATTAGGACTGTTGAAACTGCCGCGCGCTTATGGTTCCATTCCTTGACGATAAGGAGATGGCCAATGCGCCTGGCGGTTCTGGCATGCCTTGTGGCGATCGCTGCGCTGTTCGGTTTGGCTTCGGCGGCCTCGGCCGGCACCAGGGTGGTGGTCAAGACGCGGACCTACGACATCACCGGGAACACGGGGCTGGCGCTGATGCAGGCTATGGACCGCAAGGGGCCGAAGCACGGCTTCATGACGCACGCCATCGCGTTGACCGGCTACGCAGTGGATTGGGACCTTGACACCAGCCAGGACAATGGCGTTTGCCGCTTGCGGCGCGCCAACGGCACGCTCAATCTCTTTTATACGTTTCCGCGTGTCGCCTCGGCCACCACGCCGACGCTCCGGAAGCGATGGACGCGGTTCTTCGCCGGCGTCCGCGCCCATGAGGAAACCCATGGCCGCATCGCCAGGGAGATGATGCGGGCCACGGAAAGATCGATCTCCGGCCTCAGGATTGCCGACGACCGGTTCTGCTACAAAACACGTCGCGAGGCACAGCGACGTATCAAGGCCACCAATGCCGCATATGAGGCCAAGCAGCTCGCTTTCGATGCGCGCGAGCATCGCGATGGCGGCCATGTCCAGCATCTCGTCATCGCTTTGGTCAGGCCCTGATCCTTCAGCCTGGCGTCTTGCCGGTCTGGCTTATGGCCGCGGTCGCGGTTTCATGTTCGTCGAGCGGCTTTTGCTGGTTCAGCCTGAGTGAGAACTCCACCATGACCGGAAGGTGATCCGAGCCGGTGTCTTCCAGCCGTGTCGCGGAATGGATGGTCACGCCGCCCTTGCTGAAAACCTGGTCGATCGGCAGGCCGGCGAAGCGCCGCAGGAAGTCCGGCAGCTTGATGTGGATCCAGGTCGGGCCGGCGGACGGCATCACGGTCAGCCCGCCAAGCGCCGCGACCCGCCGCACGGCGGCACTCCATGGCGCGGCATTGCAGTCGCCCGCCATGATGGCCGTCTCGCCGAGCGCGGAAAGCGGCTCCGTCAACTCGCCGATCTGCCAGTACTGCTCGCGTGGCCACGGCCAACTGAGGTGGATCGCCGCGACATCGACGTCGATCCCGCCGAAGTCGACGGTCGCTGTCGCCATGGCGCCGCGCCTTTCGCAACGCGCCTCGGTGCCCGCGGCAAAGGGCCTCCGCGAGAGCAACGCGACGCCGAATATGCCGTTGGGATAGGGACAGAGGATCCGGTATGGATAGGCGCTGCTGATATAGCCAAGCTCGGTCGCCCACATCGCCGATACCTCGTCGAGGGTGATCACGTCGGGATTGGTCCGGCCGATCAGCGACAG
The DNA here is from genome assembly GCF_024518615.1 of Mesorhizobium sp. SEMIA396. Taxonomy (NCBI): domain Bacteria; kingdom Pseudomonadati; phylum Pseudomonadota; class Alphaproteobacteria; order Hyphomicrobiales; family Phyllobacteriaceae; genus Mesorhizobium; species Mesorhizobium sp. SEMIA396. The sequence continues at coordinate 358,575 of NZ_JANIFC010000002.1, forward strand.
CACCTTCTTCGGCGTCGGATTGTCGTAGCGCAGGTTCATCTGCAGCAGCTTGTAGATTGCGCGGTCTTCGTTCTTGGCTTCATAGGCGGCCTCAACCGGCCACAGGCGGGAGAAGGACAGCGACCCGGAAGTGGTGGCGAAGGCCGCCACGGCAAAAAGCAGTGCCACGGCCGCCTGCAGGCGAAATGTCGTGGCCAGCAGCGGCAGCGCGCAAAGCGCCATCAGCACGGCAAGGTGGACGCGGAAATGCGAGAAGGAATCGAAGGCGGGATGCAGCGTTCCGAAAAACCCGGCCACCAGAGCGATCGAACAGGCCAGCATTGCCAGGAATGCAACCGAAATCAGCAATGTCCCGAGGCTCGCTCTCTCCATGCCGCCTGCTTATCGGCAGAAATGCGGCCCAATCAAGATGAGAAATGCCGCCGCGGTGCGTGGCATCGGCCTACTGGAACGCCGTTTCCGAAAAACTTCTGAGCTTGCGCGAATGCAACCGCTCCATCGGCATTTCCGCGAGCTTCTCCATCGCCCTGATGCCGATGGTCAGGTGCTGCGCCACCTGGCGCTTGTAGAATTCGGTCGCCATGCCGGGCAGCTTCAACTCGCCATGCAGCGGTTTGTCCGAAACGCACAGCAGCGTGCCGTAGGGAACGCGAAAGCGGAAGCCATTGGCGGCGATGGTCGCCGATTCCATGTCGAGTGCGATGGCGCGAGATTGCGACAGACGCTGTACCGGGCCACGCTGGTCGCGCAGTTCCCAGTTGCGATTGTCGATGGTGGCGACGGTGCCGGTGCGCATGATGCGCTTTAGGTCGTAGCCGGAAAGGCCGGTGACTTCGGCGACGGCTTCCTGCAACGCCACCTGGATTTCGGCCAGCGGCGGGATCGGCACCCAGACCGGAAGATCGTCGTCCAGCACATGGTCCTCGCGCACATAGGCATGCGCCAGCACATAGTCGCCCAGCGCCTGGGTGTTGCGCAGGCCGGCGCAGTGGCCGAGCATCACCCAGGCATGCGGCCTCAGCACCGCGATATGGTCGGTGATGGTCTTGGCGTTGGAGGGCCCGACGCCGATATTGACCATGGTGATGCCGCCATGTCCCGATTTCTTCAGGTGATAGGCCGGCATCTGCGGCAGGCGCGGCGGTGCAACGCCTTCGCTGGGCGCGCTTTGCCCGCTCTTGGTGATGACATTGCCCGGCTCGACGAACTCCGTGTATCCGCCGCCGCCATTGGCCATCAGGTTGCGGGCGCGGGCGACGAACTCGTCGATGTAGAACTGATAATTGGTGAACAGCACGAAGTTCTGGAACTGCTGCGGCGTGGTTGCCGTATAGTGCGACAGCCGGTGCAGCGAATAATCGATGCGCTGCGCCGTGAAGGGCGCCAGAGGCCTCGGCTCGCCAAAGGCGACTTCGAAGGTGCCGTTGGCGATCTGGTCGTCGGTGCCGTCGAGATCCGGCACGTCGAACAGATCGCGGATCGGCCGCTTGATGCGCTCTGCCGTCGCGCCGTCGACATGGGTGCCTTCAAGGAAGGCGAAATGCAGCGGGATGGGTGTGGTCGATTCCGACACCGTGACCGCAACCCCATGATTGCGCATGATCAGGCGCAACTGCTCGACGAGGTAGCTTTCGAACAGGCCCGGCTGGGTGATGGTGGTGGAAAAATGCCCAGGCGTCGGCATATGGCCATAGGCCTGGCGCGAGTCGATCTGGGTGAACGAGTTGGTGGTGACACCGATCTCCGGATAAAAGGCCCGGTAGCGCTTGCCATTGTCGCCGCCTGCTGCCGCCAGCTCTGCAAAGGAGTCGCGCAGGAATTTGGTATTGCGGTCGTAAAGCGCCTGCAGTGCCTTGACTGCTTTTTCGGCGCTATCAAAGCTTTGCCGGCCAAAAGGCTCCGGCATGACGACAGATTCGATGGCTTGTGGGTAGATTCGCTTTTCCATGGCTCAATATAGAGACTTGGATCGGCACTTGGGAGGGGTGTCGCGACCGAAGGCGGCCAAAGCGCCGTTTTTCTTCAACCGCGCTGCAGGCTGACCAGGAGCACAAAGCCGACGCCGGACTTCTTCAGGGCTGGTGCGTCGATCGTCGAGCCGGCGTCAGTGCGCATCATCGGCACGGCCAGAACCGGAGCGGCCAGCACCGTCAGGATAAGCGCCGCCCGCGGCAGAAGCCGAAGGGTCTTGAGAGTGTTGGCGGCGATGCGGTTCATGGCGTTCAGCTTTTCTTTCGAGGTCTTGGTTTCTTTGGTCAGTTGCGAAGATGGGTGGGGCAGGCGAGGCGGCAGGTTCTGGAACTGGCTTCGTCCCAGGCGCGGGCCGGACGGCCCGCTTCGGCGACGAGGATGGCGAAGAACATTCCAAACAGGCTCACCAGCAGGCAGACGATGGTGAAGCGGCGAGCAAGCATTGGGTCGGTCTCCTTCAACACGCCGGAGAATGCCCTGATGCAACTGAACCGGCTCTGATGCCGGCGTTCATCTGCCGTTCAAGATGACTGACGGGTTTCGACGGCGCCGGCGTCGGTTTGGATAGCCGCCGGTGGGTATCGAGCATCATCGGCGCAGGATGTGTCGACAAACGAAAACGGGGCCCGTCGAGGCCCCGTCATCATGTCGCAAGGATGCGCTCGATCAGAGCTTGTGCCAGGTCTGGCTCTTGCAGATCAGTCCGCCGAGCACGCAGCCGCTCATCTTGAGAGAGCTGCCCGACAATGTCGCCTTGCCCGAATAGGTCTTGTCGTTTGCCGGATCGGTGATGTTGCCGGCATATTTGTTGTCGCCTGTCGCCTTGAGCGAGCCGATGGTCTTGCCGGCATATTTCCCGGACTTGAGCGTGATGGAAAACGAGCCGCCGCCGGCGATGGCCGCGGTTTCGCCGGCCTGCGTCTTCCAATTGCCTTCGATCGGATCGGCCCATGCTGCACTCGCCACGATCAATGTGGCCGCAAGGGCCAGGCTCAGTTTTCGAAACATGTCTTCCTCCCTGTGGATGTCCGGCCGGATGCTCCGCCTCGCCGGTCTGCCGCTTACGCAAACGTAAGCTAATCCAGCTCCCGGCAAAACAAAAGCGGTGCCGTAGCGGAAGACTTTGGGATTTTGCAGCCGCCTGAAAGCGCCTCCTCGACGATGAAATGAAACGATCGGCGCATCGCCTTTGTCTGCCGTGGTTAGCGAAGTCTTGCCCCCGCGCGAGAAAACTTTCGTCAAATTTGAGGCAAGCAGGCTGAATTGCTGGGTTTGTATCCTTAACGAATTTCGGCGTTTACCTCTTGTTTTAGCTTTGTTTTCCTCAAATTAAGCACGCCATTTAACGACGGATTCAAGCCTGCACGGCATTCTCGAAAGCATCGGAAGAGCAGCCGGCAAGACGAAAGAAGGCAGCTCTCGGGAGCCTGACAGGGGCCGGAAAACAGGGGATTGAAATGGCACGTTTTGAAATGCTTGAAGCAGGTTTCGGCGCTATGGGAGCAACTGCCCAGGCCGACATCCTTTTCGAATTGGGCATGATGTATGCGACCGGCCGCGATTGCGAGACCGATGTCGTTGCCGCCCACAAATGGTTCAACATCGCCGCAATCAAGGGCTCGGCCCGCGCCGCCGAGCTGCGCTCGGAACTGTCGGCCGCCATGTCGAAGGTCGAGATCGCCACGGCGCTGCGCGAAGCCCGCGAATGGATGACCATGCACTGAAATCTGCCAATCGCAGACAGATCCATCGAAGACAGGGAAGCTCCGGGATCAAGGCCGCACAGACGGCCAGACCCGGCGAAATTGAAGGCCGCGCAAGACGGTCACGAAGGCAAGGGAAAGAACGCGGCAGGCCGCAAGGCCCAGTCGTGCGCGACACAGGGAAGCTGAGCGGATTTTTAGGCGCGGGGGCGCCTGGAGATTGCTCGACGGGCAAAAAAGCCGCGACCAGCCGGAACAAGGCTGGCGTGGCTTTTTGCGTGGATGACGTCTTGCAGGCCCAATCGAGCGGCGCCAATGCGCCTAGACAGGCCGAATGAAGGATGAAATTGTCCGGCCTCTCTGGAAGAAGCGCGGCCGGGGCGGCCGCGCGTGAGTGGAGGAGTTCTACCATCATGAAAAAATTGAGTATTTTGAACGCGGCCATATTCGGCCTGATGTTGAGCACGCCGGTCGCATTCGCAGACGACATCACCTTTGCGGTGGTGGGCCCGATGACAGGACAGCTCGCCACCATCGGCGATCAGTTCAAGCAGGGCGCACAGGCTGCCGCCGATGCGATCAACGCCGCGGGCGGTGTCGACGGTCGTCAGATCAAGCTGAGCATCGAAGACGACCAATGCGATCCCAAGCAGGCCGTGTCGGTTGCCAACCGCGTCGTCGCCGATGGCGTCAAGTTCATCGACGGCCATGCCTGCTCGGGTTCCAGCATTCCGGCATCAGCTGTCTATGCCGAAGCCGGCGCCTTGATGATGAGCCCGGCCTCGTCAAACCCGGTGCTGACCGATGCGGCAGCCAAGGCCGGCTGGCCGACGATCATGCGCCTTTATACGCGAGACGACGCGCAGGGCGCCTTCATCGGCCCATGGATCGCCAAGAAGTTTGCCGGCAAGAATGTCGTCGTCCTGCATGACAAGAGCGCCTACGGACAGGGCGTGGCTGACGCCGTCAGGGCAACGATGAATGCCGGCGGCCTCAAGGAGGTCTATTATGACGGCATCAACGCTGGCGAGAAGGACTATTCGGCTCTCGTCACCAAGCTCAAGGATTTGAAAGCCGACGTTGTTTATTTCGGCGGCTACCATCCTGAAGCCGGCCTGATCCTGCGTCAGTCGGCGGAACAGAATCTGAAGTTCCAGCTGATCATGCCGGACTCCATCGCCTCGCCGGAATTCTGGCAGGTTGCCGGCCCGGCCGGCGAGGGCACCATGTTCGTCTTCCCGTCGGATCCGCAGGCAAAGCCGGAAGCCAAGGCAGCCGTCGAGAAGATCAAGGCCGGCGGTTTCGTGCCGGAGGGTTTCACGCTGTTCTCTTACGCCACCATCCAGGCTTTCGCCGAAGGCATCAAGCGTGCCGGCAGCGACGACCCGGCCAAGGTTGCCGAAGCGTTGAAGAACGGTACGCCGATCAGCACCGTTGTCGGTGATGTCACCTTCGACGAGAAGGGCGACCTCAAGAATGCCAGCTACGACATCAACCAGTGGCATGACGGCAAATACGCGCCGATCGCGCAGTAATCGCCACCCTGCGACTGGATGGCATAGAGAAATGGCCGGGTTCATCCCGGCCATTTTTTTGCTTCCCCTGTCGTGGCCTTCCGAACCGTCAGCTCACTGCTGTGGTCGCGGCGTTGTGCTCCTCGACGAACCGCACCAGCACCGTTCCGTCGGTGACCTGTGCGCCCTCTGTGGCGATCTCGGCGATCACGCCGTCATGCGGCGCGGCGATGGTGTGCTCCATCTTCATCGCCTCGAGGATCAGCAGCGGCTGGCCCTTGATCACCGTATCGCCTTTTCCCACGCGCACCAGCTTGACCAATCCCGGCATCGGCGCACGCAGGCTGCCGGTGCTTGCCGCCGCCTCATCGGCCCGTGCCAACGGGTCCGGCACGGCGAAGGTGTAGCCAACGGCGCCTTCGAACACGGTAATATGGCCTGGCCAGCGGGCGAGGCGTGGCGTGGCGCGAAAATCATGCGAATTGGTGTCGCCATAGGGCTTGTCCAGCGCGACCTGGAATCGTCCGTCCGCCCGCACCGAAACCTTCGCCGCGATATCGTCTTCGCCGAACTTCAGCCATGTGCGTCGCGCCACGCTGTGGAAATGGGCATAGCCGACAAGCGACGACCACGGATCGTCGGATGACGGGGTTGCGCCGGCACCGGAGGCCGCAAGAGCGGCGGCAGCAATGGTTTCGTCGCTCGGCGGCGGGACGGTCGCCAAGGTTTCTTGGTGTCTGCCAATCAGGCTGGTGTCGACATCGCCTGCAGCAAAATCCGGATCGGCGGCGAGAGCGGCAAGAAAGGCGGTGTTGACGGTCGAGCCGGCGATCTCGGTCCGGGATAGCGCCGCGCCAAGCGCTTCCAGAGCCCCCTGACGGTCCGTGGCGTGGACGATCAGCTTGGCAATCATCGGGTCGTAATAGGGCGAGATGGCGTCACCCGCCCGCACGCCGGTCTCTATGCGCATTGTGGCGCCTTCGGAGGCTGCGTCTGGAAATTTCAGATGATGCAGCGTGCCGGTCGCCGGCAGGAACCCTTTTGCCGCGTCCTCGGCATAAATGCGCGCCTCGAAGGCATGGCCGACGAGCGCGATCTCGCTTTGCGTCTTCGGCAGCTTTTCGCCGCTGGCGACCCGCAACTGCCACTCGACCAGATCGGTGCCGGTTACCATTTCGGTGACCGGATGTTCGACCTGCAGGCGGGTGTTCATCTCCATGAACCAGAAGCGGTCGGCTTTCAGGCCCTGCGAGGCATCGACGATGAACTCGATGGTGCCGGCGCCTGAATAATTGATCGCCTTGGCGGCCTTCACCGCCGCATCCGTCATCGCCTTGCGCAAAGCCTCGGTCATGCCGGGCGCGGGCGATTCCTCGATCACTTTCTGGTGGCGGCGCTGCGCCGAGCAGTCGCGTTCATAAAGGTGCACTGCATTGCCGAAATTGTCGCCGAACACCTGCACCTCGATATGGCGCGGCTTGTCGACATATTTTTCGACCAGCACGCGGTCGTCGCCGAAAGCGGCTTTCGCCTCGCGCCGCGCGCTGGACAGCGCCTCGGAAAATTCATCGGGATGCTCGACCCGGCGCATACCCTTGCCGCCGCCGCCGGCGCGCGCCTTGATCAGCACCGGGTAGCCGATCTCGCGTGCCTTGGACGCAAGCAGCACGATCTCCTGCGCCTCGCCATGATAGCCCGGCACGACCGGCACGCCGGCCTTTTCCATGAGCCGCTTGGCGGCGTCCTTCAGCCCCATGGCCCGGATCGAGGCCGCCGACGGGCCGATGAAAATCAGCCCCGCCGCCACCACCTGGTCGACGAAATCGGGATTTTCCGACAGGAAGCCGTAGCCGGGGTGAATGGCTTGTGCGCCCGTTGCCAGGGCCGCGGCGATGATCTTGTCACCGCGCAGATAGCTTTCGCCGACGGGCGAGAGGCCGATATGCACCGCCTCGTCGGCCATCTCGACATGCAGGGATCTCGCATCGGCATCCGAATAGACGGCGATAGTGCGCACACCCATCTTGCGCGCCGTCCGGATGACACGACAAGCGATCTCACCGCGATTGGCGATCAGGATCTTGGCGAACATGGAGCCTCCCGGTTTTGCCTCGGGCAGCGCCATTCTGGCAGGCGCCAGCCTATTTGGAGGCAGCGATCTCGCAGGCGCCGCCGGTCGTGACCTTGTAGTGGCCGCGGGTTGACTGACAGGATTTCATCGCCAACTCTTCGGCCCTCTTTTGAGATGGTGCGTTGAGGTGGCCGCCGCAAACTATGTACGACGACATTATCCGCGCGTAGGGAGTGGTTGCGTACGCTGAATGGCCACCGGCCGCGACATAGGCCTTGTAGGTCTTGGTGCAGGGATCCTTGGGATTTCGCGGCAGGTACGGCGGGAAACGCTTGTCTCCCTCGCTTCCAGTGAGTGAGCCGGCCATGCCCGCGCCGCACGCGGCGACCGTCAGCAATCCGGCCAATATCGCCATGGCTGTTCGCCTGGAATTCGTGGATTTCATCTTGTCTTACCCAACGAGAAAAACCGGGCGTTTTCCGGCCTATTTGGACGCGGCGATGCTGCAGGCGCCGGCAACGGTAACCTTGTATTTGCTTTTGCTGGCCTGACAGGATTTCAGTGCCAGTTCCGCAGCCGCCTTCTGCGACGATGCATTCAGCTTCACGCCGCAAACGAAGTACTCGGTCGCCGGAACGATTGGCGTCGCCGCGAAAGCCGAATGGCCTGCGGCTGCGAGATACGCTGCGTAAGCCTTCCCGCAGCCCCCGGTGGTTCCTATAGGAATGGTCACTGGGTAGCGCACGTCGCCCTTGCTGCCTGCCAGCGATCCGGCCATGGCGGCGGTGGGGGCCGCCACGATCAGCAAGCCTGCCACTATAGAGGTGGCTGCTCCTTTGCGGGTCCAGGATTTCATACTGCTTCCCCCATTCGCAAAAAAGTCTCGGCTGGTTGCTTATTTCGATGACGAGATTGCGCAGCCGCCACTCGCGGTCTTGAGCTTCCACCGTGTCAAGCCGGCTTGGCAATTGCGCAGCGCCGTCTCTTCCGCCGCCTTCTGGGACGGCGCGTTGAGCTTCGTCCCGCAGACAATGTAGAGGTCGACGACACGCGAATAAAAGGTTGTAGCGTAGGCCGAATGACCGCTCGCCGCGACATAACCCTTGTAGGCAACGTTGCATTCGCCCGAACCCAAGGTCGGCGGAAAACGCACGTCTCCCTTGCGTCCTGCGAGCGATTCCGCCGAGCCGGCGTCGGTCGCTGTTAATATTAGAAATACAGAAAGTATCGAAGCAGCCGTTCCCTGGCAATATTTCAGTTTCATTTTCAGCCCGTCCCCATTGCCCCATGCTGGATAAGCAGTAGCGAATATTTTGCCTCGCCGCCAGTTCACTGTTTGAGAATCGAAGCCGCTTATGCTGATGAATCGATTGGCCCATACAGTTCAGCCTTTTCGCACGGCAGCAACGGCCTGCCGCTATAGTTCCGCCGTTTGGCCGTCGAAGTTGACCGTCCATTCTCACATCCGAAACACGCCAAAGCGCGTGTCCTCGATTTCGGCGTTGAGCGCAGCGGACAGGCTGAGCGCCAGCACGTCGCGCGTCTTCGCAGGGTCGATAATGCCGTCGTCCCAGAGGCGTGCGGACGAATAGAGCGGATGGCCCTCATGCTCGTATTTCATCAGGATCGGCTTCTTGGATTTCGCCTCCTCCTCGGCGCTCCATTCCCCGCCCTTGCGCTCGATGCCTTCGCGCTTGACCATGGCAAGCACCGTTGCCGCCTGCTCGCCGCCCATCACCGAGATGCGGGCGTTCGGCCATATCCACAGGAAGCGCGGCGAATAGGCGCGGCCGCACATGCCGTAATTGCCGGCGCCGAACGAACCGCCGATGATGACAGTCATCTTCGGCACCCTGGCGGTGGCGACCGCCATCACCAGCTTGGCGCCGTCCTTGGCGATGCCGCCTGCTTCATATTTTCGACCGACCATGAAGCCGGTGATGTTCTGCAGGAAGACAAGCGGGATCTTACGCTGGCAGCACAGCTCGATGAAGTGCGCGCCCTTCACAGCGCTTTCGGAAAACAGCACGCCGTTGTTGGCGATCATGCCGACCGGCATGCCATGCAGATGGGCAAAGCCGGTGATCAGCGTGGTGCCGTAATTCTGCTTGAACTCGTCGAATTCGGAACCGTCGACGATGCGCGCGATCACCTCGCGGACGTCATAGGGCTGGCGCAGGTCGGTAGGCACGATGCCGTACAGTTCATCCGCGGGATGAAGCGGCGGAATCGATTTCTGTAAGTTCAGACTTACAGTCTTGTTCCGATTCAGGTTTTTGACGATGCGTCGGCAAATGGCGAGCGCATGGTCGTCGTCGAGTGCATAGTGGTCGGCAACACCGGAAAGCCGCGTGTGCACATCGGCGCCGCCGAGATCCTCGGCGCTGACGTCTTCACCAGTGGCCGCCTTCACCAGCGGCGGACCGCCGAGGAAGATGGTCGCCTGGTTGCGCACCATGATCGTCTCGTCGGACATCGCCGGCACATACGCTCCGCCCGCCGTGCAGGAACCCATGACGCAGGCGATCTGCGGAATGCCTGCGGCGGACATGTTGGCCTGGTTGTAGAAGATGCGGCCGAAATGCTCACGGTCGGGAAACACCTCGTCCTGGTTGGGCAGGTTGGCGCCGCCGCTGTCGACGAGGTAGATGCAAGGCAGATTGTTCTGCAGCGCGATCTCCTGCGCCCGCAAATGCTTCTTCACGGTCAGCGGATAGTAGGTGCCGCCCTTCACCGTGGCGTCGTTGACGACGACCATGACTTCGGTGCCTTCGACGCGGCCGATGCCGGCGATCATGCCGGCCGAAGAGATCTCCTCGCCATACATCGACCATGCCGCGAACTGGCCGATCTCGAGGAAGGGCGAGCCGGTGTCGAGCAATTGCGCCAAGCGCTCCCGCGGCAACAGCTTGCCGCGCGAAACATGCCGTTCGCGCGCTTCCTCCGAGCCGCCGCGCTCGACGGCCGCCGCCTTCTCCGCAATGTCGGCGACCAGCGCCCGCATGCGCTCGGCATTGGCACGGAAGGTTTCGGAGGAGGGGGAGATCTGGGTTTGCAATGGAGCCATGTCCAACCCCTACATCTGCGCCAGGAGTTTGCCGTTGCGGCGTTCGAAAATCTTGTCGGACAGCAGATTGAAACCGTCCTTGAACGTAACGTCTATCATCTGCCTGGCCGCGCTTTGGGCTTGCGGATTGCCTGCATCGAAGACGAACAACTGGTCTCGGCGTGGCAGAGCGAACAAAACATCGCCAGGAAACTGTGGTTTGATTGACAACCAGAAATCGTCAAAAAGTATAAGGCTTGTGGACAACATAGTATTGCCGTCGACATAATACAGGCACGCTAACGCGGCTTCTCCGTCGGAAACAATTCTAGGAAGCCATTTCTTTACGTTGTCCAGCGCAACGACCCGCAAATCCGAAAGCGCCCGACCTGGGAAGTCTTTTGGTGCCACGGGTGACACCGAATCCGGAAGGTCGACCATATAGACAACCGAGATCTCACCAACCAGCGGTTCATACAACAAATCCAAACCCATCGATTTGAGGTGCTCGACATATTGCTGGGTCCGGATCACCGCGATGAGATTTTCTTCGCTCGCCTTGGTCGGTCGCGTTTCGGTGAGGCTTCGGACAAGTCTGTCTATAGCCGCATCAGCGTCCTCGTCGGGGTATGAGTTTAAGTAGCCGAACACGTTTGTGACGTCGGGCGTCACTTCCACGCCGCCGATTTTTGCACTGATCTTTGCGGGATCCGATGGGTCTACGATAGCGCTATCGACACCCGGCTGCCGTTTGAGTGCGGCGATTACGAGCCCTCTGAATTCCGCAATGTCAGAGAAGCGCCGCTTCTGCGCCTTGGCTTGTCCGAGAAAGCCCGCAATTGAGGAAAACAAAGCCATCGCAAATATTCCCCGCCTTGTGATTGGATGCGCCAATGAGAGGATCATCTATGGCCCTGCTTATCTCTCAATACTCGCAAAACTACAGCCTCCCACGAGATGGGTGTTTGACGTGTCAAGCAATCCGCAGTCCGGCACACTTGCATTCCCTTGCTAGGCATCACATCCCCTCGGCCATGATCTCGCGGCCGATCAGCCAGCGGCGGATTTCGCTTGTGCCGGCGCCGATCTCGTAGAGCTTGGCGTCGCGCAGCAGGCGGCCGGTCGGATAGTCGTTGATATAGCCATTGCCGCCAAGCAGCTGGATGGCGTCGAGGGCCATCAGCGTCGCCTTCTCGGCGGCAAACAGCACGCAGCCGGCGGCGTCCTTGCGTGTCGTCTGGCCGCGGTCGCAGGCGGCGGCAACGGCATAGACATAGGCGCGCGCGGCATTCATCACCGTGTACATGTCGGCCAGCTTGCCTTGCACCAGCTGGAACTCGCCGATCGCCTGGCCGAACTGCTTGCGCTCATGCACGTAGGGGATCGCCACGTCGAGGCATGCCGCCATCAGGCCGATCGGGCCGCCGGCAAGCACGGTGCGCTCATAGTCGAGGCCCGACATCAGCACCTCGACGCCACGGCCCTCCTCGTGCAGCACGTTTTCGAACGGCACTTCGACATCCGAAAAAACCAGTTCGCCGGTATTGGAGCCGCGCATGCCGAGCTTGTCGAGCTTTTGCGCCACGGAAAACCCGGCCATCGCTTTCTCGACGATGAAGGCGGTGATGCCGCGCGATTTCAGGTCCGGGTCGGTCTTGGCGTAGACGACCAGGGTCTCGGCGTCAGGCCCGTTGGTGATCCACATCTTGGTGCCGTTGAGCACGTAGCGGTCGTTGCGCTTTTCGGCACGCAGCTTGAGCGAGACGACGTCCGAGCCGGCGCCGGGTTCCGACATCGCCAGCGCGCCGACCCGCTCGCCCGAGCACAGTGGCGGCAGGAATTTTCCCTTCTGCGCTGGCGTTCCCCAGCGGTTGATCTGGTTGACGCAGAGATTGGAATGAGCACCATAGGAGAGGCCGACCGAGGCCGAAGCGCGCGAGATTTCCTCGACGGCGATCACATGCGCGAGATAGCCCATGCCGCTGCCGCCGAAATCGGGATCGGCCGTGATGCCGAGCAGGCCGAGCGCACCGAGTTCACCCCACAGATGCGCCGGAAATTCGTTCGAGCGATCGATGTCGGCGGCGATCGGAGCGATCCGGTCCTGGGCGAAGCGCCGCACCAAGTCGCGCAGCGCCTCGATCTCCTCGTCATGCCCGAAGCTGAGCGTGTTCGTGTACATTTTTCTCCTCCCTGCGCATGACCCCGAAAATCGACTTTGATTTTCGGAAAGGGATCATGCGCGAAATCAAAATGCTGCAGCGTCCTTTGCGCGCCCGAAGGGGCGCGCGGCGCTGTAGGCGTCGATCTTCGCGCCGACGAGCCGCATTGTCATTGAAAGATATGTCGCGGTCACTTCGGCGATCGACAGGCGTTCGCCCGGCCGAAACCAGACGATGACGCCAGTCATCATCTGGATCAGTGCCATGGCGGTCAGCCCGGTGTCGTCGATGCTGAAGGTGCCCGTCTCGGCGCCATCGCGTAAAATAGTGCGCAGTTCCTTTTCGTAGGCAGTGCGCATGCGCAGGATCTGCGTCAGCCGTTCGGGCGACAGGCTGCGCAATTCCATGTTCGACACATGCGTGGCGTGCCGTCGCTCGATATGAAAGGCGATGTGATTGCGCACATAGGCCGAGAGCAGTTGCGCCGAATCTGCGTCCGCCGGGCGGGCTGCTTCCCATGCTGTGGCCAGACCCTCCATGTGCTCGCGCATCAGCGTGAACAGAAGCTCTTCCTTGGTTGGAAAATAGCGGTAGAGCGCGGCCGCCTGGACGCCGACCTCGGCGGCAAGCTGGCGCATCGACATTGCTTCGTAGCCAAACCGCGCGATGAGGTTGACCGCCGCCCCACGGATGGTCGCTTCGGTCTTTTCGCCATCGGATCCGGTCGTGCGCGCCATGTCAGCTCCTCTGTGGAGTGATAATAAAACGAACGTTCGATTAATTCAAGGCGGCGCGCTCAGGCAATGATCCTGAACCCGACAAGAAGGTGTTGTGTTGCCAAGTCCTCGACGTCGACCCTGGAGACCGAAGCCCCGGCCGGCCCTTTCCAGAGGCGCTCGATCATTTTCGAGACCGCCTCATCGAGCCCAGCGATCTGGGCCGTTACAGACCCATCCGCCTCATTGCGGACCCAGCCCGCAAGGCCAAGGCTCGTGGCCTGATCCCGAGCCCAGGCCCTGAAGCCGACGCCTTGCACATTGCCGTAGACCCGCGTCAGCACTTCCCTGCGACGATCAGCCATGAATCTCTCCAAGCCTGTCTCGTTTTGAATCTGGCGCGTGGCGTGAGGAATGCAACCTGGGAACTGCGCGCGAGCGCAATGGCTGGCCTCTCTGGCTCAAAATTTAATTGACTCCGTCCACTAATTTTGGAAAATACGGCTGCCTTAGGAATGGCTGCGGATGTTGGACGAACGCAACGCATTGGTGGCCGATGTCAGGCGCTTCAATCGCTTCTACACGCGCACCGTCGGCCTTCTCGACGAGACGCTGACACAAAGTGCATTCACTTTGACCGAGGCGCGCGTGCTGTTCGAACTGGGTCACCGCAGCAACCCGGCTTCCGCCGAAATCGCCGGGGAGCGAGGTTTCCTGGCTGGTGCTTTTCGGCTGGAGAATGGCCCGGCGGCCTCCGAAATATCAAGACAGTTGCGTGTCGATGCCGCCTATCTGACGCGGATCCTGCGCAAGTTTGCGGGCCAGGGGCTGACCGAGGCCAGAACGGACCCGGCTGACCGGCGCCGAAGGGTGCTCTCGCTGACCTCACGAGGCGAGGCAGCGCTTGCCAGACTGCAGGCGGCGGCCGATCGGGACACGGCGCGGCTGATCGAAAGCGTCCCCGACGACAGGTTGCATGAACTGCGCAGCGCCTTGCGCAAGGCGGGGGAATTGCTGGGCGATCGCACCCGTGACAGCAGCGAGGTGACGTTGCGGCCGCATCGCGTCGGCGATGTCGGCTGGGTCGTGCAGCGCCAGGCCCAACTTTATGCCGAGGAATATGGCTGGACGATCGAGTTCGAGGCCATGCTCGCCGAGATCGGCGCCGATTTCATTCGCAATTTCGTGCCCGGCCGCGATTTCTGCTGGATCGCAGAGCGCGGTGGTGAGCCGGTCGGCGCGGTGTTCCTGGTTCATCAGGACGACGAAGTGGCCAAGCTGAGAATGCTGCATGTCGAGTCGTCGGCGCGCGGCCTCGGCATCGGCAAACGACTGGTCGCGGAATGCGTGAACCAGGCCCGGGCTTGCGGCTACGCCAAGCTGGTGCTGTGGACCAACGACATCCTCGTCGCGGCGCGCGCAATTTACGAACGCGCCGGCTTCAGGTTGGTCTCGCAGGAGCACCACCACAGCTTCGGCAAGGATCTGACCGGCCAGACCTGGGAAATGGATTTGTAGGCTGCTTTGCAGCTGGTTTGCTTGCAGACGGAACCTAATTTCCCCGCGCTGTTGCCAGCGCGCCAGGCAACTCCTCGGCAAGAATGTCGAGCTCGTGATCGAGACCGACGCTGATGCGGATGCAGCGGTCGAGCCGTGGCACCATCGGCTTGCGGATGAAGACGTCGCGTGACAGCAGACCTTGCAGAACTTTCAGCGCGAAAGCGCTATCGCCGCCGCAATCGATGGTGACGAAGTTGGTCGCCGACGCCAGCGGCTTCAGGCCATTTGCCTCGGCAATGCCTGCGATGCGTCGGCGGCCGGCCGCGACCCGCGCCACCACGCTTTGCAGATAGTCCTGATCGGCGAGCGCCTCGACGCCGGCGATCTGCGCCATGCGGCTGACGCCATAATGGTTGCGGATCTTCTCGAAGTCGCGGATCACCTGGGCCTCGGCGATCGCATAGCCGCAGCGTATGCCCGCCAGCCCGTACGCCTTCGAGAAGGTGCGCATGCGGATGACGTTTGGCCTGGAGATATCGATCGGCGGCATCGCCGAGGCCGGCCCGAGTTCGCCATAGGCCTCGTCGAGCACCAGCATGGTGGTTTGCGGCAGCGCCTCGATGAAGCGGATGATCTCGCTCGCCTCCCACCAGCTACCCATTGGATTGTCGGGGTTGGAGAGATAGACCAGCGGGGCCTTGTCCCTACGCACCGCCGCCAGCAGGCCATCCAGGCTTTCCCGGTCGTTCTCGTAAGGGACTGTCACCAGCCGCCCGCCGACACCGGCAATGTGGAAGTTGAAGGTCGGGTAAGCGCCGAGCGAGGTAACCACCGCGTCACCAGGCGCGACATACATGCGTGCCACCAGGCTGAGCAGGCCATCTATGCCTTCGCCGACAACGACGTTCTCGGCCTCTACGCCGTGATGCGCGGCGACCGCCACCTTCAGATCGTGATTGTCGGGATCGCAATACATCCACATGTCGCCGGCGATCTCGGCCATCCGGGCGGTGACGCGCGGCGAGGGACCAAAGCTGCTCTCATTGGCGCCGATGCGGGCGCGGAAAGCGCGGCCACGCTCGCGCTCCTGCGCTTCGGGGCCGACAAACGGCACCGTCGAAGGAAGCGCTGCGATGAGCGGCATGAGGGGAGGGCGCTGGTGCATGGCGGAAGCTCGCTTGAAAAAGGGCCTTCTTGCTAGCGTGGCCGACTTGGCCGTGCAAGCACCCGGCGGTCCGCAATCGTAACGCTGGATTCCTGCGTATCTTTTTGCTAGCGAGACGCAATGAACAATCGTCTGCCGCCTGCCTGGTCCAAGCACCTGAAGGTCCAAACCGGACCGAAACCCAAATTCCCGCAACCGAATCTTCCGAAAGCGAATTCGCTTTCGCGTGCGCAGGCCGACGAGGCGTTGCTGCAGCAGGCATATCAGTTTCAGCAAGTCAAACGGCTCGGCGAAGCTCAGGACTTATGCCTGCAAGTTCTGGCGCGTACGCCCAACCATCCACTTGCCCTGTATATCTTGGGGACCGTGTGCCTGGGCTACGACGATGAGGCGGCCTTGCGATATTTCGCACGCGCGGTCGGCGAGGAGCCAAAAAACCCTTACTACCACCTTGGGCTGGCTTCGGCCTATGTGAAGGTCAGCGAATATTCGCCAGCAATCAGACATATGCAATACGCCTTGGAGTTGCAGCCAGATCTTATCGAAGCACTTTGTGCATTGGGGGACGCTTATATCGACTTTGACAAACCTGAGATGGCTTTGCCGCTTTATGAGAAGGCACTAAAAATAAACCGGGATCATCCAAAGGTGCGGATCGGACTGGCTCGCGCGCTCACCAGCGTGGGACGGATGGTTGAAGCTGCCGCCTATCTTCAGGAGGCAATCGAACGTCGTATCAAGGTGCCGGCGGCGTACAATGACCTCGTGCAGACACAAAAATTCACCGAAGAGCCTAAGGAGCTCAAAGCCATTCTTGGCGAACTTGGAAATCCGAAGCTTGAACCGGATGGTGCCGAGAACCTTCATCTGGCGGCCGGCAAGGTGCTGAATGATCTCAAACGCTATAAGGATGCATTCGACCATTTCAACAAGTCGAAACAGGCATCAGGCCGCAACTTCGATATCGACCAATACCGTCGCTGGATAGACTCACTGATTGCGACCTTCACGCCTGAGATGCTGGCTGCCAAGGCCGATTACGGAAATCCTTCGGAAATTCCCGTGTTCGTGGTCGGCATGCCTCGCTCAGGCACAACTCTTACGGAACAGATCTGCGCCAGTCATCCTGATGTACACGGCGCGGGCGAACTAATGAAGCTTAGGCGGGTGGCGAATGCGATTGAACTCAGAAGGTCGTCAGCCGGAGATTTGGACTCGGCGGTCGCGTCGATCACAAAAGGCTTGTCCCGAACATTGGCCGAGGAGCATTTGTCCTATCTGAAGGAGCGGGCGCCCGCGGCACTTAGGATCGTCGATAAGATGCCGCATAATTTTGAACTGATCGGTTTGATTGGCCTTCTCTTCCCCAACGCAAAGATCATCCATTGCCGCCGTGACGCGATCGACAATTGCGTCTCTTGCTATGTCTTGAAATTCGGCGAGGGGCACAGTTACAACACCGACCTGAAGACACTCGGTCTGTACTATCGCGAATATGACCGTCTGATGCAGCATTGGAACGAGGTTTTCCCGGGCCTGATCTTCGAAAACCGCTACGAAACGCTCGTCGAGGATCAGGAGGCGCAGTCACGCCGCCTCATAGATTACCTTGGGCTGCCCTGGGATGACGCCTGCCTGCGTTTTTTCGACAGGGATGGTTCGGTCAACACGCCCAGCCGCTGGCAGGTTCGCCAACCCATCTACAAATCGTCTGTCAAGCGCTGGAAGAATTATGAAGGCGAGATCCAGCCGCTAATCGATGCTTTGGGCGACTTGGCGGAGACGTAATTCAAACGGGGCTGACGTGCCTCTCATGCACGTCACCTCGATTTGGTTGGCACTGCTGAGCTGAAGAAGCGCAGGGATGCGCGTGATTCCGCACCCGACGATCCCAAATGCAATCGCCGGTTGGCCGATTATTTTCTGCTGGTCGGCGCTCGAAGCGCTTGGCGCGAAATCTCAGGCGTTGCCGGACTGGCAAATAGCCTGGTTGCCGAAGCTGTCAGGGCTCCGCCTCGGCGGCTGGCTACTGTTGGCCGCAAACCCTTCAAGAAGTGCAAGGCTCGGCCGCGGGGCAGCACAGTTGCATTTGCCGAGGCCCCTGAAAATCCGGCGCGAAAAACCCGGCGGTTACCCGCCGGGTTTCGATTTCGACAAGTCGAAATATATTAGAACGAGCGCTGGAAGCGGAGGAGGCCGCCGATGCTGTTCTTCTTATCGGCCGGGGTGAACGATGGGTTAACATAGTTGACATCGCCAAATCGGCCTGCATGGAGGTAGTCGACTTCGGCCGTGACGGTGAAGCCCGGAACAACGTCATAAGCGATGTTCGCGGCAACACCGACGTTCTTCCAGTCGTCAGCGGACACCTGGGCGTTGAACGAGGTTTTTTCGTTGAACTTGTAGGTGCCACCGCCCCACACTGCCCAATTGCCACCCCACATCTTGTAGAAGCCGCGACCGTTGGCGTCGACATGATTGCCGAGGTTGTCGTTGAGGTTATCGTCCGAGCCGTAGCCGCCCATGATGAACAGCGAGAGTTCGTTGGAGACGTTCACATCCAGGCGAACCTTGCCGGCCACTTCTTCGTAGTTGCTGTCATAAGCGACGACACCGGTGATGGCGCCCCAGCCCTGCGTGTACTTCACGCCGCCGACGACATGCGGAACATAGCTGTCAATCGTGTCATTGGCGTTACCTTCTTCCAGCGAGACCACTGCCGAGAAGCCGTTGCCGGCATCGAAGTAGTACTGGACGACGTTGGTGTCGAAATCGCCGTAGGGAACCAGCGTATCCTGGATGACGTTGCCGGCGTAGCCGACGAACGTGTCGAAGGCCGATTCGTCCTTACCGACGCGCAGGCCACCGAGCTGGATCCAGGCGAAGTTCAGCGAGACGTCCCGGTTATGGGCGGCGTTGACGTCCTCGAAAGCGTTGTCGTCGCCAAAGTTGAAGCGGGTCTCGGTGTAGGTCTTCAACGTGCCGAGTTCGGTTTCCTGGCCTGTCCAGGTCTTCAGCGTGAAGCGGGTATTCTTCAGCCAGGTGTTGTGGTCATCACCATCCTGGTGATCCGCGGCTTTTGCACCATCGAACGAACCGAGGTCGCCACCGCCGATGTCGTAACGGATATAGCCGCCGATGCGCAGGCAGGTTTCGGTGCCGGGGATGTAGAAGTAGCCAGCGCCGTAGACGTCGCAGATCTTGACGTATTCAGCGGGTTCCGGCTCGGCGACGACGACGGCGTCGGCGGCGCGCGCACCGGAAACTGCGATCAGGGCCGCAGCGGAGCCGAGGAGAAGGCTCTTGATGTTCATTTTCTGACCTCCAGTCAAAAGTTAAAAAACGGGTCTGGGTATTCTTTGCTGAAGGACAGCGTTCCCTGCCCCATCCCCACTACCGAAAAAGATGCGCACCGCGCCGCTCCTTCGAAATCGACATTACCCATGAGGCGGCGGCGTTCAACCACGATCGTACCGGCGAAAGGGCTGCCTGGCTGCTATCCCCCGGCGTTGTTGCACAAATGACACGATTTGGCCTCACTCAGAAAGCTCTCGTTAACCATCAGGCCCGCCGCAACCCCTTGTTTGCCGCCGAATCCGGCGAAGGGCCGTCGGAATCATGGCAAGCTCCCGAGTCGCTGGCCAGGAAACAACCGCAGAACCGCCTCATCCATGGAAGGCCACGGTTCAGTGCATCTTATTTTCCATATAATGATGCGGGCTTGTTGATTGTGCCGGCGCTTTTCTTTATCCACCGGCGCAACGGAGAGGTGGCCGAGTGGTCGAAGGCGCTCCCCTGCTAAGGGAGTAGAGGTCAAAAGCTTCTCGTGGGTTCGAATCCCATCCTCTCCGCCATCCTGCTTCGCGCTGCGAGCTTCGCAGGACAAGTCCCGACCTCCGCGCGAAGCAAGATGCCTCCGAAGCCGTAGCGAAGGAGGGCTCAAGCGCCTGAATTTCTTGCAAAAAAGGGTTGGCAGCTGCCCTTCGGCCAAGCAGGATACCCTCTCGCATCGGCAAGGAGGAGCTGGCTCATGTGGTGTGTGTATCTTCTCAAGAGCGAGGTTGCGGAAGGCGGGCGTTATGTTGGCATGATGTCGGACCTGAAACGACGGCTTGCCGAGCACAATTCGGGAAAATCCAGCCATGCGTCCAAATTCCTGCCATGGCGGATCGTCACCCATATGGCCTTCTCGAATCGGGCCAAGGCAGCTTCATTCGAGCGTTATCTCAAATCCGGTTCAGGGCACGCTTTCGCCAACAAACGCTTTTGGTGACGGCCGCAGGCCTACCGAAAAATCCCACGGTCGTCCAAAAAAAGGTAGCGATAACAGCTCGTTACTCCGATGAAGCGGGGGGCGGCTCCCGTAATTTTATTCGATTCTGACTGGAGGTCAGAAAATGAACATCAAGAGCCTTCTCCTCGGCTCCGCTGCGGCCCTGATCGCAGTTTCCGGTGCGCGCGCCGCCGACGCCGTCGTCGTCGCCGAGCCGGAACCCGCTGAATACGTCAAGATCTGCGACGTCTACGGCGCTGGCTACTTCTACATCCCCGGCACCGAAACCTGCCTGCGCATCGGCGGCTATGTCAGTTATGATATCGGCGCTGGCGACGTCGGCTCGTTCGATGGTGCCTGGGCCCGGGACAAAGAAGACGGTGAAGTCAACGATACCTGGCAGAAGAACGCCCGCTTCACGCTGAAGACCTGGACCGGCCAGGAAACCGAGCTCGGCACGTTGAAGACCTACTTCAACTTCGGCAACACGAGATTTAGCGACGACACCTACTCTGGCAACGCCTACAACAAGGGCGTCTCGCTGAACTTCGCCTGGATCCAGCTCGGTGGTCTCCGTGTCGGTAAAGACGAATCGGCCTTCGATACGTTCATCGGCTATGCCGGCAACGTCATCCAGGATACGCTGGTCCCCTACGGCGGCTTCGACACCAATGTCATCCAGTACTACTTCGATGCAGGCAACGGCTTCTCGGCCGTCGTCTCGCTCGAAGAAGGCTATGGCGACTTCACGATCGACAGCTACGTTCCGCATGTCGTCGGCGGTGTGAAGTGGACGCAGGGTTGGGGCGCGATCACCGGCGTTGTGTCGTATGACAGCAACTATGAAGAAGTCGCTGGCAAGGTTCGCTTGGACGTCAACGTTTCGAACGAACTCTCGCTGTTCATCATGGGTGGCTACGGCACCGACGACAACTACAATGACGGCACTTATGCTCTCCCGGCCGGTGGCCGCGGCATGTACAAGCTCTGGGGCGGCAACTGGGCAGTCTGGGGCGGTGGCACCTACAAGTTCAACGAGAAGACCTCGTTCAACGCCCAGGTGTCGTATGATGAAGACGAAAACCTCGGCATCGCGGCGAACATCGCTTACGACGTGGTTCCAGGCTTCACGATCACGGCCGAAGTCGACTACCTCAATGCCGGCAGCTACCCTGCGTCCAACTGGACCAGCGCCGACAAGGAAAGCAACATCGGCGGTATCCTCCGCTTCCAGCGCTCGTTCTAAGGGCTGGTTCCTTACAGGTGAAATCCAGCCCGGGCGCACAACGCCCGGGCTGTTTTTGTTTTCGCGACTGGATCAAGGCAAACAGAAGGATGGGGGTAACGGTAGCTGAATAAATCCGTGGAGTGGTTTCGTGGGATCCGCTGATGGGCGGATGAAATCACAACTGCGTGATTAAAATCTCTTGAAAGGACGCTTCCAAGCGGGTAGGGCTGACCTATCCCACTCGGGGGTGTGGCAAATGATGACGAACGAAGCGATTCAAGAGGGCGAGTCCTCTGATCATTTTTCGATGTTTTCTTCTCAAAGTCCGAAGATTCGATACACCTACAATAAGATTAGAGAAGTAAAGTCGCATCGGGTCGGAGATCTTTTTTCAGCATATCGGGACATATTATGGGATGATGGGCGGCATAAGTATAATGTCAGCTCGTTCATCGGCGAAATAGACGAGATCCTCCTTGGGGAGCGTTTCAGCGCCTTTGACCAAAGTACCCTGGACAACCTTATCGGCACCTTGCGCCAGCGCGGCAACAGCAACGCAACCATCAATCGAAAGATGGCTGCCCTCAGCAAACTGCTGCGCAAGGCTCACAAGATGGGAGATATCCACAGCCTGCCCGAGTTCCGCCGCCAGAAGGAGCGGGCGGGTCGGATTCGCTTCCTCGAAAGGGACGAAGAGGCGCGCCTGTTCGCCGCCATCAAGAGCCGCAGCGAGGATGTCTACAGGCTTTCCGTCTTCCTGGTCGACACCGGATGCCGTCTCGGCGAGGCGCTTGGGCTGATCTGGAACGATATCCAGGAGCATCGCGTCTCCTTTTGGATCACCAAATCCGGCCGCAGCCGCACCATTCCGATGACCGAGCGGGTCAAGGAGGTCATCAAACTGCCGCCCACCGAAGGCCGTCGGCCCAAGGGACCGTTCACAAAGCTTAGCCAGGCACAGTTTCGTGCCATCTGGAACGACGCGAAGGCCGAAGTCGGACTTGGCGCAGACGACCAGGTGGTGCCGCACATACTGCGCCATACCTGCGCCTCGCGCCTTGTCCAGGGCGGCATCGACATCAGGCGCGTGCAGATGTGGCTCGGCCACCAGACGTTGTCGATGACCATGCGCTACGCGCATCTGGCCACCAACGATCTCGATGGCTGTGTCATCGTGCTGGAAACACCTCGATCGACTCAGCCGGGCGGCAATCGCGCTGAAGGCTCCGTGTTTTCTTCGCCCGTGACGACGCCTTCGTCGCCGACGGCAGAGCGGAAAAAGAAGGATGAGGCAGCCGCCGCCGCAAAGGAGTCGCCGAAAGCGGCTCGGAAAAGTTCAAAGGCCAAGTAGGCTAAAGAATCTCCACCTATACTATCATAGCTATCCCGTGACCTTGTTTGGTCATGGGATTTACTTCGGGATATTCTTCCGCTCGGCTTGGTCGAGAAAAGCGGCTATGTCGCCCGGTAGGCTGCCGGTCTCGAGGAATGGCGCATGGCCCTGGCCCTCGACAGTGATCGTCTCCATCATGGAATGGCGCTCTCTCATCTGGTTGAGCGTGTCTATGGACAGCAATCTCGAATTGGCACCACGTATGGCGAGCAACGGGATGGCGGCCAACGCCTCGAATTGAGGCCATAGATCAGGCAGCTTCTGCGTCAGATCGAGGCTCGCCACGGTATCCACCAGCTTCGGATCGAAATCCGGCATCAGCCCATCATCCGTTTCGCGGTAGAGAGCCCATATCATCCGGTCCCAGTCGGCGCCGGCAAGGGCGGAGAAGTCTTCGCCATGCACGCTGCGCTGGGCGGCAATTGCCTTTGGGCGGGTTTTCGGTGCCGGGTCGCGCTCGAGATAGGACTGGATATGGGCAAGTCCGGCCGTCTCGATCAGCGGTCCGATGTCGTTGAAAACAATGGCTTTCAGGACCGATGGCCGCATCATCCCGAGCACATGGATGATCAGCCCGCCGCGCGAGGTGCCGATGAAGGCCGCTTCTCCGATGTTCAACGCCGTCAGCCCGGCTAGGATGTCGCCAGCCTCCACGCCGACATTGTAGTTTTTGGCGTCGGGATCATAGGCTGACTGCCCGCGCCCACGGTAGTCGAAGGCGATTACCTTGCGCGGAGTTGCCGCATGCGTCGACAGATAGAGCGCCAGCTCGTGAAAATCCCTGGCGTTGCGGGTCAGGCCAGGCAGGCAGACAACCGGCCAGGATCCGCTATTGGCCTCACCGTAGATGCGAGCATGGAGCTTCAGCCCATCCGGTGCGCTGTAGAAGAAGTCGGAGAAGCCTGGGTCGTTTGACATTTGAAAGGGGTTCCCCTGACCGGATCATCCCGACTGCTACAGGCGAGGGTAGGGATGGTCAAATAGAAGGATGCCATCTTGGAGACGTTGGAGTGACAGCGCCCCCCTCTGTCCTGCCGGACATCTCCCCCTCAAGGAGGGAGATCAGTGGCTTCATTGGCGGCGCGATTTCTTTGACGCTGACAATTGGCGAAAGCCGAGGTGACATCCAATCTCCCCCCTTGAGGGGGAGATGTCCGGCAGGACAGAGGGGGGCGCCGTAGAGCGCCAGCCTTTGGCTTGCCTGTCCTTATCCCCTCAACTCCGCCCGTTCACCAGATCCCCGACAATGTCGTATTTGCCCGAAATACGCATCTTGTAGACCTCGTAATTCTCCATCACGCGCTGAACGTAACTCCTTGTTTCCGTGTAGGGAATCCGCTCGATCCAGTCGACGACCGCGTCGATGTCCTTGCCGCGCGGGTCGCCATATCTGGCCACCCACTGGCTGGCTCGGTTGGGGCCGGCATTGTAGCCGGCGAAGGTCAGCACGTAGGAGCCGTTGAAGCGATCGAGCTGTTCGCCGAGGAAGGCTGAGCCAAGCGTCGCATTGTAGCCGGCATCGGTGGTCAGCCGTGTTTGCGAAAACTGCAGCCCGGCCTTCTTCGCCAGTTGCCTTGCGGTTCCCGGCATCAGCTGCAGCAGCCCGCGCGCGCCGGCGCTGGACACGGCGCCGATGTTGAATTCGCTTTCCTGACGGGCGATCGCATAGGCCAGGGCCTTGCCCGAGCCGGAAATGTCGGCCGAATCGGGAATGACGCCGAGCGGATGCGACAATGCGCCGACATCGATGCCACGCGCCCCGGCGATCTTGCCGATTTTCAGCGCCATGAAATGGTTCCCTTGCTTTTCCGCAAGGACAGCCAGCAGCGCCAGTTCGCCCGGACTGGTCAACTGCCCGGCAAGGTCGCGATAGAGCGTCTCGGCATAGCGGTCGTAGCCCGCCTCCTGCAGCCGCTTGATGGCGCTGACGGCCTCGCGGCCGGCAAAATTCTGCCGGTCGGCTGCACTTGGCGAGGGGTAGGCGATGTTCAGCGCCTGCCGGCCCACGCGTTCGGCGGCAAGCTGACCGTAGAATGTCGTGCCATAGGCAGCGGCGCGCGCAAAATAGTCCTTTGCATTGCCCGGACCACCGACTTCCGCGGCACGGCCGAGCCAGTAATAGGCGCGCGACAGCGTCATCGGCCCCTGGGCGAGGTCCGCGATGCGAGCGAAATGACTGGCCGCGGTTTTTGGGTCGTTCAGGCCGCGCAGCGCATACCAGCCAGCATGGAATTCGGCGTCTCCCGCATTGGCGGCACTTTCGGCGGCGTGTGTGGCGACGATCTTGTACGCGGTCTTCATGTCGCCCTGGTCTACCAGTTCGCGCGACAACACCCGGCGCTCGACCCACCAGGCATCCGGATCGACGAGAGCGTCGCGATCGGTCGGCGCCTGCATCACAATGGCGGCGGCCCCGGCAAAATCCTCCTGCTTGCGCAGATATTCGGCCTGCGCGAAGAAGTAGCCGGCCGAACGTTGCATTGCCGGCACGGCCTTCAGCAGCTTGGGCGCGTTCTTGTCGCCTTTGTCGGCCGCCGCCCAGGCCTCGGCGAGTTGCTGGGCGCCGGCCAGGCCGGCGACGCGCAAGGCGGAATTCGCGCGGTCGGCATAGAACATGCGCTCCATGCGAAAACGGTGGTCGGTGGCCGGGATCAAGCTGCCGAATTCCTTGATCAGCGCCGCCTCGTCCCTGGCCTCCAGGATCGCGGTGCGCCAGAAGGGCGACAGCACCGAACGTGCCGCCTTGATATTGCCTGACGCCACATAGGCGCGGGCAAGAACCATCACACCTTCGAATGTCTGCGGCTGGCTGCCGTCGAACGCCCTGATAACGATGTCGGGGGCAGGGTTCTCGCGATAGAGTGCGCGCTCGCTGTTCCTGCGCAGGGCGACGGTGCCCGGCCAATTGGGCAGCATCTTGGCCGCAGCAGTGATATCGCCGCTCGGAACCTTGTCGCCGCCATAAAGCGCGATCGCCCAGGCAAGGATATGCTGGTCGAGCGACTGAGCCGGAAGGGCATTGCGCACTCCACGAGCGCGGGGACTATCGCCCGCCGCCAACGCATCCAGCCCGCTTTTCAGGGGGGCGACGTCAGGCAAGGGCGCCTGTCGCGTCCTATCCTGCAGGTCTGGCAGCGCAATTGCCGCGCCTGGCATCGGAATGGCTGAGGTGACCCGTACGTCCACGCTACCGCTGATCGCCATGCCCGGCATCAGCGCGAGCGTGGCGCCAAGCAGCGCGAGAATATGAGACCGACCGCCCGGCATGATCCTTAAGTCTTTCCTTGTCCTGGCATTCCCCAAGCAGGCGAAGATGCCTCGAAGCCTAAACTTAGGTCGTGAAGAGCTCGTAAACAAAGGGTTAGCGAGGCCGTTCGAATTGCGCTTGCTGGCACCATGGCAATGCTTGCCGCGCAACCATGTCGAGACTATGGTGCGCCGCTTCGCTTTCGGCTAGAAGGCGCGCACGATAAAGCACCGATGCATGTCGCCCCAAAGTGAATACCGGTTTTGGGGCAACGGCATGCATGAACAAACAAGTCCCAAGGAGTTGGACGATATGCTGAGAGGCTCGCTTACTGCGCTCGTGACACCGTTCGAAAAGAGCGGGCGTTTCGACGAGAAAGCCTTTCGCGCGTTCGTCGAATGGCAACTCTCAGAGGGCACGACGGGCCTGGTGCCGGTCGGCACCACCGGCGAGTCGCCGACGCTGTCGCATGACGAGCACCGCCAGGTCGTCAAGGTGTGTATCGAGGTGGCCAAGGGCCGCGTTCCGGTCGTCGCCGGCGCCGGCTCCAACAACACCGAGGAAGCAGTCGGCCTCGTGCAGTATGCCGAGAAGGCCGGCGCCGATGCCGCCCTCGTCGTCACACCCTACTACAACAGGCCGACACAGCGCGGTCTTTACGAGCATTTCGCGGCGGTCGCCAAGGCGACCAAGCTGCCGATCATCATCTACAATATCCCGCCGCGCTCGGTCATCGACATGATGCCGGAGACGATGGGCCGGCTCGCGCACGACTTCAAGAATATTGTCGGCGTCAAGGATGCCACCGGCAAGGTCGAACGGGTCTCCGAGCAGCGCGCCACGTGCGGCAAGGATTTCATCCAGCTTTCGGGCGAGGACGCTTCGGCGCTCGGCTTCAACGCCCATGGCGGCGTCGGCTGTATTTCGGTGACGTCGAACGTCGCGCCGCGGCTCTGCGCCGAATTCCAGGAGGCAACGCTTGCCGGCGACAGCGTCAGGGCGCTGGATCTGCAGGATCGCCTGCTGCCGCTGCACAAGGCGATCTTCATCGAGCCTGGCGTTTCCGGCGCCAAATATGCGCTGTCGAAGCTAGGCAAGGTCGAAAACGTGCTGCGCTCGCCGCTGGTGACGATCGAACAGTCGACTGCCGACAAGATCGATGCGGCTATGAAGCACGCCGGCTTGATTAATTAGCGAGCCCGTTTGGAAACTCTACTCCTGCGGCCATCTGAAGGCGTCACCTGCGCTTCCGGTGCTCACGTACTATATGTACGCTCCGCTCCGGTTCTCGATGACACCATCATCTGACTCGCAGGAGCGAGTTTCGAAACGGACTCTAAGCATCATGAACCAGGTCAGAAAAGCCGATCCCAACAACAAGACCGTTTCGGAAAACCGTAAGGCGCGGTTTTCCTATGAGGTGCTTGACACGGTCGAGGCCGGTCTGGTGCTGACCGGCACCGAGGTCAAGTCGCTGCGCCAGGGCCAGGCCAACATCCAGGACAGCTATGCCTCGGTCGAAGGCGGCGAGATCTGGCTGATCAATTCCTATCTGCCGGAATATCTGCAGGCCAACCGCTTCAACCATGAGCCGCGCCGGCGCCGCAAGCTGCTGCTCAACAAGCGCGAGATGGCGAAACTGTCACAGAGTGTCGACCGCGAAGGCATGACACTGGTGCCGCTGAAAATCTATTTCAACGACCAGGGCCGCGCCAAGCTGCTGCTCGCTGTCGGCCGCGGCAAGAAACTGCACGACAAGCGCGAATCCGAGAAGCAGCGCGATTGGTCGCGCGAGAAGGGCCGGCTGTTAAAAGAGCGTGGGTAGGCGGGGCCATTCGCTTGAAGAACCGGATTGTCCTCTTTGGTTTGGCCAGCCTGGTCTTGTTGTGTTTCCTTGCAGCAGGCGGCTATCTCTATTTCAGGTCATTCTCGCCGGATCGCGATAAATATCCGGTCAGGGGCATCGACGTCTCCCATCATCAGGGCCAGATCGATTGGCGGCGCGTAGCCGCCGATGATGTCGCCTTTGCCGTCATCAAGGCGACCGAAGGCGGCGATCATGTCGATGATGCTTTCGCACGGAATCTGGAAGAGGCCCGGGCCGCCGGTCTCGCCGTCGGCGCCTATCACTTTTTCACCTTTTGCCGGCCGGGTGCGGACCAGGCGAAGAATTTCATCTCGGTGGTGCCGCACGATCAGTCCCTGCTGCCACCCGTGGTCGATATCGAATTCGGCGGCAACTGCCCGCAGCGGCCGACGCCCGAACAATTGAACGCCGAACTGGCCGCGTTCCTCGCTCCAGTCGAGGCGGCGTTCGGCAAGCCTGCGATTGTCTATCTGACCGACGATGCAGCAGAAGCCTATGCCGGGCGCATTGCTGCCCGTCCGCTCTGGCTCCGCTCATTGCTCCTGGAGCCGGATCGCAACGACTGGGTCTACTGGCAGTACCACAACAGGGGTCGCGTTGACGGCATCAATGGCGATGTCGACCTGAATGTGCTGCAGGGTGGGCCAGCCATGTTGGATGCGCTGAATGCACTGCCGCACTGAGTTGATGTCTGCGGACACCAACTCTAATTACTGCAAAAACATTTATGTCCGCAAGAATTCCGCTATCTGGCTGAAAACGCTAACGAACATCGCTTCGGTCAGCACGCCGGTGTTGGTGTTGTAGCGTGAGCAGTGATAGCTCGAAAACAGCGTGACGCCACCGGCCGGCAGCTGCCCGCCATGCTTGAACGGGTAGGCGGCGACGCGCCCACCCAGCGCCCGCACCGTCGACTGATGCGCGATCGATCCCAGTGCCAGCACGGCGCGCAAATTAGGGAACCGGGCGATCGTCGGCACCAGGAATGTCCGGCAGGTGGCAATCTCCGCGCCCACCGGCTTGTTCTCAGGCGGCACGCAGCGCACGGCATTGGTGATCGCCGTGCCGACAAGCTCCAATCCGTCGTCGGGTCTGGCCTTGAATTCGCCGCGTGCAAAACCGTGCGAAATCAGGGTCGAGTAGAGCAGGTCGCCGGCATAGTCGCCGGTGAACGGGCGGCCCGTTCGGTTGGCACCGCGAAGGCCGGGCGCCAGCCCGACGATCAGCAGTTGGACCGTCGCGTCACCTTCCGAGGGCAGGAAAGTCGGCACCGGCGCATTGAACCAGGATGGTTCGCGCTGCCGCCACTCGGCGATGAAGTCGTGCAGCCGCGGGCAGAGCGGGCAGTCGCGACTAGGCTCTGAGGCGCAAAGGGCGGTCAAGGCGACCGGCCTCAGTAATCATCCTCGTCGACTTCGGCCGGCTCGGGCCTGCGCACCGGCCGCTCGGACGGATCGCGGCCAACGTCGTTCTTCAAGGTCGTCAGGTCGATGAAATGGTCGGCCTGGCGGCGCAGATCGTCGGAGATCATCGGTGGCTGCGAGGCCATGGTCGAGACGATGGACACCTTGCGGCCGCGCCGCTGCAGCGCCTCGACCAGCGTGCGGAAATCGCCGTCGCCGGAAAAGATGACATAGTGGTCGACGACATCGGCGAGCTCCAGCGCATCGACCGTGAGCTCGATGTCCATATTGCCCTTGATCTTGCGGCGGCCGGTCGAGTCGGTGAATTCCTTGGCCGGCTTGGTGACCACCTTGAATCCGTTATAGTCGAGCCAGTCGATCAGCGGACGGATCGAGGAGTATTCCTGATCCTCGACCAGCGCCGTGTAATAATAGGCGCGCAGAAGATAGCCACGTTTCTGGAAGCTCGACAGGAGCTTGCGATAGTCGATGTCGAAGCCGAGCGCGCGCGACGTCGCATAGAGATTGGCGCCGTCGATGAATAGGGCGATTTTTTCACGAGGGTCGAACATGGAAAATATTCCTTCTCGAAATAAACGGCCGTCTAAACGAAATGCGATAGCGACGTTCGGTCAGGCTCATAATAAACCGGCTGACCTCTACGCATCCGAGATAGCGCCAGATTCACGGCAATCCAAGGGCGCGTGCGGCACTGCAAGCAATTGTGATCGGGACACCGAACACATAGGCACAGCCAGTTTTGCCGAATCGGGTGTTTGAACGAAGGATTGGGCGCCCTGCAGCCCGGCCATTGCCATGATGCTTGTATTTTGGCGGCGTTCGGGTTATGGACCGCGCCTGTTTTCCATCAAATCCATCGCATGAAAGGGGCAATCCATGGCCCGCGTAACCGTTGAAGATTGCATCGACAAGGTCGACAACCGCTTCGAACTGGTGCTGCTTGCCGGCCACCGTGCCCGGCAGATCAGCCAGGGCGCGCCGATCACCGTGCCGCGTGACAACGACAAGAACCCGGTCGTGGCGCTGCGCGAGATCGCCGATGAGACGCTGTCGCCCGACGACCTCAAGGAAGATCTGATCCATTCGCTGCAGAAGCATGTCGA
Source organism: Mesorhizobium sp. SEMIA396 (assembly GCF_024518615.1). NCBI lineage: Bacteria > Pseudomonadati > Pseudomonadota > Alphaproteobacteria > Hyphomicrobiales > Phyllobacteriaceae > Mesorhizobium > Mesorhizobium sp. SEMIA396. The sequence goes on from NZ_JANIFC010000002.1 coordinate 388,958, forward strand.
GGTCGACGAGCCCGAGGCCGACGGCGAGGCGATTGCCGATCAGACCGGCACCGCCGTTGCTGCCACCGACGCCGATGACGCCGAGGAGAACATCACCTTCGACCGCATGACCGAGGAAGATCTCCTGGCCGGCATCGAGGGTCTGGTGCCACCGGAAAAAAGCGACGACTACTAAGAGCCTGGATCAAGCATCCGGCACTTCCGTCCTGGCAGTTTCGTGGCTATCTATGACATGCGCCGTACAGCAGTGCGGCGCATGATTCATTTCACCGCTGCGAGATCCCGCCCATGATGCGTCAGTATGAGCTTGTCGAGCGCGTCCAGCGCTACAAGCCTGACGTCAACGAGGCGTTGCTCAACAAGGCCTATGTCTATGCCATGCAGAAGCATGGCCACCAGAAGCGCGCTTCCGGCGACCCGTATTTCTCGCACCCGCTCGAAGTCGCCGCCATCCTCACCGAGATGCATATGGACGAGGCGACGATCGCGGTCGCCCTGCTGCACGACACGATCGAGGACACGACCGCCACACGGGCTGAGATCGACGATCTGTTCGGCCCCGAAATGGGCAAGCTGGTCGAGGGCCTGACCAAGCTGAAGAAGCTCGATCTCGTCTCGAAGAAGGCCGAGCAGGCGGAAAACCTGAGAAAGCTTCTGCTGGCGATTTCAGAAGATGTCCGCGTGCTGCTGGTCAAGCTCGCCGACCGCCTGCACAATATGCGCACCCTCGACCACATGCCGGAGGCCAAGCGCCTGCGCATCGCCGAGGAGACGATGGATATCTACGCGCCGCTGGCCGGCCGCATGGGCATGCAAGGCATGCGCGAGGAGCTGGAAGAGATCGCCTTCCGCTTCATCAATCCGGAAGCCTATCGCGCCGTCACCGCACGGCTTGCCGAAATCTTCGAGCGCAACAAGGGCGTGCTGACGGACATCGAAAAGGCGCTGTCCACGCTGTTCGAGAAGCATGCGATCAACGCCGGCGTGAAGAGCCGGCAGAAGAAGCCGTGGTCGGTGTTCCGCAAGATGGAGGCCAAGGCGCTGTCCTTCGAGCAGCTCTCGGATATTTTCGGCTTCCGCGTCGTCGTCGACACGGTCGAGGATTGTTACAGGGCGCTTGGCGCCATCCACACCGCGTGGTCGATGGTGCCCGGCCGCTTCAAGGACTACATCTCGACGCCGAAGCAGAACGATTATCGGTCGATCCACACCACCATCGTCGGCCCGTCGCGCCAGCGTGTCGAGCTGCAAATCCGCACCCGAGAGATGAACAAGATCGCCGAATACGGCGTCGCTGCCCATTCGATCTACAAGGACACCGGCGGCAAGACGAATGGCGCCGCCCACGCGATTTCGAAGGAAACCAACGCCTACGCCTGGCTGCGGCGCACCATCGAGCAGCTTGCCGAGGGCGACAATCCCGAGGATTTCCTCGAAAATACCAAGCTGGAGCTGTTCCAGGACCAGGTGTTCTGCTTCACCCCGAAAGGCATGTTGATTGCGCTGCCGCGCGGCGCGACGCCGATCGATTTCGCCTACGCGGTGCACACCGATGTCGGCGACACCTGCGTCGGTGCCAAGGTCAACGGCCGCATCATGCCGCTGATGACGGAGCTGAAGAACGGCGATGAGGTCGAGATCATCCGCTCCAAGGCGCAGGTGCCGCCGGCGGCATGGGAATCGGTCGTCGTCACCGGCAAGGCGCGCTCGGCCATCCGCCGTGCCACCAAGAACGCCATCCGCAAGCAATATTCGGGTCTCGGCATCCGCATCCTGGAACGCGCCTTCGAGCGTGCCGGCAAGACCTTCACCAAGGAGAGCCTGAAGCAGGTGCTGCACAGGCTGGCGCGCAAGGACATCGAGGATGTGCTGGCCTCCGTCGGGCGCGGCGAGCTCGCCTCCACCGACGTCATGAAGGCGGTATTCCCCGACTACAAGGATGAGCGCGTCACTACGGCCGTCCCCAAGCCGCGCGAGGAGGGCTGGTCGAAGATCCGCAATGCCGCCGGCATGTTGTTCCAGATTCCGGGTCGTGCCGCGCGCAAGGACAAGGACCAGCCACGCGATGGCGCCGTGCCGATTCGCGGCGTGCGCGGCGATCTGCCGGTGCGTTTCGCGCCGGAAGGGGCAGTGCCTGGCGATCGCATCGTCGGCATCGTCCAGCCGGGCACCGGCATCACCATCTATCCGATCCAGTCGCCGGCGCTGCAGGCGTTCGATGACCAGCCCGAGCGCTGGATCGACGTGCGCTGGGACATCGATGAGCGCACCAAGGAACGCTTTCCGGCGCGTGTCTCGGTCACCGCCATCAACGCGCCGGGGTCACTCGCCGATATAGCGCAGGTGGTTGCCTCGAACGACGCCAATATCCATACGCTGTCGATGGTGCGCACTGCGCCCGACTTCACCGAAATGCTGATCGATCTCGAAGTCTGGGATCTCAAGCACCTCAACCGGCTGCTGTCGCAGCTCAAGGACAATTCGAGCGTCAGCGACGCAAGACGCGTAAATGGCTAGATCATGCTCCGGTTTCGGACAAAGTCATGGTCAATCAAAAAGAGGCAGAAATGAACACCGATGAAGTGCTGGGCATTTTCCGCGAGGCGGGTGCTGTTCTGGAAGGGCATTTCATTTTGACCTCGGGCCTGCGCAGTCCGGTCTTCCTGCAGAAGGCGCGCGTGTTCATGCATGCCGACAAGACCGAGCTACTGTGCAAGGCGCTGGCGGAGAAAATCCGCGCAGGCGTGCCCGGCAAGATCGACTATGTCGTCGGCCCGGCGATCGGCGGGCTGATCCCAGCCTACGAGACCTCGCGCCATCTCCGCGTGCCGGCGATCTGGGTCGAGCGGGAAGGCGGCGAGTTCCGCTTGCGCCGCTTCGAGATCGCCAGGGGTTCGCGTGTCGTCATCGTCGAGGACATCGTCACCACTGGCCTGTCGATCCGAGAGACCATCGAGTGCCTGCGCGATCTTGGCGCCGAGGTAGTGGCCGCGGCCTGCATCATCGACCGTTCGGCTGGCAAGACCGATGTCGGTGTGCCGCTCATCGCGCTGGCCGAGTATGAGGTCCCGGCCTATCCGGCCGACCGGCTGCCGCCGGAGCTTGCCGCCATCCCGGCGATCAAGCCCGGCAGCCGCAACATCTGACGGGGCATTTTTTTCGCCCAACAGTGTGCGGCGGTTTTGGGGAAAGCGACATGCGTGAAGACAAATTGGAAATGATCACCGGCATCGATCATTTCGTGCTGACGGTCGCTTCGCTGGAAGTGACCTGTGAGTTTTACCAGCGCGTGCTGGGTTTTGAGCGCATCGACGCGGCGGATCGGCCGACGGCGCTGGCTTTCGGTATCCATAAGATCAATGTGCATGAGGTCGGCCGCACTTTCGAGCCGAAGGCGAAGTCGCCGGCTCCGGGCTCGAGCGATTTCTGCCTGGTCACGGACGGGCCACTGGATGAGGTCCGTGCCCGGCTCGCGGCCAATGGTGTGGCGGTGGAACTCGGTCCGGTTGAACGTGTCGGGGCCCGCGGTCCGATGATGTCGGTCTATTTCCGCGACCCGGACGGCAATCTGGTCGAGGTCAGCGAATACCTGCCGTAGCGCTGGTGCTCTTCGAAAAAGCGACTGCCAGTTTTCCTTAAATTCGCCGCGATTGTCCAATGTTCGAAGCATGAACCACCCCGAGGGGCGGCGACGAGTGCGCATCGGACAGACGGTGCTTGGTTGTTCTTCTGTCAGCGCGTCGTTATATCATGCTTGCGATTGCCATTGGGTGATCGTCAAGCGCAAGATGTGGCTACCACGCCCGGCTAAGGTGCCGTTGCGGGAGCCGTGGAACGGGAACAGAGTGCTTTTTCGACGCCGCAAGCCTGATGGCCTTTATGAGCGGGTGCGTACCTACCTTTGGCCGCGCCGCTCATTTTCGCGCTCGCTTCAGTATTTTTCCAAGCGCATCCTGCGGCTGAAGGCCACACCGCATGCGGTGGCGGCCGGCGTTGCAGCGGGGGTCTTCGCTTCATTCTTTCCCGTCGGTTTCCATTTCATCATCGCTGCCCTCCTGTGCTGGGTGATCGCCGGCAATCTGGTGGCGGCCGCTCTCGGCGCGGTTTTTTTCGGCAACCCCCTGACCTTCCCGTTGCTATGGGGGGCGTCGTGGGAAACGGGCAAGCTCATCCTGCATGACCGCTTGCCGACGCATGGGCCGCCGGCACATCTGGGCGAGATGTTGCACAACCTCTCCTTCGCGCAATTGTGGAAACCGGTCCTTGAACCGATGCTGATAGGCGCGGTTCCGCTCGGGCTCGCCTTCGGGCTGCTGTTTTACGCCATCACGCGCTGGGGCATGAACGCTTTCCGCGAACAGCGGTGCAAACGTCTGGCCCAGCGCGCAAGCCGGCATGCGCAATCGCCCCATCCCGGCGCAAGCATCGGTTCCACCGCGCGATGATCATCGGCATCGGCAGCGACCTGATCGACATCAGACGCATCGAGAAATCGCTGGAGCGTCACGGCCAGCGCTTCATCCAGAGAATCTACACCGAGGTCGAACAGGCGCGTTCGGACAATCGAGGCGCCCGCGCGGCCTCTTATGCCAAACGCTTCGCCGCCAAGGAGGCCTGCGCCAAGGCGCTGGGCACCGGTATGGCGCAGGGGGTGTTCTGGCGCGACATGGGTGTCGTCAACCTGCCCAGTGGCGCGCCGACCATGGCTCTGACGGGAGGAGCGCAGGCCAGGCTGGACAAGATCCTGCCAAACGGCCATCGGGCGGCAATCCACCTCACCATCACGGATGATTTCCCGCTCGCTCAAGCCTTTGTGATCATCGAGGCGCTGCCCGTCGAAGAAGCGCCACATTGATTGCCTCTGACGACCGGCATTGACGTTGCCCAGCGCGCGCCGAGACTCTATACCATCCAACGCACAATCGAGGACGACATGAGCGTGGCTGAAAAATCCGAGAAGAAATCCGGCGGGCTTGGCGAGACCGTCAGCGTCATCGTCCAGGCGCTTTTGCTCGCCCTGGTCATCCGCACGCTGCTGTTCCAGCCTTTTTCGATCCCGTCGGGATCAATGCGGCCGACGCTTCTTGAAGGCGACTATCTGTTCGTCACCAAATGGTCCTATGGCTATTCGCGGTACTCGCTGCCTTTCGGCCCCGACATCTTTTCGGGCCGTATCTGGGGCGCCGAGCCGAAGCGCGGCGACGTGGCGGTGTTCAAGTTCCCGCCTGATCCGTCCGTCGACTACATCAAGCGCGTTGTCGGCCTGCCGGGTGACAAGATCCAGGTCAAGGACGGCCAGCTGTTCATCAACGGCGTCGGCGTGCCGCGCGTGAAAACAGGCCAGATCGACAATCCCGACATCACCGAGGAATCGCGCCCGATCGATGTCTATCGTGAGACCTTGCCCAACGGCGTCAGCTACGACACGCTCGACCTGAATTCGAACTCGATCGGCGACAACACCCGCGAATTCGATGTGCCGCCCGGCCACTATTTCATGATGGGCGACAACCGGGACAATTCCGCCGACAGCCGTTTCACCGTCGGCTACGTTCCCGCGGAAAATCTGGTTGGCCGTGCCAATCTTGTTTTCTTCTCGATCGCCGGCAAGGCGAGCCCTCTCGAAATCTGGAAATGGCCGTCGCTGATGCGCGCTTCGCGCCTGTTCCACTTCGTCAATTGATGGCTTTGAAGCGTCCGACAGGCGAAACTCTGGCCGGTTTGGTAAAAGCCAAGACCGGCCACGTCTTCAAGGATATCCGCTTGCTCGAGACCGCCTTGACGCATTCCAGTGCGGTCAAGGCCGCCACCAACAACCAGCGTCTTGAATTTCTTGGCGACCGCGTGCTCGGGCTTGTCGTCGCCGATATGCTTTTCGAAAAATTTCCCGATGCGCCGGAAGGTGAAATCGCGCCGCGTTTCAATGCGCTGGTCGATGCGCGGACATGCTCCGAGATCGGCATCGAAATGCAGCTGGAAGATCTGGTCCGCGCCGATTCTGCCTTGAAGATGCGGTCGCGTGGCTCGGGCGGAAACTATCTGGCGGATGCGGTCGAAGCCCTGATCGCGGCGGTTTACGTTGACGGTGGCATCGAGGCCGCGCGGCGGTTTGTCCTGCGCTACTGGGAACCGCGCTCGCATACGGTGATCACAAAGCCGCTCAATCCGAAATCCGATCTGCAGGAATGGATTGCCAAGACCAGCGATATCAGACCCGAATACGTGATCGAAAAGCGCGAAGGCCCGGACCACCAGCCCGTCTTCACCGTGTCCTTGCAGGTCCGCGGTTTTGCGCCGATAAGCGGCACTGGCGGCTCCCGCAGGGTTGCCGAAGAAGCGGCGGCTTCGGCATTTCTTGTGCGCGAAGGCGTCTGGGCCACCACATCGGCCCAAAAATCGGAGGGCGCGCGACCCTCCAGTGAAGGGAGTGCGGCATGACCGCTACCGAAGAGCCGGCGACCGCAGCCGCCGCCACGCATTCCGGTTTTGTCGCGCTGATCGGCGCGCCCAATGCGGGCAAGTCGACGCTGGTCAACCAATTGGTGGGCGCCAAGGTGTCGATCGTCACCCACAAGGTGCAGACGACCCGCGCCATCGTGCGCGGCGTCGCCACGCATGACAATGCGCAGATCGTTTTTGTCGACACGCCCGGCATCTTCAAGCCGAAGCGGAGGCTCGACACGGCGATGGTGACCACCGCCTGGGGCGGGGCCAAGGACGCCGACATCGTGCTGCTTTTGATCGATGCCGAACGCGGCATCAGGGGCGACGCCGACGCCATCCTCGAACGGCTGAAGGATGTGCGCCAGCCGATGGTGCTGATCCTCAATAAGGTCGACCGCGTCAAGCACGAAGCGCTGCTCGCTCTGTCGGCGGCAGCGAACGAAAGGGTGCCGTTCAAGCGCACCTTCATGGTGTCGGCGCTGACCGGTTCCGGCTGCAAGGACGTGCTCGATTATCTGGCCGAGGCTCTGCCGGTCGGCCCCTGGTACTATCCGGAAGACCAGATCTCGGACCTGCCGATGCGCCAGCTCGCGGCCGAGATCACGCGCGAGAAGCTGTATCTAAGGCTGCATCAGGAACTGCCCTATTCCTCGCATATCGAGACCGAGAAATGGGAAGAGAAGCCGGATGGCTCGGTGCGCATCGACCAGACCATCTATGTTGAGCGCGACAGCCAGAAGAAGATCGTTCTTGGCCACAAGGGCGAGACAATCCGCGCCATCGGCCAGGCGGCACGCATGGAGATAGCGGGCATCCTCGAACAGAAGGTGCACCTGTTCCTGTTCGTCAAGGTGCGCGAGAACTGGGGCGACGACCCTGAGCGCTATCGCGAGATGGGGCTCGAGTTTCCGCGCTAGGCTCGATGGTCAGCAAGCCGAACATCGACATAGCGCTTGTCAGCCGATTGATCGCCACGCAGTTTCCCCGTTGGAAGGAGCTTGCGGTCAGGCCCGTCGAGTTTGGCGGCTGGGACAACAGGACCTTTCATCTCGGCGACGAGATGACCGTGCGGCTGCCAAGCGCCGCGGCCTATTCCCTGCAGGTGGAAAAGGAGCATCGCTGGCTGCCGAGGCTCGCACCTCTGTTGCCGCTGCCGATCCCGGTGCCGCTGGCGATGGGAGTTCCGGCCGAAAGCTATCCCTGGCACTGGTCCGTTTACCGCTGGATCGAAGGCGAGACGGCAGAGCGCGAGCGTATCGCCAGCTTGCCGCGATTCGCGACCGACCTGGCCGCGTTCCTGGTCGCCTTGCAAAGGATCGATGCCACTGGCGGACCGGCGCCGGGACAACACAACTTCTTTCGCGGCGGAGCACTCAGCGTCTACGATGGCGAAACCCGGCAAGCGATTGCAGCCCTCGACGGCAAGATCGATACGGTCGCAGCCCGCGCGGTGTGGGAGGCAGCACTTGCCGCGCCATGGCACGGTGCGCCGGTCTGGTTCCACGGCGACGTCAGTTGCGGAAACCTGCTGGTCAGGCAAGGCCGGTTGGGCGCGGTGATCGACTTCGGAACCTCCGGCGTTGGCGATCCCGCCTGCGATCTGGCGATTGCCTGGACATTGTTTGAAGGCAAAAGCCGGGAGGCGTTTCGCGCCGGCCTTCCAGCCGATGAGGCGATGTGGGCGCGTGGTCGTGGCTGGACGCTTTGGAAGGCGCTGATCACGGTAGCTGGACAGATCGACGTCTACCCTGTCGAGGTTGAAAAATCCCGTCATGTGATCGATGAGGTGCTTGCCGATCACGCGCGGCGGGGGTGAGGCGCCAAACGTTCAAGGCGCTCTCGCCCACCAGATCCTGATCCTGTCGCCGATCCATCCGCCCCGTATGGCGCGACCAGGGACATTCTGGCCGAGGCGATGCTTTCCCGGACCTATGCGTGCCCACCCGCCTGATCGAGGCGGGGGGAGCGCATCGCCTGCGTCGTTCAGGTCGACTGAGAGGGCGTCACGGAGGAATCGTTTTTCAACGGCTGGCTGCTGTCACAATCGGCGACACGACGGCACTCCAGGAAGTTTCGACCGCCTTGGAGGGGGCAGACACCCTTGGAAGCGTCATCCCGCTTTTCGCCTCGGTATCAGAGCGGGATTTGCAGATGGGCGTTATCTGGCAACAGAAGGGGAGGCGGCAAGAATCAAATAAATTTCGACAGAATTGAGGTATATTTTGCGTATTATGCTGCCATTTTGGAAATATAACACGTTATCAGTATAGTTAGACGCGAAAGTATCCGTATATGTATTTAATAAATGACATTGTGCCATTTGTGCCGCTCGTCGGATTATCAAGTGTTATTTGTGCAACACGGCATTAATCTGTTTGTGGAATTGTAATTATTCCGGAAATCGTCATTGAAGGCAGATGAACGATGGGTATGTTCGCCGCTGAAAAGGGCGAGCGGTGTGAGCCTTTTTCGTTGTGGGGGTGAGGCGGGAAAACATTGCCGCCAGCCACAAATCCGAAGCCATTTATAACTATGACTGGAGAGGTCAGAAAATGAACATCAAGAGCCTCCTTCTCGGCTCAGCCGCGGCCCTGATCGCGGTCAGCGGCGCGCGCGCCGCCGACGCTGTCGTCGTCGCCGAACCGGAACCGGCCGAATACGTCAAGATCTGCGACGTCTACGGCGCCGGTTACTTCTACATTCCGGGCACCGAGACCTGCCTGCGCATCGGCGGCTATCTGCGCTATGACATGGGCGCTGGCGATTCCGGCGCGCTGGATGGCGCCAATAACGTTCCGGATACCGAGGACGGCGACAGCAACGATACCTGGTATAAGAACATGCGTTTCACGCTGAGGACTTATACCGGCCAGGAAACCGAGCTCGGCACGTTGAAGACCTTTACCGAGACTCGCTTTCAATTCGGCAACAGCAGCGGCAACTATGAGACTAGTGGCTCTGGCTGGCAGGCCGGCAACAAGGCCACCAGCCTCAATTTCGCCTGGATCCAGCTCGGTGGCCTGCGCGTCGGTAAGGATGAAACGGTATACGATCAGTTCATCGGTTATGCCGGCAACGTCATCCAGGACACGCTCATCCCGTATGGTGTCAAGGATACCAATCTCATCAGCTACTACTTCGACGCAGGCAGCGGCTTCACGGGCGTGGTCTCGCTCGAAGAAGGCACCGGCGTCAACACGATCGACAGCTATGTTCCGCATGTCGTCGGCGGTTTGAAGTACAAGGGCGACTGGGGTGCGATCACCGGCGTCGTGGCCTATGACAGCAATTATGAGGAAGTGTCCGGCAAGGTCCGTTTGGACGTCAACGTCAGCAAGGAACTGACGCTGTTCGTCATGGGCGGCTACGGCACCAACGACAACATCAACGACTTCGGCACAGGCCGTACCCAATACAAGCCATGGGGCGGAAACTGGGCGATCTGGGGCGGCGGCACCTACAAGTTCAACGACAAGACCTCGTTCAACGCCCAGGTCTCCTATGACGACTGGAAGAACCTCGGCGTCGCGGCCAACGTGGCCTATACCATTGTGCCCGGCTTTACGATCACGACTGAAGTCGATTACCTCAATGCAGGAAAATTCGACGACTTGGACTTCAACAACTGGACGAAGGCCGACAAGAAGAGCAGCGTCGGCGGCATCGTTCGCTTCCAGCGCAATTTCTAACGGATCGACTGACCCCACCAGCCCGCCCGCAGCACATCGCTGCGGGCGGTTTTTTATGCATTGGCATGAGAGTTACCCGGGGGCCAAGCCCATACCTTGATTTCGCCACCCGATCGGTGAAAAGCTCCTGAAATGGAATGGCGCGACGAGGGAATCATTCTCGGCACCCGCAAGCATGGCGAAACCAGCGCCATTCTCGAGGTGTTGACGCGAGCGCATGGCCGTCATCTCGGCCTTGTTCGTGGCGGCCGTTCGCGCAAGCAGCAGCCTGTGCTCCAGCCCGGCAACCGTGTCGACCTGTTGTGGCGAGCGCGCCTTGACGAGCACCTCGGCACGTTCCAGGCCGAGGCGATCGAGATGAACGCGGCCCGGTTGATGGACAGCGCCTTTGCCGTCTACGGATTGCAGACCATGGCCGCGCATCTGCGCCTGCTGCCCGAGCGCGACGCGCATGAAGGTCTCTACGAAACGCTTGCCGTGATGATCGTCCATCTCGACGACGCCGACGTTGCCGGCGAACTGGTGGCGCGCTTCGAGCTTCTGGTGCTGGACGAACTCGGCTTCGGCCTCGATCTCAGCCAATGCGCCGCCACCGGCACGCGACAGGACCTGGCCTATGTCTCACCGAAGTCGGGACGTGCGGTATCGCGCGAAGCCGGTTTGCCGTGGCGCGACAAGATGCTGGCTCTGCCGGCCTTCCTGCAGCGCGGCTCCGGCCTGCGCGCCGATGCGGCTGATGTCGACGACGCCTTCCGGCTCACCGGCTTCTTCTTCAACCGCCACGTCTATGAGCCGCGCGGCATCGAGCCGCCGGACGCTCGTACCGGCTTCCTCGCCGCCTTGCGCAAACATCACGCGCGCGGCAAGGCCATAGCTGGCGAAGACGCAGCCAGAGAAATCATCACATGAGCGAGGTCGAACTTTATCCTGGCCGGGTCTCACCGCTCGGCCTCGGCACCATTCCGCACGCCGACATCCTGAAATACACCGGTTTGGAATTGCTGCAGCGCATCGTCGACGGCAAGTATCCGGCGCCGCCGATTTCCTTCCAGCTGAATTTCACTCTCACCGAAGTCTCGGAAGGGCGCGCTGTCTTTCGTGGCATGCCGAGCGAGCGCCATCTCAATCCGCTGGGCAGCGTGCATGGCGGCTGGGCGGCGACGCTGCTCGATTCGGCGCTGGCCTGTGCCGTGCAGACGCTGCTCGAAAAGGGCGAGGCCTATACCACGGCGGAGTTCAAGGTGAATTTGACGCGTCCCATCACGCCGAAGACCGGCGAGGTGGTGTGCGAGGGCAGGGTTGTTCACAAGGGCCGCACGTTGGCGGTGTCGGAAGCGACGCTGAAGGATGCCGGCGGCAAGCTGCTGGCTTTCGGCACCGAAACATGCTCGATCTTTCCGGCCGCCAATCTGGCGGCGCGTTGACTGGCGGCGCATTGAGTTTTCCGAGCTTGGATTTTCTGGCCGTTTGGCCGCCGCATTTGAATGTCAGTAAGACGAATGTCAGTGAAAACTGGCCTGGTTTGGGGGAACCGCCATGTTTGAAAGCCTGATCGGCCTTGTCGCCATCATCGCCTTGTTCGTCATCATTTCGCGCCAGCAGAGCCGCATCGGCCTTGTCGAGCGTGAACTAGGCGCGCTGCGCAGCCTGGTCCTTTCCGGTGCCGTGCCGCCTGCGGCCAAGTCCTCCGAACAGGTGGACGACAACGCGCCCGCCGACATGGCTCCGGACGCAGCGGCTGCGACCGATATCGTTCCGCCGGAGGTAAGCGCAGCGGTCACCGTCCCGGCGCCAGCCACGGACACGGAAGACTCGACCGGCGAGATCGTCTCCGGCCCGTGGACCGCTCCAGAACCGGCACCGAAGGCAGTGGAACCTGCGGAGCTTCCCGGAGCGGCGAAAGCCGCCCGCCAATCCGATGTCGAAACCGCGCTCGGCACCCGCTGGGCGGTCTGGGTCGGTGGCATCGCGCTGGCGCTGGGCGGCCTGTTCCTGATCCGCTACACCATCGAGGCAGGTATTTTCGGTCCCGGCGTGCGGCTGACCATGGCCGGCGTGCTCGGCCTGGTGCTGGTGGCCGGCGGCGAGTTCATCCGCCGCACCGGCTTCAAGGTGCCGGTGCAAGGGGCCGCTGGCGCTTATATTCCAGCGATCCTGACTGCTGCCGGTGCCTTCATCCTGTTCGGCACCGTCTATGCCGCGCATGGCATTTACGGCTTCATCGGCCCGGCACTCGCCTTCACGCTGCTCGGCGTCATCGGCGTGGCAACGATCGCGGCCGCCCTGGTCCATGGTCAGGCGCTGGCCGGCATCGGCCTGGTAGGCGCCATGGTGACGCCGGTGCTGGTCGCCTCGCAGGCACCCAATCCCTGGGCGCTTTTCGGCTATCTCGCGATCGTGCTTGCCGTCACCGGCGTCATCGCCCGCATGCGCGATTGGAAATTACTGATGGCGGCCGCCTTTTTCGGCGCCGGTGTCTGGACCATCCTCTATATGACCGATGCGCCAGGGGCGAACCTCTCTGCCATCCTGTTCATCGACGCCGTCACGCTGGCCGTGCTCGCCCTTGTCTGGCTCGCTCGCCGTGACGACGAACCTGGACCAGCCAGGGCTTTCGACTGGCCGTCCATCGTGCCTGGCCTGTTCGTCGCATTCTCGGCGCTGGGCCTGTCGGTCGACCCGGCCTTCGCTGCCGCCGGCTACGCCTTGCCGGGCGCGGTGGTGATCGCCGCGATGGTGGGGGTCGCGCTTTATCGTCCGCTGGCGCTGCCGCTCCTCTATGCCGCGGGACTGGTCACGGTGCTGATCTATCTCGGCATCATCCCGCCAACCTCGATCGCTTCCGATTTTTCCAGCGGCGCCTTGGGCGTCGACGGACTGCCGGTGGCCACGTCCAACGCGCTGACCTTGCGCATCGGCATCGTACTCGGCCTGGTCTTCATCGGCGCCGGCTTCTGGGCCGCGCGCCGGTTCGCCGCCGGCACGCAGATCCGCGCGGCCTCATGGGCAGCGTGGGGCGTCATTGTCCCGCTGGTCATCCTGCTGGCACTCTGGTTCACCTTCGGCAATCTCGACCGTGACCTTGTCTACGCTGCCGCAGCGGCACTGCTGGTCGTCATTTTCGCCGCCGGCGGCGAGTGGATCGCGCGGGCCGAGGAGCCGCCGCTCAAGGGCGGTGTCGCGGTGTCGTTTGCCCTGGGCGGCGCGGCCATCGCCGGGCTCCTGCTCATGCATATGGCTTTCGATTCCGGCTGGACCACCATCCTGCTCGGTGCGGCGGCCATCGTGCCGGCGCTGACTACGCGCTGGCGCGCCTATCCGGTGCTCGGCTGGATTTCGGTCGGCGCGGTGATCGCGGTGCTTGGCCGCGTCGCTTTCGACCCGACCATCGTCGGTGCCGGGTTCCTGTCGACGACGCCGGTGTTCAACTGGCTGCTGCCAGGCTACGGCGTGCCGGCACTGGCCTTCGGCTTTGCCGCCTGGCAGCTTGCGCGCACCACGAATGGCCGGCCGCGCCTTGCCATGGAGGCGGCTGCGGCGCTGTTTGCGCTGCTCACGCTCGCTATGCTGGTGCGCCACGCCATGCACGGCGGCGTCATCGACACGGGTGCCATGACGCTCGCCGAACAGTCGATCTACACCCTGATCGCCATCGGCGCCGGCGCCATCCTGGTCGCCATCGACATGCGCTCGCCAAGCTCGGTGCTGCGCTATGGTTCGATGGCCGCCGGTGTGGCCTCGGTCGCCTTCATCGTTGTCAGGCACTTCGTCGTGCTGAATCCGCTGTTGTCAGACGAATCGACAGGCCGGATCCCGGTGTTCAACCTGTTGTTCCTCGCCTATCTCCTGCCTGCGGTCGCCGCCGGGGGACTGGCGCTCTACGCCAGGGACAAGCGGCCGAAATGGTATGCGCAGATGCTGGCCGTGGTGGCTGCCGTGCTTGCCTTCGCCTATGCCACGCTGTCGGTGAGGCGCCTGTTCAAGGGCGAGTTCATCGGCTTGTGGAGCGGCCTCGGCCAGTTGGAAACCTATACCTACTCGGCGCTTTGGCTGGTGATTGGCGTTGCGCTCCTCACAGCCGGTGTCTGGTTGAAATCGCAGGTGCTGCGCGTCGCCTCGGCCGCGCTGATCGCGATCGCCGTGCTGAAGGTCTTCATCTTCGACATGTCGGAGCTGGAAGGTGTGCTGAGGGCGTTGTCGTTCATCGGCCTTGGCGCCGTGCTGATCGGCATCGGCCTGTTTTATCAGCGGCTTTTGACGCGGGCGGCGCGGGAAAACGGATAAAGGCAAGCAAGAACAATAAGATTTCACCCCGACCGGGAATAAATCGGCACTAGCCAGCGTTATTGCATTGCTTGGGTGACCGGGGCGGGAGACCGCTTCGCGCTGGCCGCTTGCGCCGTGCCCGGAAGGCGCGTTCAATTGGGATCAATAAGGGCGACCTCGAAACCAGCGGTCATGGACGAAAAGAAGGCAGCAATCCTTGGCGAAATACCGCGCCTGCGCCGCTACGCACGCTCGCTTTTGCGCGACCGCGACGCTGCCGACGACCTTGTCCAGGATTGCCTCGAGCGGGCGCTTGTGCGGCTCGACAACTGGCAGACGGGAGAAAGCCCCCGGAGGTGGCTGTTTACGATCATGCATCATTTGTTCATCGACCAGATGCGCAAGGTGAACCGCCGCGGCGAGGCGGCGATGCTGCCGCTGGAGGCGGGCGAGGCCGTTGCCCAGCCGGCCGAGCAGGTGGAGAGCATTGCCTCGCGCGAGATCGTCGACGCATTGCAGGCGATCAGCCCCGACCGTCGCGCAGCCCTTGTCATGGTTGCCATCGAAGGTTTTTCCTATGCCGAAGCCGCCAACATTCTGGGCGTGCCTGCGGGCACGCTGATGTCGCGCATTGCGCGCGGGCGTGAGGAATTGCGCGGGTTGCTGGACGACACGGCGCGCCGCCGCGCGATAAGGATCGTCGAGAAATGATCCGCCGCGACTTTTCCGAACGTGACATCCATATGGCGCTCGATGGCGAGCTGCCCGGCGATGAGCGCGCGGCCTACGATGCCTGGCTCGACGCCAATCCCGAGATGAAGGCCAGGAGCGCCCGTTTCACCGCCGACCGGGCGGCGCTGCGTGCCGCCTTCGCCGACGTGCTGGACGAAGCCGTGCCTGGGCACTTGCGCAAGGTCGTGCTTGGCGAGGTGCCGGTCAAGGCAGCTGTGTCACGCTCACGCTGGTGGCTTGCCGCTGCTGCCGCCGTGCTTCTGGCCGTAGGCGGACTTGGTGGCTATTTTGCCGGCATCGATGGCATCGGCCAGGAGGACCCGGCCGAAGATCGGCTGGCCGAGCAGGCAATCGCGGCTCATGTCATCTATGCCGCCGAAAAGCGGCATGCCGTCGAGGTGCCGGCCAGCGACAAGGACCATCTGCAGACATGGCTGTCCAACCGGATAGGGCTGAATCTGGTGGCGCCGGACCTGACCGCCGACGGATTCCAGCTGGTCGGCGGCCGGCTGTTGCCGGCAGGCGAGAGCAAGGCCGCCATGCTGCTTTACGAGGACGGCAATGGGCAGCGTATATCGCTGTTTGTCACCACGGAATCGACGGAGAATGCCAAGGGCACCTACGCCGCCGCGCAAGATGGACCCGAGGCCGTCTACTGGCTGGACAAGGGCTATGGCTGCGCCGTGGTCGGCTCCTTGCCGCGCGAGCGGCTGGCCGAGGTTGCCAGGAGCGCCTACACGCAACTTGTGAACGGGCTGGCAAGCTGAACGGCATTGCTTTTGCCGGTGCCGTCGATCCGCGAATGCCGATCCGGCCGAAGGGCCCTTTCACACCCGTCGAGTCGGCGTCGGATTTGTCACAATTCGGCCCTAATCGAGGTGCGATAGCGCTTGATGAATGCCGTCGCATCGCCCCGAAAATCGGAAGCGGTTTTTGGAAACACGAGGCGAAGATTCAAGGTGGTGGAGCGGACTTTGTGCGCCCAGGTGGACGCCGGTTTTCCCAACGCCCTGGTCGGCGTCAAGGACGTGTTCGAGTAGGGCCATTTCCACCACCAATCGAGGTTTTCTGAAGCCGCATGCCTGCCGAGATCCGCACGGCCCGCGCGTCTGACGTCGATGATCTCGCCGCCATTGAGAAAGCTGTTTTCTCAAGCGACCGTATTTCCCGCCGCTCCTTTCGCCTGTTCATCGAGCGTGAAACCGCCGAGACGCTGGTCGCTGAAGTCGATGGCCGCCTGGCCGGCTACGCGATCGTGCTGTTTCGCAAGGGCAGCGGCGTGGCGCGCCTCTACTCGATTGCGACCAGTCCGTTTTTCGGCGGGCTGGGTGTCGGCCGCATGCTGCTCGGATCCGCCGAAGATGCCGCCTTCGAGCACGACCGCATGATGCTGCGTCTCGAAGTTCGCGAGGACAACAGCCGCGCGATCCGTATCTACGAACAGGCCGGGTATCGCAAGATCGGCCGCGAGCCCGGCTACTATGAGGATGGCGAAACGGCACTTCGCTACGAAAAGACCTTGCGTGGCGACATTCCGATCGCCACCAAGGTGCCGTTCTACCCGCAGACCTGCGAATTCACCTGCGGCCCGTGCTGCCTGATGATGGCGATGGCCAATTTCGATCGCGGCTTCGTGCCGGATCCGGTCATGGAAATCCGCCTGTGGCGTGAAGCGACGACCGTCTTCATGATGTCGGGTCCCGGTGGTTGCGAGCCATTCGGCCTCGCTGTCTCGGGCTACGAAAGCGGGCTCGCGGTGGAGATCTACGTTTCCTTCTATGGCGCGTTGTTCCTGCAATCGGTACGCAGTGAGGACAAGCGCAGAGTGATGGAACTGGCCCAGGTCGACTTTCGCCGACGCGCGGAACTTTACGGCATCCCGGTGAATTACCGTGCATTCACAATCGACGATATCCGCGCTGCGATCGCTGAGGGAAAGCTGGTGCTGGTGCTGATCAGCGGCTTCCTGATGTTTGGCAAGAAGGTGCCGCACTGGGTGCTGGCGATCGGCGATGACGGCGACCATATCCTGATCCACGACCCTTGGGTCGAAGACGAAAGGCAGGAGACCATCCTTGATGCAGCCAACATTCCCGTGCCTTACGGCATCTTCATGAACATGGCGCAGTTCGGTCGCGATGGATTGCGTGCCGCCATCACTCTGGGAAAGCGTGACAGATAATGACCTGGGTCATCCTTACCGGCAGGCAGAGCGATCTCGACCAGGTGGCGACACCGCACAAGATCATCACCAATCGCGACTATCTCGCGCACCCGTCACTGTTTCGCGGCCAGTGGCCGAAGGTCATCAACCTGTCGAACAATTACGGCTACCAGAGCCGCGGCTACTATGCGTCGCTGCTGGCAAGCTCGCGCGGCCACAAGGTGATCCCGACGGTCGAAACGATGATCGACCTGTCGGAGCGCAAGCTCTATGAACACGCGCTGCCGGAACTGGAGCTGGCGCTCAACAAATGCCGCAAGGATCTCGCCGGCGTTTTTCCGCAAAAGGTCTGCATCTTCTTCGGCATCGGCCCGTCGAAAATCTGGGACCGCTTCGCCAAACTTCTGTTCGACTGGTTCCGCGCGCCGGCGCTCGAAGTCCACATCAAGGACAGCGCCGAATGGGCCTCGATCCGCAAGATCGGTTTCCATCCGCTGGCGCGGATGACCGAGGATGAGGAAAAAAGCTTCATCCAGTGCCTGGAGACCTACACCAACCGCGAATGGCGCGACACCAAGGGCCGCACGCCGGCGCGCTACACCTTCGCCACGCTGGTCGACCCGCATGAGGAATTGCCGCCATCGGAGATATCGTCGCTGCGCTATTGGGCCAAGATCGCCGAGAAGATGGGTGTCGAAATCGAGCCGATCACCAAGCGGGACCTCGCCAAGCTCGCCAATTACGACGCGCTGTTCATTCGCGAGACCACCTCGATCTCCAACCACACCTATCGTTTCGCCCGCCGCGCCCAGCAGGAAGGCATGCCGGTTATCGACGATCCACTGTCGATGATCCGCTGCACCAACAAGGTCTATCTCAACGAGCTGATGGCCTACAACAAGGTGCCGGTGCCGCCGACGGTGATGATCGCCGGCACCTCGGATCTCGAACTGGCAGCGCAGACGCTGGGCTTTCCGCTGGTGCTGAAAATCCCGGATTCGTCGTTCTCGCGCGGCGTCAAGAAATGCGCCAATTTCGAGGAACTGAAGACGCTTGCTACCGAATGGCTGGAGGATTCCGACCTTCTGATCGCGCAAAAATTCATTCCGACCGAGTATGACTGGCGCGTTGGTGTGCTCGGCGGCCAGCCGCTGTTTGCCGTGCATTATCTGATGGCCAAGAAGCACTGGCAGATCGTCAACCACAAGGCCAACGGCAAGCCCGACCAGGGCGGCATCAAGACCTTCACGCTGAAGGAGACGCCGGCGCATGTCGTCGAGACGGCTGTAAAGGCGGCGCGCTGCATCGGCGACGGGCTCTACGGCGTCGACCTCAAGGAGACCAAGGACGGCGTCTTCGTCATCGAGGTCAACGACAATCCCAACCTCGACCATGGCTGGGAGGATTCCGGCGAGAAGGACGAGGTCTGGGTGCGGCTGACGCAGTGGTTCCTGGAGCGGCTGGACCGGCCGGGGCGGTAATTTGATCGGGGGTAGAACATGCAGTTTATCGTGATCGAGGATTTCACCGGCTGCGATCGCAAGGAGATCTATCGCCGCTTTCGCGACCGCGGCCGCCTGAAACCGGACGAGCTTCTCGTGCACCACAGCTGGATCGCGGCGGACATGAGCCGCTGCTTCCTGCTGGTGGAGACCGATGACGTCACGCTGCTGCAGCGTTGGGTCATCGAATGGGCGGATCTGGTGGAGTTCGAGATCATCCCTGTGGCGACAAACAAGGACATGGCTGAGGCCTTGAGCGGGCACCTCTGATCATCGCCGCACGCTACGTCAACGCAGTGCCGGCGAGTCCACTGCGCGTCGGCATTCGTCGATCAGCCACTGGCGAAACGCCGCCACGACGTCGCGCCTGGCGCTGCGCTCGGGGATCGTCAGGCAATAGGGCTGGCGCAGCTCCAGTGCCTGGGCGAGGGGCCTGACAAGCCGGCCGTCTTCCAGCGCCTCGGCACAGTAGATTCCTTGCGCCAGCGCCACGCCCAATCCCGAAATCGCAAGGTCGAGCGCTGCACGCGATGAGTTGGCCGAGAGGCCGCGCTGCGCTGCCCGGCCGGGCTCGATGCCGGCCGCCTCGAACCAGTTGTGCCAGGACGGAAAGGACGCACCAGTCGGTCCCCAGCCCGTGTGGATAAGCGGCAGACTGGCCAGGCCTTCGGGTTTGATCGTGTCCGCCAGCCCGGGCGCACACACGGGATAGACTGCGTCCTGGACGATGTCCTCGGTCGGGTGCTCGCGATAATGCGGCCCATAGGAGAGCCTGATGTCGATCAGTTCACGGTCGAACGGCACCGGGTCGTCGTCGCCTCTGAGCGATATGTCGACGGCGCCATGGCTTGAGGCAAAACCAGCGAGACGCTGCGAAAGCCAACCCATGGCCATGGATGGCGGCACCGACACCACAAGGCGCGGGCGGAACGCATCGCCGCCCAGCTGGCGCGCGACGCTGCCGATCTCCTGGAAGGCCATGGTCAGCCTGGGCAGCATCTCGACGCCGGCCTCGGTGAGGACGACGCGCCGGTTGACGCGGTGGAACAGCTTGCGGCCCATCTGCTCCTCGACCGTGCGGATGAGCTGGCTGACGGCAGCGGCCGACACCGAAAGCTCTTCCGCTGCCGCGGCAAAGCTGCCTGTACGGGCCGCAGCCTCGAAAGTTTGAAGTCCTTTGAGAGAGGGAGGTACGGCCATACTCACCGAATAGATAAGTTCTGCTTATCTAGATTGCAGAAATCGTCGTTTTTGGAAAGGTTGTTCATTGGCTACAATGGGTTCATCAAACTCCAGTCTGGATCGAAGCACGTGGATCATCGTGACGTAATTTCATCGTTGACGCAGGAGGAGCGCAACCGGCTGACCGCCAAGTCTGATGTTGCGGGCCTCGTTCAGCTTGCTGCTCATTGGGGCGCGATCGTGGTCGTCGGATCGCTGATCGCCGCCAAGGTGCCGTTCTGGCCACTGCTGATGCTTCCGCAAGGTATCCTCATCGTCTTCCTGTTCACGCTGCTGCACGAGACGGTTCATCGCACGGCTTTTGAGGCACAGCGGCTGAACGATGTCGTGGCGCGGGTGTGCAGTCTGGCGATCGCACTGCCGGCGGACTGGTTCCGCTACTTCCACTTTGCCCACCATCGATACACGCAAGACCCGGAGAACGACCCTGAACTGGCCTTCCCGAAACCGGAGACATGGCGGCAATACCTCGTCCACATATCCGGCATCCCGTTATGGTGGGGCCACCTCAAGACGCTCTATGCTAACGCGGCGGGCGGTTGTCGCGAAAGCTACGTTCCGCCAAAGGGCTATGACAAGGTACGCAGCGAGGCACGCGCCATGATTGCCTTTTATGCCGTGGTCCTTCTGCTGGCCCTTTATTTCCGGCTCTCGGTGCTTGTCTATGTCTGGATCTTGCCCGCTCTGTTGGGGCAGCCGTTTCTGCGCCTCTATCTCTTAGCCGAGCACGGCCGTTGTCCGTTCGTCGCCAACATGCTGGAGAACACCAGGACCACGCTGACCAATTGGCTGGTCCGCAGGCTGGCGTGGAACATGCCGTTCCATGCCGAGCATCATGCCTATCCAGGCGTGCCGTTTCATCAACTGCCGCGGTTTCATGCGCTGATCGAGCGGCATCTCAAGGTGGTCGAGCCCGGCTATGTCAGCTTCCACGGCAAATACATCGACACGCTGCGTTGACGATGGCCGGCCTCAGCCGGTCTGGCTGTGCAGTGCTCGGGATTTCAGCAGACGCTGGATCTCGGCCGCCGTTGACGGCACGCCGATCAGATAGCCCTGCGCCTCTGTGCAGCCATTGCCGCGCAGGATGTCGAGTTGCACCTCGGTCTCGACCCCCTCGGCGGTGACAGTGATGCCAAGCTCGGCGCCCAGCCCGATGACGGTGCGAACGATCGCCGCGGCGTCACGATTGCCCAGGTCGTGGATGAACGAACGATCGATCTTGATCTTGTCGACGGGAAAACGCCTGAGATAGCCGAGCGAGGAATAGCCGATGCCGAAATCGTCCAGCGCGATGCGGATGCCGAGTTCGCGCAACTGCCGCAGCGTCCTCAGCACCGCCTCGCTTTCGTCCATTAGCACGGTTTCGGTGATTTCCAGCTCCAACCGATCGGCTGGCACGCCGGAGAAAGCCAGCGCCGAGATGACGCTGCGGGCGAAGCTGCCGCTTTTAAGTTGCACGGCCGAGACATTGACCGCGACGCGCAGGCCGGCGGGCCAGTCGGCCGCCGCCGTGCAGGCTTTCCTCAGCGCCCATTCGCCAAGCGGCACGATCAATCCAGTGTCTTCGGCGACCGGAATGAAGCTGTCCGGCGCCACCGTGCCGCGTGTCGGCGAATGCCAGCGCATCAAGGCTTCGGCGCCGACGATCTCCCCGGATGCGATGTTCATGATGGGCTGGAAGTCGAGGTCGAATTCCTGGCGCGGCAGCGCGGTCTCGAGGTCGATCTCCAGCGCACGCCGTGCCTGTACCATAGCGTCCATTCCGGGTTCGAAGAACCGATACTGATTGCGCCCTTCACTCTTCGCCCGGTAAAGCGCCGTATCGGCGTTTCTCAGCAGCGCGTCGGCATCTCCACCGTCGTCGGGGAAAACCGCGATGCCCAGGCTGATGCCGACATGCATCTCGCGGCTCTTGTCGCGGAACGGTTTTCCGATTGTCTCGACGATGCGCTTCGCGAGTTTTTCTGCATTGGCAATGCCCTTGAAGTTGAACTGGATGATGACGAATTCGTCGCCGCCGAAACGGGCGACGACGTCGGTTTCGTTGTGCAGGCAGCGCTGCAGCCTCTCGGCCACGCTCTTCAACAGCCAGTCCCCGGCCGGATGTCCCCAGGTGTCGTTGACCGCCTTGAAGCGATCGAGATCGAGCGAAAAGATTGCCAGCGGCGTGACCGCCGTGGCTTCCAGCGCAAGGTCGAGCCGTTCGCGAAACATCGAGCGGTTGGGCAATCCCGTCAGCGTATCGTGATGCGCAAGATGGGTCATGCGCTCTTCGGTGCGGCGACGTTCTGTGACGTCGTCGAAGGTCACTACCCAGCCGCCGCCGTTCATCGGCCGGCGTGTGACCAGAACCGTCCTGCCGTCGGCAAGATGCCGGTAGGCCGAATGCATTTTTGCCGCCGTCAGGCAGGCTTCGGTCTTGGCGACTTCGCTGTCGACGTCGATCTCCGTATAGATGCCGAGTTCCAGCAATCTTTCGAGCGCCTCGCGGTGCGTCGTTCCAAGCGGGAAGTCTGCCGCGGTGACATTGTAGAGTTCAAGAAAACGCCGGTTGCGCACGATCATCTTGCCGTCGGCGCCGTACATCAGCAGGCCTTGCGACATGTTGGCAAGCGCTGCGTCGAAGCGGCGGTGCTGCTCCTTGAGATCCTCTTGCGCGCGGCGCTGCTCGGTGATGTCCTCGTAGATCGAGACCCAGCCGCCCAGAGCCAGAGGGCGGTGCGAGATGCTGACGATGCGGCCGTCCGACAGTGTTTCTTCATAGGTCGAGGGCTTTGCCTGATCGATATAGGGCTTGCGGATGGCGTAGAGTTCGTCGGCGGTTTGCGAGGCGATGCCGATATCGACGCTGTGGCGCAGAATGTCGAGGAACCGGATGCCGGGCCTTATGACGCTGGCTTCGAGGCAAAAGATGTTCAGGTAGTTGCCGTTGCAGATGATCATCCGCTCGTCGGCGTCGAACATGCACAGGCCGTGCGACATGTTCTCGACCGCAGCCGAAAAGCGTTGGTTCTGCTCGCGCAGTTCGTCTTCCATGTGGCGGGAGCGGTCCATGCCTTCGGCCTCCCGTTTCGGGATGGTCGAACCATCCTTGGCATCAGCGACGGGCATGAGCGCGCCTGCGGACCGTGATCGAACGCGCTATTGTGGCCGCCGCCGGTTAATTTAGCGTTTTAATGCATGTCGCCCAAAAGTGACCTCGGTTTTGGGGAAAACGACATGCATAAAACAAGACCTAAAGCGCGGCGCATGAATCCGTTTCAGCGCGACGCGCTTTAGCCGATTGCGGTTGCCGAAACCTGGTGCCGCGACGTCTCGATCGCGGAAAACCGCTTCAGGAACGCATTTTGCGCCCAGGTCACCGAGCGTGGCGTGAAATCGAAGCGGTCGGCATTGAAGCCGCGCGGACGGCCGAAGAACTCGGTCGCCTCGGCGGTCGAAAAGCCGGCGAGCAGCGTTGCCTCGAAATAGGCGGCGATCTGGTCGGCGCGCTTGATCTCCTTGCGCAGCGCAGCACTTGGCTCCTGCGGCAGCGAGAAGCGCAGATGGATGGCGCGCTGCAGCCGCAACTCACAATCCTTGTAGCTGCCGCCCATCACCGATTTGAACGGTGAGATCATGTCGCCGATGACATATTCGGGGGCGTCGTGCAGAAGAGCCGCCAGCCGGGCGTCGGCCGAAGCCTCGGGTACCAGGTCGCGGAACAGCGCTTCGACCAGCAGCGAGTGCTGGGCAACCGAAAAAGCATGCTCGCCGCTGGTCTGGCCGTTCCAGCGGGCAACGCGGGCGAGCCCATGCGCAATGTCTGAAATCTCGATGTCGAGCGGAGAGGGATCGAGCAGGTCGAGCCGGCGGCCCGACAACATGCGCTGCCAGGCGCGTGCCGGCGCGCCGACGCGGTCGGCCGCCATCAGGCCTCCTCCGCGCTGACGGCTTCCTGCGGGAAGGCGAATTTTGCCCAGCCGGGAATGGCTAGTGTAACCGGAACGTCCGCCGCCATGATCGGCAGGTCGGCGTCGAGCGCCGCCTTGATCCGATCGATGCGCGCAATCGCCAGACCGATCGTGCCGGCGGTCGAGCCAAGCATGCCAACCGGCCTGCCTTCGACGGTCAGTTCGATGCCGGGCGCGGGCAGGGACCCGTCAGCCGACACAATCAGCACGCGCCGCCTGGCGGTGCCGCGATGCTGCATGCGCGAGACGACCTCCTGGCCGACATAGCAGCCCTTCTTGAAGCCGACGCCACCGGTTTCGTCCAGCAGCACGTCGTGGGGGAAGGCGTCTCCGAGTTGGTAGTCGCTGCCGCTTTCGGCAATGCCGCCGGCAATGCGGAAGGCTTGCCACGCGGCGACATCGCTGCGCTTATCTGTTTCGCCATAGGAACGCGTGACGGCACCCTTCGGAAAGCGTGTGTCGGCGGCCGCCGTTGAATCGGATTGCGAGGGTGTTGATTCATGTCCCCATGCGACGATGACAAATGCCTGATCGGATTTGGCAATCTCGACCTTGGCGCGCAGTTTGTAGAGCGTCAGCCGGCGTATGAAATCGTCCGATATGTCGGCGCGGCATTCGAGCCAAAATGCATTCTCGCCGGTGCGGGAGATCAGGAAATCGAACAGGATCTTGCCTTGCGGCGTCAGCAGCGCACCGGGCTTGGCTTCGCCGGGAGCCAGGATGTCGAGATCGGTGGTCAGGATGTTCTGCAAAAAATGCTCGGCATCCGGACCTGATACGGAAACGAGGGCGCGGTCTTTGAGCTGGGCAAAGGGCATGGGTGGAAAAGCAACCTGATCTTGCAAAACGGTCGGCCTTTACGTAAGCCGCTGGCACTCCCCCCGCAAGAGAGCATGGCCATGATCTACGACCTCATCCTGACAGGCGGCACCGTGGTCAACCACGACGGCGAAGGGGCTCGCGACATCGGCGTGAAGGGCGGGCGCATCGCCGCCATCGGCGATCTCCGCCAGGCCTCGGCGGGCGAGACGATCGACTGCCGCGGCCTGCATATCCTGCCGGGCGTCATCGACAGTCAGGTGCACTTTCGTGAGCCGGGATTGGAGCACAAGGAAGATTTGGAAACGGGTTCGCGCGCAGCCGTGCTTGGCGGCGTCACCGCCGTGTTCGAGATGCCCAACACCAATCCGCTGACCACCAGCGAGGCAGCGCTTGCCGACAAGGTTCGGCGCGGCACGGATCGCATGCATTGCGATTTTGCCTTCTGGGTCGGCGGCACCCGCGAAAACGCCGGGGATGTCGGCGAGCTTGAGCGGTTGCCGGGCGCGGCCGGGATCAAGGTATTCATGGGTTCGTCCACCGGCGACCTGCTGGTCGAGGACGACGAAGGTGTCGCCTCGATCCTGAGAAACACGCGCCGCCGTGCCGCCTTTCATTCGGAAGACGAATTCCGGCTGCGCGAGCGTCTTGGCGAGCGCATCGAGGGCGATCCGGCATCGCACCCTGTCTGGCGCGATGAAATCGCCGCCTTGCGCTGCACCGAACGGCTTGTGCGCATCGCTAGGCAAGCGCGTGCCCGCATCCATGTCCTGCACATCTCGACGGCCGAGGAGATCTTGTTCCTCGAACAGCACAAGGATGTCGCGACCTGCGAGGCAACGCCGCATCATTTGACGCTGAGCGCCGACGACTATGGACGGCTTGGCACGCTGATCCAGATGAACCCGCCGGTGCGCCCCGCCCGCCATCGCGACGGCGTCTGGCACGGCATTGCGCAAGGCATTGTCGACGTGCTCGGCTCCGACCATGCGCCGCACACGCTGGCCGAGAAGGCCAAGCCGTATCCGGCCTCTCCGTCGGGAATGACCGGCGTGCAGACGCTGGTGCCGATCATGCTCGACCACGTCAATGCCGGCCGGCTAACCTTGCAGCGCTTCGTCGACCTGTCCAGTCATGGCCCGCAGCGGATCTTCGGCATGGCCAGGAAAGGCCGCATCGCCGCCGGCTATGACGCCGACTTCACCATCGTCGACATGATGCGGCGCGAGATGATCACCAATGCGCAGGCCGGCTCGAAAGCCGGCTGGACGCCTTATGATGGCAGGGAAGTGACGGGTTGGCCGGTCGGCACCGTCATTCGAGGCCGACGTGTCATGTGGGAGGGGGAAATCGTCACGCCAGGCCAGGGCAAAGCGGTGGAGTTTTCCGAGGCATTGCCCGTCTAGGCTCCCGGATCTCTGCAAGGGCAGAGGCAGAAAGCTCAATCCCCGGCGACGAAGAACGACCACTGTCCGGCAGGCGTGATGCCGACACGGTAGAAAATATAAGCGCCGAACTGCTTCATGTCGTTGAAATCGCCAGCGGTGACGATCTTGAACAGCTCGACCCGCTGCTTGGCGTCCAGCTTGTCCAGCGGCAGGGCGAAGAAATACGGCCACACATAGAGTTCTTGTGGCGTGCCGGCATCGAGGTGGACGTAGCCGGCATTAAGCACCTCCTCCAGGATGGCCAGAATCTCCTGACCGTCTGGGTCGCCGGAGAGGCCCTTGAGGAAGGCGATGGCGTCACCGTCTATGTCGGTCAGCGATATCTGTGTCATGCTCTCGCCCGTGCCGATCAACGGCCGCAGCTTTTCGATATCGCCGCCCTTGCAGGCTTCGACGATCAGATCGTGCATGCGCCGCACCGGTTCCGGCAGCTTGCCGAGATCGTAGACGACCTCGGGCACCGGCGTTTCCGGATCGACGCGCGGTCTGGTCACGCCGCCATCCGCCGGACTGTTCGGCTCGGCTTCGGCAGGAGCAGTCGGCTGGCTGGCCGGCGGCGGTGTTCCAACCGGGTTGGGCATCGGCACGGCGCTTCCGGGGGGCGACATGTCGTCGTCGGCCGGCGGCGTGACTGTCGGGGGGAGCTCTTCGCGCTTGATTTCGCTCAGTGCATACACGGGGCTGCTCGCGAGACACACAAGCAGGGGAATCGCGGCACAGCAAGCGGCGAAGGAGATGCGAAGGACCAAGCCACACGGCTTGCCTGACATCGAAAAACTCACTGCCCGTTTCTCCCTGCTTCCGGGCATGACGCCCGAGCGGCATGTTGCCGTCAAAGAACCGGACGTCGGTTCAGTGCCGCAGCCGTTCAGGTTCGAAGGCGCCAGCAATCACCTTTTCACGCATACGGTCGAGCAGGGCAAGGGCCGAGGTCTCGCCATTGGCACGCAACATCTCGCCGAAGGCTGTTTCGAGCGCTGCTTCGGCAATGATCTCGGGCTCTATCCCGGCGGAGAGACCTTCCGCCCAGGCCTCGCTGTGGCTTTCCACGGCGGTCAGGCGTTTTTCTTCCCTGACCAGCGCGTCGATGTCGTTGACACCATGTTCCATAAGCGAATGTCCACCCTTTCAAGCTGCGATCCGTCGATGTAGATCAGGCCTGATCTGTTCATTTCACACGCAGGGACAATTAAGTATTTGTAAATACGACATTTTTTTGATCGTCTTTTACAAAGCCCAATTGCCTTGTGCGAAGCTGCGTTCAGTCCGAGTCAAACTTAGCCGATTGGGGCGGCCTGCGGGGCGAAAACCTTCAGTTTGAGTTAATTCCGCTTTCGCGCTGTAAGGTTTCGTTAATACTGTTGCAGAAGTGCAACATGAGGATTGCACCAAGAAATCGCCTGGCACAAGCCGATATATCGGCTTGTGCCCGGCAATGATCCGGATAGTTGTTGATGAGCGAGTGCCTAGTTGCCGTAACGAGAGGCGATATCGCGAGACAGCGTCTCGCCTTCCTTCATGTAGCGGCTGATGGCTTCGGTCGCCGAGGACGTACACCTCGTATAGGTGCCGCCGAAGGAGCGGTAGCCGCGATTGAAGCTGGCAATGAAGCGGGCGCGCCGCTCGGCGTCCGGATTTTCCGAATCGAGCAGTTTTGTCATTTCGACACGCCACTGGTCGCCTTTCTCGCCGCACAGATTGCGCAGGAAATGCAGCGAGCCCAGAACCTCCGCCAGCCGCATCAACCCAGGCTCGAACGGCGATTCGGCGCTGAGCGCGGGCCGTATCGAAACGGTCGCGACGACCGCAAGACACGCGGCGAGGAGCATGGACGGACGGTTCATAAGCCTTCTCTACCCAACGGCGTGGCTCTGCCAAACAGGATAAGTCTTTGTGGCGAAACAATTTGTCGCCTGCAAGGCTGTTTTCAGGGCTTCGGCCCGTCGTCTCCGCGGGGGTCCAACAACTCCTCGGCCACGGCGAACACCGAGCCGGCGAGCGGCAATGCCGCCATCTCGCTGAGTGTATAGAAGGCCGCCGTCTCTGCGTCGTCGCTGGCTACCGCCTCGCCGCCGGCATAGGCCGCGCCGAAGACCGTGAGGAGGTAATCGACCGGGTGGCTGTCATCCCTGCCGTCAATGTGGATTTCCCGTAGCGGGCGATAATTTGTGGCGCGCAAACCGGTTTCTTCCAGAAGTTCGCGCTCTGCCGCTGCCTCCAGCGTCTCGCCGGGTTCGACCTTGCCGCCCGGAAAGGCATAGAGCCCTTGCGAGGGTTGCCGGGCTCGCTTGACCAGAAGCAGGGTGTCTGCACGCACGACGGCGACCGAGACTGCCGGAAGTGTCTTGCGCGCTTCGTTCATGGGTTCCCGATCAGGCGTGTAGGCAGGTCTGTTGTGGACCGCCCAGCATGGGCAAGCTTTAGCGGTTGCGCAATGCCGGTTGCACCGGCACTTTCAGGAACCGAACCTTTCAAAGGGCGCCAATCGACCATGTGCGGACGTTTTGCCTTGACCGCGACGCCGGACCAGACTGCCGCCTTGCTGGGCTTGGCGGAACTGGAGGATTTCCCGGCGCGCTACAACATCGCACCAACCCAGCCGATCCTGATGGCGGTCGCCGGCCCCCCGCGGGCGCCGGGCTCCAATTTGCCCGACCGGCAGCCAATGCTGGTGCGCTGGGGGCTGATCCCGACCTGGGTCAAGGATACCAGGGAGTTTCCGCTGCTGTTCAACGCGCGCTCCGAAGGGGCTACCGAAAAGGCGTCGTTCAAGGCCGCCATGCGCCATCGCCGCGCCTTGGTGCCGGCTTCCGGCTTTTATGAATGGCGGCAAACCGGCGGCAAGAAAGGCCAGCCTTACTGGATCCGGCCCAGGCATGGCGGGTTGGTCGCCTTTGCCGGCCTGGTCGAGACCTATGCCGAGCCGGGCGGTTCGGAAATGGATACCGGCGCCATTCTGACCATCAACGCCAATGCCGATATCGCGCATATCCACGACCGCATGCCTGTGGTGATCGACCCCAGGGATTTCGCCCGTTGGCTGGATTGCCGCACGCTCGAACCGCGTGATGTCGCCGATCTGTTGCGGCCGGCTCAACTCGATTTCTTCGAGGCCATTCCCGTCTCCGACCTGGTCAACAAGGTCGCCAACACCGGACCGGAGATTCAGGAGCGGGGCGAGATCGGGCCGGAGCCCGAAAAGGTCAAGCGCCAGAAGCCCGGCGCGGACGACAATCAGATGACGTTGTTCTAGCTGAACCTGTTCTTCAGCGACGTATGTCTGCGCCATTTGCCAGGCGCCCTTGGCGCCGGGCCGCACACCACTTCAGGCGGCGCGGGGCGACACGATCTTCTGTACCGGCTTTTTCTTCTTCGCGGTGTGAAGGAGGGCGGCGACGATCGCGGCCGGGCCGATCGCGCGGTAGTGGTTGGCCAGTGCCGGCTGCTTGGCTCGGTTGGCTTCCTGCTTGGTTCGGGGCATGTCTCTCTTCCCAGGTAACATTTTCGTGTCTGCGTTTGATGGCCGATTCTGACCAAATCGTGACGCCTGCTGATCTAGCCGGCGAATGTTTCATGACTGTGCCGACATGTTTAATAAAATGTTTCAGTGCATCATTACCTGTGATCCAGCGACGTTTTTGCCGAAACTTGCGACTTGACGGCAACACATGCCAAGGCGATAAAGCCGCCCATGAAAACGTCTTTCGCCATTTGTGGCATTTGCATTATTGGCTAGCCTCGCGCTGGTCCGGACGTTTTCGCCTCATCTTTCCCCAGATTGGACAAACGCCCCGGCCAGCAGGCTGGAGCCTGATTTGCGTTTCGCGCAGGGCTGGCTTCGTCAAATTGAGTTCTGAACCGGGAAGGCACGAATGTCCGACGCATCGCAGGGCCTGCGCCTCTACAACACGCTGACGCGGACGAAAGAGGATTTCGTCCCGATCGATCCAGACAATGTGCGCATGTATGTCTGCGGCCCGACCGTCTACGACTTTGCCCATATCGGCAATGCCAGGCCGGTGATCGTCTTTGACGTGCTTTTCCGCTTGCTGCGTCACGTCTATGGGCAGGCGCACGTCACCTATGTGCGCAACATCACCGACGTCGACGACAAGATCAACGCGCGCGCTCTGCGCGACTTCGGCGGCGAGATCGCTTCCGGAACACTTTCGCTCAACGAGGCGATCAGGCGGGTCACCGAAAAGACCGCCGGCCAGTTCCATAGGGACGTGGCGGTTCTCGGCTGCCTGGAGCCGACGGTCGAGCCGCGCGCCACCGAATTCGTCGAGCCCCGCGCCGACGGCAAGGTCGACATGATCACCTTGATTCAAAGCCTGATCGAACGCGGCCATGCCTATGTTGCCGCGGGCGAAGTCCTGTTCGATACGGCGTCGATGCCGGACTACGGCCAGCTGTCGAAGCGCAATCTCGACGAGCAGCAGGCCGGTGCTCGCATCGCCGTCGACGCGCACAAGAAAAATCCCGGCGATTTTGTCCTGTGGAAGTTGTCGTCGCCGGAGGAGCCTGGCTGGAACTCGCCATGGGGCAGGGGTCGGCCGGGCTGGCACATCGAATGCTCGGCAATGTCGGCCGCCTATCTCGGCGAGGTGTTCGACATCCATGGCGGCGGCCTCGACCTGATCTTCCCGCACCATGAGAACGAGATCGCCCAGTCGCGCTGCGCCCATGGCACGGACGTGATGGCCAACATCTGGATGCACAACGGCTTCCTGCAGGTCGAAGGTCAGAAAATGTCGAAAAGCGTCGGCAATTTCTATTCGATCAACGAACTGCTCGAGACCGAGACGTTCGGCGGCCGCAAATGGCCGGGCGAGGTGCTGCGGCTGGCAATGCTGATGACGCACTATCGCGAACCGATCGACTTTTCCGTGCGCAAGCTGGAAGAGGCCGAGAACACGCTGCGCAAATGGAAGCGGGCGGCCGACCTTGCGCCGGCCGCCGCAGGACTGCTGCCCGTGCAGGTCATCGATGCCTTGTCGGACGATCTCGCAACCTATGCCGCCTTCCAGGTCTTGACGCAGTTGGCTGGCGAGGCAGCGGACGGCAACGATGCGGCGGCTGCGCTGAAGGCGTCGCTGCTGTTCCTCGGCTTCGATGTCGCGTCGGCGACGGTTGATGAAGACCACGTCGCCAAGGCAATCGCCAAGCGTCTCGCATTCATCGCCGCCAAGAACTGGGCCGAGGCCGACCGCATCCGCGACGAACTGCTGGCTCAAGGTGTACAGTTGAAGGACGGCAAGGATCCGGTCACTGGCGAGCGCATCACCACCTGGGAGGTAAAAAGATGATCGACCATCTCGGCATCACCGTTGCCGATTTCGACGCTTCGAAGGCTTTCTATGACAAGGCGATGGCCCCGCTTGGTGCGGCGCTGCTTTACATGGTGCCGCTGGAATATACCGGGGGTGCCAAGGTCGGCGGCTATGGCCGTGACCGGCCGGTGTTCTGGCTGAGTACCGGCAAGGACAAGCCCAGGGATCACCAGCACGTCGCCTTCACGGCGCGCAGCCGCGCCGAGGTCGATGCCTTCCATGCCGCAGCCCTTGCCGCCGGTGGCAAGGACAATGGCGGGCCAGGCCTGCGGCCGCATTATCACCCGAGCTACTATGGCGCCTTCGTCTTCGATCCCGACGGCAACAATGTCGAGGCCGTCTGCCATGTCCCGGAGTGAGCGGTGATGAGCCTCGACAACCGGCCGGTCTACACCGGCGGCTGCCAGTGCGGCGCGGTGCGCTTTCGCGTTGAAGGCGCGCTCGGCGACGCTTCGGTCTGCCATTGCCGCATGTGCCAGAAGGCGTTCGGCTCGTTCTATGCGCCGCTGGTTTCGGTGCGTGGCGCCCGGCTCGACTGGACGCGCGGCGAGCCGAAATACTTCCGCTCCTCCAACCATGTCGATCGCGGTTTTTGCGCCGATTGCGGCACGCCGCTGACCTTCACCGCGCCGGACGGCGTTGGCCTCGCCATCGGCGCGTTCGACAATCCGGCGGAGATCGTGCCGCTGATCCAATGGGGCACCGAGGCAAAGCTGCCTTATGTCGATACGATCCCGCAATTGCCGGGCGAGGAGACGATGGCCGACGTGTCGTCGGCCTCTTATCTGGCGGATCTCGTCTCCTATCAGCATCCGGACCACGACACCGAACAATGGCCGCCAAAGGAAAGATCATGACCGATCAGGTAAGAACCGGCGGCTGCCAGTGTGGCGCCGTGCGTTTCCGCATTCATGGAGCGCTCGGCCGTCCATCGATCTGCCATTGCCGCATGTGCCAGAAGCAGTTCGGCTCGTTCTTCGGTGCACTGGTCACGGTGCCCAGGGACGGCGTCGAATGGACCCATGAAGAGCCGAGCTATTTCCAGTCGTCGGTCAACATCGATCGTGGTTTCTGCGCCCGCTGCGGGACGCCGCTGACCTACCGGCAGCCCGGTGGACTTGAGATCGCTATCGGTGCCTTCGACGACCGCTCCGATCTTGCCCCGCAGATCCAGGTCAACTACGCCGCGCGGCTGCCCTGGGTGGAGACGATCTTCGATCAGCCCGTCCACCAGGATCCTGATTATTACAACAGGCAGGAATCCATCATCTCCTTCCAGCACCCAGACCATGAAACAGCGGACTGGCCGACCAAAGGTTTGCAGCTATGAGCAGTCAATTGCGTACGCTTTATCCCGAGATCGAGGCGTTCGATTCCGGCATGCTGGATGTCGGCGACGGCCATCAGGTCTACTGGGAGCGTTCGGGCACGAGGGGCGCCAAGCCGGCGGTGTTCCTGCATGGCGGGCCGGGCGGCACCATTTCCCCAAAACACCGGCGGCTGTTCGACCCGAAGCTCTACGATGTCATCCTGTTCGACCAGCGCGGCTGCGGAAAATCGACGCCCAACGCCTCGCTCGAAACCAATACGACCTGGCACCTGGTCGCCGACATCGAACGCCTGCGCGAAATGGCCGGCTTCGACAAATGGCTGGTGTTCGGAGGCTCCTGGGGGTCGACGCTGGCGCTCGCCTATGCCGAAACGCACCCCGAACGCGTCAGTGAGTTGGTGGTACGCGGCATCTACACGCTGACGCGAGCCGAACTCGAATGGTACTATCAATTCGGCGTCTCGGAAATGTTCCCGGACAAATGGGAGCGCTTCCTGGCGCCGATCCCGGAGGCCGAGCGCGGCGACATGATGGCTGCCTACCGCAAGCGGCTGGTCGGCACGGATCGCAAGGCGCAGATCGAGGCGGCCCGCGCCTGGAGCTTGTGGGAAGGCGAAACGATCACGCTTTTGCCCGAGCCGGAGACCAGCGGACCATTTGGGCAGGACGACTATGCCATCGCCTTTGCCCGCATCGAGAACCACTATTTCGTCCATGCCGGCTGGCTGGAGGAAGGGCAGTTGCTGCGCGACGCGCACAAGCTGGCTGACATTCCCGGCACCATCGTCCATGGCCGCTACGACATGCCGTGCCCGGCGCATTATGCCTGGGCGCTGCACAAGGCCTGGCCAAAGGCGGATTTCCACCTGATCGAGGGCGCCGGTCATGCTTATTCGGAGCCGGGGATTTTGGATCGGCTGATCCGCGCGACGGACAAGTTTGCAGGCAAATGACCATGACCCGCGAGCGCCTCTATCTCTTCGACACCACATTGCGCGATGGCCAGCAGACCCCTGGCATCGACTTTTCCGTCGAGGACAAGATCGCCATCGCGAAACTGCTCGATGCTTTTGGCCTCGACTATGTCGAAGGTGGCTATCCCGGCGCCAATCCGACCGACACCGCCTTCTTCCAGGAGAAACGTACGTCGCGCGCCAAATTCGTCGCCTTCGGCATGACCAAACGGGCTGGGGCGTCGGCTTCCAACGATCCCGGCCTTGCGTCACTCGTGCAATCCAAGTCGGATGCCATCTGCTTCGTCGCCAAGAGTTGGGACTACCATGTCCGTGTCGCGCTCGGCTGCACCAATGAGGAGAACCTCGACGCCATCAAGGCCTCCGTCGAGGCGGCGATCGCCGCCGGCAAGGAGGCGTTGGTCGACTGCGAGCATTTTTTCGACGGCTTCAAGGCCAATCCCGATTATGCGCTGGCCTGCGCCAGGACCGCCTATGATGCCGGCGCGCGCTGGGTGGTGCTGTGTGACACCAATGGCGGCACGCAGCCATCGGAAGTCCGCGCCATCGTCGAGAAGGTTATTTTATCAGGTATTTCGGGCGATCATCTCGGCATCCATGCCCATGACGACACCGGCCAGGCGGTCGCCAATTCGCTTGCCGCGGTCGAGGCCGGCGTGCGCCAGATCCAAGGCACACTCAATGGCATCGGCGAGCGCTGCGGCAACGCCAATTTGATCTCGATCGTGCCTACGCTGGCGTTGAAACCGGCCTTCGCCGATCGTTTCGACACCGGTATTTCGGCTGAGGCGCTGACAGGCATTTCCAGGTTGTCCCGCGCCTTCGACGAACTCTTGAACCGCGCCCCGGAAGCGCAAGCGCCCTATGTCGGGGCCTCTGCTTTCGCCACCAAGGCGGGCATCCATGCCTCCGCGCTGGCCAAGGAGCCGGCGACCTATGAGCATGTACCCCCGGAAACGGTCGGTAACCGCCGCCGCGTCATGGTTTCGGACCAGGGCGGGAAGGCCAATTTCCTCGCCGAGTTGAGGCGGCGCGGCATCGAGGTGCCGAAGGACGATCACCGGCTCGACGCGCTGATATCAGTGGTCAAGGAGCGCGAGGCCGAGGGCTACGCCTATGAGGGCGCCGATGCCAGCTTCGAGCTCCTGGCACGCAAGATGCTGCACGGCCTGCCGGAGTTCTTCAACGTCACCTCGTTCCGCTGCATGGTCGAGCGCCGCTTCGACGCCAACGGCCAGCTGAAGACGGTCTCCGAAGCGATCGTCAAGGTGGTGGTCGACGGCGAGGAGAAGATGTCGGTGGCCGAGGGGCATGGCCCGGTCAACGCACTCGACATCGCGCTGCGCAAGGACCTCGGCAAATTTCAGGGCGAGATCGCCGACATGGAGTTGGCCGACTTCAAGGTGCGTATCCTCAATGGCGGCACCGAGGCGATCACCCGCGTTCTGATCGAATCGCATGACGGCACCGGCGCGCGCTGGTGGACGGTCGGCGTTTCCGAAAACATTATCGACGCCTCGTTCCAGGCGCTGATGGATTCCATCGTCTACAAGCTGATGAAGAACCGCGAGATGGCCGGACTGGTGGCCGCCGAATAGGGTTGAACCATCAGCGAAAGTCCATTGATCCATCAGAACTTTGCGATGGTCTTGCCAAGGTGACTGGGCCATAGCGTTGGCCCATGGCCACTGAAGCAATTACCCTGGACGCGGATTCCAAGGCCCGGCGCGGCTTTCTGCTGGCGCTCGGCGCCTATCTGCTGTGGGGATTGCTGCCCTTCTACATGAAGGCGGTCGCTCATCTGCCGCTCGCCGAAGTCATTGCCCATCGCATCGTCTGGTCGGTGCCGATCGCCGCCGCCGTTCTGATCTGGGCCGGCCGCATGGCGGATTTCAAGGCGGCACTGCGCTCGCCGCGCACCATCGCCATGGCCGCGCTGACGGCGGCGCTGATCTCGGTCAACTGGGGCATCTATGTCTGGGCGATCGCTGTCGACCGCACCGTCGAAACCGCGCTCGGCTACTACATCAATCCACTGGTCAACGTCGTCGTCGGCGCGCTGCTGCTTGGCGAGCGGCTCGACCGGCTGCAGATCGCGGCGGTGGTGCTGGCGGCCGTCGCAGTCGCCGTGCTGACCGTCGAGGGCGGCAAGCTGCCCTGGGTGTCGCTGGCGCTGGCGTTTTCCTTCGCCGCCTACGCCTTCTTCCGCAAGACGCTGCCGATCGGACCGAGCCAGGGATTTTTGCTCGAAGTCCTTCTGCTGTCGGTGCCGGCGCTTGGCTACATCGTCTATCTCATCGCGACCGAACAGGACCACATCTTATCCAGCAGTGGCACCGATACGGCATTGCTGATCGGCTGCGGTCCGGTCACATCGATCCCGCTGCTGCTGTTTGCGTTCGGCGCGAGGCTGCTGCGGCTGTCCACCATCGGCATCATGCAGTACATCGCGCCGACCATTGTGTTTCTGATCGCCGTGCTGATCTTCGACGAGCCTTTCGGCACCACCCAGGCGATTGCCTTTGGCCTGATCTGGACAGCGCTCGCGATGTATTCCTGGTCGATGTTCCGTGGCCGCGAGATCCGGCCGGCGGTGCCGGCTGCAAGGTAAGGATCCCCTATGTACCTGCTGCATATCGCCAACAAAAATTATTCCTCATGGTCGCTGCGGCCTTGGGTGTTGATGCGAGAGCTGAACATCCCGTTCGAGGAACGGCTGACGCCATTCCCGACCGCATCGAGTTGGGATCTGTACCGGCCCTTCTCGCCGAGCGGCCGCGTGCCGTGCCTGATCGACGATGGCTGGGCGGTCTGGGATTCGCTGGCCATCGTCGAATATCTGGCCGAACGCCACCATGGCGTGTGGCCTGTCGAGGCCAAGGCGCGCGCCTGGGCACGCTCGGCCGCCGCCGAGATGCATTCGAGCTTCACCGCATTGCGCGGGGCATGCCCGATGAGTTGCGGCGTGCGCGTAAAGCCATTCCCGATGTCCGATGCGCTGAAGCAGGACATCTTTCGCCTCGGCGATCTCTGGAACGATGGCCTTGCCCGTTTCGGCGGGCCGTTTCTGGCCGGCGCTCATTTTACCGCCGTCGACGCTTTCTTTGCCCCGGTGGCGTTCCGCGCCCAGTCCTATGGGCTCTCCTTCGAGGGTGCGG
This sequence comes from Mesorhizobium sp. SEMIA396, assembly GCF_024518615.1. Taxonomy (NCBI): domain Bacteria; kingdom Pseudomonadati; phylum Pseudomonadota; class Alphaproteobacteria; order Hyphomicrobiales; family Phyllobacteriaceae; genus Mesorhizobium; species Mesorhizobium sp. SEMIA396. The sequence continues at coordinate 426,015 of NZ_JANIFC010000002.1, forward strand.
CTGCAGCCTATCCAGCGCAATTGCTTGCCCTGCCGGCGATGCGCGAATGGTATGCGGCTGGCTTGGCCGAGACCTGGCGCGAGCCCGACCACGAAGCGGAAGCCGCCGCCGCCGGCACCGTCATCGAGGATCTTCGCGCCTCGGCGTGAAAGTCGCCGGGCGGGCGTTACATCTGTCCGAGCCGCCTGACAAAGAGATAGGTCGCGCCCGCGATCACCATCGCTACCGCCGTCACCACCCAGAAGCCCATTGGCGTGTCGACCAGCGGCAAGCCGCCGACATTCATGCCGAACAGGCCCGAGATGATGGTCATTGGCAACAGCACCGCCGTCATCACCGACAGTACGTACAGCAGCCGGTTCGACTGCGTCGTCAGCTTGGCCATAAGCTCGTCCTGCAACAGCCGGGCGCGTGCCTGCAATTGTTCGCCATCATAGTGCAGCGTCTGCGCCCTGTGCGAAAGACGCGCGGCCATGTCGTTGATGCTGTCGGGCAGGTCGTTACGGTGCGAGTGGTCGAGATGGCGAAACAGATTGGTCAACGTCGCCATCTGCCTGTGGATCACAACCAGATGCCGGCGCGCGTCGACGAGGGATTGCCGTTCATTGTGCCATGCGTCGCAGACGATGCGATCCTCGATCCCGTCGAGGCTGTCGCCGAGTGCCGCAAGTTCAGCCACCATGCCGTCAAAAGACTGGCCGACAACCGCCTCGATCAACTCGGCCGGCGAGCGGAACTTGCGCGATCCATTCTCGATCGCCTTGCGGATGTTGTCGACCGACTGCAGCGGTTGCTTGCGGGCGCCGACCAGCATCGTGTCGTTGAGCGCGAAGCGGAAATGGCCAAGCCCGCCCGCTTCCGCCGAATAGTCATGGCGCAGGTCCGGCAGATCGCCATAGAGCCAGTCGTCCTCGAGGTCGATGTGGCAGCCATGGCTGGCGGACAGGAAAGCTTCGCGCACCGGTGCCGGCAAAGCCTGATCGGCGCCGATCTCATGGCGGGCCCGCATGTCGGAAAGCTGGTAGCTGCGCCATGTCCAGTGCGCGGCGGTGGCGTCCCTGGTTCGCACGCCCTCAGCGGTGAAATGATAGATGAAGAACAATCCGTGCTCGTCGGGCAGGTAGGGCGACAGGTCGGTGCCTTCCGGGGCGAGAGTGATATCCATGGGCGGTGCCAGATGCATGTTCCGAAATGGCACCGCACGGCGGCTGCCTGGCCTTGATTTCTAGCACGAGCGAACCCGGTTCGGTGTGACGGTTTCTTGACAGCCGATCACGGTCTGTCGATCACCCACGTCAATCCGGTGGTGACGCCTTCGCCACCCCGGATTGTGCCCCGGTCAGTGCTTCGGGCCGAAGCCGGGGTAGGGCTTGAGGGGCACGATTGCGGCAATGTCCATCATGCCGGCCTTGACCAGCGGCAAGGTGGCGAGATGGCCGCGAACCTCTGCATCATCGGCGGCTTCGAGCATCATGCCGCTGCCCGGGATGTCGCCTCGGTTCCACACCTGGCGTACCGCGCCTTCGGCATAGAGCGTGCGCCGCTGTTCGGCTTCGCCGGGCAGAAGCGGAGCGAAATCGGCATCGGCAAATTTTTCGGTGTTGCGGGTGAGAAGGGCAAAGAACTGCATGGCGGTCTGCTTTGGTTGGATGGCCGAACTATCGCTCCCGCTGGTCAGACTGTCTAAGACTGGTTAGGCTAAAGTTGAGACCTCGGGGGACTGGAGCCTGGAGAAAAAATGTTCGACCTGCGCCAGATCAGGTATTTCGTCACCGTCGCCGAAACCGGCAATGTCGGGCGCGCCGCCGAGATGCTGCATATTTCCCAGTCGCCACTCAGCCGGCAGATCATCCAGCTCGAGGAGCAGTTGGGTGTTTCCCTCTTTGAAAGATCGAAGCAGCGGGTCCATCTCAACGCCGAGGGGCGCGCCTTCCTCACCGAGGCCCGCGCCCTGCTGTCCAGTGCGCGACGTTTGGAGGAGTTCGGCCGAAACCTGGCCAGCGGCGCCGTCGGTCGGCTCGCCATCGGCTATGTCGAAGGCGCCGTTCATGCCGGGCTTGTCGCCGGGATGCTGCGCCAGTTCCGTCGCGACCGGCCGGATTTCCACTTGCAACTGAGAAGCCTGCGTTCGGCGGCGCAGTTGGAAGGGCTACGGCAGCGGTCGCTGGATCTGGGCTTTGTCTACTCGCCGCCACCTGATGACGACCCGGATGTCGCCGCCATGGCGCTGCGGCATGAGCCGCTGGTGCTGGCGATCCCCGAAGATGATCCGCTTGTTCAAATACCAGAGGTTGGGCCGCATCACCTTGACGGTCGCACCTGGATCACCGTCGTGCGCCAGCCGGACGACACCAATCGCGGCCAGTTCCTTGCCGCCTGCGCCAAAGCCGGCTTTTTGCCCGACATCGCCTATGAAACGGCGGATCCGCTAACCTCGCTTGGCCTTGTCAGCGCAGGTCTCGGCCTGGCGACGGTGCAAGCCAGCCTGCGTTCCGCTGCGCCGCCGCGGATCGTGTTTCGCGACCTGCCGTGGTTCGACCGCACGGTTTCACTCCATCTCGCCTGGCGGCGTCAAGACCGGCGGGCGGTGATTGCCGATTTGCGGCAGGCTGCGGAGGAAGAGGGCAGTAGGGCAGTAGGGCAGTAGGGCAGTAGGGCAGGACACTCCAGGCAATTCACATACTGCCTTACTGCCGTATTTTCTTACTCCCCTACATTTTGTCGATCACCGACTGCACGCCCTCGGTCGGAGCATCGACGGACGATCCTGCCACCATGATGGCGGCGACGATCGCTTCAGGGTCGTCGACGACCAGCGGCTTGACCCGCTGTGCGGTGTGGATGAAGCCTTCGGCGGCCATGTGATCGAGCAACGCCAGCATCGGATCCCAAAATCCTTTGACATTGGCGAAGACGATCGGCTTGCGATGATGGCCAAGCTGCCCCCAGGTCATGATCTCGACGATCTCCTCGACCGTGCCGATCCCGCCCGGCAGCGCCACAAAGGCGTCGGATTTCTCGAACATCCTGTGCTTGCGCTCGTGCATGTTGTCGGTGATGAAGAGTTCATCGAGCCGGTCAAGCGCGGTTTCGCTCGCTTCCTTGTTGATCAGGAAGCGCGGAATGATGCCCGTTACCTTGCCGCCGGCCTTGAGCGCGCCTTCGGCGACAGCACCCATAATGCCCTTGGTGCCGCCGCCATAGACCAGCCGCAGTCCCGCTTTGGCAATCGAGCGTCCGAGCAGGTGTCCGGCCTTGATATAGGTTTCATCGCGGCCCGGAGACGAGCCGCAATAGACGCAGACGGATCGAATCGTGTTCATGCCGATGATTGGTGATTGGGTCTGAAAGCCGGGTCAAGCCCCAAGAGTTAACAAGTCCGGGCTTTTTCTTGTCGGTATTGGTAAAACAGGCTAGACCGGCGTTAGGTGGCTAAGGGGTAGGGAAGTATGGCGATTAATCCACTGAAGGCGTTTCTGTTCGCGGCGGGTGGGACCGTCGCGGCCGCGGGAACCGCCTATGTATCGGGCGCACTCGACCCGTATCTCAATCCCACGCCGCCGGCGCAAGTGGCGGCGCAGACGCCGCCCGCAGCGCCAAAATCGGCCGATCCCGGCACCGAAGCGCGGCTGCCCGCCGCGGAGGTCCCTGCGGCTCCCGCCGCGGTGCCCCAGGCAACGGCACCGTCCGCACCGGCCGCGGACGCGGCGGCGCCGGCTGCGGCCGGTCCGGTCGCACCGTCCTTCGATGTCGTGCGCGTCGAAAGCAATGGCTCGATTGTCGTCGCCGGCAATGCGGCGCCCAACGCCAAGGTCGAGATCCTCAACGGCTCGACGGTGCTTGGCTCGACGGTCGCTGGTCCCGATGGCGCCTTCGTTATCATTCTCGACGATCCGCTGAAGCCCGGTGATTATACGATCGCGCTGCGCGCGACCACGGGCGATGTCGTAACGCCCTCGGTGCAGACCGCCGTGGTTTCGGTTCCCAAGGATGCGGCCGGCCAGGTGCTGGCCATGGTCGAGGAGCCGGGCAAGCCGGCCGAATTGCTGACCGTTCCCGCGCCCGCGGCAAAGCCGGCTGCTCAGGCCACCGCGCCGGCTGCTCCCGCAGCCGAAGCGCCCGCAACTGCTCCGGCACCAGCCGCCCCAGCACCTGCCGTGGTGGAAGCAGCACCGGCTCCTGCGCCGGCGACGCCGCCCGTTGCAGGCGTGACCGAGCCCAAGATCGTCGTCGAGGCGGTCGAGATCGACGGCAGCAAGATCTTTGTCGCCGGTCTCGCCGATGCCGGCCGCAAGGTGCGCGCCTATGCCAACGACATCCTGCTCGGTGATGCGCAAACGTCGACGGATGGTCATTTCCTGGTCGAGGCGGCGCGCGACATTCCGGTCGGCAGCTACACAATACGTGTCGACGGCCTCGATACCGACGGTGTGACAGTTGTGGCCCGCGCAGCCGTGCCGTTCGAGCGCGAGCCGGGCGAAGCGGTCGCCGCCGTGGCACCCTCGGCGCCGAAGCCCGTTCAGCCCAAGCCGGCCGCACCTGCCGCCGCCGAGGCGCCGGCCGCGGCCGGGACGGCTCCGGCCACCACGCCTGCTCCCGCCACCGAGGCTCCGGCCGTTGTGGCGGAGGCGACGCCGCCGAGCGACGTGCCCGAGACCGTGGCGCCCAAGCTTGAACATGCCGACGGCGCCGTCATCATCCGCCGCAACGACACGCTGTGGCGGATCTCGCGGCGCGTCTATGGCCATGGCGTGCGCTTCTCGACCATCTACCTCGCCAACCAAGACCAGATCAGCGATCCCGACCGCATCTGGCCGGGGCAGGTGTTCAAGGTCCCGGAAAAGTCGAAGGAAGGCGAAGCCGCCGACCTCAAGGCGATGGGCGAGCAGGCAACGACAGCGCCGGCCAAGACGCAGTAGGGTTGGCGATTGGCCAATCTCCCTCCTTGAGGGGGAGGTGGCAGGCCAGAGGGGTCGTCGCGCGTGAAGCGCCGACCTTCTCTTTTCTCCAAACGACGTCGCGTCAGGACGCACCGACCCCCTCTGTCACCTTTGGTGACATCTCCCCCTCAAGGGGGGAGATTAGGTCGCTCTACCCATCGGGGTAGCTTGCCGCAGACCTGCTCATCGTCTATCGCCGATGGACGATGACTGATTCCCTTATGGAAACAAACGCACCTGGCTGCACCCCGGACAGCCGAGCCGTTGCCACCCGGCTGGCAGCACTTTCGCACCCGGCTCGGATCGAAATCCTGAAATACTTGTCCGCAAGCAACTCCTGCTACTGCCGCGAAGTCGTCGATCGGTTCGATCTGGCGCAGTCCACCGTGTCACAACATCTGAAAATACTGGTCGAAGCCGGGCTGGTTCGCTTCGAGCCCGATCGCCAGCGTTCGCGCTATGCGATCGACCGTGCCGCGCTCGCCGATGTTTCTGCATCGGTGGCCGCCCTCGTCAATTCCTGCTGCTCCGGCCGCTGAAAATAAGAAGAAGGCGCCAAAAATGGCCGAAAAAACCGTCTCCGACTCCTCGACCTTCAAGACGCTGCTCAATTTGTGGCCCTATATGTGGCCGGCGGATCGCGCCGATCTGAGAGCCCGGGTCACCTGGGCGACGCTGTTGCTCGTCGTCGCCAAGCTGACGCTGGTCGCCGGTCCCTATTTCTTCAAATGGGCAACGGACGCGCTGGCCGGCGACTCCAAATCGGTGCCACCGCTGCCGACATTTCTGCTGGCGCCGGTCATGCTGGTCGTCGCCTACAATGTCGTGCGCCTGGTGCAGCTTGGCTTCAATCAGCTGCGCGACGCGCTGTTTGCACGCGTCGGCCAATACGCGGTGCGCCAGCTCGCCTTCCGCACCTTCGTTCACATGCACCAACTATCGCTGCGCTTCCACTTGGAGCGTCGCACCGGCGGCCTGTCGCGCATCATCGAGCGCGGCACCAAGGGCATCGAGACGATCGTGCGCTTCATCATGCTCAACACGGCGCCGACCATCCTCGAATTCGCGCTGACCACCGGCATCTTCGCCTACACCTATGGCTGGAAATATGTGGTCGTCGTCGCGGTCACCGTCTGGGTCTATGTCTGGTTCACGGTGCGCGCCAGCGACTGGCGCATCTCGATCCGCCGCGACATGAACGACAGCGACACCGACGCCAACACCAAGGCGATCGACTCGCTGCTCAATTACGAAACGGTCAAATATTTCAACAACGAAAGCATGGAAGCCGAGCGCTTCGACCGCTCCATGGCACGCTACGAGGTCGCCGCGACGCGCATCTGGACCTCGCTCGGCTGGCTGAATTTCGGCCAGGGCATCATCTTCGGCCTCGGCACCGTCATCGTCATGTGCATGTCGGCGCTTGAAGTGCAGGCCGGCACGCAGACGGTCGGTGACTTCGTCTTCATCAACGCCATGCTGATGCAGCTGTCGGTGCCGCTCAATTTCATCGGCTTCATCTACCGCGAAATCCGCCAGGGGCTGACCGACATCGAGCAGATGTTCGACCTTCTGGATGTGCCGCAGGAGATCGTCGACAAGCCGGATGCCAGGCCGCTCGCCGTGAGCGCCGGCAAGGTCGAGTTCCGCGACGTGCATTTTTCCTATGACCCGAACCGCAAGATCCTGAAGGGCATCAGCTTCGAGGTGCCGGCCGGCAAGACCGTCGCCATTGTCGGGCCTTCGGGTGCCGGCAAATCGACCATCTCGCGGCTTCTGTTCCGCTTTTACGACGTTCAGTCCGGCCAGGTGTTGATCGACGGCCAGGATATCAGGGACGTGACGCAGGAGAGCCTGCGTGGCGCGATCGGCATGGTGCCGCAGGACACCGTGCTGTTCAACGACACCATCGCCTACAACATCCGCTACGGCCGCATCGGAGCCAGCGAGGAGGACATGCAGAAAGCCGCTGAACTAGCCCAGATCGGTCCGTTCATCGAGCGATTGCCTGACGGCTACAAGTCGATGGTCGGCGAACGCGGGCTGAAGCTTTCGGGCGGCGAAAAGCAGCGCGTGGCGATCGCCCGCACCATCCTGAAGGCGCCGCCGATCCTGATGCTCGACGAAGCGACCTCGGCGCTCGACAGTCACACCGAGCAGGAGATCCAGGCCGCGCTCGATCTGGTCAGCCGTGGCCGCACCACCATCGTCATCGCCCACCGCCTGTCGACGGTAATCACGGCCGATGAGATCATCGTGCTGCAGGACGGCCAGATCGCCGAGCGCGGCACCCATGCCGAGCTGATGCGCAAGCATGGCCTCTACGCCTCGATGTGGGACCGCCAGCGCGAGGCGACCGAGGCCGAGGAGCGCCTACGCATCGCCCGCGAGGGCGACGAGCTTGGCGTTGTCGTTCGTCGGCGAACGTCGGAGGTGAATTGAAAGTTCGGCGCATGACCTGATTTTTGCGCTTGACCTCAACATAAGTTGAGATTGTAGGCCGTTCCTGGAGCCCAAAAAACACCATGATCCAGGAACGGAGAAATCGAAATGAGCAAGACAAATCAGAGCGTTGACGGCCGCAGCGTGTTCAGGGTGGACAAGTTCGTCGTGCCTGCCGCCGCCCGCGAGGAGATACTCGCCAAGGTCAGGACAACGCATGAATTGCTGCGCCTGCAGCAGGGGTTCGTGCAGGATTTCCTGCTCGAGCAATTCTCAGGGCCGGGCGAGTTCAACCTTGTGACCATCGTCGAATGGGAAAGCCAGGCAGCCATCGACAACGTCGTGCCGATCGTCAAGGCCGCGCACGAGCGCATCGCTTTCAACCCGCACGAGACGATCGCCCGGCTCGGCGTGCGCGCCGACATCGCCAACTATCAGCGGGTTCCGGGGCTTTAGAAAAGCCGTTACGGCAAACCGATGCCAGGTGCCGGCGCTTCGACGCTGAATATGGCATTCCCCATTGTTGCGTTGCGGCGAGGGGGGCTTTCGGCTATTGAGGCCCCACCTGAAACGGAGCCCGTTTACACCCGATGAGCCTTGTCGATACGGTCAAGAACGCATTCGTACCGATCCATCGCGAAGGCTATCCCTTCATCGCGGCCTTTGGCGCGGCGACGCTTTTCCTCGGCTATTTCTCCTCGATCCTGTTCTGGATCGGTCTGATCCTGACGGCCTGGTGCGTTTATTTCTTCCGCGATCCCGAGCGCGTCACGCCGGTCGATGACCGCCTGGTGGTCAGCCCCGCCGACGGCATCATCTCGGCGGTCGGACCCGCCGTGCCGCCGCGCGAACTCGGCCTCGGCAATGCAGAGATGACCCGGATCTCGGTGTTCATGAACGTCTTCTCCTGCCACGTGAACCGCGCCCCGGTGCGCGGCCGTATTGCGAAAATCGAGCACCGGCCGGGCAAATTCCTCAATGCCGAACTCGACAAGGCAAGCACCGAGAACGAGCGCAACGGCCTGGTCATCGAGAGCCCCAACGGCACGGTCGCGGCCGTCCAGATCGCCGGCCTGGTGGCGCGCCGCATCGTCTGTTGGGCCGAGGCCGGCGGCTCAATCGGCACTGGCGAGCGTTTCGGCCTGATCCGCTTCGGCTCGCGTGTCGATGTGTTCCTGCCCCTGACCGCCACGCCGCGCGTTGCCGTCGGCCAGACGGCGGTTGGCGGCGAAACCGTGCTGGCCGAATTCGGCGGTGTTGCCGGCACGCCTCTTGTTCGGGTTTCCTGACCGGTGGGCACGCAATACAAAAAGTTCGAGGCCCATGCCAGCGGCGGTCCGCGCATCCGCGAAATCCCGATGCGCATGGTGCTGCCCAATCTGGTCACCGTGCTCGCCATCTGCGCCGGCCTGTCCGGCATCCGCTTCGGCTTCGAAGGCCGCTTCGAGCCGGCGGTGGTGATGGTGCTGCTTGCCGCCTTCCTCGACGGCATCGACGGCCGTCTGGCGCGGATGTTGAAGGCGACCTCCAAATTCGGCGCTCAGATGGATTCGCTGGCCGACATCGTCAATTTCGGCGTGGCGCCGGCTCTGGTGCTCTATGCCTTCCTGCTCGACCGCGCCGGCTCGCCGGGCTGGATCGCGGCACTGCTGTTCGCCATCGCCTGCGGGTTGCGCCTCGCCCGTTTCAACGTGCTCGACGACGAGAAGGGCGATCGCCCCATATGGCAGTCCGAATATTTCGTCGGCGTGCCGGCGCCGGCGGGCGCCGTGCTGGTGATGCTGCCGCTCTATCTCTATTTCCTGCGCACAGGGCTGGAGCCCAGTCGCCCCGCCGCCTTCGTCGCCACCGGCTTCACCATCCTGGTCGCCTTCCTGCTGGTCAGCCGGCTGCCGGTCTATTCCGGCAAGAGCCTAAGGATCCCGGGCGACAGGGTGTTGCCGATCATCCTCGGTGTCGTACTCTACGTGCTCCTGCTGATGACCTATCCCTGGTACACGCTGACCGCCTCGGTCGCCGGCTACCTGATCTTCCTGCCATTCAGCGTGCGCGCCTATTCGAAGCGCGCCAAGCGCGAGGGCGAGAAAGTGCCGCCCTCCGATATAGGTTAGAAAATTCGCAGAAGTGCTTGATCTGACTCAGGCCGCGACGCCGAGCCCCAGCCTGTCGATCGCCAATTTCCTCGTCGACACATAGTCGGTCTTGCCGGAACCCAGCACCGGGATTTCCTCCACCTTGACGATGTCGTTCGGCACCATCAGTTCGGCGGCGCCCGCCTGTTTGCCGAATTTGCGCAGCTCGTCGGGATTGGCATCGTCGGCGGTGGTGACCAGCACGATGCGCTCGCCGCGTCTCTTGTCCGGCACCGCCACAGCCGCGTGGCGCTCCTCCGGCCACAGCGACTGCACCAGCATCTCGACCGCCCCCAGCGACACCATCTCGCCGGCGATCTTGGCGAAGCGCTTGGCGCGGCCGCGAATGGTGATGAAGCCCTCGCGGTCGACGGCGACGATGTCGCCGGTATCGTGCCAGCCGGTCAGCGGCTGCAACTCACCGGGGCGGTCCGACGTCATGTAGCCCATCATCAGGTTCGGCCCGTCGAGCCACAATTGGCCGGCGTCGGAGATGCCCTCGACCGGCTCCAGCTTCATGCGCATGGCAGGCAGCAGCCGGCCGACCGTGCCGTCGCGGCCATGGATTGCCGTGTTGACGGCAACCACCGGTGCCGCCTCGGTCAGCCCGAAACCTTCGATGATCTCGGCCTGGAAGCGCTCGCGATAGACGCGGCGGGTTTCCGGCTTCACCGCCTCGGCGCCGGCGACGACGAAGCGCAGGCTGGAAAAATCGCCGTCCTTGGCGGTGCGCGCATAGTTGGCGAGGAACGTGTCGGTGCCGAACATAATGGTCGGCTTCACCTTGCGCGCCACCTCGGGGATGATCTTGTAGTGCAGCGGCGAGGGGTAGAGGAACAGCTTTACCCCGGTGACCAGCGGCAGGATGGTGCCGCCCGTCAGGCCGAAGGAGTGGAACACCGGCAGCACGTTGAGCAGGATGTCGGCCGGCGAGATGGTGATCCGCGCCTCGGCCTGCATGGCGTTGGCGTACAGGTTCTTGTGCGACAGCACGACCGCCTTCGGCGTGCCTTCCGAGCCCGAAGTAAACAGAATCACGGCCGGCTTGGCCGCATCCTGCCGCTGCAGCGGCCAGCGCCACAGCAGAGCGGCGGCAAGCTTGTCCAGCGCGGTAACGCTCTCCCGCACATCCTCCAGCCACAGCAGCTTGGCGCCGCCTTTTTCGACCGCCGCGACGATATCGGCCAGATCGGCCTTCTCGACGAATGCGCGGGAGGAAATCACGGTCCTTATCACCGCCGTGCGCACGGCCGCGGTGACGCTCGCCGGTCCGGCCGTATAGTTGATCATCGCCGCCACCCGGCCGGCCGACAGAAGGCCGGTGAGCGACAGCACGACGCCGTTGGCATTGGGCAGCATCACGCCGACCGCCTCGCCCGGAGCCGTCACCGCCTCAAAGCGCCTGCCCAGGACGCGGGCGCCGATGAACAGCTTGCGGTAGGTCAGCGCCCCGGAGATCACGTCCTCGATGATGGTATGCGAAGCGCCGACGCGGTCGGCGGCATCGCGCATGGCCAGGAACAGGCCACGATCGAGGTTGGTGCCGAAGAGCCGCGCCTCGGCGACACGGTCGAACAGCGCGTTGGTGTTCGAGGCCTGATCGGGGTTCCGCGCCACCAGTTCGGCGATGGTCATAGGTTCCAGCACGCTGATCGACAGCTGCGGAAACCAGTGTCGTGGCGCCTTGTCCGCGGGTGTCAGCGACACCGGCAGGCCGCGCGCGCCGCCGACGAAGATCGGCACGATCTTGGCATCGGCCTGCATGGCGATGCGGGTGACGGCACGAAACAACCGAAACATCTTGACGTCAGGCTCGACCGCATCCGGCAGATAGACGGCGAGCCGGCCCTTGCCCCTCAGCACGCGCACCAGCCGGCGGCTGACGAAGAGATGTTCGGCGTTGAAAGCGATGGTACGGCCAAGCTCGCGCCAAAGTTCAAGCCACGGCGAGCGCGCCGAGGCCTCGTCGAGTATGTGCAGTGTGTCTTCCGGCAGCAGCGACAGCATCAGCGCCGGTTCGAAGCGCGATTGATGCGAGATGACGTAGATGACTGGAGCCTGCGCCTGGCGGGCGATCCTGATACGGCTGTCGGCGATCCGGTAGGCGAGCTTGAACGGCACATAGAGCAGCGCCTGGGTAAAGCGCAGGCCGAGGCGGAATATTTCCACCACGCCGATCAGCAGCCAGGCCAGAACAAGACCCGCAAGCAGCGCCAGTGTCAGGACCATGCCGCGTCTCTCCCAACATTCTTAGCATCTCGGCTCTTTTGCGGCCGCTTCGGCCAGAACCTAGACGATGTGGGAGGAAGGTCAATGCGGAGCTTTTGCTTCCCTGGTGCGGGAAGCTGCTTGTCATGCCGCCTGCAGCCGTCCACTGATGAAACGAAATTCCTGCGTCTTGCCGCCATAGCCGTAAGCGGCTGCCGGCACTTCATGTACGAAGGCGTAGCTCTCCTCGTGCACGCCGCCCAGCAGACGGCCGAAGGCCGCGAAGATCGCCTTCAGATAGGCCTCCAGCTCAAGCTTGGTGTTGGTGCCGTCGACCACCTTGATATCAAGCCAGAACGTGTTGGTGCCGTGCTCGGCCAGCGACTTGCCGCCGGCGAACCAGTGCTGCGGATCGACATAGGACACGGCAACTGCCGTGATCGTCGGATCCTTGCGCAGCTGCGTGGCGGTGATTTCGGTAGCCTCCTCTGCGATGCGAGCGGAAAGCGCCGCGTCAGGCTTGCCGGTGACGCTGATGTTGATAATGGGCATTTTCTTCTCCTTGGCTTGAGCGGCGTCCGATCGCCGTTGAAACAACCATGCCACCACCTTTAGATCAAAAAAATCGAATTGTTTTTAACTGAAGCTTCGATAATATCGAAGTATGGAAACGCTGGATCCCGATCTGCTCCGAACCTTCCTTGCTTTCGTCGACAGCGGCTCGCTGGCCCAGGCGGCTGCAAGCGTCGGCCGTTCGCCCTCGGCGGTGACCACCCAGATGCAGCGGCTGGAAGAAATCGTCGGCGAGCCGCTGCTGGCGCCGCAAGGGCGAGGGCGCGGCTTGACCCCTGCAGGCGAAGACCTCGTCGGCCATGCCAGGCGGATCCTTGCCGCCCATCGCGAGGCCTGGCTGGCGCTCAAGGGCGCGCGCGCTGCCGGACGCGTCGCCATCGGCACTACGCAGGATTTCGCCGACAGCGGCCTGCCGGATCTGCTGCGTGCCTTCGCCGTCAGTCATCCGCGCGTCAGGATCGAACTGCGGGTCGGCCGCTCCGCCGAACTGGCGCAGGCGCTGCAGTCTGGCGGCCTCGATCTGGCGATCGTCATGCGCCAGGCGGCGGCGCCGGACGAAGTCGGCGTGCTGCGCGAGCCGATGATATGGCTATGCTCACAAAAGGGGCTGGCTTCGCGGCAGGAGGAACTGCCGCTGGCGCTGCTCGATCCGTATTGCGGTTTTCGCGAGGCAGCACTTGCCGCACTCGATGCGGCCGGCCGCCGCTACCGCATCGCTGCCGGCAGCGCCAGTCTGGCCGGCCTGCGCACGGCGGTGAACGCCGGTGTCGCGCTGACGCTGCGAACGGCTCGCTTTGCCCATTCCGGCATTGTCGAGGCGCCGCGCGAGCTTGGCCTGCCGCAGGTTCCAATGGCTGAGTTCGCCATCCGGCTGCGCACCGGTGCCGACGGGTCGGCAGCCGATCTGGCGGCCCTTCTCAGCGGCAACCTTGCCTTGTCGGGCTGAATGCCCAAAGAAAAAGCCGACCTTACGGTCGGCTTGGTGGCAAAGAAAAAGCCGACCTTACGGTCGGCTTGGAGTAGGACGGGCCGAGGGGTTTGGGGGGACTTGGGGATGGCCCGTCGCATCCATAATGCCTGACCCGGATGATGGTTCCGTGACTGTGTCACTTTTTTAAGAAATATTTGACGCCACGCGTTGCGGGCCGGCCATGCGTTGCGAGCGGGCCCTCAGCCAATCCCGCCCCGCATGGGCGAACACCGCGCACAACACGATGACGCCGCCGATCATGCTGGCGGCTGGTGCAATCTCGCCCAGGAACAGGAAGGCAAACAGGATCGCGAACGGCACTTCGGCCGAGCCGAGCAGTCCGGATTCGGCCGGCGGGATGAGCCGCGCGCCCTCCGTCCACAGGATCGAGGACAACGCAAAGGACGCGCCGAACGTGGCGAGCAGAACGGCATCCCTTTGCGAAACCGCCAGCGGATCGGTGACGAACCAGCCGAGCAGGAACAGCAGGAACGCCGAAACCGCGCCGGCCCACACCACCGGCGTGTCGCGGAACGCGCGCACCATGATCATGTAGAGGCCGCTGCCGATGGTCATCAGCAGTGCCAGTCCGTCGCCGAACAGATTGCCGGTGCCGAAGCCGGACCAGACCATGATCGCCACGCCGCACAGCGACACGGCGGCGGCGACCATCGTCTGCAACCGGAAGGGTTCGCGCGTCAGAACCCAAGCCAGCAGCGCGGTGACGAAAGGTGCTGTGGCATAGATGACCGCGACATTGGCGACGAAGGTGAACTTGAACGCCGAGATGAAGGCGATGCTGGCCAGAGCTCCCTCTACCGCCAGCAGCCAGCCGCGCCAGCCAAGCCGCAGCGTTTCGCGGTTACCGGAACGGTGACGCCGCCACAGCACATAGAAGCTGATCAGGATGGCGCCGACAAAGCCGCGCCAGCAGATGATGGTCAACGGGTCGGCATGGATCGACTTTGTCAGAACACCGGTCAGGCCGAAAACGGCAGCTGAGGACGACACCAGGATGATGCCGAGTGTGCGCTCTGCGGCGGTGTCGGTGGCGGCTGCAATGTCAGTCATGCAACCAGCCTACGCCGCTTGGTCCTGACATCGTAGTGTCAGCAATGATGGTGATCCACATCATAGGCGTTTGCGGAAATGCTCGGTGCCGACGATCAACAGGCCGGCGGCGACGATCAGCGCAGCGCCCAGGAACACCTCGCGGCGCGGCACGTCGCCCCAGATCGCAAAGCCGAGTGCGAATGCCCACAACAGCGAGGTGTATTCCAGCGGCGCGAGGACCGAAGCCGGTGTGCGCTTCATGCCTTCGAACAGAAGATATTGTGCCAGGCCGCCGAGTGCGCCGACGCTGGCAAGGAGCAGCAACTGAGCCCCGTCCGGTGTCCGCCACAACAACAATGCCGGCACCGCCGAAAACAGCAGGAAATAGAAATTGTTGAGCAGGAGCTGGATCATCGAGCACTCGGCAAGGGCGGTCTTGCGCAAGAGCACGATGGCGATGCCCCACAAGAAGGCCGCCGCCAGCACCAGCAGCACCGGCACGGACAGGCCGAGATGGGTCGGATCGCAAGCGACGAACACGCCGGCAAAGCCGATCAGCACCGCCAGCCAGCGCAGCATCGGCACCTTTTCGCCGAGCAGGAACACTGAAAGCACTGTGACGATGATCGGGGCCGCATAATAGACGGTGGTCAGCTCGGCGAGCTGCAGGCTGCGCGCGGCGTTGTAGTAACACAGCCACGCAGCAAGCGTGAAGGCACTGCGCACCAGCATCGGCCGCACGATCGGCGAGCGCATCGTGTCGGCAAACAACTGTCGTCCGCCGATCGCCGCGCACGCGCCCAGAATGGCAATGCTGCGGAAGAACATGATCTGCCAGACGCTCATGCCGACGACCAACAGCTTGATCGAGGCATCCTGTGTCGAAAACAGCAAATAGGCAGCACCGGTCAGCAGGATGCCTGCAAGCACCCGCTCGCGTGTTTCGAGAATGGCGATATCGGCCATAAGGCGCGTGGGACCAAATTGCCGGAGCGGCAGAATGCTGTGAGGAGCGACACGAGGAGCTGTGAATTCAGTTCCCTCGGCACCAAGCTATAAGGGCGAAAATCGCTGCGGCGCTACGCCAGCCCGCTGGTTATGTTGGGGCAGGGGGCCATGCCGAGCTGCACTGTCGCCAAGCCTACTGCGTCGCCTGGTAAAGCTCCGAAGCGGCTTCTTTCAGCGCGCGTCGGCCGTCGGACCTGAAATACATCATGTGCCCGCCCTCGACGACATCGAGACGGATAGGCTTGGCATCGGCGAGCGATGGGATCTGGTTCACCAGGTAGCGCGAGGCGAGGTAAGGCGTGACCAGGTCGGTGTAGCCGTTGACGATCACGACACCAAGCGAAGGGTTCAGTGAGCGTGCGCGCTGCAGATCGTCCATCACTCCGGCATAGCCTTGCCGCGAGGCGCTGGTCCCGTAATCCCATTTGTGGCTGATTTCGCCATTGAGCAGCCGATAGCTGACATCGGTGCGGAAACTCAATTCGTCACGGATGTAGCCGACGAAAGCCGACGTCAGCGCCGGCACGCTGCGGTCGAGCACCGGATCCGGGCCGGCGATGCGGGCGCTCTCAGGCGCGATATCGGCTGTGCCGATCGTGGCGTCATAGGGGCTGAGCACCTTGCCGCTGGCACGGGCGAACTCCCTTGCGAACAGGCTGGTGGGGATGCGAGCGGAGTTCCGTTGCACCAAATCGAGTGGCAGGCCGGTGATCTCAGCGACGCGCTGGCTCGCCAGCCGCCTGCCTTGCTCCAGTCCGCTGGTGATTGCCGTAAGGTAATCGCCCATCGCATAATGTTCGACTTCGGCCAGCTTCTCCCGCAATGCATCGCCGCTGACGCCTTCGGTGCGTAGCCGCACCGCCGCCAGTGACGGCAGTTCGAGCGCCCAATGCAGCGGCTCGAATTCGTCGGGCTGCACCAGCGTGAACTCCAGCGCTGGCGAGATCAGCACGATGCCGCTCGGACTGACGCCGATATCTTCCTGCAATGTCCTGGCGAGCAGCGCCGCGCGGAACCCGCCATAGCTTTCGCCGGCGAGGAACAGCGGCGACCCGGTGCGGCCGTTCTGCGCGAGATAGAGCCGGATGAAGGCGCCAATCGAGCTGGCATCCTGGTTGACGCCCCAGAAATCGCGCGTGTCCTGCCCCGGTGCCTCGCGGCTGTAGCCGGTCCCCACCGGATCGACGAAGACGAGATCCGTCATGTCGAGCCAGCTGTCCGGATTGTCGATCAGTCTTTGCGGTGAGGGCAGGAGTTCGCCATCGGCTCCCGTCGCGATTATCCGTGGACCGAGTGCGCCGAGATGCAGATAGGCGGACGCTGCTCCAGGGCCGCCATTGAACACGAAGGTGATCGGCCGATGCGGGTCTTTGGCCACGCTCGCCAGCGGCTCCAGCGTGTAGGCGACGTAGAAGATCTCCGCCGTGACGTCGCCGTTGCCCGACAGCAGCGACAGGGTCGCTGCCTTTGCCTGGTAATCCAGCTTGCGCCCGGCCAGTGTGATCGAATAGTTGGTGGTCTGCGGCGGCGGCAGCAGGGACAGCACACCGCCCGCAGGTGCCGGCCGCTCCGCCGTTTCAGCCAGGACGGGCTGCGCCAGGACGGCAAGCATCGGCAGGATGAGGAAGATCAGTTTCAGCTTGACCGGCATGATGGCTCCGCGAGAACGACTCCCGCATAGGTATGGCCGAGAGGATCGAAGTCAAAGGAAATGGCTGTCTTGAACCTGCAACGGCTTGCGCTAATGTGAGCCGGAATGCAGTCGAACATCTCTCTCGATCGGTTTGGACACTGGAGCGGTGGTGTCGCCGCCGCGGCCATGGCTGCAACGCCCGAAGAATTGTCCGCTCGCTTCACAGCGGCGGCGAGCGGACTGCTTGGCTCCGACCGCGCCTATGTCGGCTTCTACCGTCGAGACATCACATCCCTGACCATCGACGATGCCGGCCCCGATCGCTGGAACCGCGACTACGATGCACGACTGTATCGCCAGGATCCCTTCTTCCAGAGGTTCGCCAGCACAAGACAGGATTTCCTGTTGCCGCTGTCGGCACTCCGCAATGGCGACTTCCAGCGTACCCCCTACTATCGCGAATTCTTCGGCCCTTCCGACAGTTTCGACGAGATCACCGGCGTGTTCAATCTCGACGGGCTGACCGCTGGCTATGTCACCTTCCTGCGGCGAAACGGGGCACCGGCCTTTGGCGATCAGGATCTGGAGATGGCTTACGCGGCAAGCAGCGCGACAAGGCTCATTCTGCAAAGATTGCTTCATCTGTGCCGCTCCCGGGACAAGGGCGCCGCAATCGGTGACGGACGCTCGCGGCTGAGCAGGCGCGAGGCCGAGGTTGCGCGGCATCTGGTCGAGGGTGGCAACGCCAAGACGATTTCGCGAAGCCTCGCCGTCTCACCCGGCACCGTCCGCAACCACATCAAGCAGATCTACCGCAAGCTCGGCGTGCACTCCCAGGTCGAGCTGCTGGCGGCCTTCCGCGAAGCCGCTTGAGCCTGACGGCTTACGCCGGCGCTATTGCCCCGTCACGATGCGCGTCCACATGCGGTTTTGTGATCGCAGCAGCTTTGGGTCGTTGTTGTCGACCACGAACAGCTTGGCCTTCACGGCATCAGGCGGAAAGACGCCGGGATCGCTGGCTATCGCCTTGTCCATCAGCGGCAGGGATTCCGGTATCGCATTGGCATAGGAGACATAGCTGGAATTGGCCGCGGCGATATCGGGCCGCAGATTGAAGTTGATCCAGGCCTGGGCGTTGTCGGGATGCGGCGCATCTTTCGGCACCACCATCGTATCGAAGTTGATGAGCGTGCCTTCTCTGGGGATGGAATAGGCGATCTCCAGCTTCTTCACGGATTCCGCCGCACGGGTCCTTGCCTGAAGTATGTCGCCCGACCAGCCCAACACCACGCAGATGTCGCCGTTGGCGAGGTCGTTGATGTATTTCGACGAATGGAAATAGCGGATGTAGGGCCGCACCTTGCCCATCAGGTCCTCGACCTTGGCGAGGTCGTCGGGACTGGTCGATCTGGGGTCGATGTGAAGATAGTTCATCGCCATCGGGATGACTTCAGCCGGCGCATCGATCATGGCCACGCCGCAATCGGAGAGCTTCTTGACCACGTCCACGTCGAAGACCATGGCGAAGGAATCCGTCGGCGCGTCCGGCAGCCGCTGCTTCACCGCGGCGACGTTGTAGCCAATGCCGTCGGTGACGGCCATATAGGGCACGGCATGCAGGTTCTGCGGATCGGCGCCCGCGATCAGCGCCAAGGCCTGCGGATCGATCTTCGAATGGTTGGCAAGCTTCGATTTGTCGAGTTCCAGGAACGCCCCCGCCTTCACCTGGTTCTTCAGGAACGGATAGGCTGAGGGGTAGACTACGTCATATCCCGAGCCGCCGGTGAGCAGCTTGGTTTCAAGTACCTCGTTGCCGTCATAGACATCGTAGCGAACCTTGATGCCCGTTTCCTTCTCGAATTTCTCGGCGGTGTCCGGCGCGATGTAGTCGGACCAGTTGTAGACGTTGACGATCTTTTCCTCGTCAGCCGAAGCCGCATTTGCGCAGACGCCGCAGGCAAGCAGGGTTGAGAAGATCAGAGCGCGCATAAATGTCCTCCGTTTTCGCTATCTGTTTTCGGCATGCGTCGTCCCTCAGCGTCGCTGCGGGGCATAGACCGGCAAGGTGATGCAGGCGACATTGCCGCCGCCCAGCAAGATCTCGCGCGAGTTCTCGATGCCGACTATCTTGTGGTCGGGAAACAGCTCGGCCAGCGTCTGCTTGGCCTTCACATCGAGATCGCAGCCGAACTGCGGTACCACCACGACGCTGTTGCCCGGATAGTAGTTGATGTAGCTCGCCGCGATCCGGTTTCCGGCCGGTCGCGCCCAGGTCGAATCCAGCCGGTCCACGCTCTCGCTTTCTTCCGGCGTCATCTCGATCGGCAGGGGATGCGGCAGCCGGTGGATCTCCAGTGCGCGGCCACGCGCATCACGGGCCGAACGCAGCACCTCTTCGGCTTCTCGCACAATCTCATATTGCGGGTCCTCCCGATTGTCGGTCCAGCTCAGCACGACCACGCCGGGACGCACGAAGCAGCAGACGTCATCGACATGGCCGTCGGTTTCGTCGAAGGCAAGGCCACGCGGCAGCCAGATGACGGTGTCGACGCCGAGATAGTCACCAAGCTGGCGTTCCACCTCGGCCTTGCCGAGATGAGCGTTGCGATTTCGGTTGAGCAGGCATTGCTTCGTCGTGATGAGGGTGCCCTGGCCATCGCATTGCAACCCGCCGCCCTCGGCGATCAGCGGTGCGCGGTAGCGATCCATGTTCTCGATTTCGAGCACTTTTTGCGCTGCCAGATCATCGAGGTCCCATGGCGCGTAGAGGCCGCCGTCAAAACCGCCATAGGCGTTGAAGATCCAATCGACGCCACGCACGCCGCCTTGATCGTTGACGACGAAATTGGGACCGCTGTCGCGCAACCAGGAATCGTTGGTGGACATCTCCACGACACGCACATGGCCGGGCAATCGCGCTCGGGCATTCTGCCACTGGCGAGCGGAGGCCGCCACCGTCACTGGCTCGCTTTGCGCGATCGCCGCGGCGACATCCACGAACAGCTTTTGCGCGGGCTTGGCGCCGAGGCGCCAGGTGTCCGGCCGCTCCGGCCAGATCAGCCAGCAGCCTGACTTTGGTTCGAATTCGCCGGGCGCGCGAAACCCATCCTGTTTCGGCCTTGTCGAGAGGGTACGGGGCATCTTGGGACCGCCGGGAAATGGAGTGATGACTTGCCCGGATCAGACGTTTTTGGGACCTTGTCCGTCAATGTCCCATTTGGGATATCGGTGTTGACCGCTGTCTCCTGTTGCGGAACGGCATTGCCTTGCCACGGTGATCGGCGCAAATCTCGACCGGACGGCGTATGCCGGTGACGCAAGCAGTCGACGAAAGGGGAAAAGCGGATGGATGCGACCGAACTGAAGGCCATGCAGGCGCCGCTGAAGCAGGCCTACCGTGACGATGCTTCGCAGGCTCTGATCACGCTTCGCGCCAAGGGCTCGATCGATGACCAGTCGGTTGCCTGCAAGGTGGAGACGGGCAGGGCGCTCGCCATCGCCGGCTTGCATCCGGCAACAGGCGGCTCAGGGCTTGAACTCTGCTCGGGCGACATGCTGCTGGAGGCCTTGGTCGCCTGCGCCGGGGTGACGCTCAAGGCGGTGGCGACGGCGCTCGAGTTCAAGCTCGGCGCCGCCACGGTGGAGGCCGAAGGCGATCTCGATTTTCGCGGCACGCTCGGTGTCGCCAAGGATGCACCGGTCGGCTTTCGCGCCATCCGGCTCAATTTCAACCTCGACACCGCTGAGCCGCAGGAGCGGGTAGACTCGCTGCTGAAGCTGACCGAGCGTTATTGCGTGGTGTTCCAGACCATCAGCCAGAAGCCGGAGCTGACGGTGAGCGCACGCCGCTGATGCTTACTGCGCCGACGGTTCTTCGGCGTCGCCCTCGTCAGTGAAGGGCGAGGCGCTCGGCACGCATTGCACCGACCAGCCGGCCGGTGTCGGCTGCTTCTGATATTCGGTGATGGCGGCGGTGCACTGTTCGCGTTTGTCGAAGGTGCTGGGCAGCACGACCATGCCGCCTTGCGGGCCGGCGATTACCAGATACCAGACCAACGCTGCTGCGGTCGTAGCCATGGGGATTTCCTTGTTCTGCCAGTTGGGCGCTGTTGTGGGAGTCGCTGTGACCCTACCAACTCCATGGAAATGACGAAAGCCTGACCGCCGCACAGCTTCCCGCCGTCACATCACAGCCGCGTGATGTGACGGGGGTTTCCAGCCCGATTTCGAAGCGCAATCGGCTCAGTTGGTGGCAAAACAATAGAACAAGCCATCGCCCCCGGTGCCCTTGAGCGCCTCCTGGCTGCAGCCGCCGCGCGAGGCGTGCGAGGAATTCCAGGATTTGGCCGCTGCCGAATCGTCGAGACCGGCGCGGTCATGATGGCCCATCATCGCGGCGCCTTCCGCCCCGCTCATCGTCCAGTTGCCGCAGGTCTGGTCGGCGATCTTGGTGCCGTCGGGCTTGGAGCCGGTCAGCACGTCGTGGCGGTTGGGCGTGTCGCCGCGGCCGTTGACCGCTTCGCCTTTCTCGTTGAGCGCTGTCTGTTTGGTGATGCCGTTGGCATCGCTGTGCAACGAGGCGACATCGTCGGCGATCTTGACGCCCTTGGCGTTCACCCATGGCCCCTTGCCGATGCGGTCGCGGGCGTCGGTGTCGCTGGTCGACAGATAGGCGGCCCAACTCTTGCCGGTGACGCCGGCGGCTTCCGCCAACGACGCGCAATGCGCGTCGGCGCCCTTGAGGCCGCCGAGGTCGGCACCCTTGCCGGAACCGACACTGGTGACGAAGAAGCTCATCTTGGCATCTTGCGAGTAAGCGGCGCCCGCGGCTGCGATCAGGGTGGCGGCGGTGGCGAGAAGCAGTTTACGCATGTCGGTCCTCCGGTTGGTCTTCGACGGGTTACATCAGAAGAAACGTTGCCGGAGGCCTGTTTAATCCCTACGCATGTCGCCTAAAAGTATGCAGTGGTTTTTGGGAAACCGACATGCGGCAAAAAAGGCTCTAGTTTTATTCCGGCTGGCGATAGGCGACGAACCGATTGTGCTTGGCCTGAAAGATCAATCCGGTCTCTTTCAGGTCCGGGCTGGCCAGCGGCACGATGCGTTTGGCGATCTCGGAGGGATGCGGCAACGTCTCGGGATCTTCGCCCGGCACTGCTTGGGCACGCATGGCGGTGCGGGTGGCGCCGGGGTCGGCGGCATTGACCCGGAGCGGCAGGCTCTGCGTCTCATGCGCCCAGGAGCGCATCATCGTCTCCACCGCGGCCTTGGACGCCGCGTAGGGTGCCCAGAAGGCACGCGCCGAGTGCGCTGCGTTGGAAGACAGGATGATCGCTCGTCCAGCGTCGGAGAGCCGCAGCAGGGGGTCGACGGAGCGGATCAGCCGCCAGGTCGAGGTGACGTTGATGGTCATCACCTTCTCGAAGGTTTTTGCTTCGACATGACCGATCGGCGAGATGACGCCGAGCACGCCGGCATTGGCGACGAGAATGTCGAGCTTGCCCCAGCGTTCGTGGATGGCGCCGCCCAGGCGGTCGATACCGGCCATGTCGGCGAGGTCGAGCGGCACCAGTGTCGCCTGGCCGCCGGCCGCCTTGATCTGATCGTCGAGCTCTTCCAGTCCTCCGACAGTGCGCGCCACCGCAATGACATGCGCGCCGGCTGCAGCCAATTCCTTGGCAATGAAATAGCCGATCCCGCGCGAGGCGCCGGTGACGACCGCAACGCGGCCGGAAAGGTCAAGGGTCATGCGATGGATTCCGGGAATTTGACTAACGCTGATGACGGTCCCGCCTACGTCCCGCTCGTCGCCAGCAGCGACAGCGTGCGCACATTGTCGTGGCCTTCGAAGTCGAGCAGGCGGGTCGGATACTGGCCGGTGAAGCAGGCATCGCAGAATTGCGGCTGGTCGTTGTCGCGGCTGGCCTCGCCGACCGCGCGGTAGAGCCCGTCAATGGTGAGGAAGCCGAGCGAATCGACGCGAATGAACTCGGCCATCTCCTCGATCGACATGCGCGATGCCAGGAGCTTCGATTTCTCCGGCGTGTCGACACCGTAGAAACAGGAGGCGCGTGTCGGCGGTGAGGCGATGCGCATATGCACCTCCTTGGCGCCGGCGTCGCGCACCATCTGCACGATCTTCTGGCTGGTGGTGCCGCGCACGATACTGTCGTCGACCAGCACCACGCGCTTGCCCTCGATCATGCGGCGGTTGGCATTGTGCTTCAGTTTGACGCCCATGTGGCGGATCGAATCGCCCGGCTGAATGAAGGTGCGGCCGACATAATGATTGCGGATGATGCCGAGTTCGAAGGGAATGCCTGCGGCCTGGCTGAAGCCGATCGCCGCCGGCGTGCCCGAATCCGGCACCGGCACGACGATGTCCGCCTCGACCGGGCTTTCAACCGCCAGCTCGGCGCCGATGCGCTTGCGCACCTCATAGACGTTGCGGCCTTCCACCGAGGAATCCGGCCGCGCGAAATAGACATATTCGAAGATGCAGAAGCGGGTCTTCTGCGGCTCGAAGGGGAACAGGCTCTCGATGCCCTTGGACGTGACGACGACCATCTCGCCGGGCTTCAGGTCGCGAACGAAACGCGCGCCGATGATGTCGAGCGCGCACGTTTCGGAGGCCAGGATCCAGGCGCCGTCGAGATCGCCGAGCACCAGCGGCCGGATGCCGAGCGGATCGCGGCAGCCGATCATCTTCTTGGCCGTCATCGCCACCAGCGAAAACGCACCCTCGACCTGTCGCACCGCATCGATGAAGCGCGAGTTCAAATCGCGCTCCTTGCTGGTGGCGACGAGATGCAAAAGCGTCTCGGTGTCGGAGGTGGAGGAGAAGATCGCGCCTTGCTTCTGCAGCGCGCGCTGCACGGTCATGGCGTTGGTCAGATTGCCGTTGTGGGCGACGGCGAAGCCGCCATCGGCCAATTCGGCGAAAAAGGGCTGGATGTTGCGCATGCCGGCGCCGCCAGTCGTGGCGTAGCGCGTATGGCCGATGGCGCGGTTGCCTTGCAGGCTGTCGATGACGCGCTGCTTGGTGAAGGTGTCGCCGATCAGGCCGACATGGCGTTCGACATGGAACTGGCTGCCGTCATAGGAAACGATGCCTGCCGCTTCCTGGCCGCGATGCTGCAGCGCATGCAGGCCCAGTGTGACGATGGCCGCGGCGTCCTGCCGGCCGAAAATGCCGAACACACCGCATTCGTCGTGGAAATGGTCGTCGGCCTCGGCGGAAAGCACGTCGTCTGCGTCTGCCATCTTAAGCTCCGCTAAAATCGCCATATAATGCGGGTTCGCGCCGAAAGCAACGCGGGCCGTGCGGTCGTTCACACCATCGTCGGATCCTGACGCCGTTTTCGGCGTCAGTTTGCCGGCGCCGCCGGTGCCGGAGCGTTGTTGGCCGGAGGTGTTGCGTCATTGTCGTCAGGCGCTGGCGTGTTGGCATCGTCGCCGCCCGCCGGAGCATCCGCGGCCGGTGCGTCCGGAGCAGCTGGCGTCTCGGCGGCCGGCTGATTCGGATTGAGCTTCTTGAGAATCGCGTTTTCCGGATCCTCGGGCAGCAGGCTTTCGAGCTTGGCGCCGATCTGCTCCAGCAGCGGCCGCGACTTGGCCTCCGTGACCCAGGCCGGTGCCTTGGCGCCAGCCAGCCAGTTGAAGAACAGCAGTGCGACGGCGACGACCAGGATGCCGCGCGCGGCGCCGTAGAGGAAACCGAGCGTACGGTCGAGCGCGCCGATCCGCGAATCGATGATCCAGTCGGCGAGCTTCATGGTGATGACCGATACGACGATCAGCGCGACGATGAAGACGACGCCGGCGGCGGCCGCCATGGCGATCTTTTCATTCTCGATGTAGGGCGCGAGGTAAGGCACAACCGGCTTGTAGAAGAAGAACGCCGCCGCTGCCGCCGCTGCCCAGGAGACGACGGACAGGACTTCGCGCGAAAAGCCGCGAACCATGGCGAGCATCGCCGAGACCAGAGTGAAGCCGACGAGAATTCCGTCAAGCAGCGTAATCGGCATGTCTTTCGCCCCACTCCATGAGCCGCATTATAGCGCGGAACATCGGGCTCTGAGTCCGATGCTCTAATCTTCTTCGTCCACGCGGCTTCGGCGTGAGCCGGCTATGCGTGCCACGAGGTCGGCAAGCTCGGTCGGCTGGAAAGAACCGGACCCGATCCCCCCGGCCAGTTCCCCGCTGCCCGAAGGCAGAACCGCGCTTCCAAAACCCAGCTTTTCGGCTTCCTTGAGGCGCTGTTGCGCATGCGCAACCGGCCTCACGGCGCCCGAAAGGCTGATTTCGCCGAAATAGACGCAATCGGCGGGAAGGGCAAGACCGGTGAGCGAGGAAACCAGGGCGGCCGCCACTGCCAGATCGGCCGCGGGCTCCGAAATCCGGTAGCCTCCGGCGACGTTGAGATAGACATCGTGGCTGCCGAAGCGCACCCCGCAATGGGCTTCGAGAACTGCCAGGATCATAGACAGCCGGGCGCCGTCCCAGCCGACGACGGCGCGGCGCGGCGTGCCGAGCGAGGAGGGTGCGACCAGTGCCTGGATCTCGACCAGCACCGGCCTTGTCCCCTCCATGCCGGCGAAAACCGCGGCCCCGGGCGATTTTGCATGGCGCTCGCCAAGGAAAAGCTCGGACGGATTGGCAACCTCGCGCAGGCCCTTGTCCGACATTTCGAAGACGCCGATCTCGTCGGTCGGTCCAAAACGGTTCTTCACCGTACGCAGGATGCGATAGTGATGGCCGCCTTCGCCCTCGAAGTAGAGCACGGCGTCGACCATATGCTCGACGACACGCGGCCCCGCGATCTGGCCTTCCTTCGTGACATGGCCGACCAGCACGATCGCAGCACCCGTGGATTTCGCATAGCGGATCATCGCCTGGGCGGCGGCGCGCACCTGTGTGACGGTGCCCGGTGCCGAATCGGCAAGGTCGGTCCACAGCGTCTGGATCGAATCCAGGATGACGAGATCAGGCCGCTTGCCGTCGGCGATCGTCGCCAGGATGTCCTCGACATTGGTCTCGGCGGCAAGTTCCACCGGAGAAGAGGCGACGCCAAGCCGCTGCGCCCGCAGCCTGATCTGCGCGACCGCCTCTTCGCCCGAGACATAGACGATGCGGTGGCCTTTTGATGCTAGCGCCGCGGCCGCCTGGGTGAGCAGCGTCGACTTGCCGATACCAGGATCGCCGCCGACCAGCAGCGCCGAGCCGCGCACGAAACCACCGCCGGTGGCGCGATCGAGTTCGCCGATGCCCGAAATGATGCGTGGCGCATCCTCGATGTCGCCGGACAGCGTGGTCAGCACCACCGCGCGGCCCTTGCGGGCATTGCGCGTGTTGGCCGGTCCTGAGCCGATGCCGCCGGACGTGCCTTCCTCGACCAGCGTGTTCCACTCGCCGCAGGCATCGCATTTGCCGGCCCAGCGCTGATGCACCGATCCGCAGCTCTGGCAGATGAATTGGACCCGGGATTTGGCCATCAGCGGGATGCTGCTTGAAAATGGTCTGGGCGAGGTTGGCTGGGGTAGGTCAAAAAGCTACTCGAACCTTTCCGGCAGATGATGCTCCTCGGCGAGGTCGGAGAAGCGGGTGAACTCGCCCTGGAAGGCAAGGCTGACGGTGCCGGTCGGTCCGTGGCGCTGCTTGGCGATGATCACTTCGGCCTTGCCCTGGACTTCGATCATCTTCGCCTCCCAGGCGAGATGCTCGGGCGTGCCTTTCTCCGGCTCCTTGTTCTTGATGTAGTATTCCTCGCGGTACACGAACAGCACCACGTCGGCGTCCTGCTCGATCGAACCCGATTCGCGCAGATCGGACAGCTGGGGATGCTTGTCGTCGCGGCTTTCAACCTGACGCGAAAGCTGTGAGAGGGCGATGATCGGCACGCCCAACTCCTTGCCGAGTGCCTTCAGTCCGGTGGTGATCTCGGTGATTTCCTGGACGCGGTTCTGCGACGCCTTGGCGGACGAACCCTGCATCAGCTGGATATAGTCGATGACCATCAGGTCAAGCCCGCGCTGACGCTTGAGGCGGCGGGCGCGCGCCGCAAGCTGGGCAATGGAAATACCGCCCGTCTGGTCGATATAGAGCGGCCGTTTATGGTTCTCCTGCGTGTAGGCAACGAGCTTGCCGAAATCGGCCTCCGTCAGATCGCCGCGCCGGATTTTCGACGATGGGATCTCGGTCTGCTCGGAGATGATGCGGGTGGCCAGCTGCTCCGACGACATTTCGAGCGAGAAGAAACCGACGACGCCGCCATTGGCCGCCTTGACCGAACCGTCGGCCTGCTGGGCAGGCTCATAGGCGGCAGCGATGTTGTAGGCGATGTTGGTGGCCAGCGACGTCTTGCCCATGCCTGGGCGGCCGGCGATGATGATCAAATCCGAAGGCTGCAGGCCGCCCATGCGGTGGTCGAGATCGCGCAGGCCGGTGGCAATGCCGGACAGGTGGCCATCGCGCATATAGGCCGCGCTGGCCATGTCGACGGCATTCTTCAACGCATCGGAAAAGCTTTCGAAACCGCCATCGTAGCGGCCGTTTTCGGCCAGCTCGAACAGCCGCCGCTCAGCATCCTCGATCTGTTCGCCGGGCGCCATGTCGACCGGCGCGTCATAGGCGATGTTGACCATGTCCTCGCCGACCGTGATCAGCGCGCGGCGCGTCGCAAGATCGTAGATGGCGCGGCCATAGTCGGTGGCGTTGACGACGGTCACAGCCTCGACCGCCAGCCGCACGACATATTGCGCCATCGTCATGTCGCCGACCTTCTCGTCGGCGGGCAGGAAGGTTTTCAGCGTGATCGGCGTCGCGACCTTGCCCATACGGATAAACTCGGACGCCACCTCGAAGATCTTGCGGTGCAGCGGCTCGTAGAAATGGCTGGCCTTGAGGAAGTCCGAGACGCGATAGAAGGCGTCGTTGTTGACGAGGATGGCGCCGAGCAGCGCTTGCTCGGCCTCGATGTTGTTGGGCGCTTCACGATAAAGCGGTGTTTCCGCCACGCCGAATTTTCGCGCTGCTTCTGCCATGATATCCCCGATTTCGATCCCGGCCTTTCGATATCAGAACGTGACAAGTCCATGCTGACTTATCTGCACCAGTGCCTGTCCAATCAGCTTTGATACCCGCGATTCACAGCCGAGTTTTTTCGGTGGAAAGAATCACAATTGACTCGAATCGAAAGAACGATTGTAGCGCATCTATAGGGAGAACAAAACGAGAAAACAAGCGCTGGGTTCCTGTGCCGCCACTCCGTTCAAAGCTGACCGAGTCGCCCCTCGATGAACCGGCGTTCCGCCGGTTGCCGGGTCAACTCGATCGCCCGCCGGTAGGAGGTCCTTGCCGCTTCGGTTAAGCCAAGCCTGCGCTGCATGTCTGCTCGCGCCGCGTGCGCCAGATGGTAGCCGTCCAGCCCGCCTTGTGCCATGACCGCCTCGATTTCCGCCAGTCCGGCCTGCGGGCCGTCGCGCATGCCTATGGCCGCGGCGCGGTTGAGTGCCACGACCGGTGAGGGGTCGACGCGGCCGAGCACATCGTAAAGCGCGACGATCTGTACCCAGTCGGTCTCCGCCGTGCCTGCCGCCTCGGCGTGGACGGAAGCAATGGCCGCCTGCAGGATATACGGTCCGATGCGGCGCGAGGCGATCGCCCGACCGATCAGGCCGTCGGCCTCGGCGATCGGCGAACGGTCCCACAGCGTGCGGTCCTGATCCTCCAGCAGGACAAGGTCGCCGCTGGCATTGACCCGCGTCGCGCGCCGCGCCTCGTGCAGCAGCATCAGGGCAAGCAGCCCTTGCGCCTCCGGCTGGTCGAGCAGTTCGACCATCAGCCGGCCGAGCCGGATCGCCTCGGCGCACAGGTCGGCCCGCGTCAGGTTCGGCCCCTCGGTGGCCGCGTAACCCTCGTTGAAGATCAGGTAGATCACCTGCAGCGCGCTCTCGAGACGCACCGGCAGGTCGGCGCGGTCGGGCACCTCGTAGGGGATCGCCTCGTCCCGGATCTTCGCCTTGGCCCGCACGATGCGTTGCGCAATGGTCGGTGTCGGCGTCAGATAGGCGCGGGCGATCTCTTCGGTGGTCAAACCACCCACTTCGCGCAGGGTCAGGGCGATGCGTGCATCCGGCGCCAGCGCCGGATGGCAGCAGACGAAGATGAGCCGCAATTCATCGTCCTGGATGTCTTCCGGCATGGCCGGCTCCCGTGTCGGCTCGGCCAGCGCCGTGAGTTCGGGCAGAGCCCCGGCCAGCCGTGCTTCCCGGCGCCAGCGGTCGATGGTCCTGAAGCGGCCGGCCGAGACCAGCCAGGAATAGGGGTTGGCCGGCACACCCTGGCGCGGCCATTGCTCGGCGGCAGCAGTGAAGGCCTCATGCAAGGCCTCCTCCGCCGCGTCGAAACCGCCGAGCAGGCGGATCAAGGTCGCCAGCACGCGCCGCGCCTCGGTGCGGTAGGCCGCCTCCAGGGCATCGCGGGGGCTGGTGGTGCTCACAGGACCGGCGGCGGCTGGCTGAAGTCGACGACCGGGCGAACTTCGACAAAGCCGATCGTTGCCAGTGGATGGCCGCTCGCCACTCGCACCGCCTCGTTGAGATCGCGGGCCTCGATGACGATGATGCCGCCCAGGATCTCCTTGGTCTCCATGAACGGGCCGTCGACGGTCGACATCTTGCCGTCGCGGACCTGCACGGTCATTGCCTCCTCGGGCAGCACCAGGGCCTCGGCGGTTACGAAGTGGCCGCTGGCTTTGAGCACCTCGTCATATCCGGAGCACTCGGCCAGCACGGCATTGGCCTCCGGGCTGCCGCCGAACAATGTTTTGGGGTGGTAATAGATGAGACAGGCGTAACGCATGGTGGGTTTCCTTTTCCAGGATTGTCGAAAACTAGGGTTCTTGGGATCAGGCGTCGAGGATCGGCGCAAAGCCGCCATGGACCCGGCGCTGGTTGTCGTAGGGCATGGTGTCGGCATACATGCGCGGATCGGCAATCACCTTTTTCCAGGCGTCATCGCGCACCTGCTTCGACGGCCATTCGACCCAGGCATAGACGACGACCTCGTCGCCCGTTGCTTTCACGGCGCCACGGTAGTCGGTGACCTCGCCGTCGGGAACATCGTCGCCCCACGCTTCGACAACGCGGGTTGCGCCGTGTTCCTTGATCACCGCGGCCTGCTTCGTCGCTACGGCAAGGTAGGCCTGCTTGTTGGCGGCCGGCACCGGCACCAGCGAGCCATCGATATAGCCCGTCTTGCCGGTCGTGTTCAGGTCGATGAAGGGCGTGAAGCCACCGATGATCATGCGCTTGCCGTCAAAGGGCATGGAAGCGCCGATCTCCGCCATGCGCGGGTCGCTCATCATCGTCTGATAGGCCGCGTCCGCCGCCGCCTTGTCCGCGTATTCGTGCCATGAAAAGGTGATGACTTCATCCGGCTTTGCCTTCACGGCTCCCTTGAAGTCGGTGATCTTGCCGCCGGGCACGTCGTCGCCCCATCCTTCGACCATGCGGGTGGTGCCGAACTCCTTCAGCACCGATGCCACCTCGGCGACATGCCTGCGGTAAGCTTCCTTGTTGGCGGCGGGCACCGCGGCGACAAATCCTGCGATATAGCTCATTGCGTTTCTCCTATTGGCTGATGCCGTTTGACACTCTTGGCGTCTCGAAAGGTCCGAGAACGCCAATGGTCGAACGGCACGGCCTGGATTCGACATCGCTTCGAAATTTTTCTTCGAGGCGGTCGCAAACGCTGCTGCTGTCTATTCGGAAGCCAGCCTGTCGCCCCAGTCCAGCCGCCGGGCCAGCTTGAAGTCGGCGCCGTCGCGCTTGGTGAACAAGCGCTCGGCGGCGGTGCCGTCGTCCCGGCAAAGTTTGAGCAGAACCTTGCCGGAACCGGATTTCGGCGGCGCAAGAACCCGCGCCTGGTGCGATGTGAGTCCGTCGCGAGAAGCCGCGACATAGATGAATTTCTCATCTTCCCACGGCACGTCGGCGTCCTTGGCCAGCCGGTGCAGGCGCGAGCGGGCGACGCGGCGGGAAAAGTGGCACCAGTCGGGCGCGGTGAGCGGGCAGGGCGCCTGATGCGGGCAAGGCGCAAGCACATGCGCGCCCGCCTCGATCAACTGCCGGCGCACGGCAAGGATGCGCTGCCAGCCGGCGGGGGTGCCCGGCTCGACCACAAGCAGCGTGTCGGCGGTGAGTTGCCAGAGGCGGTCGATGAGCTTCGGCAGTGATGCGGGAGCGATTTCGTCGAGCACATAGGCGCACGTGACCAGATCGGCCGGCTCGATGTCGGCAAGGTCGATGGTGGCATCACCGGCCAGCCATCTGGTCTGGGCGGCAATTGTGTCGCCGGCAAGCGTCTCGCCGACCTTGCGCACCGCGGCACTGGCTTCGAACAACACTGCCTGTTCGAGATCGGGCCACTGGTCGGTCGTGGCCCAAAGCACCGTGCCAGGGCCGGCGCCGACATCGAGCAGGCTCCTGGGTTGAAAGCCGGGCTTTGCGTCGCTCAGCGCGTCGAGGCTGGCGCGGATCGCGGCATAGGTCGCCGGCAGCCGCGTCGCCAGATAGGCTTTCACTGCCAGGTCCTCGGCCATGTGCAAACGGCCGTCACGCAACTCGGCACGATAACGGTCGGACAGCGTTTTTGCCGCTTGCTTGAGTACCGCAAGAGGAACGTTTTCGAGCAGGCGCTCGACACCTTGGCGAAGGGAGGCCGGCAACTCCATCTCACGCGCCCCGCGGGACGAGAAGGATCACCGAAGCGCCGGCAATGCAGAGCGCGGCACCGGCAAGATCCCAGCGGTCGGGGCGAACGCCCTCCACCAGCCACAGCCAGCCAAGCGACGCCGCGATGTAGATGCCGCCATAGGCGGCGTAGGCGCGGCCGGCGGCTGACATGTCCACCAGCGCCAGCAGGAAGCCGAACAGGGCAAGCGAGGCGAGGCCGGGAAGAAGCCAAAGCGGCGACTTTTCGAGCCGCCACCAGGCCCAGAACGAAAAGCAGCCGGCGATCTCGGCCAGAGCGGCGGCGGCATAGAGGACGTAGGTCATGAAAAAAAGGTCCCGCGACAGTCACGGGACCTTTTTCAGTGCAGGCGCCGGCAATGGCAAGCGGCAATGCTATTCCTGGTCGGCAACCTTGCGGCGGCGAGCCGGCTTGGCGGCCGGGCTCTTTTTGACGGGAGCCGTTTCACGATGCCCCATGTCGCGCATCTCAAGCGCTTTTTCGCATTTGGCCATGTAGTCGCGTGTCATCGGCAGCGTGTCGTTCTTCTTGGCGATCTGGATCTGGAAGATCACCAGGTCCTGCCAGCGGAAGGCGGCTTCCGAGGCCGCCAGGTAGAATTCCCACATGCGGCAGAAACGCTCGTCATAGATCGCCTTGGCCTTGTCGCGATTGGCGGCGAAGCGCACGCCCCAGTGCTTCAGCGTATCGGCATAGTGGAGCCGCAGGATCTCGACGTCGGTGACGACCAGGCCCGACTTTTCGATCGCCGGCATGACTTCCGAGAGCGACGGGATGTAGCCGCCCGGGAAGATGTATTTGCGGATGAAGGCGCTGGTCGCCCACGGCACGCCGGAACGGCCGATCGTGTGCAACAGCATCACGCCATCGGGCTTGAGCAGCGTCGCGCTCTTGTCGAAGAAGGTGCGGTAGTGGTTGACGCCGACATGCTCGAACATGCCGACCGAGACGATGCGGTCGAAACGCTCGTTGAGTTCGCGGTAGTCCTTCAGCTCGAAATGCACACGGCTTTCCAGCCCTTGCGCGTGCGCCCGGTCGGTGGCTACGCCATGCTGCTCGGTCGACAGAGTCACGCCCTGCACGTCGACGTCGAACGCCTTGGCGAGGTAGAGGCCAAGCCCGCCCCAGCCGGAGCCGATGTCGAGCACGGTCTGGCCGGCCTTCAGCCGGAGCTTGGCGGCGATGTGGCGTTTCTTGGCGGCCTGCGCTTCGTCGAGCGTCATGTCCGGCTGCTCGAAATAGGCGCAGGAATATTGCATGTCCTCGTCGAGGAAGAGCCGGTAGAGGTCGCCCGACAAATCGTAGTGTCGCTGCACGTTGCGCCGCGAGCGCGAGGCGGTGTTGATCTGCTGCAGCCGGCGGAAGGCGTGGCGCAAGCCTTCGATGGCCTTCGACCAGGTGGCGTCGATGCCGCCGCTGCCCATGTTCTGGAAGGCGATGCGCATCACGCCCAGCACGCCGCCTTCGAGAATGTCGAGTTCGCCGTCCATGTAGGCTTCAGGCACCGCCAACATCGGATCGAAGGTGATGGCGCGCTCGGCATGCGCGGTCTTGATGTGCATGTGCACCGGTTCGCCGCTGCCGTCGCCGAAAACCACAGCCGAGCCCTTGGGACCAGTCACCTTGAGATTGCCGGTACGCACCAGGCGGTCGAGAACGCGCTTCAACAGAATATTCATGACCAAATGTCCCCTCTCGGCCAGACAGGCTGCCTTGGCGCGTGACCGCGAAAATCAGTGTCGATTTCCCCGAAGATCTTGCGCCGAACCAAAGTTGCACAGCGTGCTTTGCGCGGCCAAAGGACGCGCGACGCCATAGTCTGCAACAATATATAGGGGTTCGAAAAGTTCCATTTGGCACAAAAATGCCCGGGCGAGAGGCCCGGGCATTGGTCCAGCATGGCTGGATGACGGCAAAGTGATCGAAGCACGCTTCAATCGAGATCGGAGCGCAGCTTCAACCTCTTTGCTATGGATGATCAGGCGTTGTCTTCGCCGCCTTCAAACTCGGTGTTCGGATCGAAGAAGTTCTCCGGCCGGGCGTTGTCGTTGATGTCGTCGCCATAGATGGCTTCGGCGGTGGTCAGAGTCTCGCCCTTGGCCTGGCGCTCGGCTTCGTCGGCCGTGCGGGCGATGTTGAGCGTGACGGTGACCTCGACTTCCGGATGCAGCGCGATCGCCACATTGGTGACACCGATGGTCTTGATCGGCTGGTTGAGCAGGATCTGGTTGCGGTTGATCGAGAAACCTTCCGCCGTCAGCAGATCGGCGATGTCGCGGGTCGAAACGGAACCGTAAAGCTGTCCGGTTTCGCCGGCGGAGCGAACGGCGATGAAGCTCTTGCCGTCGAGCTTTTCGGCGACCTGGGCTGCTTCCGACTTGCGCTCGAGGTTACGGGCTTCGAGCTGGGCGCGCTGGCCTTCGAACTTCTTCTTGTTGGCTTCGTTGGCGCGCAGCGCCTTACCCTGCGGCAGCAGGAAGTTACGGGCGAAGCCGTCCTTGACCTTGACGGTATCGCCCATCTGGCCGAGACGGGAAACGCGTTCGAGAAGAATGACGTCCATGGTTTTGTTCCTTCGGTTGGGCGCCAATCGATCGATGAGATCGACGCCGAATGTCTTGGGAACAGGTCAGGAAGCTTGAGCGCCTTTGGCGCTGGTGTCGCTGTCCTGCCTGTTGCGGCAGTTAGAGGTTTTGACCTCAACCCGGGATTTGATGTTCGGCCCTGCGGCGCCCGTCGCCGTGGGAAAGAGCGGGCGGCGAACCGCCCGCATTTGAGATATTAGCGAACCACGTAGGGCAGCAGGCCGAGGAAGCGGGCGCGCTTGATCGCCTTGGCGAGTTCGCGCTGCTTCTTCTGGCTGACGGCGGTGATGCGCGACGGCACGATCTTGCCGCGCTCAGAAATGTAGCGCTGCAGCAGACGCACGTCCTTGTAGTCGATCTTGGGCGCGTTGGCGCCGGAGAACGGGCAGGTCTTGCGGCGGCGATGGAACGGGCGCCGGGTCGGGATCTGATTGATGTCGACCATTATTCTGCACCCCCTTCAAAGCCTTCGCGCGGACGGCGCGGACCACGATCGGCACCGGCGTCGCCGAACGAGCGCGGCGGACGATCGCCACGGTCGCCGCGATCACGATCGCCGAACGAACGCGGACCACGATCGCCACGGTCACGGTCGCCGAAGCCGCCGCGTTCCGAGCGCTCTTCGCGCTTCTGCATCATGGCCGACGGGCCTTCCTCATGCGCCTCGACCTTGATGGTCAGGAAACGCAGCACGTCCTCGGACAGGCCCATCTGGCGCTCCATCTCGTTGAGCGCGGCCGCCGGGCAATTCAGGTCCATCAGCGTGTAGTAAGCCTTCCGGTTCTTGTTGACCCGGTAGGTGAGGGACTTCAGTCCCCAGTTCTCGACCCGGCCGACGGACCCGCCATTAGCGGAGATGACACCCTTGTACTGTTCGACAAGCGCATCGACCTGCTGCTGCGAGAGGTCCTGCCGGGCAAGAAACACATGTTCGTAAAGAGCCATTATGTCCTATGCCTTTCTTCGTTTCTCTCCCGGTTCCCGGCGGCAAAAGCCTCTGCAACTTCTCTGACCCGCAAACCCTCGAAGGGGCAGGGGGAAGAAAGGAGCATGACGAGACGGTCGAGAGCGGAGACACGGGAGGCGGAAGCACTTCCGGCTTCACACGAAGGTTCTGAAAAACCTCCGGCCCTCCGTTCAGCCCCCAGCAAGGACCGGCAGATTGCGGGCGTCTATACAGCAATCCGGCCGCAAAGCAAGCGCAAGCGGCATTCCCGTGTGTCATAGCCGATGATCGGGGAGCAGCAACGGTCGGAGTTGTGGTTTCCGGCAACCACGTCTTAACCACACCAGCAGGTTGTGTGGAGTTGAAGCCTGGCCATCAACGGTCGATTCATCATCGAAGGCGCAAAAGCCCGGACAACCGCGCAAAAGCGGCAAGCATTTCCGGGGGTAAGGATGCTTTTCAACAAATTCTGGCGCTCGAAGAGCGGCAATTTCACGCTTGTGCTGGGACTGGGTTTGCCGGTCATCCTGACGGCAGTCGCTTTCGCAACCGATATCTCGACCCTTATGCGAGCCAAGAGCAATCTGCAGAACGCTCTTGATTCGGCAAATCTTGCTTCTTCGCACCTTGGCGATCTCGACATCACCCGCAATGACGCTTTCAACCGCTATTTCCAGGCCAACATCGTCGGTCATGGCGAACTCGGCAATGCGCAGGCGACGCTGACTGTCGATAAGGGCGTCAACTTCGTCAAGACAAAGGCGATTGCCTCGGCGGACGTCAATCTCAACTTCGCCTTCCTGTTCGGCGACAGCAAGCACATCGTGGTCGATGCCTCGGCGGTCGAATCGAACAACCAGCTCGAAGTCGTGCTGGTACTGGACAACACCGGCTCGATGGCCGGCGCGCGCATGACGGCACTGAGGACGGCGACAAAATCGTTGCTCGACACGCTCGAAGCGGCGAAATCGCCGACGCGCAAGATCCGCGCCTCGCTGGTTCCTTTCGTAACCGCCGTCAACGTCAATGGCGACGGCTTCGACCCGTCCTGGATCGACATGGACGGCAAGTCCTCAACCAACGGCGTCAATTTTCCCGTCATCGACGGCAAGCGGCCGAACCACATGGCGCTTTTCAAACAGCTCAAGAAGACCGGATGGACCGATGCCGGATGGAATGGCACCGGATGGAAGGGTTGTGTCGAGGCGCGGCCAGGCGCTTACAATATCTCCGACACGCCACCCGACACGGCCAAGCCCGACACGCTGTTCGTGCCGTACTTTGCGCCGGATGATCCCGAAGACGCCCAAAAGCCGTCTGGCTCCTATGGCAATTCGGATAAATACTACAACAACTCCTATCTCAACGATGTCAGCGACAAAACCAGGCTTGCCCAGTCGGGCATCAACATCCTGGGCATCGATCTCAGCAACCTGCTCGGCAATCTCATCGAACTTCTGTCGCCCGATGACAGGGCTGCCAGGGAAAAGATTGCCAAATATGTTGCGCCCGCCAAGGAACTCATAACCGAGATCGGCTCTCCCATCACTATCGGTCCGAACCGTGCGTGTCCGACCCCGGTGGTCCCCCTGACCGACGATTTCGACAAGCTGCGCAAGGCTGCCAGTCAGATGACCGAGTGGAACGGTTCGGGCACCAACGTCTCCGAGGGCCTGTCATGGGGTATGCGGGTGCTGTCGCCCGCCGCGCCCTACACCGATGGGGCGCCGTGGAAGACGCCCGGCATCAGCAAGATCGTGCTGTTGCTCACCGACGGCGAGAACGTCGTCTATGGCGCCAGCCAACAGCCGACGAAATCTGACTACACATCATATGGTTATCTGGCCGGCGGCCGTTTCGGATCAGATAACCAGACGACCGCTGCGCGCAATGTCGACGGCTGGACCAAAAACGTCTGCACGCAATTGAAGAACGAGGGCGTGCAAATCTACACCATGGTGCTGCAATCCGACACCGCAGCCAACCGCGCGCTTTACAGCGCCTGCGCTTCTGATCCGAGCGGCTATTATGCAGTCAACGATCCGACCAAATTGCCGGACGTTTTCCAGCAGATCGCCAACAAGTTCTCGAAGCTGCAATTGACGAACTGAACGCGCGATCCGACACAGACGAGCCTGAGGGATCGTTGGGCTCAACTCGTATGGGCGACAACCTTGTCCTTGTCGACCGTTTCGGGGAAGAAGTCAGGCGCTGCCTGACGCTTGCCGAACATCATATCGTACTGCAGCAGGCGGAAATCGCGGATCGCCGGATCGATCTCCTTCTGCCGCGCCCAATCGGGCGTGGCTTCGCCAGCCGGCGTCAGCAGAAGATTGCGGTCGACGACACGGTAGCGTTCGCTCATCTCGCCCAGGAAGCCGGTGTAGTAGGGATGGCTGATTCCGGCCGTTTTCAGGATATGATAGGGCAGGAAGGCTGGGCTGACGGCACCCATCTGCTCAGCCGGCCCGGTGCGGTTCGACCAGATGACCAGCGGCGTCTCGTGATGCTCGAGAGCAGCCTCGGGCGACGCTTCCTTGCGCGGCGCGACATTGTCCTTGAGGAAGCCGGTTTCGACATAGACCGGCCCCAGCGGCGGCAGATGGTCGCCGAAGAAGGCGATTACGGTGGGGCGGGAGCGTTTCTTGGCCCATTCGACGAGGCGTTCGAGGCCGCGATCGGCATCGGCTGAGCCCTCGGCGTAGCTGAGTAGCGATTCGCGCGCCCACTGGCTGATCGGCGCCTGCACCCTATGCGTGGGATTGTAATAGCGGTTCGGCTCGTAGGGACCGTGGTTTTGCAGGCTGACCGCAAAGAAGAACACCGGCTCGTCGCTGGCGTCGGCCTCGCTGATGATCTCGTCGGTCATCGCCGCATCCGATGCCAGTGGCCCGCGCTTTTGCATTGGCGGCAGCGTCTCTTCCGACATGAAATCGTTGAAGCCGAAATCGGCATAGACCGCGCCACGGTTCCAGAACCAGTTGGTGCCGGGATGGATGGCGCGCGCCCGGTAACCCTGGCTCTTCAGGAAGGTCGCGAGCGAAGGCGTCGGCGTGCGCACATATTGCTGATAGGGGATGCTGCCTGCCGGCAGGAACGCGTTGGAGAAGCCGGTCAGCGCCTCGAACTCGATATTGGCGGTCATGCCGCCGAACTCCGGCGAGAACATCGAGCCCGAGCGCAGCGCCCGCACATTGGGGATTGGATCTGGCGTGATGGTGACGCCAGGCAACTTGGTCGGATCCCAGAAGGATTCGCTCATGACGATGATGATGTCCGGCTTCTCGGCCGGCACCGAGGCGGTCACATCAGGCCTGGCTATCGCTGCGATCGCCTTGTCGGAATAGCCCGGCGGCGCCGAGACATGCGCCATCGGCACGTTGAGGGCAAAGGCCAGCGCAAAGCCGTTGGAGGCATAGTTTTCCTTCTGGTCCCACATGATCGGGATGATCTGCAGCCGATCCCTGGTCCAGGAGAAGGTGGCGTAGTCCATGATCGAAACGAAGAAGGCGAGCAGCGGCACTGCCAGCGTCAGCCGCGCAAGGCGCCCCTTGCGGCTGAGTGCGGGAACCTTGCGGCGCCATAGCCGCCAGCCGTAGACGAGCAGCGACAGGCCGGCGACGATGCCGACGACCATGGCAAGCGCGGTCATCGGCCGTTCGCGTACCAAAAGCGGCAGCAGCGCGAAGATCTGGCGGGCATAGAGGAAATCGGTCGGATAGAGCGGATCGCCGAGATAGTGCGACTTCTGGTGACCGACGAAAGCAAGCGACAAGGTCAGCGGCGCGACGATCATCAGGCTCTGGTGGCTGCGGCCGAGCACCGCATCGAAGCCGATCAGGAGCAGCGCAAACACGACGATGGTGGTCCAGCCCGGCTTGAACGGCTGCAGGAAGAAGGAGATGGTTCCGGCAAAGTCGCCGCGCACGATCAGTTCGATGGCAAACACCAGGATAGCGGCAATCGCCAGGCTGATCAGCCCATAGCGCACGACCGGCCATCTCCTGCCCGGCAGATAGCCGGTGGAGGGGTCGTCTTCCAGGAACTGTGGCGCGGCCTTGCCGGTGCGTTTGTAACTCTTTGCCACTTTAACTTCCCCACCCAGCGACAAGCGCGTCACTCGATTGTCATGGAATTGTCACGCAAAGCTAGCGCCTGTAACGGAAATAAGAAGAGCCAGCAAACGAATCGTGAGCGGTTTTCATCAGGAGTGATCGCCAAAAACCCTTTCGCAACAGGCACTCGGCGGACGAGGCTGCCCTCGGGCAGGGTCGAACCGGGCTTGACTTGGCGCCCCGCCATGCGTCACAGGCAAGAAAAACCGTCTTCAGGCAAGCAAAACCAGCCCTTGGGAGCCCTCGCATGGCCGTTGCATTCACCTTTCCCGGACAAGGCAGCCAGGCGGTCGGCATGGGCAAGGATCTCGCCGACGCCTTCCCCGAAGCGCGCAGGGTCTTCCAGGAAGTCGACGATGCGCTCGGCGAAAATCTGTCGGAGCTGATCTGGGAAGGGCCGGAAGAGACGTTGACGCTGACCGCCAACGCGCAGCCGGCGCTGATGGCGGTGTCGCTGGCCGCGATCCGGGCGCTGGAATCGCGCGGCTTCTCGCTGAAAGGCAAGATCGCCTATGTCGCCGGTCATTCGCTGGGCGAATATTCGGCGTTGGCCGCTGCCGGCTTCGTTTCGGTTGCCGATGCCGCCCGGTTGCTGCGCATACGCGGCAATGCCATGCAGGCGGCGGTGCCGGCCGGCGAGGGCGCCATGGCGGCGATCATCGGATTGGAACATGCCGATGTCGAAGCCGCTTGCGCGGAAGCCGCCAAAGGCTCTGTCTGCCAGATCGCCAACGACAATGGCGGTGGCCAACTGGTCATCTCCGGCGCCAAGGCCGCGGTCGAACTGGCCGCGAAACTGTGCACCGAGAAAGGCGCCAAACGCGCGCTGATGCTGCAGGTGTCCGCGCCCTTCCATTCCGCGCTGATGGCGCCGGCCGCGAACGTCATGCGCGAAGCCCTGGCCGGCGTGGCAAAGAACGCGCCGGTGGTTCCCGTCCTCTCCAATGTTACGGTCAGCCCGACCAGCGATCCAGACGAGATCGCCCGCCGCCTGGTCGAACAGATAACCGGCCGCGTGCGTTGGCGCGAGACGGTGGAATGGTTCGGCGCAAACGGCGTCACCACGCTTTACGAGATCGGCGCCGGCAAGGTGCTTTCAGGATTGGCGCGGCGCATCAACCGCGATGTCGCCACCGCGTCGGTCGGCACCGCGGCTGACGTCGAGGCGGCCATGGCGGCGCTTGCATAAAGCGTCATTTGATCCCATCCCTGTAAAGGGTGTTCTCTTCTCAATCAGGAGACAAAAATGTTCGAATTGACTGGCCGCAAGGCGCTCGTCACCGGCGCATCCGGCGGCATCGGCGAGGCGATCGCCAGGATGTTGCATGCGCAGGGCGCGATCGTCGGCCTGCATGGCACCCGCGTCGAGAAACTGGAAGCGCTGGCTAGCGAGCTTGGCGACCGGGTCAAGCTGTTCCCGGCCAATTTGTCCAACCGTGAGGAGGTCAAGGCGCTCGGCCAGAAAGCCGAAGCCGATCTCGAAGGCGTCGACATCCTGGTCAACAACGCCGGCATCACCAAGGACGGCCTGTTCGTGCGCATGTCGGATGCCGACTGGGACAGCGTGCTCGAGGTCAACCTGACCGCCGTGTTCAGGCTGACCCGCGAACTCACCCACCCGATGATGCGCCGCCGCCATGGCCGCATCATCAACATCACCTCGGTGGTCGGCATCACCGGCAATCCCGGCCAGACCAATTACTGCGCCTCAAAGGCCGGCATGATCGGCTTCTCCAAATCGCTGGCACAGGAGATCGCCACCCGCAACATCACCGTCAACTGCGTCGCCCCGGGCTTCATCGAATCGGCGATGACCGACAAGCTCAACGACAAGCAGAAAGAGGCGATCATGGCGGCGATCCCGACGCGGCGCATGGGCACCAGCGTTGAAGTCGCGTCCGCCGTCGCTTATCTCGCCTCCAACGAAGCCGCCTACGTCACTGGCCAGACCATCCACGTAAATGGCGGCATGGCTATGATTTGACGAGGTTCGGCAGCAACGCCGGCGGGTTGTGAAAAGAGACCATTTCGGCTTGGACCTCAGCTATTTTTCGTGTAATGCGGCCCGCAACCCGGCGGTTCGGGCAAAAACCGGTCCGTAGTCGTTGCGTTTCCGGCAGGACCATCTTTCAGCTTGATTAGCGGCATTCTGCCCGCTAACGAAGACAGACAAACAAAAGACGAGGATGCCCAAATGAGTGACACCGCAGAGCGCGTCAAGAAGATCGTCATCGAGCACCTTGGCGTCGATGCCGACAAAGTGACGGAGCAGGCGAGCTTCATCGATGATCTGGGCGCCGACAGCCTCGACACGGTCGAACTCGTCATGGCGTTCGAAGAAGAATTCGGCGTCGAGATTCCCGACGATGCGGCTGAGACCATCCTGACCGTTGGCGATGCCGTGAAGTACATCGACAAGGCTTCGGCCTGACGCTTTCCGCAGTCATCACCGGGGAGGACCTGCGATGAGGCGTGTCGTCGTCACGGGCCTTGGGTTGCTGTCGCCGTTCGGCATGGGCTTCGAGCACAGCTGGAAGGAACTTCTGACCGGCCGCAGC
The DNA here is from genome assembly GCF_024518615.1 of Mesorhizobium sp. SEMIA396. Classification (NCBI taxonomy): domain Bacteria; kingdom Pseudomonadati; phylum Pseudomonadota; class Alphaproteobacteria; order Hyphomicrobiales; family Phyllobacteriaceae; genus Mesorhizobium; species Mesorhizobium sp. SEMIA396. The sequence goes on from NZ_JANIFC010000002.1 coordinate 467,932, forward strand.
GCTGCCAAGCGCATCACTGAGTTCGAGGTGGAGGATCTTGCCTGCAAGATCGCCCACGTCATTCCGCGTGGTGACGGCAGCAATGCCACCTTCAATCCCGAGGCCGTGCTCGAGCCCAAGGAACTGCGCAAGATCGGCGACTTCATCCTTTACGGGATTGCCGCCGCCGACGAGGCGCTGAAGGATTCCGGCTGGGAACCCAAGACGCATGAAGAGCGGTGTGCCACCGGCGTCCTGATCGGCTCCGGCATCGGCGGCATCGAGGGCATCGCCGAGAACGCGATGATCCTCAAGGAGCGCGGCCCGCGCCGCATCAGCCCTTTCTTCATCCCGGGCCAGATCATCAATCTCGTCTCCGGGCAGGTTTCGATCCGGCACGGACTGAAAGGCCCGAACCATGCCGTCGTCACGGCCTGTTCGACCGGCGCGCACGCCATTGGCGATGCTGCCCGGTTGATCATGTGGGGCGATGCCGACGTGATGGTCGCCGGTGGCGCCGAAGCGCCGGTGACGCGGCTGTCGATCGCCGGCTTTGCCGCATGCCGGGCACTGTCGACGGAACGCAATGATTCGCCGCAAACGGCGTCGCGACCCTATGATCGCGACCGCGACGGCTTCGTCATGGGCGAGGGCGCCGGCGTTGTCGTGCTCGAGGAGCTCGAACATGCCAGGGCGCGCGGCGCCAAGATCTATGCCGAGGTGACGGGTTATGGTCTCACCGGCGACGCGCATCACATCACCGCGCCCGCCGAGGATGGCGATGGCGCCTTCCGTTGCATGACGGCGGCACTGAACCGGGCCAAGTTGACGCCGGCCGATGTCGACTACATCAACGCGCACGGCACCTCGACCATGGCCGACACGATCGAGCTCGGCGCGGTCGAGCGGCTTGTCGGCAATGCCGCATCGAAGATTTCGATGTCGTCGACCAAGTCGTCGATCGGCCATCTGCTTGGGGCGGCGGGTGCCGCCGAAGCGATCTTCTCGATCCTTGCCATCAGGGACAATGTCGCGCCGCCGACCATCAACCTCGACAACCCGGAACGCGAAACCGCGATCGACCTGGTGCCGAACAAGCCGCGTGCCCGCCAGATCGACGTGGCGCTGTCCAATTCCTTCGGCTTTGGCGGGACCAACGCGTCGCTGGTCTTCCAGCGCTACAATGGCTGATCGTCCGGCTGCCGGGCGGCGCTTCGGCGTGCCGTCAATTTTGCCATATTCGCCCCTACTCTGCCGCTGGGGATTCGTTGGGCGATCAAACGGTAGGGCGAAATGAACACAAATCCGGCAGGCAACGGAGAATTCGGGCAACGGCCGCCGACATCCGGCCCGATCGTGCCGAAAACGGCCAGCGAAGCGTTGCGGCCGGAGGCTGGCACGCCGCCGCCGAAGCGCTCGCGTGCGTCACGCAGCCAGGTCGTCGTTTTCATGAACTTCGTCATCTCCTCGGTGATGCTGGTGGTTCTGGCGGCCGGCGTCGCGGTCTATTTCGGCAAGCAGGAATTCACCGAACCCGGACCTTCGGCCAATGGCGACACCTTCCTGGTCAAGCCGAGCACCGGCGTCCAGGATATCGCCGACCAGCTCGAACGCCGCGGGTTGATCAGCGACGCCCGGGTATTCCGCCTTGGCGTGCGGGCCTTCGGCAATGATTCCGCGCTGAAAGCCGGCGAGTACGAGATCAAGCCCAGGGCATCCATGCGCGATATCATGGAGCTTCTGAAGAGCGGCAAGTCGGTGATGTATTCGCTGACCATTCCTGAAGGACTGACGGTCGACCAGGCATTGCAGCGCATCGCCGAGGAGAATGCCTTGAGCGGCGACATGCCGGCAACCACGCCGCCGGAGGGCAGCCTCGCCACCGACACGCTGCGCTTCACGCGCGGAGCGACACGCCAGCAGATGGTCGATAAGCTGCTGGCGGATCAGAAGAAGCTGGTCGACGATGTCTGGCAGCGGCGCGCGCCTGACCTGCCGCTGGCCAACGTCGAGGAGTTCGTCACGCTGGCCTCGATCGTCGAGAAGGAGACGGGCAAGGGTGACGAGCGTTCGCGAGTTGCCGCCGTCTTCCTGAACCGGCTTGCCAAGGGCATGCGCCTGCAATCCGATCCGACCATCATCTACGGGCTGTTCGGCGGCAAGGGAAAGCCGGCGGACCGGCCGATCTACCAGTCGGACATCCAGAAACAGACGCCCTACAACACCTATGTGATCAATGGCTTGCCGCCGACGCCGATCGCCAATCCGGGTCGTGCAGCGCTGGAGGCGGTGGCCAATCCGTCGAAGACCGCCGACCTCTATTTCGTTGCCGACGGCACCGGCGGGCACGTTTTTGCCGCGACGCTGGACGAGCACAACGAGAACGTCGCCCGCTATCGCGCGTTGCTGAAGAAGCAGGCCGATGATGCCGCCAAAGCCGCCAAGACGACTGGCACCGGCGACAGCAATGCCGTCAAACCCGCTGGCAGTGGGCCGGCTGACGGTGCCGACGACAGCGGCGGTGACGCGGGCGCTGCCCAGTAAATGAAGGAAGGCGTTGCCCGGCAGGCAACGCCCTGACATTTGGAAGAGCGCCGCGCGTCCGGTTTCGACGCGCCTGCGGCGCAATCTTTTTCAAGCCGCACTCGCTCTGTCCGGAAAGCCGGTTCAGGGCGATGTGCCAGGGACGTGTGGGCGATATGAATTTGCAGAGCATGACCGGTTTTGCACGTGCCGTCGCCGAGCACGAAGGCACCTCGATCGCCTGGGAGGTCAAGTCCGTCAACGGCAAGAGCGTCGAGGTACGGCTGCGGCTGCCGCAAGGCTTCGAGCGGTTGGAACCTGCTGTCCGGCAAATACTTCAGAAACGTTTTGCACGCGGCAATTTCCAGGCGACGCTGACCATCGGCCGTGCCGTTGGCGCGCAGGCGCAGCCGGTCGTCAACGAAGCCTTCCTGAAGGACCTTGCTGGGCTCGCCAAACGGCTGCAGGAGCAATTCGGCGTTGCTGCGGCGACGTCGGATGGATTGCTTTCGCTGCGCGGCGTGCTCGACATTCCTGAAACCGTCGAAACCGAGGAGGCGAGGGCCGCGCTCGATGCCGCGGTCATGGCCGCGCTCGAAGTGGCCTTGAACGGGCTCGAACAGGCACGGCAGGGCGAAGGAGCCGCGCTGGCTTTGCTGTTGTCGGGTCATATCGACACGATCGAGGCGCTGACGCTGCGGGCAGAAGTGGATCCATCCCGCGAGACCGCGGTGATCCGCGAACGCATCGCCGAGCAGGTCAGGCTGCTGATGGACGCTTCCGCCAATCTGGATGCCACCCGACTGCATATGGAGGCGGCGTTCCTGGCCACCAAGGCCGATATTCGCGAAGAGATCGACCGGCTGAAAACGCATGTCGCATCCGGCCGGGCACTGCTGGTGGGCGGCGGCGCGGTCGGTCGCAAGCTCGATTTTCTGGCACAGGAATTTAACCGCGAATCGAATACGCTGTGTTCCAAATCGAATGCCGCAGCCATCACCGCGATCGGCCTGGACCTGAAGGCGGTGGTCGACCAGTTTCGTGAACAGATCCAGAATCTGGAGTAGCCGATGGTTGCCAAGGATTTGGGGTCCCGCATACGCCGCCGGGGCCTGATGCTCGTCCTGTCGTCGCCGTCCGGCGCCGGCAAGTCGACGATCGCGCGCAATCTTCTGGAAAGCGATTCCAGCCTCGAACTGTCGGTCTCGGTCACCACCAGGCCGCGCCGTGGAAGCGAGATCGAAGGCGTCCACTATCATTTTCGGACGATGCGCGAATTCGAGCGGCTTCGTGATTCCGACGCGCTGCTGGAGTGGGCCGAGGTGCATGGCAATTGCTATGCGACGCCGCGCGAACCGGCCGAACTGGCGCTGTCCGAGGGGCGCGACATGCTGTTCGACATCGACTGGCAAGGCGCCCAGCAGCTCAAGGAGAAGATGCGCGCCGACATTGTCTCGATCTTCATCCTGCCGCCATCGATGAAGGAGTTGAAGGCGCGGCTGAAACGTCGCGCTGAAGACCAGGAGGCGGTGATCGAGACGCGGCTGAAAAACGCCCGCAACGAGATCGAGCACTGGAAGGAATATGATTTCGTCATCGTCAATGATGACCTTGACCGCGCCTTCGCCGAAGTGCGCGGCATCGTCGTCGCCGAGCGGCTAAGACGCGACCGCCGGCCAGGCCTGTTCGATTTCGTCTCTGGACTGTTGGACGAGAAGACGGGCTGAGACCTCTTCCTTCGCACCGTTCACGGGGAGAAGGTGGCCCGAAGGGCCGGATGAGGGGCGGTGCTGGCATTTCAAGGTTCGTGCTGCCCCCTCATCTGCCTGCCGGCATCTTCTCCCCGTAAACGGGGAGAAGAGAGCTACACGGCATTGGTCAGCCGCACGAATTCCTCGACGCTGAGCGTCTCGGCGCGGCGTGTCGGATCGATGCCGGCGCGTTCGAGCAGGGCCTCGCCGCCGAGGCTTTTCACGCTCTGCCGCAGCATCTTGCGACGTTGGCCGAAAGCGGCTTCTGTGACGCGGCCGAGTTTCTTCACCTCGGCGGGCAGGGGCGTCGGGCGCGGCACCAGATGCACCACCGAGGAGGTGACCTTTGGCGGCGGCGTGAATGCCTGTGGCGGTACGTCGAAGGCGATCCTCGCCTCCGTCCGCCAGCCGGCAAGAACCCCCAGCCGGCCATAGCTGTCGCTGCCGGCAGGCGCGACGATGCGCTCGGCCACCTCGCGCTGGAACATCAAAGTCATCGAGGTGTAGAAAGGCGGCCAGTCGCTGACCGTCAACCAGCGCACCAGCAGCTCCGTGCCGATATTGTAGGGCAGGTTGGCCACGATCTTGACCGGACCGCCATTGCCGGTCGCTCGGCTGGCAAGGCCTGCGAAATCCGTCTTCAGCGCATCGCCGGAAACAACCTCCAGCCGGCCGGGATAATGATCGGACACTTCGGCAAGGGCCGCTAGGCAGCGTTCGTCACGCTCGATGGCGATGACGTGACGCGCGCCGTTGGAAAGCAGGGCGCGGGTCAGCCCGCCGGGACCGGGACCGACCTCGATCACGGTTGCATCGGACAAGTCGCCGGCGGTGCGCGCGATCTTGCCGGTGAGGTTGAGGTCGAGCAGGAAATTCTGGCCGAGCGCCTTCTTTGCCCGCAGCCCATGACGCTCGATCACCTCGCGCAGCGGCGGCAGCCCGTCGATGCTCATGCCCGAGATCTCATACCGCAACCGCCTTCGTGTTCGTGTCGGCCAGCCGCCGGGCAAGCTTCAGCGCCGCTATCAGGCTGTCGGGCCGCGCCACACCCTTGCCGGCGATGTCGAAGGCCGTGCCGTGGTCGGGCGAGGTGCGGATGAAGGGCAGGCCGAGCGTGACATTGACCGCCTCGTCGAAAGCCAGCGCCTTGGCCGGGATCAGCGCCTGGTCGTGATACATGCAAAGGGCCGCGTCGTAGCCCGCCCGCGCCCGGACATGGAACAACGTGTCGGCCGGCAAAGGGCCGAAAGCGTCGATGCCATCGGCACGCAGGATGTCGACCGCCGGGCGCACGATCCGCTCGTCCTCGAGGCCCATGGCGCCGCCTTCGCCGGCATGCGGGTTGAGCCCGGCAATCGCCAGCCGTGGCTTGGCGATGCCGAAGCGGCCGGTAAGGTCGGCGGCGGTGATGCGCGCGGTGGCGACGATCAGCTCGGTGGTCAGTGCCTTCGGCACCTCGGCCAGCGCGATGTGGATGGTGACGGGAACGGTGCGCAGGTCGGGTCCTGCCAGCATCATCACCGGCATCGCCTCGACGCCGCTGTGCCGGGCCGCCAGATGCGCCAGATACTCGGTGTGGCCGGGGAAGCGAAAGCCGGCGTCGTAGAGCGGCTTCTTGGCGATGGGGCAGGTGACCACGGCCGAGGCTTCGCCGGCAAGGCAATCGGCGACGGCGCGGTCGATGGCCTCGATGGTGGCGGCCGCATTGGCCGGATCCGGCCGGCCGGGACTGTCGATGCAGCGGGCAGTCAGTGGAACGATCGGCAAGGCGCGGGCAAAGACCTGCGCCGCTTGCGCTGATGTCGTTTCGACGACCGGCAGCGAAATGCCGAGCAGGCGCGCCCGGGAGGCGATCAGCGCCGGATCGGCGAGCAGGTAGAAGGGGGGCAGGGCGGCAGCTTCGCGCGCCATAAAGGCGGCGATGGCGATCTCCGGCCCAATGCCGGACGGATCGCCGGCGCTCAACGCGAGCGCAGTCACTGCGTTGCTCACGTCAGCGCTTGACGATGCGGGCTTTTGCCTTCAGCTCGTCGACATATTTCTTGCTGAGCGCGTCGGCATCCTTGTCGCCGCCGGAGCCTTCGGCCTGAAACGCCATCTGGGCGACCTTGTCGTCGGACACTTCGCGCGACGAGCAGATGCCGATGAATTCGACGCCGCGTTCGGTTTCGCGCGTGGCAGTGGCACCGCCGACTTTGGTCGCCTTGATCTGCTCGGCCCAGTCCGGCGGCAGCTGCGGCGCCAGCACCCGGCCCAGATCCCGAACGGTGACGTCGATCAGGCCCTTGGCGAATTCGCGCGTCGTGTTGCAGCCGTTGAAGCGGGTGCGCATGGCGTCGGCCTCGCGCTTGCGTTTGCCCAGCGTCGCGCTGCGTTCAGCCGCCGGAACCACGAAGATGACCTGCTGCAGCATGTATTCGGTGGCGCTCGGTTTGGCGCCGCCTTTTTCGAGCATCTTCCTCACGAGATCCTGCTCGCTGACGGCACCGGTGCCGTCGCCGGAACGGTAGCGCGCGCTCAAAGCCTGGTTCCAGGCCATCTGGGCGCGGATGAATTCCTTGAAGTGGCTCTTGGTGACGCCTGACTTCTCCATGACGCCGTCAAGCTGGCTGAGCTGCATCTTGTTGCTCGAGGCAAAGCGCTGATACGCCGCCTCGACCTGTGCGTCGCTGATGCGGATGCCAAGCCGCTTGGCCTCGGCCATACGCAGCGTCTGGTCGATCATTTCCTGGCCGGCATCGCCCTTCTTGCGCTGCAGCTTCAGGAAGGCGGCGCGATGGGCTATGTCGCCGGTGGTGACCGGAATGTTGTTGACGACGTATTTGATCTCGCTGGCGAAAGCCGGCGGCGTCATTGCAGTGATCGACACGGACGTCGCCGCCACGAGCAACGCGAAACCTGCTGAAAAGAGGTATTTCCTCATCGTTGGTATCCCAATTCTATCCCGGTCCCGCCCAATTTCATCTTTCCAGGTGCGCGAAATCCGTGCCAGCCCTATGCGGCGAAACGATGTCGCCGATTGTTACTGGATCGTGTCGATGGCACTGGTCGACGAGCCGAATTCGCCGAGGGTGCGGAACGACAGATTGAAGCCGATGGTCTGCGACACCTCCCTGGTGTTCAGATCGCGCGACTGCGAGTAGGTCATCAGATAAGTGAAGCAGGAATCGTTGTAGGCGAAGCCGACACCGTCCTTGACCAGCAGGCTTTGCTGCAGGTCGTAGGTTCCTGTGCCGAAGACGCGCCAGTTTTCGGCCAGATGCGTGGATGCACCAAGTGTGACTTCGTGACGGTCTTCCGTGAAACCGTACAGCGGCTGGGCCTGGATGAAGGCGTATTTGGCGCTCAGCGACACAGGCAGGCCGGAATAGGCGGCCTTCACCTCGGCACGGCGGACCTCGAAACTCTGTTCGTCGAAACGGCCGCTGACCGAGGCCGCGAAGCCGTTGGGGCTGTTGATGCCGAACAGGCCGACATAGTCGGATTTGGTCGTGTCGAGGCCGGAATTGGCGCCGACATTGACCAGATCCGGCGCGGCAAAGGAGTTCTCGCCGCCGATCTGATAGGATTGGCCGAAAATGGCATTGGTACCCCAGCCATTGTTGTACGAGCCGGAATAGCGGAGGCCGACATTGGCGCGCGAACCGCCTTCGACGCGGTCGTAACCGGAGAACTTGTCGCGCTCGAACAAGGTGGTCGCGTCGAAGACCATGCTTTGGGCGTCTTCGTTGGGCACTGAGAGGCCGCCGACATATTGCTCGTTCGGACGCATGAAGACCTGCGCCATTGGCTCGATGACATGGCTGGACCCGCTGGCCATGGAAAACAGCACCGGCCAACGCATCTCGAGGCCCGCGGTTGCCATGTAACGGGCAAATGACGAGCGCATATCGTCCTGCTCGCCCAAATGCGTTGCCATTCGGTCGATGGCGTCTAGCGAAGCCGACGATGCGTTGAGGTAGTCCACGTCGCCCTGCAGCGCGAGCAACGGCGTTAGCACCAGTCCGCCATCTGTGACGAAACTCCGCTTCCACTCGGCCTCGGCGGTGAGGCGGCCCGATTCGCCTTCGATGCCGCGGACGCGCTGCGTCGGAGTGAGGGCATTGTAGGGCTGGACGAAGGTCTCGTCGACATCGTCGCGGCGGATGACACGCGCGTTGACATTGAGGGACAGCTGGCCGCCGGCCACCGAGGCATCAGGAATATAGGCGTAATCGAGCGACGGCAGCACCCAGGGCTGTTGTCCGCTTCGCGCAGAGATATTGTCGTCAGGCGTATCTTCCTGCACATCGAAATGCATGGCGCGCACGTCGAAATAGTTGCGGCCGTTGAGACCCGTCAAGTAGACCGACGACTGGTGGACGCTGCTATTGTACTTGTCGATGCCGTAGGTGTTCGAGAAGTTCTTGTCGGTCTGCAGCAGCACGTCCCAGCCGAAGTTCCAGCGTGAGTTGATGGCGAACTGCCCCTGGGTACCCATCATGCCGCGGAATTTGTTGGGATCGCCGGCGCTGCCCGAATTGACGTTGTGGCCAGAGCTGGATGGGAAGGCAGTAGTGTCGAGGAAGGCGTCGGGATTCTGCTGGTGTATCCCGGCGATCTTCAAGCTGTACTCGCCATTGTCGAAGCGCTGACGCCACTCGGCCTCACCGAGGAAGCCCTGCTTGGTATAGCCGGTGCCGGTGACGGTCAGGTCGTAGGTCGGCGCCAATGCGAGATAATAGGGGACTTTCACGCCGACGCCGAGATCGCTCTTGTAGATGATGCTCGGGATCAGGAAGCCGCTCTTGCGCTTCACCGTCGGGTCGGCAATTTCGAATGCAGGCAGATAGGCAAGCGGAAAACCGAAGAACTCGAAATTCGCATTCTCGAAGCGAACCGTCTTCTTCTCGCCGTTCCAGATGATCTTCTTGGCCTTGACGCGCCAGGTCGGCGCTTTGTCCGGCTTATCCTCGCACGGCTCGCAGGCGGTGTAGACGCCATTGTGGAAGGTGGTCAGCACGCCGCCCATGCGTTCTGCGCTTTCGGCGGCGAAATAGGCCTTGTCGATGGTTTCGACCCGCAACGCATTGACGAAGCCGTCGGCGAAGTCATCGGTGATGTCGATATGTTGCGAATTGATCTTGGTGCCGTCGCTGTTGATAACTTCGACGTTGCCGCTCGCGACCATCCGCTTGGTGTTGCGGTTGTATTCGACGCGCTGGGCGACAAGGCGATTGCCACCATAGTCGATCTGCACACCGCCGACGGCGGTCACGGTCTGGTTGTCGTTGTTGTAGACCAGCGTATCGGCCGCCAGCAGCATTTGCGAGCCGGCCGGAACCGATGTCGCCATGTCGCCGACGTCCTGCGCAAGCGCCGGTGCCGGAACGGCGTAGGCAAGCACGCACGCCAAGGCGGTCGCCGCATAGAGGCGCGCCAAACCGGCCTGCCTGTTGCTGGGCAAAAACGCCTCCCTCACTAGCCGTCTTCCTTGTATAGCAGGAAAGTCACCCCGAAGAACATAGCCACCATGACCGGTACCCAGGCGGCTACGACAGTCGGCACGAATCCCGCCACGCCGAATGCCTTCACCAGCACCGAAACGACATAAAGCAGAAAGCCAGCGATGATGCCACCCAGAATCATCGTCGCCGACTGTCCCATCCTAGCAAATCGCATTGAAACCGTTGCCGCGATCAGCGTCATGGCGACGAGAAGGAACGGCAACGCCACGAGCGAATCAAACTGCATGGCAAAAGCATTTGCCTTGAGGCCGAAGGAGCGGGCAACCTCGACCTTTCCGGGCAGGTCATAGAAGGGGATGGTTTCGGGGCGCGCCAGCCGCTCTTGCACGAATTCGGGCTTTAGATTGGTCGGTACGCGATCGGTTGCCGATGCCTGGATCGTGCCGTTCTGGAATGTCTTGACGTCCTGCAATTCCCAATAGCCGTCGCGCAGGAAGGCACGGGCGGCGTCCTTGCGCTCGACGATGTTGCCTTGCGGGTCGAGAATGAAAAATACGACATCGGCCATTTCCAGGCCCTGGTTCAGGATGGCCCGCGCACCGATGATGGTGTCGCCCGAACTGGTTTTCTGCCGGATCCAGGGCGCGGCATCGGCCGAGACCGTATTCGATTTGCCGGAACGCAGCTGGGTTTCGATCTGCTCCGACCAGGAGAATGCGTGCGCGGCGAGCGGATTGATGACACCAACCGACAGGACGCCGAACAGCAAGGCTCCGATGCAGCAGGGCAAGAGGAACTGCCAGGCGGAAACACCGGCGGAACGCGCGATGACCAACTCGTAGCGCCGGTTCAGCGACACCAGCGTCGCCATCGCCGAGAAGAGACCGACGAACGGCACCGTCTGCAGCATGATCATCGGCATACGGAGGCCTGAAATGGCTACCGCCGTGCCGTAGGTGAAGCCGGGCAGGCCGGTGGTGCGGCCGGACAGCTCGGTGAAGTCGATCAGGAACACCAATGCCAGGAGGCCGATGAAGAACCAGATGGTGATCGTCACATAGCGGAAGAAGAAGTAGCGGCCCAGTGTCCAGCCCATCAGCCGACCCCTTGCCCTGATGCGCCGCGCCTGGACAAACGCAATTTGAAAGCATTCCAGCTGTCAGCGATGCGCGTGGCGAAGTTTGTCATCCAGTCCGCCCAGGTCACCGGCAGTTCCAGTGTTCGGTTGGAGACGATGAACCAGATCGCCACCGCGGAAGCCACGATCGGCACGCCATAGACCATATACGCATATTGCGGGACCTCATCCGCCTTGCTGGCGGCAAAAAAGCCCAGCCAACGCACGAACAGCGATATCGTGATCGCCGTGATCAGCGGATTGACGCGCGCCTCGCGGTGCGAGCGCGCATCCCCGGCGACCGCAAGCGCGATCAGCGCGAAAACCATGGAATAGGTCCATTCCGAGAACCGTTGGTTGACCTCGGCCCGGTATTCGTAGGGGTTCTGCTGATAGTACTTGTCGTTGGCGCCCGGGTTGAGCAGGTACTGCGTCGTCTGGTCCTTGGGCAGGAGCGTCACCGCCGAAGCCGCCGCCATGAAGGCCGACATGTCGAAGGCATAGGAGGTAAAGCGGATGACGGAGAGATCGCCGGTCAGCGTTTTGCGATGGATGACGCCGTCATTCATCATCAGCACCTTTTCACCGCCGCGTTCGACGATGCTGCCGGTCTTGGCGTAGTAGACGAGGTTGACGCCTTCCTCGCGCGAATCGGCGACGAAAATGCCACCCAGCCGATTGTCGGGAAGGCGCTCACCGATCTGCAGGAACAGCCCGTCGTCAATCTTGCGGAAGGTGCCTTCCTGGATGATCAGCGACAACAGATCCGCGCGCGACGAGGCCACCAGTGCCCGGTTCTTCTGCCGTGCGTAAGGGTCGATGCCGTTGTCGACGGCAAAGGAAAAAACGGCGGCGGCGAGCGCCAGCAACATGATCGGCCGTACGATCGTCCAGCGCGAGGCCCCCGCGGCGTTGACGACGGCGAGTTCGGAATCCGAATTCATCACACTGAGTGTCTGTGCGACTGCCACCACCAGCGCAAAAGGCACCACGATCGGGATGATGGACGGAAGGATGAGGGCGGCGACTTCGAAGAAGGTCAACGCCGACTGGCCGCTGTCTGTCACCAGATCGATCTTTGCCAGCACCTGTGTCGTCCACACGATCGCCAGCGTCCACACAAGAGCGGCCATGAAGACCACGAAAGCGCGGCGCATGATGTAGCGTTCAACGACCTTCATGAAGGCTTTTCTCGATTTTTTCGAACGGCATCATGCCACCGAACAAGGTAGCTGTCCGGCAGCGCCTGCACAACTGGCTCCATCAGATGGTCGATCCGGGTTCTGTCCCACATTACGCCCCCCGGCTGGGCGGAGTGTCGGCGGGAATAGATAAGAAAGGGCGAACATCGATGGTTAACAACAGGTTGCGGCAAAAAGCGGGGCCGTGCCGCGACGAATCGTCATCGATTCCATAGGTCATATGGGATGCCAATTCGGCAAAGTCTTGCCAAATGCCGGAAAACGACCAAATGTCGCGCATCGTTTCGAACCGCTTCCCCAAAAGTCGCGCATTCCCTGAAAGCAGGACATGATGAATCAAAGACCGTCGATCGCCTTCGCCAAATTTTCCGGGTCCCAGAGCGCGGTAAACAAGAAGGGCACTGTCTTCGTGTTCGCGGCGGATGAGGGCGGCCTGAGCGACGTCGCCAAGGCCGGCGATCCCGGCAAGACATTGGAGCGGGCCTTTCCCGTGGCTGAGTTCATGGGCAAGTTCGCCAGTACGGTGGAAGTTCTGGCGCCGCAGGGAGCGTCGCTCGACAGACTGGTGGCGATAGGCACCGGCAAGGTGTCGGGACTGGACGAATATGCGTGGCTGAAGCTTGGCGGCACCGTTGCCGCGTCGCTGCGCAAGGCGACCGAAGTGGCGGTGGTCCTCAATGTGGCCGGCGCTTCGCCGAGTGCGAAGGACGCGGCAAACCTTGCCGCGGGCATTCTCCTGCGCAGCTATTCCTTCGATAAGTACAAGACCAGGAAGGACAAGGACGACAGCAAGGCAGAGCCGAAGAAGTCGGTCAAGGTGACCATCCACACCGCCGATCCGGCCGCTGCGAAGAAGGCCTTCGCCGATGCCGAGGCGGTGATAGACGGCGTCCTGCTGGCGCGCGACCTCGTCAACGAACCGGCAAACGTGCTTGGGCCGGTCGAGTTCGCTGCCCGCGCCAAGGAACTCGAGGCGCTAGGCGTCAAGGTCGAGATATTGGCTGAGAAGGAAATGAAGAAGCTCGGCATGGGCTCGCTGCTCGGTGTCGCGCAAGGCTCGCCGCGCGGCGCCCGCATGGCGATCATGCAGTGGAACGGCGGCAAGCCGAAGGACAGCCCGATCGCCTTCGTCGGCAAGGGCGTCACTTTCGACACCGGCGGCAATTCCATAAAGCCGGCCTCGGGCATGGAGGATATGAAGGGCGACATGGGCGGTGCCGCCGCCGTCACCGGCCTGATGCATGCGCTGGCGGCCCGCAAGGCGAAAGCCAATGTCGTCGGTATCATCGGACTGGTCGAAAATGCCGTCGACGGTCATGCCCAGCGTCCCGGTGATATCGTCACTTCGATGTCGGGCCAGACCATCGAGGTGCTCAATACCGATGCCGAGGGCCGCCTCGTGCTGGCCGATGCGTTGTGGTACTGCAACGACCGCTTCCAGCCGAAATTCATGGTCAATCTGGCGACGCTGACCGGCGCCATTATGGTGGCGCTCGGCCAACATTATGCCGGCCTGTTTTCCAACAATGACGAGCTGGCCGAAAAGTTGTCGGCGGCGGGGCAGGCGACGCAGGAACGGCTGTGGCGCATGCCGCTCGGTGCCGAATACGACAAGCTCATCGATTCCAAGAACGCCGACATGAAGAACATCGGCGGCCGTTTTGGCGGCGCCACCATTGCGGCGCAGTTTCTGCAGCGCTTCGTCAAGGATACGCCATGGGCTCATCTCGACATTGCCGGCACGGCGATGGGGGCGCCGTCGAACGAGATCAACCAGTCCTGGGGTTCCGGTTTCGGCGTCAGGCTGCTCGACCGGCTGGTGCGCGATAATTATGAGCAGTGAACGGGTTCAATCACTATAGGCTGAAGCGATGGCCGACGTCCTGTTCTACCACCTGACCGAATCGACGCTGGAGGATGCGCTGCCAGGCCTCCTGGAACGCAGCGTCGACCGTGGCTGGCGCGCCGTGGTGCAGACAGGCACGGAGGAACGCCGCGATGCGCTCGACCAGCATCTGTGGACCTTCCGCGACGATTCGTTCCTGGCGCACGCAACCGATCGTGAGGCTCATCCCGGTGAACAGCCGATTCTGTTGACCACCGGCGACGGCAATCCCAACGACGCCAAGATTAGGTTCCTGGTCGACGGTGCGGTGCCGCCTGACCTTGGCGGCTACGAGCGCGCGGTGTTCCTGTTCGATGGCCACGATGCCGCCCAACTCGAGGCGGCGCGAGGGCACTGGAAGGTGATGAAGAGCGCTGGCCACGCCGTCACCTACTGGCAACAGACGCCAGATCGCCGCTGGGAGCGCAAGGCTTAAGGCAGGTCGCCTGAACGTCAGGCGACATGCTTGACCTGTGGCGTGTCACGACAATATCTACTGCTTGGCCTTGATCCGGTTCATTTTCGTTGTGACGTAGTCGCCGTATTTCAATTTCATCGACTCGTCCGACCGGTTTCGACGCGAGCTCTTGAAAACGTACCATTCGCCATCAGGCGATTTACGCTTGTAGATAACCTTGCCCACTTGGCGATGCTCGAAGCAGGTCATCGAGCCCTTCACCCCCCAGGAGCCATGCCATTGCGCGCGGTAGCAGAGCTTGCCGCCGCCGGGAATGAACCACATGCCGTCGCCATAGCCCGACTTGCCCTTGTCGTGAGTCCAGGCATCGAACTGCCTCTGCTTGACGGCAAAGAACCCGGCGCCCTTCTTGCCCCACAGCCACGAATGGTTCTGATAAATCTGGTAGACGCCTTCGTCAGGAACGACTGTGGCTTTTTGCGCCTGCTCGGCGATCCTTGTCGCCGTCTTGGCCGTCGCAGGAACCTGAAAGGCAAGAACAAGAACGGAGCAGGCGAATGCCGCTCCGAGATAATTTCCCACTACCCGTTTCACGAAACTTCTCCACAGACTGATTTACGCCACGCCTCAACCCTCATCCCGAACCGCTGGTTCGAGATGGATCATGATCAAACAAGGAGATTGGAAATCGATCCCGATCGCGTCGAGATCGATCAGCACGATGCGTCTACGGCAGGACGTGCTGGGTCACCCTCCAGTCGGGCAGACCATAGCCACCCAGCCACGGCCACACTTCCTTCTGGTTGAAGTAGACGACCGAAGTCAGCGCCGGGAACTCCGCGTAGGATTTGCGGGAATCTTCCTGCCATTTCGAGACATAGTCCTGCTTTCCGACATAGCCGAGTTCCGCAACGACGATCGGCTTGTTGAACACTGCAACGCGGTCATAGCCGGGCTTCAGCAGCTCAGCGAAGGTACGGTCATGACCGGCCTCGTCATTGTCCTTTTTCTGCAGACCGAACACCGACAGGCCGATGACGTCGACATAGTCGTCGCCGGGGTAGTATTTTTCCAGACCCTCTTCGCCCTTGGGCGACCACATATACTTGGCGGCGGGGGCAGCCTTGCGGCAGATATCCACCTCGCGCTTGTAAGCGGAGATCCAGTCCTTGGGAGCCCAGTTGGCCCAAGTGAAGCGGCCGTTCTTGTCTTCCATTTCCTGAGCCCAGCGAATGGTCACCGGGCTCTTCATCTGTCCCACCAGGCCGCAGATTGCCTGCATGTTGGCGTCATATTTGCCGCTCAAAATGCCGTCGCGCAATTCGGGCGGGGTGATGCGCCAGTCCTTCGACCAGGTCCACGGCTCAACCGTAATCAGCAGCGAACGTCCGCGTTGCAGCGCATAGGCGTCGGCAAGCGGCAGCGTCGACAGGTCGACGTCTTCCCAAGGCAGGAACAGCTCTTCGATGCTGGCACTCTTGTCGGCGCTGAAGTCGCCGTAGGGATCATAGGATCCGAACGCCGAGGCGGCGCTGCTCGTTTGGAAGGGGTCCGTCGCGGCTACCGAGCCAGCGCCTCCTGCCGTGGGGAACGCGGCGCTTCCGCCCAATGCCAGCGCGATTGCGAGTGCTTTTACTGTGGAGTATTTCATGTCGATCTCCCATGGCCCCAACCACTTTCGGAAGTTAAGGCTTCGCCCGTGCGCATCGATGCCTGATCGACACGACTACCCAAAAACCGATCGGCTCTATTTGGCAGAATCTGCGGGATTTCGGAGCGACCCCATTGGCGGATGTGCGAACCTGGCACAGAGCCACCCAAAATTACCTCTCAAGCCCCTATACAGGGGGGCGTTCGAGAGAAAGTTCGCCGCGATACTCACAAATTCGCGTCAAAATCCCGATATATCATCCCTGGCTAATTTAAGAGCCGGTCAGGGCCAAGAGTCAAGCACAATTAACGGTTGCTTAACCTTGACGACCGCAACATGGTTAACGGCTTTGGCCGGATCCCCTCCGACTGCCTCGACCCGTCGGTGAATTTCCAGCACCGAAGAGTTTGCCGGCTCGCCGCCAGACTGACTGCTCGGTAGCGGCTATTCCTCCCCCGATACGCATTAGGTTAACCAAATCTCAAGAATCATATTCAACAAACAATTAATTTAGTTGACGCTAAGAAAGCATTAGCTAATTCTATCCTGGGATTTTGGGAGCTTCCAGCCACCTTGTCGGCGGAAGCCCAAAGTGGCGGGCGAGTAAGTGTATGAGTGCTTCCGTGCATGATGGCGTCGTCGGCCATAAGAGCCGACGGGCGCATCGATCTGAGGCGGCTCTGGCAGTCACTGCGCAGAAGGGACCCTTTCTGGTGCCCGTGCTGTCGGCCTTTCAGCAATGGATCCTGAGACTGGCGCTGGCTTTCTGGTTCTGCACACTTGGGTTTTTCTGGATCTGGTGGCTGAAGCCGGAGCATGTCGAACATCTCGGGCCATACACGTTCGCAACACTCATCCTGGTATGGCTCACGCTCATGCCGTTGTACTTTCTATTGAACGTGCATGCGTCGAAAAAACCGTCCAAGCTTCACACGATCCCGAAGCGTTCGCGGGTCGCGATGGTGGTCACCAAGGCCCCCTCCGAACCGTTTGCCGTCGTTGCGCGCACGCTCGAAGCGATGCTGGCACAGGATTACCCGCACGATACCTGGCTGGCCGACGAGGATCCCTCCGAAGAGACAGTTCGCTGGTGCGACGCTCACGGCGTGATGATTTCGACGCGGCGCGGCAGGCAAGACTATCACCGCACGACATGGCCACGCCGGACGCGCTGCAAGGAAGGCAATTTGGCGTTCTTCTACGACCACTATGGCTACGAGCGTTACGATTTCGTCGCCCAGATGGATGCGGACCATGTACCGACGCCAACCTATCTGAGGGAGATCCTGTTTCCCTTCGCCGATCCCTCGGTTGGCTATGTCTCGGCGCCGAGCATCTGCGACAACAACGCCGCCGAGAGTTGGGCGGCGCGCGGCAGGCTGTTTCCGGAAGGGATGTTTCACGGACCGCTGCAGTCCGGCCATACGGGCGGTGGAGCTCCGCTCTGCATCGGCTCGCATTATGCCGTGCGGACCAAGGCGCTGAAGCAGGCGGGCGGTCTCGGTCCTGAACTGGCGGAAGATCACTCCACCTCCATGTTGATCAACGCGGCCGGATGGCACGGCGTGCATGCGCTCGACGCCATCGCCCATGGCGATGGCCCGCAGACCTTCGCCGACCTCATCACCCAGGAATTCCAGTGGTCGCGCAGTCTGATGACGATCCTGCTCGAATATTCGCCGAGCTATCTCCCAAAGCTGTCGCCGCGGCTGAGATTCCAATTCCTCTTTTGCCAGCTCTGGTATCCGCTGTTCGCCGTCTTTGCGTTGCTGATGTACGTCATGCCGGTCTATGCGCTGTCTACCGGGCGCAACTTCGCCAATGTCATGTATCTCGACTTTTTGTTCTACTATCTGCCGAACGCGGTCGCGCTGGTTGGCCTGGTGATGCTGCTGAAGGCGTTCGGCCTCTCGCGCCCGATGACGGCCAAGACGATCAGCTGGGAAGGCACGCTGTTCCTCTTCTTCGCGCGTTGGCCTTGGGTGCTGGCCGGCACGTTGTCGTCGATCCGCGACTATCTGACCAAATCATTCGTCGATTTCCGCGTCACGCCCAAGGGCAGCGGCCCCAAGCACCTTCTGCCGGCTCGCGCCCTCACTCCCTATGTGGCGCTGGCCATCGGCGCGGCACTGCCTGTCCTGCTCGTTGAGCACCCCTTCGATGCCACCGGCTTCTACTGGTTCGCCGCCTTCAACGCCTTCCTCTACGGGCTGCTGGTTGTTGTGATTGTCGTAAGGCACGTCATCGAAAACAGGATTCCGTTGCGCGCCAATGCGGCGAAAGTCGCCTTTCAGGGGTCGCTTGCCGTGCTGGCGCTGATCGTGCCCGCCGCGGGCTTCTACGATCGCGGCATGGAAGGCGTCTACGGACTGCAGCAGGGCGCCGGTGGCCTGCGCATCGTGCGCATCGCCTATGTGGTTTCCGGCGCCGGCCAGGGCAACATCGGTGGCCGCAATTTCTACTTCGATCCAGGTTGGGAAACGCGGCGCTGAATGCTGGAGGCGTCCGCGTAGCGGGCCGGCACTCTGGACGGCTGCAGGCACGAGCCCAAAGATCAAACTTTAATTATATCCGATCGATTGCCGAAAGGCCGCGTTCATCGTGTCGTTTGCATGATCTTTAATAAGTTTCCCCTAATATACAATCCATGATGTGAGCGGCGATAGGCTGCTCGCGTGGCGCGGAAGCCAAAAAAGCAAATAGATCTCCGCGCTGCAACGAATTATATTCGTGGTAGGGGACAATGATGAACAAAGGTATGGAAAGAAGGGCAAGGATCGGCGCGAAATATGCTTGTGCATTTGCCGCCGTTGCATTGATCTCGATACTCTCAGGTTGCCAGAGCAAGGACGCGACCAAGACCAGCTCGATCGGCACAAAGTCCGTGGTGCATACGCTCGGCAAGAAGGTGCACGACGTCAAGAAGAAGCGGCTGCATCTGTTCAACCGCAAGCCGCTCACACAGACGACCATGGTGACGCGTACGAGGGAGGAGGCCTATGCGGCCTTCGTGCGGCCGCAGCGGGTCGGAAGGCCGGCGCCGGTGAAGGTCTCCTACCGTCTGGGCAATGGCGGCCCGTTCCTTGGCCGTTCGCCTTGGATTTGTGGCCCGAGCGGTTTCGGCCAGCGCGCCAGCTGCCGTTCGCGCTACTAGACCATCAGACCTAAAAGTGGCGGCGCGATTTGAATGAAGGATCCGCCGCTCTTGTATTCGCCAGGGGGCGCGAGTCGAGGGCGAGAGGTTGGCGCAGACGTTGCGCCTTGCCTCTTGCCCTCAGGCCGCCATTCCTGGGATCAATGAACCCTGCCAGTCCGCCGTCGGCCTGAAACCAAAATCCCTCCCAGCAAGCTATCGATGAAGCCACTGCCCCGGTCAACGCTGGGGACGGAGAGCCTCGATGGCGTCCCGATCACCTCATGATGGCCGGCTCGGGCGGAGCCAGCCGTCATTGTCACTGCGCGCCGGCTGTGGCCGCGCGACATAGGCCGATGCTCCATTCGCTTCGTGATAGACCCGTGCCAGCATTTCAGCCAGTACGCCCGACGTCACCATCTGCACCCCGGCGATGAGCAGGAAGAAGCCGGTGAACAGCATCGGTCGCGTTCCAATGTCTTCGGCGAAAAGCAGCTTCAGGCAAAGCAGGTAGGCAAGGATCAGCGAACCCAGAGCGCCAAGCACGATGCCGATGCCGCCGAAGAAGTGCCCGGGCCGCGTGCGATAACGCATGAAGAAGTACATGAAGACCAGATCGAGCACGACCCTGAAGGTGCGCGAAATGCCGTATTTGGATTGGCCATGGATGCGGGCGTGATGCGTCACCACTTCCTGCGCGATGCGTCTGGGGGTCGTCACCGTGGCCAGCCATGCCGGGATGAAGCGGTGCATCTCGCCATAGAGCTTGACGCTGCGGATGACGTTGCCGCGATAGACCTTGAGGCTGCAGCCATAGTCCTTGAGGCGCACCCCGGTGACGCGCGCGATCAGCGCGTTGGCGATGCGCGAGGGCAGCCTGCGCATGAAAAAACCTTCCTGGCGATCCTTGCGCCAGCCCACCACCAGGTCGAGATCCTCGCTCAACAGGCGGTAGACCATACGCGGAATGTCGTAGGGATCATTTTGCAGGTCGCCGTCGATCGTGGCGATGACGTCGCCGCGCGCTGCGTCGATACCGGCCTGCATCGCGGCGGTTTGCTTGTAGTTGCGCACCAGCTCGACCGCATGCACATGCGGGCCGTAATGCGCCGCCAGGCGCCTGATCTCGCTCACCGTCGCGTCGGTGCTGCCGTCATCGACCAGCACGACCTCCCACGGCTGGCCGTAGCGTTCCATCGCCTGGTGAATCCGCACCAGCAGCGGTTCGACGTTCTCGGCCTCGTTGTACATGGGCACGACGATGGACAGTGTATGGTCCGGCATCACCGCGCCGTCAGGCAGTCCCGAAGCAGGGATGGGCAATACGCTCATAGGGATGGCTTCCTTGCAGGGCCGACGGCCGGGTTCCCCGGCAGTGTCGATTTCGAGGGAAACAGCCAGGCGATCGCACCCGTGGCGATTGCCGAGCAGAAGATGAACAGATGCAATGCCAGCGCTGCCTGAAGGCCGCTCTTCATGGCAATGCCGGAGGTGAGCAGCGCCGCCGCTGCACCCGCTTCGTAGGTGCCGAAGCCGGCGACGCCTTGCACCGGTAGTATGGCGGCGCCTTCGGCCCCGACGACGCCTGGAAAGGCGGTCGAAAAGGATGTCCCCAGTAGCATTGCCAGCAACCATCCCTGCACAGTGAGCTTCAGCGACCAATTGGCGATCGTCCACCACCAGCCATAACGCGATCGGCCGGTCGCCTCGGTGAAGACATCGCGCAGCCTGCCGAGTTTCGCCACGATCTTGCCGCGGCCTGCCCAGTCATGCGGCGCACGCGCCCAGCGCGGCAGGTACCAGGCGGCAGCGATTACCGCGGCCACGCCCGCGATTCTTATCGCCGGATGCAGGCCCGGCCACACAGCCAGGGCCAGCACGCCGACGACGAAGGCGTCCTGCAGCCTGAACCACAGCAGCGAGGCGCTGGCACGCATGATCGGTATGCCGAAGACCTGGCGCAGGAGCAGGGGAAATGCCGTCTCGCCGCCGCGGAAGGGCACGACGTTGATCATCGCATTGTGGATCAGAATGACGCGCAGGCAGGCGCCGAAACGGCCATGCACCTCCTCGCGGAACTCGTCGCAGACGCGCAGCGCGCGCAGCACGTAGGTGACGAACAGCGCAAGCGCCACGGCCGCGAAAGCGCCGGGCGTGATGCTCGCGAAAGCATCGCCCACCATCTTCCAGCGCGAGTCGCTGGCGACCCACGCTAGTAGGGCCAGGGTCACGATTATTGAGATTGCTCTTTTCAACCAATTCTCCGCCGGTTTCCACCGCCGAGTTCAAATGGCAGCACCGCGTGGTGCCCGAGTATCCCTACCGCCATCGGGGATCGGTTCGCCTGGCCCACCGGCTTGCCGAGTTTCGGCAGGAGAACGCGACCGCCGAACCGTCGGGACAATATCCTGTCCAAGGCCCACAGCCCCAGACTGTCGCGGTTCTATGGACGGCTGATCCTATAGACCAGCAAATCGTCCGAATCCACAAGCTTGGTTGCGGTCTTGCCGAGATAGTCGATGACCCCGTCATGATGCTCGAGGAACAGCCGGTCCTGCTTGTCCGCGGCGTTCTTGGCCGTGCCGAACAGGTCCGCGCCTTGCGCGCGCAATTCCTCGAGCTGCGCGATCGCGGTGGCATCGTCCGCTACGAATTTCGACCATTCGACATCGCCGCCGCCAGGCGGGAACACCCAGCCGCGCGCTCTGCTGTAGTAGACGGCGACGGGATCGCCGACCTCGGGCGCAATGGCGACGACGAGGTCGCCCGGCTGCGCTAACCGCGCCAGTTCGTCGCCAAGCAGCTTGCCATTCATGGCGATCGGCGTCTTCATTGTTCTGACAAGGGGAAAAGTCGACCAGACCAGCGTGACGGCCGCGATGCAGATCGCGCGCAGCACGACCGCCGGGGACAAAACGGGTCCCGATGCAAGCGTTGCCAGGAGAAACGCGCCGCGGCCGCAGAACATCGCGAATGGCACATGGAAGATGTGGTAATTCCAGGGATTGCTGGTGATCTCGCGCGCTGCCGCCAGATAGATGACGATGGCCGCAGCCAGCCAAACATAAGGGATGGCCGAAAGAGTGCGTTGCTTGGGGTCTTCGACGGGTCTGGGCGGCAGCCAGAAGCCGATCGCGATCAGCACCATGAACGGATAGCCGTAGAACCACCAGACTGAGGTGTTCCATACGGATTTGAAGTAGAAGCTGTTCCTGAAGAATGTCCAGAAACCGGAATCCCAGATATAGCCGCTGCCCGCGACATGAAACGGCGGATAGCTGCGGCCGAGATAAATGGCCCAGCTGAAATAGGCGCCGATGATGGCCAAGCTCAAAAGCCCCAACAGGAAGACCTTGGCCGCCTGCTTTCGCTTGTTCTCAAGAACCCAGGAAACCATGAGGTAGAAGATGACGGCGCCGGCGGCGAGGCCCGGCGGCTTTGCCAGCACGCCGAGCGAGAAGCTCGCCGTGGCAAGCGGCAGGAGCCAGCCGCTGCCGCCGGCCCAGTATTTCGCGAACAGCCAGACGCCGAGCGTCACCAGGGCCAGCATCGCGGGATCGGGAAGAAACGAGCTGTCGATCATGATCGCCGCCGGCATCAGCGCGTAGGCAAGCGCCGCGGCGTGAGCGTGGGTCTCGTCCCAGCATAACGCCGTTAGCCTGTGCAGCGAAAACACCGTCACCAGACCGAAGAAGGCCGCTACCATGCGGCCGAACCAGTCGTGCCAGCCGAAGAGTTGATAGAGCAGGGCGGTCAGATAGCTGACGATCTGGAACTCGCGGCCCTGATAACTTGGCCCGGGTCCGGTCCAGCTGACCTCCGGAAAGAAGATGTTCCAGCTGCGCTGCTGGAAATTGTCGGCCATCATTGCCGTGCTTACCTCGCGCCAGCTGAAGGCATCGACGAGTGGCAAGGTGATGTTGTGGAACCTGAACACGACCGCAATGAACAGGATGCCCAGCAATATCGCCATGTTGGGGCTCAGGGTGCTGCTAGCAGCCATCTCCCGGTCGCTTGACTGCAGGTATTGCTGACCTTCGGCCTGATTCAACTCCGGGTCGTCCGTCATTTGAAACCGCGTCCTCCCTAACGTCTGCGGATGTTGCTTTTGAGCGCGATTGTCGGAGGTGGAGGAATATACGACGCAATTCTTAATTTTGACGATTGCGGCTGCGTGTGTCTCGAATAGTTGTTGTTTATCCGCTTGGCGAAGGTTGACATCACCGTTCTCGCGACTGTTAAATAGTTTCCTAGGCTGTCAGAGCGCTGATAGTGCTACCTTGGGCCAAACAGGCATGCGCACGCCAATTGTACCGACAGATCTGACCAGATTGCCGCCGCTTTGCGTCGACCGTCGGCAACACAGACCCCGTCGGTTCGCAAGTTGCACGCAGCTTATGTTTCTCCTGGCTCTCTGCGGCCAGACGGCGCTTTCGGGAACAGCGCACGCGGCTGCCGCCAAAGACAGCGGACCGGCGCAAGCGGTTGTCGCCACCGTTCCGACTGCCTACGAGCTGTCGCTTCTTTACGCCGATCGCACATGGGTGTGGAAAAACGGAGCAGCCTATTTCGCACAGGGCAATCGACGCCTCGAGGCCTGGACGTCCGGGCCGGACACGGCATCTTTCGCGGCGGGCAGATGGCTGGTCACCAGCAACGGTAAGATGTGCATGGAACTCGCCTGGCGGTCGAAGGGCTACACCGGCAAGCAAAAACGCACCTGCTACAGCCACCGGATTCAGGGCGGGAACATCGAGAAACGCGAGGATCCGGATGGGGAATGGTACAGTTTCAAGCGATCTCCCGAGGATGCTTCCGACGAATACCGGAAATTCGAAGTCGGTAACCCGAAGGGCGCGCAGTTCGAAGAGACCCGCAAGCTGGTCGATTCCAAAAATTAGGTACGCAGCCGACCCATCCTGACGAGTTGAACAAAATCACTCAATCCCGCTTTCGAGAGCGGACTGCAATTGCAAGGCACCTGTCAGGGATCTGGCGAATCGCTTATGGTAAGACATCAAGCAGTTCGGCTGGAGCCGTAGGCGCGCGGATCGCTGGTTGATGGCATCCAACTTTATCTGACAGAACGACGAGACGATGGGCCCTACCATACGGTTTTGATGAAATTTAATAATTAGTGATGTCTAATATTTACGAGTGATGTGCGAGTGGTCACTCATGCGGCGTGAGAGCGGCGAAGCATAGTATGTCGCGATGCGCCCTTGGCTTATACTTGATAGCAAGGGACACATGATGAACAATTCAGCGATGGGTGCAGTCAACCCAAGCAAAAATATCGTATCTATTAGAAATATCGTGGTTATCGTTGCGGCCGCGGCGATGATCTCTGTGGTTGCAGGGTGTCAGAGTATGGATGCGACCGAAACCAATTCGGTCCTCGTCAAGCCTGTGGTCCACGCCATCCGCAGCCAGCCCGTGCAGGCCGGATTTCTCGTGCGCTCGCTCCGGGCCGACCTTCCGATCCAGATGACAAGCACAACAGGAACCGAAAGTGCCTACGCCTTTGCACCACCGCAACGGATCAGAGCCAGCACGCCGGCGCCGGTGAAAATCTCGTTCAATCCTGGCGATGGCGGCACGTTCTCGGGCGGCTCGCCTTATATCTGCAGCCCTAGCGGGTTTGGCCAGCGCGCGAGCTGTCGCCCCCGCTATCTCTGACCCGTCGAGCGGCGACCGACGTTGCCGCCCTGGCTGGCGGCAGTTTCATTGGCCTGGTCTTCAGTCCGAAAAAAGGAGCGGCCGTCCTGACAATCGTGTCGATGTCTGAAAGTTCCGGCACAAAGCCAAGATGTTCGCGTGCGCTTCCCGGATCGGCGTAGAGCTCCGCCGGATCTCCGGCGCGCCGGCTTCTGAACACTGCCGGTACCGGTCTTGACGTCATTCGGCCGACCGCCTTAACGATTTCCTTGATGGAGACGCCTCGCCCGGTGCCGAGATTGACCGCCAGGCTTTGCCCGCCACCCTCGAGATGCATGAGCGCTTTCAGGTGGGCGCGGGCCAGATCGGTGACGTGGATATAATCCCTTACGCAGGTGCCGTCCGACGTGTCGTAGTCGGTGCCGAAAACCTCGATCGCGTCGATGATGCCCGATGCGGCCATGAGCACTCTGGGAACCAGGTGGGTTTCCGGCGAATGCCACTCACCAAGCTCGCCGTCGGGATCGGCGCCACAAGCGTTGAAATAGCGCAGGATAGCAAATTTCATTCCATACGCGGAAGCATAGTCGCCGATGATCTGTTCGCCCATCAGCTTGGAGCGCCCGTAAGGGCTGATCGGATTTTGCGAGGAGGTCTCGCGAACGGGCAATACTTCCGGCACGCCGTACGTCGCACAGCTGCTGGAGAAGATGATGTTTTCGACCGAACAAGCGCGTGCGGCATCGAGCACCGCGATGGTGCCTGTCACATTGGTTGAATAATATTCGGCCGGCTCGCGAACGGACTCTCCGACATAGGCCAGCGCCGCAAAATGGATCACAGCCGTCGGCCGGTGCGTTTCCATCGCCCGCTTCAATGCATCCCGATCCCGGATATCGCCGACGACAAGCGGGCCCCAGGCGACGGATCTCTCGTTGCCGCGGCTCAGATTGTCGAAAACCACCGGCATGTAGCCGGCGGAGGCCAGCTGCTTGCAGGTGTGGCTGCCGATGAAGCCGGCTCCACCCGTCACCAGGACTGCCGGCCGGCTCATGAGGCGGCAGCTCCTCTGGCAATGCGGTTTCCGTAGAGCAGGGTGTCAAAATACTCGACGGTGCGCGCGAGCCCTTGGCTCAAGCTGATTTTCGGCTCCCAGCCGAGATTGGCCTTGGCAAAAGAGATGTCCGGCTTGCGCTGCCTGGGATCGTCGACGGGCAGCGGCCGATGCACGATCTTCGATCGGGCGTTGGTGTAATCGACGACCAGCGTCGCCAGTTCCATGATGGTGAATTCGGCAGGGTTGCCGAGATTGACCGGGTGGGTGGGCGCGCTCGGCGCGTTCATCAGCCGGACAAAGCCCTCGATCAGATCGTCGGCATAGCAGAAGGAGCGCGTCTGCTGGCCGCTGCCATAGACGGTCAGGTCCTCGCCGCGCAGCGCCTGGACGATGAAGTTCGAAACCACACGCCCATCGTCGGGCTGCATGCGGCGCCCGTAGGTGTTGAAAATGCGGGCGACACGGATATCGAGGCCATAGGTTCTCGAATAATCGAAGAACAGGGTTTCGGCCGAGCGCTTGCCTTCATCGTAGCAGGAACGCGGTCCGTGCGTGTTGACGTTGCCGAAGTAGCTCTCGGGCTGTGGATGCACGAAGGGATCGCCATAGACTTCGGACGTAGAGGCCTGGAATATCTTGGCCTTGTTCTGTCGCGCGAGTTCCAGAAGGTTCAGCGATCCAAGCACGCTTGTCTTGAAGGTGTGGATCGGGTCTGCCTGGTAGTGCGGCGGAGAGGCGGGGCAGGCGAGATTGTAGATCTCGTCGCACTGAAGATCCGAAGGCAGTGCATCGACGATGTCGTGCTCGATACAGGTGAAGCTCGGATTACGCAGAAGGGTATTGAGATTGTATCTTTTGCCGGTGTGGAAATTGTCCAGCGCGACAACGTCGTATCCGTCCCGCAAAAGACGTTCGCACAGATGCGATCCTAAAAACCCCGCGCCTCCGGCGACAAGGGCGCGTCGTCGGCTTTGGTTGGCGCCCCTTTGGCTGCCGGATTCCAGTTTCAGAACCTTGACAAGCTTACCCATGCTTTCCTCGCACGCACCGCACACGCTACCGCCGGGGCCGGGACAAAGCATCGCCCGGCCACGTTCCTGAGAACGTGGCAAACCTCCGCGTCTGCGGAATCGCCATCACTGATGTGCGTTAATTGTTCTTTGGCTTTCGCGAAGCTGGTACGACTACACGACCTCCGTGCTGCCGCTCAGCATTCTCTGCGCCCCGAAAACGCGGTCACCCGCTCGGTGTCACCATCGCCGATTGCTCGCCCAAATTGCACATCCCAACATATCGAAAATATACCTGTGGAAATTATAGTCAACTAAATTAGTGATTTCTTAACCAAGTGCGCTCGCGGATGGTTAACATGAGGGGGCGACGGTCTCTCGGGCTGAAACACGGCGCATACGGAAAATCCTCTTTACTAATCAGCATATTGGCTCGATCGACGACAATGTATGACCGGACGCGGAAGCTGTCCCTTGAGGTAGAATCGAAACTTGACAGCAAGGACGACCGAGAATGAGCCGACAGCGATGTCAGCGCAGCGCGCGAAATACTCGGCTTAATTTTTGAGCGCATAGGTAGAACCTTGAATTGTTGCGCGGCCACGCCGCCAATCTGGTTGCGCTCGCACCCGCACGGCCCACCTCCAGGTGGCTGCCCGCAACTGGCCATCGCCTTTTGGCCGTCGGGGCGCTATTGGCAAGGTCACGATACGCCATGGTGATCTGAATGCGCTTTCTGTTTGTCCTGATCCTGCTCGTCGGCGCCGGCATCGGTGTCGTCTATCCCTGGGCGATGAGCAACTTCTCCGGCCATGAGATCGGCACCTGGCGGGTCTATGAGCAGGGCCGCTTCAAGCCGCTGACGGTGCCGCTCTCCGGCCGCGACGCGCCGGTGCGGGTGCTGGTCGACCTGACCGCAAGAGCAGAGCGCATCGTTTCGCAGCAGCGCACCGTCCTGACGCTGACCGCTGCAAGCAATGGCCGCACGGTGCTCGCCTCGACGCTGCAGTTCAACCATTCCGACAATCCTCGCCAGGCTAGCCCGCAACTGACCGACAAGATCTTTCGCGACGAGGCCGGCGTGATCGCGACCGTCAGCCCTGGCCCCTATATCTTCACCGTCGGACCGGGTGATGCCGACGACATACCAATGCGGGCGGTCGATCTCATCCTGCGCTCCGGCGCCGGCGAGATCGACAGCCGTGCACGGCCGGTCGGCTTCGCGCTGATGGCGATCGGCCTGATCGGATTCTTGCTGACTTTGCGCACTCGTGGCGGCCGGCCGGAAAATCCGAACTCGCAGCCGCCACCGCCGCGTTGGGGCAGGGGCTGATGCATGTCGCCCAAAAGTGTGCAGCGGTTTTGGGACAACGACATGCATAACGGCACAAAACCATGAACTACCGCCACGCCTATCATGCCGGGAATTTCGCTGACGTCGTCAAGCATGTCGTGCTGACGCGCTTGCTCGAGTATCTGAAGCAGAAGGATAAGGCGTTTCGGGTCGTCGACACCCATGCCGGCATCGGCCGCTACGACCTGTCGTCCGCCGAGGCGCAGAAGACGGGTGAGTGGCAAGGCGGCATCGGCAGGCTGATCGATGCCCCGTTCGCCGCTCCGGTGGCGGCGCTGCTCGCGCCTTATCTGGAGACAATACGGTCGCTCAACCCCGAGGGTGGCATCCAGAAGTACCCGGGCTCGCCGTTGATTGCGCGCCATCTCATGCGCAAGCAGGATCGGCTGACGGCGATCGAGCTGCACCCCAAGGATGCCGCAAGGCTGAGGACGTTCTTTGCCGGCGATTTCCAGGCCCGGATCATCGAGCTCGATGGCTGGCTGGCGCTCGGCGCGCATCTGCCGCCGAAGGAAAAGCGCGGCCTTGTCCTCATCGATCCGCCATTCGAGGAAGCGGGTGAGTTCGAACGCCTCGTCGACGGGCTCGCCAGGGCGCACAAGCGGTGGCCAGGCGGCATCTATGCGCTCTGGTATCCGATCAAGGACCGCAAGGCGATCATCGCTTTCCGCAAGGCGCTGAAGCAATCCGGCATCCCGAAGCTGCTCGACATCGAATTCGAGATCAGGCCGGCCTCTTCGGAACCCAGCCTCGACGGCAGTGGTCTGCTGGTCGTGAACCCGCCGTTCACGCTGGAGGGCGAGCTGCGGACGCTGCTGCCGGCCCTGCACAGGCTGCTTGCGGTGGGGCGGCCGGCGCACTGGTCGCTGGAATGGCTGGCCGGCGAGCAGGCTTGAGGCGGTCTCATCGACGACCCAGGGACCGCGTGCTCTTGGGTCTGGATATGAACGTGCCAGAGCCATTCCGGTGCGTGCAAATTCGGCTTTGGTCAAAAAGCGGTTTCAAACTGGGAAACCATTGTCAACGCAACCGCTTGACCGCCGCCGAGCGAATCCGCACAGTGCGCGCAATCGACCTTGAGAGGCTGCCATGACTCGCTTCGCCAAATCCGCCCTTGCCGCCCTGATTTCGCTCTTCACCCCGCTTGCTGCGCCTCTCGGTATCACCCAGACCGTGCAGGCCGCCGATCTTACGGTCTATTCCGATGAAGACAGCGGGGTCTGCGGTCAGCCCTGGGTACTGAACAAGATCACCAGCCGCTTTTCCTATCAGGTGCATCACGTGCCGCATCTGCCTGACGTGCAGATCACCGATTTCCGGCGCATCCACCAGCATCGCTATCTGGCGGCCAACGATACCTGGCCGATCGGTCGCCGTTATTGCGGCGCCACCGTCAGTCTGTCCGACGGCCGCGATCGCACCATCTGGTACCTGATCGAGGAAGGCCAGGGCTTTGCCTCGATCGGCGACAATGTCGAATTCTGTGTCTCGGGCTTCGACCGCTGGATGGTCTACAACGGCCGCTGCCGCATTCTGCGCTAGACCCGGTTTCCCCTTCCAATCTCTTTCGCGCCTGTGGCTTGATCGGCTGCAGGCGTTTTTTCGCGCCGCGTTGACAGCAGGTTCGATCCGTCGCATACAGGCGAGACAGACCTGTCTCAATACTAGGTAATCTCCATGACGCCATCGTCCGCTTCCGGCAAGCGCCAACACGTCGTTGACACGGCCTACGTGCTGTTCAAGCGCGCCGGCTTCCATGCCACCGGTATCGACCGGATCATCGCCGAAGCCGATGTGGCCAAGATGACGATGTATCGCCACTTTCCCAGCAAGGACGAACTGATCGTCGAGGTGCTCGACTATCGCGCTATGCGTTTCGACCGCCAACTCGACCGGCTCGCCCAGGAGGACGTTCCGCCGGAGCAGAAAATCGGAAAAATCTTCGACTGGCATGCACGCTGGTTCCGCAGCCCGGATTTCCATGGCTGTCTGTTCGCACATGCGCTGGCCGAGTTCGGCGATCCCGGGCACCCGATTTTCGAGGCCGTTGTCAGGCAGAAGAACGGCCTCAAGCGGCGCATGCAGTCTATCCTCGAAGAGATGATGCCGCACGGCCGCGCCGAGAGCGTGGCGGCGACGCTGCTTATGCTGATCGAAGGTGCGACCTTGCTGGCGCAGATGGGGCAGGCAGAAGCCGCCATTCGCGACTCCCGCAAGGCGGCCATGGGCATCGTCGCCGCCTCGCGCCGGCCGCAATGAGCCCGCTGGTCATCGGGCTCGCATTGTTTGCGGCGATCCTGCACGCAAGCTGGAACGCGTTCCTGCGCACGGGGGCCGACCGGTTGTGGACCGTTACCGTCATGAGCTTTTCAAGCACGGCGCTCGCCATCCCCTTCGCCTTCTTCCACGCCCTTCCGGCCGCGCCGGCCTGGTCCTATATCGTGCTCTCGGCCTGCCTGCAGGTTGGCTACACCTTGTTTCTCGTGGCCGCCTACAGATACGGCGAACTGGGGCAGGTCTATCCGATCGTTCGCGGCAGCGTGCCGCTGCTTGTCACGCTCGGCGGGTTCTTCCTGGCCAACCAGCAGCTCACTCTGCCGCAGACCGTCGGCGTCGCGCTGGTCGCTGGCGGCATCATGGGCCTTTCACTCGGACGGGGCAGGGCCGCCACGACATCGATATTCTATGCATTGGCAACGGGAGCGATCATCGCCGCCTATGCGACGGTCGATGCGCTCGGCGTTCGGGCGGCGGGAAATGCCGGCGCCTACACCGCATGGGTCCTGCTGATCTACGGCGCGTTGCTGCCGGCGGCCTTCGTCGCCTGCCGTGGCCGGCTCATTGTCGACCCGCGCGCGCCTGAAACCTGGAAGGCGCTCGGCGGAGGCCTGTTTGCACTTCTGGCCTACGGTGTCGTGGTCGCGGCCTTCGCGCTCGGACCAGCAGGTCCGATCACCGCGATCCGCGAAACCAGCGTCGTCTTCGCGGCCTTCATCGGACGCCTGTTCCTCGGCGAGATGCTGACGCCGCGGCGGGTCGGCGCCTGCGCTATCGTCGCGCTCGGCGCCATCTGCCTCGGCTATCAGTCGTGACGGAAATGCGGATCGCGAAGATTCTGGACGGCAGCCCGTCTCAGGACGGCGAGGGCTGCTGACGATTTTTGCCACCGGCATCGCGCTCAATCTTGGCAATCCGAAAATGCCGTTGTTCTACGTCGCGCTGTTGCCTAGCGGCGTAGGCGCATCGCTCAATGCTGCTCATCTTGGTGTGCTGATGATGGTGATCCTGGCTGTTGAAGCGGTGGTGATCGGCGTTCATATCATCCTCGCCGGCCGCGCCCGCAACCTGTTGCGCACGCCAAGGATCGTACGCCGGGTGACCGCGCGGCGGGCGGTGTGATGATAGGCGCCGGCGTTGCCGTTGTTGCCGCGCGCTGAGCGGATTGCCCAGTCGCCACGCTATTTCCTGCGCGGCATCGCCTGATCGATGATCTTGCGCAGGAATGCGGCGTGGCCGCGGAACGCGCGCCGTCCACTCGTGGTCGCCTTGACGCGCGTCTGCGGCCGGCGGCCGACGAACAGCTTTTCGATGTCGACATAACCGGCCCTGGCCAGCGTATCGAGATGCGCGCCGAGATTGCCGTCCGTGACGTCCACGATGGCCTTCAGCCCGGTGAAGTCCAGCGTTTGGCGCCTTTCCAGCATGTTCAGCGCGGCCATGATCCTGAGCCGAGTGCTCTGGTGGATGATTTCGTCGGCACTCATCGATTGGCTCCGGTGCAGCCAAGCCGGAGGCCACCGACAACCATGCCGCCGCCGTGGCGGACCGTCTTGGCAATCTCGAACGGCGACAGCGCCGTTTGTCCCTGTGCGATGGACATCGAAGTACTCCGGCCTTCTGTGCAGAATACTCTGCCATATAGAGTTGTCTGTCAATTCACGAGCAGTCGGGTCTGCGATCGCGCTTGACAAGGTGATGCATTGGCCGGCTGCCGCATTGCAGTATAGATCGTCCGCCTGCATGAGATGATCGCACCGCTGAGGCTGTGGTCATGATATTGGCGAACGAAGATCGACACGCAAAGCTGTTCGCTGATCTTCGGAGCTTCACGAGAAGAGCGCTCCCGCGGAGTGTGGAGAATGTCGGCGACACATTCTAGCCGATGGTCGAAGATCAGCAGTGAATTTCTGCGACGATCAGCACGATCATGTGCCGATCGTAACCGAAAGTTAAGTTGCGAAAATCAGTCTATTGCTTCGCTGGCTAGCAAGCCGCGAGTCAGATATGCATGAGCGCGCCGGGTCATTACGGCCGTCGGCACAACGGAAGGGGCATCGCATGGCTAAGCAGTCATCCAAAGCGCCGGCGTCGAAGGCACCGGCAAAGAAAGCACCCGCAAAAGCAGCGACGGCGAAGGTCGCAGCTGCAGTGAAGAAAGCAGCACCCGCTGCCAAGCCGAAGGCCGCGGCGGCCAAGGCAAAAGCAGCACCGGCCAAGAAGCCGGCAGCGAAAGCTGCTGCGAAACCGGCAGTGAAGAAAGCAGCACCCGCCAAGGCAGCGGCAAAGCCGGCGGCGAAGGCGGCACCAGCCAAGAAGCCTGCAGCGAAGGCTGCGGCGAAACCCGCAGCGAAGAAGGCAGCACCTGCAAAAAAACCGGCTGCCAAGGCTGCACCTGCCAAGGCTGCACCGGCCAAGAAGCCGGCTGCGAAAGCTGCTCCGGCAAAGAAGGCTGCGGCAGCGAAATCTTCAGCACCGGTGAAGAAAGCGGCACCTGCGGCCAAGCCGAAGGCAGCACCCGCGAAGGCCGGCAAGAAGTAGTCGCGTCTTCCCTCGCCGGGGGCGGTGCCGAAACAGTCAAGGGCGGGTGCCCGACAGGCGCCCCGTTCGTTGTTTGGCAGTCGGAAGGCGAGAACAGAGGCGGACGGAGGATATCTTTTCGCAGCTCCCAGGACTTCGCCATAGGGCGGAGTCCGGTGGGGCTTTTTGTGCCATTCATGCGCTTGATGAAATATCGGCGCGAGGCCCTTCGGTCTTGGCTGTCGGCTGAGTGATCCCTGCGATTCTGGCAACTCGGCGACTATGTGATCAAGCACCGTCTTCATGGAGCGCTCGCCAAACGGCCCCGGCCGATGAGTCCGCTCGCTGGCGGCCGGGTTTTCCGCTTCTGGCCATTGCTCGATCGCGCTTGATCGGTCAACACTGCCGGCCTGCAAAACAGGAAACCGATCATGCCCAGACTGCTCTATGCGTCCTCCTCTCCCTACAGTTCCAAAGTGCGCATGGCAGCCGCCTATGCCGGCATCGACATCGAAACGGTGGCGGTCAAAACGGACGACAAACCGACCGAACTGATCGGCGCCAACCCGCTCGGCAAGATCCCGGTTCTGGTGCTCGACGACGGCCGCTCCATCCACGACAGTCGCGCCATCACCCAGCATCTCAACCGTTTGTCGAAGAGCGCGCTTTTTCCACGCAATCCCGACAAGCGGCTCGAGGCTGAAGTGCTGGAGGCATTGGCCGACGGCATTTGCGACTGCGCGCTGTCGATGGTCTATGAACGGCGCACGCGGCCCGAGGAGATGGTCTATCAGCCTTGGCTCGATCGCCAGTGGGCGAAGATCACGGCGGCACTCGACCTGCTGAATGCCAACCCGCCGAAGCTGCCGAAGAAGATCACCGCCGGCCAGATGGCGCTGCGCGCCTGCCTTGGCTATCTCTCGCTGCGTTTTGCCGGAAAATGGGAGAAGGGTCGCGCCCGGTTGACGCGATGGGCGGCACGCTTCGACGAGAAGTTTCCAGAACTGAAGCCCTGCATTCCTGGTTGATAGCCGATTGCCCGGAATTGATTTCCCGGGTTATCGATTCGATCACCGGGAAAATCACTCAGACACAAAAAAAGCCGGGCGCGAGGCCCGGCTTTTTCGTGTCGTGGCTTGAACGACTTAGAACTTCATACCGACGCCGAAGGTGACGCGGTTGTCGGTGGCCTTGACCTTGCCGATGCCGTCGAAGCTCTTGCTGCCGAAGTCGGTGTAACGATACTCGACGCGGCCGAAGACATTGTCGGTCAGCTTGATGTCGGTGCCAACACCGGCGGTCCAGCCGAGCATCGTTGCGCGATCGCTGGCCCCAAGGACGGTGTCTTCCACCTTCAGGCTTCTGCCGGCGAGACCGCCGGTGCCATAGAGCAGGATTTCTGGGCTGACCGCGTAGCCGAGACGGGCACGCAGCGAACCTTCAAAGCCGGCCTTGGAGTCGATGCCGTTGTCGTCGCCCTTGACGCCGTTGTAGCCGAGTTCGGCTTCAGCGCCGTAGACGAAGTTCTCCTGCTGCCACTGGTAGCCGCCGAAGACACTGCCGACGAAACCCTTGGTATCGGTTTCAACGTCGAAATCCTTTTCTTTGGTCCGGCCGCTGAAGCCATAGCCGACGTTGAGACCGGCGTAGGGGCCGGCCCACGAAGCGACCGGAAGTTCAGCGATCGGCGCAGGTGCCGGCGGCTCTTCCGAAACCACGTCAGCAGCATAGGCAGTTCCGCTGAGGGCGAAGAGCCCAAGCGCAACGGCCAGCGGCCGTGCGAATTTGAGATTGGCTTGCATTGTTCTTTACTCCTTAAGCCACAGGACACAGGCTTGTTTCTCACGATCGCCATCTACCCGTCCGGGGGGTGAAACGGATCTGGCGTTCGTCGGTTCCAAATGTCGTGTCAAAATGCGGCTGAAGCGAACCTGAACTTGGGTCATTCCCCGGCACGAATGAGGCAGAACCTTGACGTTGCATCTTCGCAACAGCGAAATGGCAGGAACCATCCCATGCTGCGCTGCACACCGCTTGGTGCAAGGACTCCAGCACCCTATATTGCGGTCGTGCGCGCCCGAGTCCAGGGCGGGCCGGGATGTCCAAACGGCCGTTTCGCCACAATGCTGCCCAAGGTGCGAACACCATTTAACGCATGCCGGGCCATATTTCGCCGGCACCGCTTTTTCGGGCCGAAATTGAGGATTGACACCATATGAGCAAAGCCACTGTCACGGCGCTGGTGACGGGCGGGGCCAGGCGGATCGGCAGGGCGATCGTCGAGGATCTCGCCGCGCACGGTTTTGCCGTCGCCATCCATTGCAACCGCTCGCGCATCGAGGCCGATACGTTGGCTGCCAAAATCATCGCCGGAGGTGGCCGCGCCGCCGTGGTCGCCGCCGACCTGACCGATATGGACGCCGTCGACGATCTTGTCGGCCAGGCGCAAGCAGCGCTCGGACCCATCCCGCTGCTGGTCAACAATGCGTCGCTGTTCGAGGACGATTCGGTTCGGGATTTCGACTGGCGGGCCTGGGACCGGCACTTTGCCGTCCATGTGAAAGCGCCCGCGCTGCTGGCGCAGAATTTCGCCCGGGCGTTGCCGGCAGGGCAGGAGGGCCTGATCGTCAACATGATCGACCAGCGCGTCTGGCGTCCGACGCCGCGCTACTTCTCCTATGCGCTGTCCAAGTCGACGCTGTGGACGGCCACCCAGATGATGGCGCAAGCGCTCGGCCCCAGCATCCGCGTCAATGCCATCGGCCCGGGGCCGACACTGAAGAACGCGCGTCAGGACGACAGCGATTTTGCCGCACAGGTGGATGGCTTGGTCCTCAAGCGCGGCCCGGAATTGCCGGAATTCGGCGCCACGATCCGCTATCTCTGGGAAGCGCGCTCGGTCACCGGCCAGATGATCGCGCTTGATGGCGGCCAGCATCTTGCATGGCAGACGCCCGATGTGACAGGCATGACGGAATGAGTCCTGTAGACCACAAAAGCAAGCCGCGCGGCGGCGCCGACGATCTGCCCCCCGATATCGACCTCGAGGACGAGGCGGTCGAGGAGATCGTTGAAACCGTCGGTCCCGATGTCGCCTTCACCGCCATCGACTGGACCCCGCATGCCGGCGACGCGGAAGGCATGATCGGCGCCGAGGTGATCCAGACGCTGGTCAAGCGGCTTCCCAACGCGCCCGGCGTCTACCGCATGATGAACGCTGCCGGCGATGTGCTCTATGTCGGCAAGGCGCGCAGCCTGAAGAAGCGCGTCACCAACTACGCGCAAGGCCGCTTCCACACCACCCGCATCGGCCGCATGGTGCGTGAGACGTCGACGATGGAGTTCGTCGTCACCCGCACCGAGATCGAAGCGCTGCTGCTCGAAGCCAACCTTATCAAGCGCTTGCGGCCGCGATTCAACGTCCTGATGCGCGACGACAAGTCGTTTCCCTACATTCTCTTGACCGGCGATCATGTCTCGCCGGGCATCTACAAGCATCGCGGCGCGCGCTCGCGCAAAGGCGATTATTTCGGCCCGTTTGCCTCGGCCGGTGCCGTTGGCCGTACCATCAACTCCCTGCAGCGCGCCTTCCTGCTCAGGAGTTGCACCAACTCGTTCTACGAGAACCGCACGCGGCCATGCCTGCTTTATCAGATCAAGCGCTGCGCTGGTCCCTGCACCGGCGAGGTCTCGCATCAGGACTATGCGGAACTGGTCGGCGAGGCGAAGGACTTCTTGTCCGGCCGCAGCCAGAAGGTGAAGACGGAAATCTCGGCCGCCATGCAGCAGGCGTCGGAAGCTCTCGATTTCGAGCGCGCCGCGATCTATCGCGATCGACTTGCGGCCCTGTCGCATGTGCAGAGCCACCAAGGCATCAATCCGGCGACCGTCGACGAAGCCGATGTCTTCGCCATCCATCAGGAAGGCGGCCAGGTCTGCATCCAGGTGTTCTTCTTCCGCACCGGCCAGAACTGGGGCAACCGCGCCTATTTCCCCAAGGCCGATCCGGCGTTGGAAGCAGCCGAGGTGTTGGGTTCGTTCCTGGCGCAGTTCTATGACGACAAGCCGACGCCGCGGAACATTCTTCTGTCGCATGGCGTCGAGGATCAGGAACTGCTGGCCGAGGCGCTCTCCACCCGAGCTGGCCGCAAGGTCGCGATCTCCGTGCCGCAGCGCGGCGAGAAGAAGGACCTGACCGACAACGCTTTGCAGAATGCCCGCGAAGCGCTCGGACGCCGGCTGGCTGAAACCTCCACCCAGGGACGCCTGCTTGCGGGTTTCGCCGAGACATTCGGCCTGGCCAAGCCGCCGGTGCGCATCGAGGTTTACGACAACTCACACATCATGGGCACCAACGCGGTCGGCGCCATGGTCGTCGCCGGACCGGAAGGGTTCGTGAAGAACCAGTACCGGAAATTCAACATCCGCTCGACCGAGATCACACCTGGCGACGATTTCGGCATGATGCGCGAGGTGATGGAGCGACGTTTTTCGCGGCTGCTGAAGGAGCATGGCGATGTCCCGGCTGGGGATGCGGCTGATGGTTCGGCGGACGATATGGAGGACGATATCTCCGGCAGCTTCCCGGCCTGGCCCGATGTCATCCTGATCGACGGTGGCCAGGGCCAGATGACTGCGGTGCGCAAGATCCTCGCCGATCTCGGCATCGAGGACCGGGTGGTGGCCATCGGCATCGCCAAGGGCCAGGACCGCGATGCCGGCCGTGAGCGTTTCTTCGTCAAAGGCAGGGACTCGTTTTCGCTGCCGGTTCGCGATCCCGTGCTCTATTTCGTCCAGCGCCTGCGCGACGAGGTCCACCGTTTCGCCATCGGTTCGCATCGGGCGCGCCGCAAGAAGGAGATGGTCAAGAGCCCGCTCGACGAGATCAGCGGCATCGGTCCCGGCCGCAAGCGGGCATTGCTGCTGGCATTCGGCACCGCCAAGGCGGTCAGCCGCGCCGCCATCGAGGATCTGCGGAAAGTCGACGGAATTTCCGAACAGGTGGCGAAACTGGTCTACAATCACTTCCACGAGAGTTGAAAAATCCGGCACTTTCATCTGGCCTGTCGAATCTGGCCTGTTGACCCCCTACATTCGCATCTGATTTGAGTAGGCAGGCAGAAAGAGTTTCCCAGACATGGCCAAGCGCGCGTTCAACCTGCCCAATATGCTCACCTACGCCCGCATCGTCGCGGTGCCGCTGGTGGTGCTGTGCTTTTTTCTCGAAGGACATCTGAAGTCGAGCGACTTTGCCCGCTGGTCGGCGCTGATCATCTTCCTGCTCGCCTCGATCACCGATTATCTGGACGGCTATCTGGCACGCGCCTGGCAGCAGACCTCCAACATCGGCAAGATGCTCGACCCGATCGCCGACAAGCTGCTGGTCGCCACATGCCTGCTGCTGCTGGCCGCCGATACCGATCGCCATGCGGGCATTGCCGGCTGGTCGTTGTGGGCGGCGATCATCATCCTGTGCCGTGAAATCCTGGTTTCGGGCCTGCGCGAGTATCTGGCGGCGCTGAAAGTCTCGGTGCCGGTGACGCAGTTGGCAAAATGGAAAACCGCGATCCAGATGGTCGCCATAGCGTTCCTCTTGGCCGGACCGGCCGGCGACAAGATCTTTCCGCTGACCACGCAGACCGGGCTGGTTCTGCTGTGGATCGCGGCGTTGGTCACGCTCTACACCGGCTACGATTATTTCCGCGCCGGCCTCAAGCACATCATGGACGAGTGAGATGACGACACGGCTCATCTATTTTGCCTGGGTGCGCGAACGCATCGGCATGGCTGAGGAGGATGTCGACCTGCCTGCGGGCATCGAGACGGTGACCGATCTCCTGCGCTGGCTGAAATCGCGCGGCGATGGCTACGAGCACGCTCTGCAATATCCCGACGTGATCCGCGTCGCCATCAACCAGGAACATGTCGAGCACCGCGAGAAGATCGCGGGCGCCCGCGAAATCGCGCTGTTCCCGCCGATGACCGGGGGCTGACATGAGCGGCGCGGTCTTGCCTGTCGTGCGCATTCAGCGCCAGGATTTTGACGTCGCCGCCGAGATCGCCAGACTGACGCAAGGCCGCGCCGATATCGGCGCCGTGGTGACCTTCTCCGGCCTTTGCCGCGACGAGCAGGGCGCGCTCTCAGCGCTCGAGCTCGAACACTACCCCGGCATGGCCGAAGCGGAAATCGCCCGCATCGCTGTTGAAGCGGTCGAGCGTTGGCCATTGCAGGGGCTCACCGCCATCCACCGCCACGGGAAGATCGCGCCCGGCGAGAACATCGTGCTGGTGGTGGCAGCCTCGGCGCATCGCCATGCGGCGTTCGAGGCGGCGAATTTTCTGATGGACTATCTCAAATCGCGCGCGCCTTTCTGGAAGAAGGAGCATCGGGCTGACGGCTCGGAGGGTGGCTGGGTCGAGGCCAAGGAAGCCGATGCAAACGCCGCGCAACGCTGGTATCAGTCCGAATAAGATCCGCCGCAGCCATGCATTGACCGCAATCCTTTGGCCAATTGGCGGGATTGGTCAGCCTCGGCATTGGCAGCCCGGGGCATTGGCAGCCCGGGGTGAGGGAGATGGTCATGCTGGACAGGATCGCGGAGTTCTTGATCTTCGGTTTCGTGCCTCTGGTCGTCGGCATATTGGCCGTTCCGGAGCAGTCTGTTGCCGCTGAAAGGGCCGTGAGAGGCGAGGTGATCTATCGCGAGCGCATTGCCTTGCCGCCCAGTGCCGTGCTCTCCGTCCAGCTGGCGGACGTGTCGCTGGCCGACGCGCCGGCCACCATCATCGGTGAGCAGCAAGTAAAGCCGGCAGGCCAGGTGCCGATCAGCTTCGAGATCAAATTCGACCCTTCGGTCATCCGGTCGCAGATGACTTACGCGTTGCAAGCCCGCATCACCGTCGACGACAAGCTGCTGTTCATCTCCGATATGCGCCATCAGGTCGATCCGTTGGCCGACGTGCCGCAGACCATCATGCTGAAGATGGTCACCCCGAGTGCCGAGCCGACGGCTTCCGTCTTCGACCAGCTCTGGCTGGTCGACTATATCGACGGCATCGGCGCTATTAGTGCCCCGCAAGCGACGTTCAGGGTCAGCGGGGCCGGCAAGGCGGGCGGCAGCGGCCCCTGCAACACCTATTTCGCCACCGCCAAACTCGATGGCCAAACGATCGCGATCAGGGACATCGGCTCGACCTACAAGGCCTGTGCGCCCGAGGTGATGGCCGAGGAAAAGGCGCTGTTCGATGCGTTGGCCAAGGCGGCGTCATACCGTGTCGATGCCGGAAAGCTCATCATTGTCGACAAGGATGGCCGCGAGATCCTGCGCTTCAGCGCGGCAAGCTGACCCCGACGAAGAAGGCCGGCGAAACGCCGGCCTTTTCACGTAATCCAAGGTCTGGATTATCGGCTCAGCCGACGATCTCGGTGTCCGAGAACCAGTACTTGATCTCTTCTGCCGCGGTCTCCGGCGCGTCGGAGCCGTGCACCGAGTTTTCGCCGATCGACAGCGCGTGAACCTTGCGGATGGTACCTTCGGCGGCGTTGGCCGGGTTGGTGGCGCCCATCACTTCGCGGTTCCTGGCAATGGCGTTCTCGCCTTCCAGCACCTGGACGACGGTCGGTGCCGACGACATGAATTCAACCAGTTCGCCGAAGAAGGGGCGGTCCTTGTGGACGGCATAGAAGCCTTCCGCTTCGCGGCGGCTCATCCAGACCCGGCGCGAGGCGATGACGCGCAGGCCTGCCTCTTCCAGCATCCTGGTGATGGCACCAGTGAGATTGCGCCGGGTTGCGTCCGGCTTGATCATGGAAAATGTGCGTTCGAGCGCCATGGGTCGTCCTTGTCTGAGAATGGAATTGAGAGTGGCGGGCTCTATACAAGCCGCCCGGCCCATTGCCAAGGGGTGAGGCCAAAGGGGTGAGGCCAAAGGGGTGAGGGATGGTCCGCGAAGCGGACGGAAAGCCAATTGCTTGGCTTTCCGAGCGACGAACGGTGAAAGCCCGGTCCGCCTTCGGGCGGATTGAAAGGTCCAGTGGACCTTTCAAAGGGTTTGAACGCCCGAAGGGCAGGGAGCGATAGCGAAGGGCAGGCCGCTGCGCTTTTCTGTGCTCCCGAAGCCGAGATCAGACGGCTACACAGCAACGCGTTGCTTGCTATACTCGCGTGTCGGCGCCGCGCTGAGGTCGGGCCGTATGGAGACACCATGACCATGACAGACGATCGTCAGGAACGCATTCGCAACCGTGCGCACCAGATCTGGCTGCAAGAGGGCCAGCCGGCTGGACATCATGAGCGCCATTGGCATCAGGCGGCCGCCGATGTCGACCAGGAGGACGCCACGGGCAAGTCGGCAGCCAAAAAGCCAACCAGGAAGGCAGCTGGCGCAGGCAAGGCAAAGGCCGCCCCCAAGGAGGCAAAGGCTGCCACGAAGGCCGGCAAGCCAAAGAAGGCGGCCAAGTAAGTACTGCTTTACGGCGTCAAGCCGCGGCGGCGACCTTTCGTCCCAGACCGCCATGCAGGTCGAGGCAGCGGGCGAACCACTGCGCCACCACGTCGCCGTCGTCGAGCAGTTGGTAGGGCGAGGCTATGCGCGCCCATTGCAGGGCGCCGAAGACAATATAGTCGCTGAACAGCGGCGACGCGCCGCCGATGAATGGCTGATGGAAGAGCGTCGAGCGCAATGGCTCCAGCGAGGCTCTGAAATTGCCGAGCCCGGCCTCCCTGGCGGCCATCACCTCCTCCAGCTGTTTGCCAAGACGCTGCTCCCGGCTCTGGCGGAAATAGACGGCGTTTTCCGCGTCCTGCATGGCATGGAGGTCCATGATGGCCGCGGTGGTCACGTAGGGATGAATGGTCACTTGCGACCAGCGTTCGACGAAGCGCGCCATCGCCTTGCCGCCTTCACCGCCAAACAGCGTCGGCCGGTCCGGATAGGCCTCATCGAGATAGAGCGCGATATCGAAGGAATCCGCGAGGACTGTCTCGCCGTCGCGGATCACC
Organism: Mesorhizobium sp. SEMIA396; assembly: GCF_024518615.1. Classification (NCBI taxonomy): domain Bacteria; kingdom Pseudomonadati; phylum Pseudomonadota; class Alphaproteobacteria; order Hyphomicrobiales; family Phyllobacteriaceae; genus Mesorhizobium; species Mesorhizobium sp. SEMIA396. Next base: position 509,916 of record NZ_JANIFC010000002.1, read on the forward strand.
GGAACGGTTTTCGAAACGCCGCCCTCGACAGCAGGCACCTCGAGAAAGCGCGTCGGTACGGTTGATATGTCGAGCCCCTTGTGGGCAAGCGCCATCACCACCTTCCAACAATGCGGGCTGAACGGACGTGTGGTGTCGCGTCCGACGAGATCATAGAGCAGAATGGTCATTGGCGGCGGCGTTCCTGCGGGTTAGGTAGGCCCCGCATCGACGTGAGCCGAGGGAAGCCATGAGACAGCATTTCATGATGTTTGCGGCCTATAATCAATGGGCCAACGGTCGCATCTATGATGCCGCCGCCGAACTCGATGATGAGGAATTCAACCGCGATGTCGGCGCCTTCTTCGGCTCGATGATGGGCACGCTCAACCACCTTTTGACGGCCGACCGGATCTGGATGAAGCGCTTCACCGGCGAGGGCGACGCGCCGACGACACTGGATGCCATCCTGCATCGGGGGTTGACCGGCCTGCGGGCGGCGCGTGAAGCCGAGGACAGGAGGATCATCGATTGGGTCGGCGGCCTCAATGACAAGGCGTTGACGGGCCGCTTCACCTACATGACCGTTTCGGACATGCGCACCGTCTCGCAAAGGCTGGCGCCGGCGCTGGATCATGTCTTCAACCACCAGACCCACCATCGCGGCCAGGCGCATACGATCCTGACCATCCTGGGACGGCCAAGCCTGGGGTTGGACCTGATGCTTTTTCAGCGGACCGAGGAGGGCAGAGCTTTCGCCTGATTCGGTGCCGTCCGAAGGTCGAAGAGCTTGCGCCTACTATCGCTGCATTTTGTGCTGCAGCATTGTCTTTGCATCAGAATTAGCCGGCACACCGGATACTTGCCCGAGATTCAGGCGGCCGTCGAAGCCTCGCCCCTGATTTCGCTGTCCAGTTGGCACTGCGTCAGAGCCGCTTCCGCCATCACCCACTGCTTGAACAACTGGACCTTGCGTGCGGCAAGGCCTCTCAGCGGGGAAACAAAATACCAACCAGCCGTGTTCGGGTGGTGGACGGCGAAGGGAGCCACCAGCCTTTCGGCGCGGATGTCGCTGGCCATATAGGCACGGTTGGCCACCGCAAAGCCCATCCCGGAATTGGCTGCCTCGTAGGACATCATGCACGAGTCGAAATAGATGCTCTTGGTCTCGCTGAGCACGAAGCTGGCGCCGGCGAAACCAAGCCAGGATTGCCAATTCTGGGTGCAGGTGTCGGAATGCAGCAGGGTGAAGTGCTTGAGGTCGTCCGGTGTCACTTTCGACAGCCGCTTATCGCCGAGAACTTCGTGGAACAGCTTGCGGCTGCACACCGGTGTCAGGTCTTCGCGAAACAGCAGATCGGATTGCAGCCCGTGAAAGTGACCGTCGCCATAACGGATTTCGAGATCGAATTCCGAGGCCGTGAACTCATGCGTAGCGTAGGAGGTCGAGACCCGCATCACGATATCGGGATATTGCTGCTGGAACAGCGGCAGGCGCGGAAACAGCCAGCGTGCCGCAAAGGTCGGCAGCACCGATATTTTTAGCACATGCTCCTGCGATTGCCCGGTCGCTTCCATGCTGGCGGCGACGATTCGCTCCAGCGCCTCGCGAACGCGCGAGACATAGGTCTCGCCCTCCGGCGTCAACGACACCGCATTGCCGCCGCGCTGGAAAATCTTGAAACGAAGCTGATCCTCAAGGCTTTTCACGCGCTGGCTGACCGCTGAAGCGGTAATAAACTGTTCTTCGCCGGCACGCGTGAAATTACCGTGCCTCGCAGCACTCTCCACGATTTTAAGCGAATTGAGGTTGACCTGACTGAGCAGACGCACGGTTTCGACCTTAAGCTTGGCTTACACTAGCACCAGCATTCCTAATTTTACAGGGGTGGGTGAATTAATCGACTGTTTACCAAGTGTTGCCCCCATCCTGGAGAAGTACAATGAACGCCCATACCATTCCCGAACTGCGTTATGCGATGAGCCGCGAAGCCATTATCGGCCATGAAACCGCCTGGAAAGTGTCGAGTTTCGGTGTCGCGCAATATCTGCACGGCTATGACCCGGCACTGCTTGCAGCTATCGAGGAGGCTGCCCTGAAGCTCAAGGCCAGCCATGCCGTGCACAAGCACCTCGATCTGACCTTCATCACCGGGGCCGACCGTTTCATCCCCGAGATCAAGGAATTGCTGCATGACAAGCTGCGCCTGGAGCGGCTGTCCGACATGACGGGCACCAAGCTGGAGCCCTATCCGCTGTCGATCGTCGGCTCGACGGTCACCTTCATGAATCCCAACGACGGCGCCGTGGAGTGGCATTGCGATGGCGTTCCGGTGACCGAGCTCATTCCGCTGTCGATCAGCAATCCGCTGGTCGGCGGCCATCTCGAAATCTTCTGCGACGACTCCGAAACCGGCCGCGCCATTCTCGAAGCCGGCCGCGAGATCCCGCGCAACAGTGTCATGCGCATCGATCACAAGATGAACTACGCGACGCTCGGCCAATTCCTGGGCGTCCTGCATCGCACCGCTCCGATCCGGTTCGGCGAGCGCGTCACGCTGGTGCTCAACCAGCGCTCGGTGGCCAAACCCTATGTCGACGATAACAGAATGTTCTATCTCGCCGCCGACAACGACCACGACCGTGAGTGGGTCAGCGAACTGGCCGAAGATGTCTGGACCAATCAGCTGCCGGCCTATCGTCGGTTCGAGGCGGAGCATCCCGTGCCCACCGCCGTCGAGGCACCGGTTCCGGGCGGCGCCAGGGAATCATGGTAATGAACCATGACCCCGAAAAGTCGGAACCGGTTTTCGGACAGGATCATGGTCGAACAGCAACATAGAGTCCCATGCCGATTGTTTCGGCAGGGATCCGGCTCGATATCCGCGTTGGTCTTCGCTGCCGGTGCGGTGGCGTTGTGGTCCACCAATGCCCTGGTCGGCAAATCCCTGCTGGCCAGCCAACCGGTTTCGCAGGTCCAGTTCCTGCAATTTGCAGGCGCAGCACTCGTCTTCGCCGCCATCCGATTGATGAGCCGCGAAAGAGTAGCACCGGTCACCGCCGGGGCGGCGCTCATCTCTCTCGCGATCGGCTTCATCGGCCTGGTCGGCACCATGGTGCTGCAATACATCGCCTTCGCTTCGATGCCGGTGATCGAGGCCAATCTGGTGGCCTACACCTGGCCGCTGATGGTCGCGGCGGCAGTCATTGCCTTGGAAAATCCGCGGCGTCCGGCACTGTTGGGTCTCGCCGCGGTGGTGGGCTTCATCGGCGTTGCACTGGTGATTTCGGGAGGGCGCAACCAATCCTGGTTCGAGGGCGATCTGGTCGGCTATCTCGCCGCATTCGGGTCAGCGCTGTGCATGGCCTTCTATTCGCTCATGGTGGGACGGGTGGCCACTCCAGCGGATCGCCTGTTGCTGCCATCGTCTTTGATTGGCGTCGCTTTGATGTTTCTGTGGTGCGCTCGCGACGGTTTCACCTGGCCCGTCGGCGCGGACCTGGCCCTCGGCCTTTATCTCGGCGCCGGTCCGATGGGCCTGGGCTACTATTTCTGGTCGCGCGCCTTGAAGCTTGAAGGCAGCGACAGGGTCGCGGTGGTCGCCTATCTCACGCCGATCGCCTCGACCCTGCTTTTGACCTTGTCCGGCGAACGGCTGACGGTGACGGCCATTGTCGGAGCCATCCTCGTCATCGGCAGTTGTGTCGCGGTCGGTGTGGAACGTTCGGAGGTCGAAAACCATGTTTGACGAGAATGAGCGTCTGGCCAATCAGGAAGCGCATTGGCTGATCGACGAATTCGGCGCCGAGGCACCGCTCTACGCCGCGATGAGGGCCGAAAAGGCGATAGAACAAAAGGATTTCGCGCGTTGCGCCCGCTGGAAGCGTATTCTGGAGATATTGGACGAAAGTCCTGCCGCTAAGTCTGCTGGTTCCAAGTATTAGATTTTCTAATTTGCACGGCGTCGATTTCGCATGAATGCTATTTTTGCCGATTCTTCATTCTTTTATGAGACTTGGCGGTCCGTTGGGGGACGCGGTTAAAGAGATACATCGACACAAGTCTTCGCTGGGGTGGAGGATTTTGTCGCAAATAAGGTGAAAGAATTGTCAAATATCGATGATAAGACCGTTATCGAGCTGACGGCCGATATTGTCTCGGCCTATGTAGGCAACAATCCGCTTCCTGCTGCCGGCCTGCCTGAGTTGATTGCCAGCGTCAGTGCTTCGGTTCGCAAGCTCGCTGGTGCAGTTGTCGCGGAAACTCCAAACCTGGTTCCGGCAGTCAATCCGAAGAAGTCGGTGTTTCCCGACTACATCATTTGCCTTGAGGACGGAAAGAAGTTCAAGTCGCTCAAGCGGCATCTGCGGACCGACTACGGCCTGAGCCCGGACGATTATCGGGCCAAATGGGGCTTGCCGCCGGACTATCCGATGGTTGCGCCAAACTACTCGGCGACGCGATCGGCGCTGGCAAAGTCGACGGGACTTGGCCGCAAGCCGGCAGCAGCGCCGGCCGCTGTCGCCAAGGCAACGAAGCGCAAGGCGACTGCCTGAGAGCAGGCAAGCCACTGTTCGGCTGCTTTGACGACGCCCTCGCTGGCGTCGTTTCGAGGCCTTGTGCGGCCAACTGGCCGGCAAGGCCTTGCGAAGCGTTGATGTCCGGTGCAAAAGCGCGGCCATGCTGATCATCAACGACCTATCGCTCCGCATGGCCGGACGCCTGCTTCTCGACCATGCTTCGCTGACCTTGCCGGCCGGCACCAAGGCCGGCCTTGTCGGCCGCAACGGTACCGGCAAGACGACGCTGTTCAAGGCCATCACCGGCGATTTCCCGTCCGAGACAGGCTCGATCAGCCTGCCGAAGAGCACCCGCATCGGCCAGGTGGCGCAGGAAGCGCCGGGCACCGAGGACGCGCTGATCGAGATCGTGCTCAAGGCCGATCTCGAACGCACGGCGCTGCTCGAAGAAGAAAAGACGGCGACCGATCCGCACCGCATCGCCGACATCCATATGCGGCTGGCCGATATCGACGCGCACTCAGCCGAATCCCGCGCCGCCACCATTCTCGCCGGCCTCGGCTTCGACGACGCTGCGCAACGGCGTCCGGCCTCGTCCTTCTCCGGCGGCTGGCGCATGCGCGTGGCGCTTGCTGCGGTGCTGTTTGCCGAGCCCGACCTGCTGCTGCTCGACGAGCCGACCAACTATCTCGATCTCGAAGGCACGCTGTGGCTGGAAAACTACGTTTCGAAATATCCGCACACCGTGCTTTTGATCTCGCACGACCGCGACCTGCTCAACCGCGCCGTCAATTCGATCGTCCACCTCGACCAGAAGAAGCTGACCTTCTGGCGCGGCGGCTACGACCAGTTCGAGCGTCAATATACAGAGCAGAAGGAATTGCAGGAGAAGGGCCGGGTCAAGCAGGAGGCCGCGCGCAAGCACATGGAATCCTTCGTCGAGCGGTTCCGCGCCAAGGCCTCCAAGGCGAGACAGGCGCAGTCGCGCATCAAGGCGCTGGAGAAGATGAAACCGATCGCGGCCCTCGTGAACGATTCGGTGCGGCCGTTCTCCTTCCCCGAGCCGGTGAAGACGGTGGCCTCGCCGATCGTGGCGCTGAACAACGTCAATGTCGGCTACACCGAGGGTCAGCCGATCCTCAAGAAGATGACGCTGCGCATCGACGCCGACGACCGCATCGCGCTGCTCGGCGCCAACGGCAACGGCAAGTCGACCTTCGCCAAATTGCTGTCCGGCCGGCTCAAGCAGGAGAGTGGCACCATGACGGTGGCGCCCGGGTTGAAGGTGGCGATCTTCGCCCAGCACCAGCTCGACGACCTCCGGCCGGACGAAAACGCCTACGAGCATGTCCGCCGGCTGATGCCGGAGGCCCCGGAATCGAAGGTGCGCGGCCGCGTCGCCCAGTTCGGCCTCACGACCGAGAAGATGAACACCGCCGCCAAGGATCTGTCGGGCGGCGAGAAGGCGCGGCTGCTGATGGGGCTGTCGGCCTTCGAGGGGCCAAACCTGTTCATCCTCGACGAACCGACAAACCATCTCGACATCGATAGCCGCGAATCGCTGATCCATGCGCTGAACGAGTTTCCCGGCGCCGTGATCCTGATCTCGCATGATCGCCATCTGCTGGAGGCAACCGCCGACCGCCTGTGGCTGGTCAAGGACGGCGCGGTCAACCCCTATGACGGCGATCTCGAGGACTACAAGACGCTGGTCACCGGCGTCTCCGGCGACCGCCGCGGCAAGCGCGAGGCCGACAAGGCGTCAAAAGCCGACCGCCGCCGCGATGCGGCGGCTCGCCGCGCTGCCTTCGAGCCGCTGGCCAAGGAGATCCGCGCCACCGAAGCGCTGATGGACCGCATTCGCAAGCGCATCGACGGCATTGAGGACGAACTGTCCAATCCGGCGGTCTACGAGAAGGATCCCTCGACGGCGACACGGCTGGCGAAGGAGCGCTCGCAACTGGCCCAGACGCTGGCCGGCCACGAGGAAAAGTGGCTGACCATGTCGGCAGAGTATGAGGAAGGCACGGCGGAGTGATTACCCTCCCCCTTGTGGGGAGGGTCGATCCGCGAAGCGGAGCGGGGTGGGGGTCTGCGCCACACCCCACCCCGGCGTTACACGCCGACCCTCCCCATCAAGGGGAGGGTAAGATCTGGCCCTACACGCCGCGTCCGGAACCGGTTAACCTCGCCCCATGAACCAACACGCCAAGCTTCGCATCGGCCATTCGGCCTGTCCGCATGATTGCCCCTCGACCTGCGCGCTCGAGGTCGAGCTGCTCGACGACAATCGCATCGGCCGCGTCCATGGCGCCAAGTCCAACAGCTACACGGCCGGTGTCGTCTGCGCCAAGGTTGCCCGCTATGCCGACCGCGTCCATCATCCCGACCGTTTGCTGAAGCCGCTGATCCGCGCCGGTTCCAAGGGCGACGGCGCCTGGAAAGAAGCAAGCTGGGAGGCGGCGCTCGACCTCGTCGCCGAAAAATTCATCGCGGCCGAGGAGAAATACGGCTCGGAGACGGTCTGGCCCTATTATTATGCCGGCACGATGGGGCTGGTGCAGCGCGACGGCATCGACCGGCTGCGCCACGCCAAGAAATACTCCGGCTTTTTCGGTTCGATCTGCACCAATCTCGCCTGGACCGGCTGGATGATGGGCGCCGGCGCCTTGCGCGGGCCGGACCCGCGCGAGATGGCGAAATCCGATTGCGTGGTGATCTGGGGCACCAATGTGGTGGTGACGCAGGTCAACGTCATGACGCACGCCATCAAGGCGCGCAAGGAGCGCGGCGCGAAGATCGTCGTCATCGACGTCTATGAGAATGCGACGATGAAGCAGGCCGATCTTGGCCTGGTGTTGAAGCCGGGCACCGATGGCGCGCTGGCCTGCGCGGTCATGCATATGCTGTTCAAGGAAGGCATGGCCGACCGCGCCTATCTCTCGAAATACACTGACGATCCGAGAGGACTGGAAGCGCATCTCAAGACGCGCACGCCGGACTGGGCGGCCGGGATCACCGGCCTGACGGTCGCCGAGATCGAGGCCTTCGCCCGCCTCGTCGGCACGACGAAAAAGACCTATTTCCGCCTCGGCTACGGCTTCGCGCGCCAGCGCAATGGCGCCGTCAACATGCATGCAGCGTCCTGCATCGCGGCTGTCACCGGCAGCTGGCAATATGAGGGCGGCGGCGCCTTCCATTCCAACTCCGGCATCTTCAAGCTCAACCAGGAAGTTCTGGAAGGCACCAGGATGCGCGATCCCTCGATCCGCCATCTCGACCATTCGCGCATCGGCCCGGTGCTGACCGGAGCCAGCGACGCGCTTTATGGCGGCCCGCCCGTGACGGCGATGCTGATCCAGAACACCAACCCGGTAAATGTCGCGCCGGAGCAGCGGCTGGTGAAACAGGGTTTTGTGCGCGACGACCTGTTCTCTTGCGTGCATGAGCAATTCATGACCGACACGGCCAAGCTTGCCGATGTCGTTCTGCCGGCGACGATGTTCCTCGAGCACGACGACGTCTACAAGGGCGGCGGCAACCAGCACATCACGCTCGGCCCCAAGCTGATCGAGCCGCCGGAGGGGCCGCGCACCAACCATTTCGTCATCGAGCAATTGGCTGATCGCCTCGGCGTCGCCGATCGCCCGGGCTTCGGCATGACCGAGCAGCAGCATATCGACATCATCCTGGGCAAGCGCGGGCTGGGTAGTTTCGAAAGCTTGAAGGAAGACAAGTGGGTCGACCTGCAGCCGGACTTCGACACCGCGCATTTCATCAAGGGGTTCGGCCACGCCGACGGAAAATTCCGTTTCCGCGCCGACTGGACCGGGCAGGCGGCCCCCAACCGGCCGCCGAAAAGCATGGGCCTGTTCGGCCCGGTGGCGCTTCTGCCGGAATTTCCCGACCATGTCGACTTGATCGAGGTCGCCGACGAAGCGCATCCGTTCCGGCTGACGACGTCGCCGGCGCGCAATTTTCTCAACTCGACCTTTTCGGAAACGCCGGTGTCGAAGGCCAAGGAGGGCCGCCCGGAACTGCTTCTGCATCCCGACGATGCCGCAGCCCTTGGGTTGGCCGACGGCGATCGCGTCGAGGTCGGCAACACGCGCGGCGAAGTCGTGCTGCATGCAAAGCTGTTTGACGGGATCAAGCGCGGCGTGGTGATCGCCGAAGGCATCTGGCCAAACAGCGCCCATGAGCGCGGCGAAGGCATCAACGTTCTGACCGGCGCCGATGCGCCGGCGCCCTATGGCGGTGCTGCCTTCCACGACAACAAGGTCTGGCTGCGCGCGGCAGGCTGAGGTCGGCGAGAACTCCGCTCGTCTCGCGCCAGATCAGACCGTGCAGGATTTTTCGGCCGCCTGACGCTAGCCGGGTAAGGGCACCGTCAGCCCGACCTTGACCCGGTCCATCGCAACAAAAGTTCGGAACTTGCGGACATTGTTGCTGTCGAAGAACAGTTTTCGCGTCAGCGCCTCATAGGCGGCCATGTCGGCCACGGTGATGACCAGGATGAAATCGGCCTCGCCGGTGACATAGTAGCATTGCTGAACCTCGGGGGTTGCCGAGAATTGCCGCTTGGCCGCGTCGATCAGTTCGGCACGTTCGCTCTCGAGTTCCACCTCGACGAAGATGGTGATCGGCTGGCCGACCGCTGCCGGCTCGACGACCGCGACATTGCCGGCGATGACGCCGGTCTGCTCCATGCGCTTGATGCGGCGCTGCACCGCCGGCGCCGACAGGTTCACCGCCTCGCCGATCAGCCGCTGCGGCGTCGTGTTGTCGCGCTGCAGGATGGCAAGGATGGCGAGATCGAAACTGTCGAGCATGGGTGGCGATACAGGCAATGGAGAGGTCCTCGGCGAAACAAACTTGCATTTGGGAGGCCATATTGCAGCGCCCTTTGCACCGATCCTGCAATATATTCTCGCCGAACGCCAAGGAGGCCCGCCAGTGTTCCTGCTCAACCGCAATACTCTGCATCGCCTGCCACTCGATCCGGCCGATGCCGAAATCCTCGGCATGGCCGGCGCTGACACGGTCGAGCGTTTTCTTTCCCATCGCGACAATCACCTGATGACGCCACTGCATGCGCTTCCGGCGTTTGCCAGCGAGCTCGGAATTAGCGCTATCCATATCAAGGATGAAGGCTTTCGCCTCGGCCTCGGCAGCTTCAAGGCTCTGGGCGGCGCTTATGCCGTCTTCCGCCTGGTGCTGGAGGAGGCAGGCAACCGGCTGGGCCGGCCCGTCGATATGGCCGATCTCAATCGGCCTGATGTACGGGCCGTCACTGCTGCGATGACATTTGCCTGTGCGACCGACGGCAATCATGGCCGCTCCGTTGCGCAAGGCGCGCAACTCGTCGGCGCGCGGGCGGCGATCTTCGTCCACGCCGGCGTCAGCGAGGAGCGCATAGCGGCGATCGCCCGCTATGGTGCCGAGATGATCCGCGTCGACGGCAACTATGATGATTCGGTCAGGCAGGCCGCCCAGGTTTCGGCCGAGAAGGGCTGGACCGTCGTGTCCGACACCTCATGGCCGGGCTATGAACGGATTCCTAGCCTGGTCATGCAGGGCTATACGGCGATCGTGCGCGAAGCGCTGCGTCAGTTCCCTCGGACACCAACCCACGTCTTTGTGCAGGCTGGTGTCGGTGGCATTGCCGCCGCGCTGGCCGGTCATCTCGCCATCGTGCTCGGTGACGCCAGGCCGACCTTCATCGTGGTCGAGCCGGCGCGTGCAGCCTGTGTTTTTGCAGCCGCCCAGGCCGGGCACCCGGTCAAGGTCGCGCATTGCCGGCCGACGGTGATGGCCATGCTTGAATGCTACGAGGTCTCCCCGGTCGCCTGGCGGGTGCTGGCGCGCGCCGCCGATGCCTTCATGACGGTGGATGAGGCTGACGCCATCGCGGTGATGCGGCGGCTGGCCCGGCCGGCCGCCGGCGATCCGGTGATCGTCGCCGGCGAAAGCGGCGGTGTTGGTCTTGCCGGGCTGATCCGGGCGATGGCTGACAACCCGACCGAGCTTGGACTGGACGGCAAATCGCGGGTGCTGGTGATCAACACCGAAGGTGCCACCGACCCGCATCGCTATGCCGAGCTGATCGGCATGAGCCCGGCCGATGTGCTGGAAGGCAAGAGAAAAGCCGAGGCAACGGCATGATCGCCATCGATGCACAGCGCCTGCTTGGCCGTATCCGCGAACTCGGTGCCGTCGGTCGCGACGGCGAGGACAGGCTGATCCGGCTGGCCGCCTCCGACACCGACAAGCAGGGCCGCGATCTCTTCGTCGGCTGGCTGCGGCAGGCCGGACTCGATGTCGCCATCGACCGGGTCGGCAATATTTTCGGCACCTGGCAAAGCCCGGACAACAGGGAGCAGGCGCCGCTGCTCATCGGCTCGCATATCGACACCGTCATCGATGCCGGCATCTATGACGGCTGCTACGGGGTGCTTGCCGGGCTGGAAGTGATCGAGACGCTCAAGGCGACAGGCTTTTCGCCGTCGCGCCCGATCGCGGTCGCCGCTTTCACCAATGAGGAGGGCGTACGCTACACGCCCGACATGATGGGCTCGCTGGTCCACGCCGGCGGCATCGATGCCGAAACGGTGCTGGCGGCCGTCGGCACGGACGGCAGCGTGCTGGGGCAGGAACTCGCCCGCATCGGCTATGCCGGCGACCGGGAGCCCGGCTTCCTCAAGCCGCACGCCTATCTCGAACTGCACATCGAACAGGGGCCGGTGCTGGAACGCGAAGGTTTGCCGATCGGCGCGGTGGAGAATCTGCAGGGCATCTCCTGGCAGCGTATCACCATAGAGGGCGTCGCCAATCATGCCGGCACCACGCCGATGTCGATGCGCAACGATGCCGGCCACGCCGCCGCCCGGACCATCACCTTCCTGCTCGACCGGATCAAAGCCTCGAACGCGCCGACGGTGGCGACCGTGGGTACGATCCGCTTCGAGCCGAATGCCATCAACGTCATTCCCTCGCGCGCCGTCTTCACCATCGATCTGCGCGACCCCGACGAACAGCGCCTGCAGGCGGAGGAGGCGGCGCTTGCCGCCTATCTCGAGCAGCTTGCCACCGATGAGAACGTGACGATCTCGGTCGAGCAACTGGCTCGCTTCGAGCCGGTGATCTTCGACCTTCGCATCGTCGAACGAATCGAGGCGGCCGCGAAACGCCGTGGCCTTGGCGTCAGGCGCATGACGTCCGGCGCCGGCCACGATGCACAGATGCTGGCGCGCATCGCACCGGCGGCCATGATCTTCGTGCCGAGCGCCGATGGCATCAGCCACAGTCCGCGCGAACACACCGAAGATTCCGAGCTTGTTGCCGGGGCCAACATCCTGCTTGATGTGGCCGCGCAACTGGCAAACTAGGTCAGAAGGGGCGGAAAATGTCTGAACTCGATCGCGATGCGCTGAAGCAGGAAATGATTTTCTGGCGGCGCGATCTGCACGCGCATCCCGAATTCGGTTTCGAGGAGAAGCGTACCGCAGCCTTCGTCGCTGCCAAACTGCGTGAGTTCGGCCTCGATGACGTCAGCGAAGGCGTCGGCGGCACCGGTATCGTCGGCACGTTGACGCGCGGCAGCGGCAATCGGGCGATTGCGCTCAGGGCCGACATGGATGCACTGCGCATATCAGAACAATCGGACGCACCCTACCGGTCCGGCAATCCTGGCATCATGCATGCCTGCGGCCATGACGGCCACACCACCATGCTGCTCGGCGCGGCAAAGCTGCTGGCAGGTGAGGGCGGTTTCGACGGCACCGTGCGCTTCGTCTTTCAGCCGGCCGAGGAATGGGGCAGGGGCGCACTCGCCATGCTCGACGATGGGCTGATGCAGCGCTTTCCCTTCGACGAGATCTTCGGCCTGCACAATATGCCCGGCTTGCCGATCGGGCATTTCGAGACCCGTGCCGGCCCCATAATGTCGGCCGAGGATATCTTCGAGATCGTGCTCAAAGGGCTCGGCGGCCATGCCGCGCGGCCGCATGCGGGCAATGAGACGCTGGTCGCCGCCTGCGCGCTGGTCACCAATCTGCAGACCATCGTCTCGCGCCGGCTGAGCCCGGCCGACATATCGGTGGTTTCGGTGACCGAGCTGATCACCGACGGCACCCGCAACGCTCTGCCCGGCCTTGCCCGCATCCTCGGCGATGCGCGCAGCTTCCGCCCCGAGGTCAGCGCCGAGATCGAGCGGCAGATGCGCATCATTACGCAGGGCACCGCTGCCGCCTACAATGTCGCGGCCGAGGTCAATTACAGCAGGGAGTTCGTGCCGCTGCGCAACGATGCTGAAATGGTCGATGCAGCATTTGCCGCCGCAAGGCACGTCTTCAAACCCGGCAACATCGCCGTCGCTCGCGAGCCGATGACCGCCTCCGAGGATTTCGCCCGCTTCCTCGACCATGTGCCGGGCTGCTTCGTCTTCCTCGGCAATGGCGAGGGCTCGGCGCCGCTGCACAATTCCAGCTACGATTTCGACGATGACGGGCTGTTGTTCGGCACGAATTTCCATGTCGCGCTGGTCAGGCAACAATTGGGCGGCGAGGCGGGAAGATGAAGGAGATTGCCGGGATGCTGGCCAGGACAAGCTTGTGACGGACCGGCGACCGATAGGGCAGTGCGCCTCGGTACGCTTTTAACAAAGATAATCCCCCGATGACGCAGGGGAAAGACTCAGCTAGCCTTACCTGTGCGGCGGACCTAATTATCCGCTTGGCCGGCGCTTCACTCCTCCCAAGCGGCGCCGGCCTTCTTCTCCAAAAAGTCCGTCCGGGACGCCACAGCGGGTTGCGGCAGCACGCGAACCCCGCAAAACGCCAAGTTCCGCCTCCGGTTGCCTCAAGAATGCATCGGGGAGCGCTGGCGAAACCGCCCTCCATCTTCGACTGCGCGCGTGGACGATTGGCAAGGGAACCAAAGGCGGTTTCCCCGGTTGGTTCTACTCCAAAGGAGTGTTGCACTATGTTCCGTCTGCTCGTCGCCGGCGCCTTCGCCTATGTCACTTATCGTATCGCCAGGAAGATGGTCGAAAACGTGCCCGATACGGTCGACCCGCTGCTGTTGCCGCCGTCGCAATATGATCGCGAGACCTTGCGGCGGCAGTCGGCCGACATGGGTGTCGATCCGCAACGCTAAAGACACGGATGTCGCACTTCGGCCTGTCACGAGGCCAGCCCCGCATCGATATTGCGAACAAAGCAGAAACGATGCTTGATGGGGGATGAACCTCGCCACTGCTGATTCGACCTTTCGGGACCCGACCGTCCAGCCTGCCTATCTCGCCCGGCTCAACGATGCCCAGCGCCAGGCAGTCGAGCACGGCGACGGCCAGATAGCCGGTCCGCTGCTGGTCATTGCCGGCGCCGGTTCGGGCAAGACCAACACGCTAGCTCACCGCGTCGCCCATCTGGTCGTCAAGGGGGCCGACCCGCGCCGCATCCTGCTGATGACGTTCTCGCGCCGCGCCGCGTCCGAAATGGCCAGGCGCGTCGAGCGTATCGCCGGCGAAGTGCTCGGCCGCGATGCAGCTGTCATCACCGATGCGCTGACCTGGGCGGGAACCTTTCACGGCATCGGCGCGCGGCTGCTTCGCGACTATGCGCTGGAGATCGGCCTCGACCCTGCCTTCACCATCCATGATCGCGAGGATTCCGCGGACCTGATGAATCTGGTCCGCCACGAACTCGGCTTCTCGAAGACGGAAGCGCGTTTCCCCACCAAGGGAACCTGCCTTGCCATCTATTCGCGCGCCGTCAACGCACAGGCGCCGCTCAACGAGGTGTTGGGTTCCGCCTTTCCCTGGTGCGCCGGTTGGGCCGAGCAGCTGAAACAATTGTTCGCCGGTTATGTCGAGGCCAAGCAGGCGCAAAACGTGCTCGATTACGACGATTTGCTGCTCTACTGGGCGCAGATGGCGGCGGAGCCCGAGATAGCAGCGCATCTGGGCGGGCGTTTCGACCATGTGCTGGTCGACGAATACCAGGACACAAATCGCCTGCAGGCTTCGATCCTCATGGCACTGAAACCCGACGGCGCCGGGCTGACGGTGGTGGGCGACGATGCGCAGTCGATCTATTCGTTCCGCGCCGCCGAGGTGCGCAACATCCTCGACTTCCCCAACCAGTTCGCGCAAGCCGCCGACGTCGTGATGCTGGAGCGCAATTACCGCTCGACCGAAACCATCCTGGCGGCCGCCAATGCGGTGATCGGCGAAGCCTCGGAGCGCTTCACCAAGAACCTGTGGTCGGAGCGCAAGTCGACCGACAGGCCAAAACTGGTGACCGTGCGCGACGAGGTCGAGCAGGCCAATTTCGTCTGCGATACCATCCTGGCCGAGCGCGAGGCCGGCACGGCACTGAAATCGCAGGCGGTGCTGTTTCGCGCCTCGCACCACAGCGGCCCGCTGGAGATCGAGCTGACGCGGCGCAACATTCCCTTCGTCAAGTTCGGCGGCTTGAAATTTCTCGATGCCGCTCACGTCAAGGATGTGCTGGCGGTGCTGCGCTTTGCCGAAAACCCGCGCGACCGGGTCGCCGGCTTCCGCGTGCTGCAGCTGATGCCGGGCATCGGCCCTTCGGCTGCCGCGCAGATCGTCGAGACCATGACGACGGCGCTGGACGAGGCGATGGGGCTGGCCGGCTGGCGTCCGCCGCAACGCGCCGCCGATGACTGGCCGGGCTTCGTCTCGCTCTATTCCGGCCTGCGCGCCGGCGCCAAATGGCCTGCTGATCTCGAACAGATCAGGCTGTGGTACGAGCCGCATCTGGAGCGCATCCACGAGGATGCAACGACGCGCCGCGCCGATCTCTTGCAACTCGAGCAGATCGGCTCGGGCTACGCCTCGCGCGAACGCTTCCTGACAGAACTGACGCTCGATCCGCCGGACGCCACCAGCGACCAGGCCGGGCCGCCGCATCGCGACGAGGACTATCTGATCCTGTCGACCATCCATTCGGCCAAGGGCCAGGAATGGAAGAACGTCTTCGTGCTCAACACGGTCGACGGCTGTATCCCGGCCGATCTCGGCGTCGGCACCAAGGAGGACATCGAGGAGGAGCGCCGGCTGCTTTACGTGGCGATGACGCGAGCCAAGGACAATCTCAACCTGGTCATGCCGCAACGCTTCTTTCCGCACGGCCAGGCGGCGCGCGGCGACCGCCATCTCTATGCCTCGCGCACCCGCTTCATCCCGGCTTCGATCCTGGCTGCGTTCCAGCAGGTGTCCTGGCCGAGCGCACAGGCGGCACAGGGCAGGGCGGCTCGGCCGGAGGTGCGCGTCGACATCGGCGCGCGCATGCGCGGCATGTGGAAATAGCTGCGGGATAGCGCCCCATGTTGAAACCACCGGTCAGGGTCGCCATAGCGGGTGCGCTGGGCCGCATGGGCCGCGGGATGGCGTCCGCCATGCAGGGCGACGCGCGGCTGGCGCTCGCCGCCCGCTTCCACCGGCCGGGCAGTATCGGCGAAGGGCTGGTGAGCCGCGACGAGGCGCTTGCCGTGGCCGACCTGGTCATCGACTTCACCACGCCGGCTGCCTCGGCTGATCTGGCCAGCATTTGCGCCGAGCGCGGCGGGCCGTCCCTGGTCATCGGGTCGACGGGCTTCGATGCTGCTGAATTGGCTGCTATCGCCGACGCCGCGAAAACGATTGCCATCGTGCGCTCCGGCAGCTTTTCGCTCGGGCTCAACATGCTGGTCGGGCTGGTCGAGCAGGCGGCGCGGGCACTCGATCCCGATGACTGGGACGTGGAGATTGTCGAGGCACACCATCGCCACAAGGTCGATGCGCCATCGGGGACGGCGTTGATGCTGGGGCATGCCGTAGCCGGCGGACGCGGCATCGACCTGGACACGGTCGCAAGGCTTGCACGCGACGGCGTCATCGGCGCGCGGCCGACCGGCGAGATTGGCTTTGCGGTGCTGCGTGGCGGCAGCATCATCGGCGAACACAGCGTCAGCTTCTGCGCCGAGGGCGAGACCTTGACCTTGTCGCATGCAGCCGGCGACCGCGTCATGTTCGCACGCGGCGCCATCGCCGCCGCGCTCTGGCTCGAGGGACGCCCGCCAGGCGAATATGACATGCGCGACGTGCTGGGCATGACCGGCCTATAGCGGCCGGTTTGTCGTCCCGGTTGGACGTACGCACCCATATCTCGTCCACCTCCGCACCGAAAAAAGAACGCTGGAGGGGTCAGGTCTCTTCAAACCGAACCGTTCGGTTCGATTTCTGTTGACGGACTGTATAGCAGATGGTGAACGCTGGCCTGGTTGTCGGCCTCGGATAGTGGGAGAAGAATCTCACTAAAGATTTGATTTCGAACAATAAAATTATGACCGCCGGGGGCCTGTGCCAAATTTCAAGGCCCGGATTCAAGCTGCGGAGGAACATCTTCGTGATTGGAATCCGCGGCAGGGCAAACCCATCTCGGGGTGGTCCGAGCGACGCGAAATTCCTCCCAAGGGCACGCCACCAGACGGACAGAACAAAGAAATACTGGAGTAACTAAAATGACCAAGATCGCTCTTACCGCCGCCGCCATCCTCGTTGCCACGGGGACTGCTTTTGCCGGCAGCGACAACTATGGCTCGGCCAACGCCAATCAGCCTGCCGTCACTGTCGACCATTCGGTCACCGCTTCGACCTCGAAGTCGACACAGACCGTTCAGGCCCGAGCGTCGCAGGGCGCTGACCGCAATCTCTTCGGCCGCTAATCGCGACTGCCGATATCAACCCAATCTTGAATTCAGGAGTAAATAAAGTGACCAAGATCGCTCTTACCGCCGCCGCCATCCTCGTCGCCACGGGCACCGCTTTTGCCGGCAGCGACAACTATGGCTCTTACAATGCCAACCAGCCGGTTGCGAACCAGTCCGTGTCCAACATCGACACCACACACACCGGCTCGATCCCGAAGTCCGTAAAGACGCAGGGTGATGCCAATGCCAAGGTGCCGGCTCAGTCGGGCCAGGGCATCTGGGGTCGTTGATTTTCTGAAGTCTGCGACCACAAAGAGCGGTGGGCTTTGCCCGCCGCTCTTGTTTTATGCGTTGGGAAAATATTTCGAAATGACGAGCAGTCGGCTAAAGCTCGCCGGGCGGCGCCGGAAAAGTGCTCCACATCCATAATTCAGGTTTCGAGTGATGCACCCGCCCTGATCCAGGGCGCCGTCTGAGACGTTTCCGAGTTGATCATCTCGATCGGATTGCCCTTGAAGATAACGCTGCCGCCATTCTGCCCGGCGCCCGGACCCATCTCGATAATCCAGTCGGCTTGTGTGATGACGTCGAGATTGTGCTCGATCACCAGCAACGTGTTGCCGCTGTCGGCCAGCCGCCCCATCAACCTGACCAGCCTTGCCACATCCGACATGTGCAACCCTGTTGTCGGCTCGTCGAGGATGAAGATGCGTCCGATATTCTGCAACTCCGTTGCCAGCTTGATGCGCTGGCGTTCGCCGCCAGAGAGACTGCTCAGGGGTTGGCCAAGCGTCATGTAGTCAAGGCCGACCTCGGCCACACGGTCGAGTGCCGGGCGGATGTCCGGCTCGTGGAAGAAGCGCTGGGCGTCTGAAACGCTCATGCTCAGCACGTCGTCGATGTTCTTGCCGCGAAGCTTGTAAGCGAGCACCGCGTCGGTGAACCGTCGGCCGTGGCAGACCTCGCAAGCGCTGACGATGGTGTCCATGAAGGCCATATCCATGCGGGTGACACCGAGCCCTTTGCACCCCGGACAGGCCCCGGCCGAGTTGGAACTGAACAAAGAGGCACCGACGCTATTGGCTTCGGCGAATAGTTTTCGGATTGGGTCGAGGACCCCTGTATAGGTCGCCGTGTTCGAGCGTATGGAGCCGCCCAGCGCACCCTGGTCGATGCATACGGCGTCGGGGTAGCGACGCGAGAACACGCCGTTGATCAGTGAACTCTTGCCCGAACCGGCAACGCCGACGACCGCAGTGAGCACCCCTTGTGGAATGTCGACGCTGACGTTCTTGAGGTTGTGGAGGTTGGCGTTGCGCAGCTTCAACCAGCCTGTCGGGGGGCGCAGCACCGCTTTCGGGTGCGGTCGGGCCTTCATGAAGCGGCCGGTTAAAGTGTCGGATCGTTCGAGATCGGCCACCTTGCCCTCGAAGACGACGCGCCCACCACTCTCGCCCGCGCCCGGACCCATATCGATGACATGGTCGGCGATGGCGATGATCTGAGGATCGTGCTCGACCACCAGCACAGTGTTGCCCTTGTCGCGGATCTCTCGTAGCTGATATAGCCGAGCCCGATGCCAGTCATGTGGTCAAGTCGGGCGCAGAGCGCCGCGACGATCGGCACAGCCGCGGTCGTTGAAATTTCCGCGACAATGGGCACAAGATCGCTGGCCGGCATGGCGGCAAGGTCGGCTATGCTGTTGCCGTTGATCTTGCATGCCAGGACTTCCGGCCGCAACCGCGCCCCATGGCAATCCGGGCATAGCCCGCTGGTCACCACGCTCTCCAGCGCCTCGTTCCGGTCTGAACTCGACCGGTTGTGCAGAAAGCTGCGGTGAAAGCGCGGGATCAGCCCCTCATACATCGAACTCGCCCACCAGCCTTTGGCCGGATGCGGCGGCTTGTGTGGCTCGGCATTCAGCAAAAGCTCCCATTCCTCGGGACTGTAGTCTTCGAGTTTCTTGTCGTTGTCGAAATAACCCGACAGCACATAGCGCTTCCAGCGCGCGCTGCCGACAGCGAGAAGCGGGAAGCGGATAGCGCCATCGTTGAGTGATTTCGAGCGGTCGAGCAGTGCGTCGACATCAACCGTGGTGATGGCGCCGATCCCCTCACAGCGCGGGCACATGCCGTCCGGATGGTTGAAGGAAAAGACGCTGGACAGGCCGACAAATGGTTCGCCGACCCTGGAAAACAACAGCCGCAACAGGGCTTGGATGTCGGTGGCTGTGCCGACGGTCGAGCGGGCATTGCCGCCTAGGCGCTTCTGATCAACAACGATCGCCACCGCCAGATTCTCGATCAAATCCACGTCTGGCTGTCCATAGTGCGGCAGGCGATGGCGGGCGAAGGAACTGAAGGTCTCATTGAGTTGGCGCTGCGATTCCGCCGCGATTGTATCGAATACCAGCGAGGACTTTCCCGAACCCGAGACGCCGGTGAAAACGGTGATGAGCTTTTTTGGAATGTCGATGCTGACGTTCTTGAGATTGTGCTCGCGGCTGCCGACGACACGAATGGCCTCATGACTTTGCAGTTCGTGAGACCGCCAGGCGGTTTTGCGCAGGGGAGATCCGGTCATTTCCGGCTCGCGAGTTCAGTCAGCGGGATGGCGCACGTGCGGACCGGTTTGCTCGATTATCGGCGGCCCATATGGAAAAACTCGCTATATGCGGTCTGGTTCCCAACCAGGGCGGCTTCGCTGGAACATGCGATCGGCAACGTGCCCGACGCGTCGTTTTGCATGGGACGAAGCCGTGCGGGACAGGTCTTAGCGGAGATCCTTCGGCCTGAGGCAATGCGTCAGCCGCGCTCCGCCGAAGGCGAGATCCGTCCAGTCGGTGTCAACGGTGAAACGGGCCAGCGCCGCGGTCGGGAATTTTTCCTCAAGCCGGTTCCGAGCGGAGCCATCCGATTGGGAACCGGCAAGGCGCCGTGCGAATTCTTCCAGGCCGGGATTGTGGCCCAGCAACAGAATGGTGTTGGTTGCGGCCTTTACCTTGCTCAGCTCGGCGAGAATGTCCGCCGCCGTCGCTTCGTAGAGCGCTTCGACAAATTCGACAGGCGCCTCCATGGGCCACTCGGCCGCCACCAGCCGCCAGGTGTCGCGGGTGCGCAGCGCCGGCGACACCAGCGCCAGGTCCGGCAGCCAGCCGCGCGCCGCAAGCTCGCGCCCGATCGAGCGCGCCGCCTTCACTCCGCGTTCGGCCAAAGGCCGATCGAAATCATCAAGGCCAGGGTCGTCCCAGCTGGATTTGGCGTGACGAAGCAGGAGAAGCTGTTTCATCGTCACGCTCTCGCCTCACGGCGTGATGCGCGCCAGATGCTCGAGGTCGGTTTCCTCGCGCAGCGGGTCGGGGGCCATCACCACCGAAGTGCCGTTGTCGGCATCGTCGGCAAAGTGGGCAAGCACGGTGCGGCCGGCCTCCATGCGCGCCTTGCCTTCGGCAACCAGTCCCAATGCCAGCGGATAGAGCCGGTGCTCGGCCTTCAGCACGCGGGCTGCCAAAGTATCGGCGGTGTCGCCGACCATCACCGGCACGGCCGCCTGTGCGATGATCGGACCGTCATCCATCTCGGAGGTGACGAAGTGCACGGTGCAGCCATGGATGCGGATGCCGGCGGCCAGTGCGCGCACATGGGTGTCGAGCCCCTTGAACGCCGGCAGCAGGGCAGGGTGGATGTTGATCATGCGGCCCTGCCATCTCTGGACGAAGCCGGGGGTGAGGATGCGCATATAGCCGGCCAGCGCCACGATCTCGGCGTTGAAGGCCGCGAGCGCCGCGTCTATTGCCGCGTCATGCGCCTGCTTGCTGCCATGGTCGGCACGCGAGACGATCTGCGTGGCGATGCCGCGCGCTCTGGCGATGCCGAGCCCGGCGGCGTCCGCCTTGTCGGAAATGACACCGACGATCTCGGCCGGGAACGCCGGGTCGCTGGCCGCGGCAATCAGCGCGGTCATGTTGGAGCCGCGCCCCGAGATCAGGACGACGGTGCGTTTCCTCTGCGCGTTCATAGGCCGATCGAGCCCCGATAGATAACGCCGGCGTCGCGGCGCGGCACGATGCGGCCGATCGGCGTCACCGTCTCGCCGGCCTCCTGCAGCACGGCGGCGACCTGTGCTGCCTGGCCGGACGCGACCGCCAAGATCATGCCGATGCCGCAATTGAAGGTGCGCATCATCTCTTCCGGCGCCACGCCGCCAGTCTTGGCCAGCCACGAAAACACCGCAGGAACGTCGATCGCCTCGAGATCGAGTTCGGCCGAAAAATCCTTGGGCAGCACGCGCGGGATGTTTTCCGGGAAGCCGCCGCCGGTGATGTGGGCGAGCGCCTTGATACCATGCGTGTTGCGGATCGCCTTGAGAATCGACTTGACGTAGATGCGGGTCGGCTCGAGCAGCGCCTCGGCCAGAGTGGCCTCGTCGTTGAACGGCGCCGGATCGCTCCACGACAGACCGCTGACGGCGACGATGCGGCGCACCAGCGAATATCCGTTCGAGTGCAAGCCAGAGGAAGCCAGGCCCAGCAGCACGTCGCCTTCGACAATATCGTCGGTGGGCAGCAGTTGGCCGCGTTCGGCGGCGCCCACCGCAAAGCCGGCCAGGTCGTAATCATTGCCGTGATACATGCCGGGCATCTCGGCCGTCTCGCCGCCGATCAGCGCGCAGCCGGCCTGGCGGCAGCCCTCGGCAATGCCGCCGACGATTGCGGCACCCTGGTCGGGATCGAGCTTGCCGGTGGCGAAATAGTCGAGGAAGAACAGCGGTTCGGCACCTTGCACGACGATGTCGTTGACGCACATGGCGACGAGGTCGATGCCAATCGTGTCGTGCTTGCCGGCATCGATGGCGATCTTGAGCTTGGTGCCGACGCCGTCATTGGCCGCCACCAGCACCGGGTCGGTAAAGCCCGCGGCCTTGAGGTCGAACAGGCCGCCGAAACCGCCGATCTCGCCGTCGGCGCCCGGCCGGCGCGTCGCGCGCACCAGCGGCTTGATCTTCTCGACCATGAGATTGCCCGCGTCGATATCGACACCGGCCTCGGCATAGGTGAGCCCGTTCTTGCGCTTGTTCACGTCGCGCTTGCTCATTTCTGGTGCCCGTTCAACAATTTTCCTTGTCGCGGGCTCTTCGCATGAACGGTTTCTGTCCGCAAGGATAACGGCCATTTCGGCCCATAAAACCGTGGACAGGGCACGCGTATAGGCGCTCGTGATTGGCGAAAGCCAAGCTGAAAGCCGCTCTCCCGTGCGGGAGATCGGCAGCTTCTCCCTTGTTGCCACCCGCTATCTTCATCATCTATCTCCGACCAAGAGGAGGTGCCAAGCATTTGACCATCCCAAACCTGATCACCATCCTGCGCCTTATCCTGGTGCCGGCGGTGGTGCTGGCGATGCTGCAGGCGCGCTGGGACTGGGCTTTTGCCGGGTTCCTCGTCGCCGGCATTTCCGACGGCGTCGACGGGTTCATCGCCCGCCGTTTCAACCAGCAGTCCACGCTCGGCGCGTATCTCGACCCGGTGGCCGACAAGCTGCTGCTGGTTTCGGTGTTCGTGGTCATGAGCTTCATCGGGCAATTGCCGCTGTGGCTTGTCGTCATCATGGTGTCGCGCGACGCGTTGATCGTCTGCGCGGTGGTGTTGTCCGCCGTCATGACCCATCCGGTCGAGATGAAACCGTTGTTCGTGTCGAAGGCCAACACCGCGATCCAGATCGTGCTGGCCGCGCTTGTGCTGGGAGAACTTGCCCTTGCCGTTCACTTCGACCCGCTGAGGTCAGCCCTCATATTGCTGTCCGGGGTCTTGACCGTGGCTTCGGCCGCAGCCTATCTCGTCACTTGGCTGAGGCACATGAGCGGCTATGGCGAAGGCTCCACTCCGGACATCTGAGACAGAAGCGGCAGCGATCGAGGCCGCGGCCGCCGACATCGCCGCGTCCGCGACCTTTCGCCGGCAGATCTTCTTCTGGCTGGCCGGTGCCGCGCTGCTGGCGCTTTTCCTCTATGTTTTCAGCGCCATCCTGCTGCCCTTCGTCGCCGGCATGGTGCTGGCCTATTTCCTCGATCCCGTTGCCGACCGGCTGCAGCGGCTCGGCCTGTCCCGTTTCATGGCGACGGTGGTCATCCTCATCACCTTCCTCATCGTGCTGGTGCTGGCCTTCGTCATCCTCATTCCGGTTCTGGCCACGCAGATGGCCGATTTCGCCGGCAAATTGCCGGAATATCTGACCCGGCTGCAAAGCCTGATCACCTCGTTCGATCCGAAATGGCTGGAACAGAAGTTCGGCGTCAACGCCAACAGCTTGCGCGACGGGTTGAATTCGCTGCTGACCTCGGGCTTCGGCCTGGTCACCACCGTCTTCACCTCACTGTGGAGTTCCGGCATGGCGCTGGTCTCGGTGGTCAGCCTGTTCGTGGTGACGCCGGTGGTCGCCTTCTACATGCTGCTCGACTGGGACCGCATGGTGGCGGTCATCGACGGTTGGGTGCCGCGCGACAACGTCCAGACCGTGCGCGCCATCGCTCGTGACATCAACACCGCAACAGCCGGCTTCGTGCGCGGCCAGGGCACGCTGTGCCTGGTGCTGGGCGCCATGTATGCCACCGGGCTGACGCTGACCGGACTGAATTTCGGCATCCTCATCGGCCTGTTCGCCGGGCTGATTTCCTTCATCCCCTATGTCGGCTCGCTGACCGGGCTGGTGCTGGCCGTCGGCGTCGCCTTCGTCCAGTTCTGGCCGGACTGGACGATGATCGTCGCGGTCGCGGTCGTGTTCTTCATCGGCCAGTTCATCGAGGGCAACATCCTGCAGCCGCGGCTGGTCGGCAAGAGCGTCGGCCTGCACCCGGTATGGCTGATGTTTTCGCTGTTTGCCTTCGGTGCGCTGTTCGGCTTCGTCGGCTTGTTGATCGCGGTGCCGGCTTCTGCGGCCGTCGCCGTGCTGGTGCGGTTCGCCATTGCCCGCTATCTCGAATCGCCGCTCTACAAGGGCCGCGGCGCGGCACCTGTGCCGCAGCTCCCGGCCGATCGCGGCGGCGGCCACCGCACGCAACCGCGTCGCTGAAGTGACCGCCCAGCCAACCGACCCGCCACGCCAGTTGCCGCTCGATCTCGGCCATGGCACCGGCTATTCGCGCGACGAACTCGTCGTCTCCGGCACCAACAACCAGGCCGTGGCGCTGGTCGACCGCTGGCCGGACTGGCCATCGCCGGTGGTGGTGCTGGCCGGTCCCGCGGGTTCGGGCAAGACGCATCTGGCCTCGATCTGGCGCGCGCGTGTCAATGCGGTGGCGGTCGACGCCAGGCGCATCGGCGACAGCATTGCCAATCTCGGCGCGCGGCCGGCGCTGATCGACGATGTCGATACCGGCGCGGTCGATGAACAGGGCCTGTTCCATCTGATCAATACGGTGCGTGGTGCCGGGTCGACGCTGCTCCTGACGGCGCGCCGCTTCCCGTCCGCCTGGCGCGTCACGCTGCCTGATCTCGCCTCACGGCTGAAAGCGGCGGCGACAGTCGAAATTCATGAGCCCGACGATCTCCTGCTCGCCGGCGTCATCACAAAACTCTTCGCCGACCGTCAGATCGAAGTCGAACCGCATGTCGTGCAGTATCTGGTCCGCCGTATCGAGCGCTCGCTGGCGACAGCGATGCGCGTGGTGGAGCGGCTCGACCGGACCGCGCTCGAACGCAAGACGCCGATCACCAGGGCGCTGGCAGCCGAAACCGTCAACGCCATGGATGAAGGGCAGGGCGAATTCGAGATTTAGCTGAGAGGTCAGTCTCAGAGCCACATTACGGCGAAATGACGGACCGCGAGGTAGACGGCAGAGTGAGCGGCGATATAGCCGGCGGCGACCAGCACAAACATTCCGATACTGACACGCCAGGAGCGGGAGACGACGGCGCCTGGGGCCTGCCTCGCCTGTCTGCGGCTTTCACGGTTGTTCCACATCGCCAGCGCGGCGCAGGCAATTGCCCACGTCACCATGAACGGAACGGTGATGCCGGCATAGGCAAAGTAGGCCGGTCCGAAAAGCGACACCCAGGCATCCATTCCAAGCATCTGAACCCCCTGTTGCCGAACCGGCCACGAATCCACGACCGGAGCCGGAGCAAGTGACCATATGGCTGCGCCGGGCATTGGGCTGTGAGGGGATGGTCGGAGTGGAGAGATTCGAACTCCCGACCCTCTGGTCCCAAACCAGATGCGCTACCAGGCTGCGCTACACTCCGAACGGTCTGTTGCCTATTCATTTCGGTGGTGCATGGCAAGTGCAAAAACCTGCGAGAGCAAAAACCTTGCCGCCGTGCGCATTGCGCAGTAATGACGGGCGAAGGGTGGCGATGCTGCCTTGCACAAGAACGAGGTGGCCATGTCCGCGCGCATTTTCAGCCCAGCCAAAACCGCGATGCAGTCCGGCAAGGCCAAGACCGGCCACTGGGTGCTGGAATTCGATCCCGAGACGCGCAAGAAGATCGATCCGCTGATGGGCTATACGACGTCGGCAGACATGAGAAGCCAGATCAGGCTTAGCTTCGACACGCGGGAAGAGGCGGTAGCCTACGCCGAAAAGCAAGGGCTCGCTTTCCGCGTCGAAGAGCCGAAAGAGACCAAGCGCCGCCAGATTTCCTATGCGGAGAATTTCCGCTATGACCGCAGGACGCCCTGGACGCATTGAACGGCGGCCAATGCCAGAATATCCAGCCGGCCCAAAGGCCGGCCAGCGGTCCCGTAGCTCAGCTGGATAGAGCACCGGCCTTCTAAGCCGATGGTCACAGGTTCGAATCCTGTCGGGATCGCCAAAGCCTTTCGGTCCGTTCCGGACACATAGGTTACGGTTTATACCGGAGACGTGGGCTTTCAGAGAGCGGCATCGGGCCTCGTGCGCTCAAACCGCCGCGGCCAGAAGCAGCGTTACCCCCAGGACCGTCGACGCATAGATCGTCGCTAGAAGCACGATCGGCCGAGGATACTCGGCGGGTGTCGCGAGGCCGGCAAAGTCGGGATTTCGGGTTTCGGTGCCGGGCCACGGGACGTCGTCGTCGGCGGCGGCGTTGTCATTGCAAGCGCGCACAGAAAAACGCCGGGCTATATCGGCGGCGATCAGAGGATCGTCCGCCACCAATTTCGACCAGTCCGAAACAATGCCGATTTCACGTTTGAACATCGCTCGCCTCCCGTTTGCGCTCTAACAGCGATATCTAAATTATGTTCCACCGATAGTTTGACGAGGCGGACCGCTCTTGGTCACTGCGGCCTTCTGATTGACGAAAATCACGCCTGCTGCCTCCAACCCTCGACGGATGGCAGCCAGCTTGGCCGAACTCGGAATCCTTCGTCCGCTCTCGAAACTGCCAATCGTTCCTTCGCTGAGGCCGCACTTCGCGGCGAGTCGCACCTGCGACCATTTCAGCATCGCTCGTGCGGCTCTGCACTGCTGGGATGTAAGGGGCTGGATCCCTGAAACGGTGGAGCTTCGCTTGTTCACATCCTCAGATCCCTTCGCTTCGGCGGGACATGGCTTTGCACCAGGCGTACCTTGTCCCTATCCACTGTGACCATTGTCCCGAGCGATACCGTGACCTTGTCGCCGTCGATTCGCGTAACGCCGCCGGATAATTCCATCAGCTGGCCCTTGGTCAGCCTGGTCGCCGGATCAATGACCGAATGCGGAAAATTGTAACCGGGGATCGACACGCTGACGCGGTCTTCCGTGACGCGCTTCAGCACCGTCGCCATGACCGCCACTTCGTCGCCGACCTTTATTGCCATGCCACTGATTCTGGGGCGTCATCTGCCGGCGTCAAGGATTAGCTAGATCTGATATAACAAAATCGCGGAATCAGCTTTCTCCATGCAGGGTCGCCCCGACAGCGGCAAATACCGCAAGCCGTCCAACTCTGTTCGGTGATGAGGCGTTGGCGTGGCTCGGGCAGCCGCCCGGCGCCAGCGTATTATTTCGTGACTCCGCCTTTTCGGAACCTTCCTGCGCACAGCGCGTTCGGCCCGCTGTATTCGAGAACCCTCATATAAAAGTGGACAGGCGGGAGGCAAACAAGGGTGGGGAGGAGTGTTGCCATGTCGAAGCGAGAAATAGGCATATCTTCGGCTCTGGATCGGCGTATCGCCGATCTCAAGGCCAAGATGCAGGACGCCCGGATCACGGAATACGAAATGAAAACCTTTCAAAAAGTGGCTTCAGCCATGGGAGGCGACGGAGGTTCCCTGCGCCTCGATGCCGACGACCTGATCGCGGCATCCTTTGTCGTCGATGCGCTGAGTGAGTCAACGCTCAACTGACGACGCGGTCTGGTTCGCGCGCCGTTTTGCCCTTGTCCGGCCGGCAATTGGCTCACGCCTTCAAGCTCTGAAACAGGATGGCTGCTTTCAGCGGCCGTCTTGTGGCACGTTTGCGCAAGCCTCCGTCGCAAGTCACCGATCGGGGCTGGCGGGTGGATTTGATTCCGCCGCCCGACAGAAATTGGAGGGAAAGTCTTATCAATTTGTTTGGGTTGGTGCGTCATAGTAGCGACGGCTAACGGAGTTGAACGGGATGAAGCTCGATCTGTCGCCGACGAGCTGGGGCAGGGTGATCGCTGTCACGGTAGTCGGTACTGCATTCTTCATTGCCGTGGCGTTCTTCGTCGATTCCTTCAATTTCCCCTATCTTTCGCCCGAGGCCGTGTGGCGGGCGAAGATGACCGACTTGTTGCTGCCTTTGGTGCTGGGCGGCTCGTTTCTGTTTTTCCTGATGTGGAAGATTCGCCAGCTGGCCATCGCGCAGCGCGATCTCAGCATCATCGCCGCGACAGACAGCCTGACGGCGGTGCTGAACCGTGGCGCCTTCTCTATGCTGGTCGAAGCCTATCTCGAGCAGACCCGAAAGCAGGAGCAGACCCGTTCGGGGGCGCTGCTGATCATCGACGCCGACCACTTCAAGTCGATCAATGACCGCCTGGGTCACGATTGCGGAGACCAGGCGCTCAAACTGATAGCACAGGCGATCAAAGGGCAACTGCGTGGCGGCGATATCGTCGGCCGCATCGGAGGCGAAGAATTCGGCGTGTTTCTGCCCGGCGTGGACCCCTCGCAATCCTGGGTGGTCGCCGAAAGCATCCGCCGGCGTATCAGGGAGATGGAATTCTCACCCGGCGGCAGGCCTTGTCCGCTTTCCGTCAGCATCGGCGGCACAAGCTTTACCGGCCCGATCACCTATGAGGAAATCTTCTCCGCTGCCGACAAAAGGCTTTACACGGCCAAGTCGAACGGACGCGATCAAGTCAGCTTCGATCCGGCCGGAACGTCTCCGGCGCCTCTGCCCGGGGTTGCCACCGTGCATTGATGGGTGACTCGGGACCGTCGCGCAGCAGTGCTTTGGCTGCCGACATCACGCTAAAGAGATAGTTTTCTCACGCCTGAAGCGCCAGATATCGAAAATCTGTCGACTTATACGCCTTGCTTCGACCAGGAGCTTTTCCGCGGGACTCCGCTTTGGAGCGGAATTTGCGCTGGCTCTCACGAGCCGCTCCTCACTAAGAAGGCTGGTCAACCCGAAGGCCTTCTCACGAATAAGGTCATTTTGCACACACAGTGCGGGCAACAGTTGGTAGATCGCTTTGCTTGACGATGTCGGAAGCGACGGATCGAAGATAACGTGATCGGCGGGCGCATCGAGACTTCGGGCGATCAGATCGCGCGCTGCTTGCTTCGAAATGATGTACCCGGCCGCTCCGATGTGGAACCCATATAGCCTAACAACCGAAAACACCCGACTGACGCAGGTGCGCTTCATCGCGATAACGGTTTTCTTTAGGTAGGTTTCCAGCTTGACGATATCGGCGTTGGCCGGAATCCATCCATCATCGGAAAGCATTGGGCCAGCTGCTTCGGACAACAGGACATCATCCTCGAAGATCGCACCAAAGGCATCCTCACCATCTGCGATGATGGTCCAGCAAACCTTGTGGCTCATAAGGCAAGCCGCTTCCGTGGGAGTTAAACTTGGTGAAGTCGCAGCAAATTCCGGTCGATGCAACGCGTCTACGGCAGGAACCCGGTCGAACGAAACACCAACCTTCGCGAATTCAGCCGTGACATGGGCAAGTCGATCGGGAGACCGATCGAGGTTAATAACCATACATTTCATTGATGCCCCCCACAGGCTATCGGTCGATAATTACTGCCTTGACCTTGAAATAACTTGCTTAACTAACTTGAAATAACTTGCTTAACTAAATAGCGAGACTCTGCAAGGGGTAGGCGACGCAGCTTAGGCTGCCAGTGATGTTT
Organism: Mesorhizobium sp. SEMIA396; assembly: GCF_024518615.1. Classification (NCBI taxonomy): domain Bacteria; kingdom Pseudomonadati; phylum Pseudomonadota; class Alphaproteobacteria; order Hyphomicrobiales; family Phyllobacteriaceae; genus Mesorhizobium; species Mesorhizobium sp. SEMIA396. The sequence continues at coordinate 539,426 of NZ_JANIFC010000002.1, forward strand.
TTGAGCAATAGATGGACGACTTAGCACTCACCGAATGCCCCCGTATTGACGCAACCTGCGTAATGGGCGACCGATATCTCGGGCAGCTAAATACCAGCTGAAGGTAGATATCTCTGTTCACAGCGATTTTTCAGCAGCTGCGTTAGCTCTGCTCGGCCACAAGTAAGGCCACCGATCGCCATGTGGGCAGCACGGCAACGGCCAGATTTTCACTATCGGCAAACAGCCGGCCAAGCTAACAAAGCGCAGCGACCATGATCCATTTGTTCAACGGCTTTCAGGATCCCTTCGGCGGCAGTGACCTTGAAGCTCTGGAACTGTACCGGCTGTTGAGTGCCGATTCCGAGGTGCATCTGTGGGCAACCTCCTCCAGCGTGTCCGGCGAGTTGATGCGGAACTTCCCGATTCGCCGCGTCTCGCTGTCGAAGTGGGATGTCCCGAATGGCGGCACCTACGTCTTTCTCGGCTCGCATTGGCGCAACAAGGTGTGGCCTTACCTGATCCCGCGGCCGCGCCGGCTGATCTATGTCTTCAATACCTTTCACCCGAAAATCATCGCGCTGACGACGCGCATGCCCCGCATGCTGAACTGGCCAGACGCCGAACTGGTGCTGATTTCCGATTTTCAGAGACGGATGCTGCGGGTCGATGGCGTCGTGCATCCATCGCTGATCGATGTCGAACGTTTTTCACCCCGGCGTCTGGCTTCGGATCGTCCGTTCACCGTCGGACGCTTGAGTCGCGACGGGCCGGGCAAACATCATGCCGATGACATACCCCTCTACGAGACATTGCTGGCCGAGGGCACAGCCTTGCGGATTCAGGGCGGGGCAGGGCTCAAGGACAGCCTCATGCCGCATCCGCAACTCGAACTGTTCCCACCCGGCCGATTTTCCGCCGAAGAGTTTCTGCGGACGCTCGACGTGTTTTATTATCGCACCGGTTGGCATGTGGAGACCTTCGGTCGCGTCGTGTTGGAGGCGATGGCCTGCGGTTTGCCTGTGGTCTGCCATTCCCATGGCGGCTATTCCGACCACATAAGGCATGGCGAAAACGGTTTCTTGTTCGAGACGACTGAACAGGCGTTGCGCATCCTTGCCGATCTCAAAGCCGATCCGGCATTGCGGGCGACAGTGGGAAAAAGGGCGAGGGAGTCCTTCGAACAGATCTATTCTTCCCAAGCTGTGCGACAGAGGCTGGATTTCTATTTGCGTTAGCCCGGCGTCTGAAACCGTCTGCCCGGCCGGTTTGGCATCCAGATCGACATCGCGTTAAAGGGTGAGCACCCGAATGGCCTCCGGGTGGGTGGTGGGCTTCGGCGCGGAAACAGACTGTGCAGGACTTCTATCGATGACATTGATGGGCGCGGCGGCACTGCTGATCCTGATCCTGACTTACGCCGGTGTTGCAATTGGCCGCATCCCCGGCCTGCGCCTCGACCGGGCGGGGATCGCGCTTCTCGGCGGGGCCGCGATGATCGCCATCGGCGCGCTCAGCATGGAGGATGCCTACCGGGCGATCAATTTCGACACCATCACGCTTCTGCTCGGCATGATGATCGTGGTGGCGCATCTGAAGGTGTCAGGCGCCTTTCGCGGCCTTGGCGCCATCGCCATCGAGCACGCGCACGCGCCCTTCATGCTTTTGGTGATGGTGACGCTGCTGACCGGCGTGCTGTCCGCCTTCCTGGTCAACGACGCCATCTGCCTCGTCATGGCGCCGATCGTCGTCCATGTCACCCGTGTGATCAAGCGCAACCCGATCCCCTATCTGATCGCCACCGCCACCGCGTCGAATTGCGGCAGCGTCGCCACCATCACCGGCAATCCGCAAAACATGGTCATCGGCGCGCTGTCGGGCATTTCCTATCCGGCCTTTTCGGCAGCGCTGGCTCCGGTCGCCCTTTTCGGCCTCGTCGCGGTCGTTGTCATCATCCGCATCGTCTACCGGGCCGAATTCGCCCGAACGGTCCAACTGACGCCCGAGGTCTCGCGTGGCCGCATGCACAAGGGGCAGGTGCTGAAGGCGGTGGTGGTCTGCATCGGGCTGGCAATCGCCTTCTTCGCCGGTGTGCCTGTCGCCAAGGCCGCGCTCATCGGCGGCGCCATCCTCTTGCTTACCCGGGCGATCAAGCCGGAACGCATCTACCGCGAGATCGACGGTCCGCTGCTGTTCATGTTCGCCGGTCTGTTCGTGGTCGTCGCCGGCGCCGAAAAGACGCTTCTTTCGCCAGACATGATCGCCTCGGCAAAGGACCTCGGGCTGGACGATGTCTGGCGTCTGTCCGGATTCACCGCGGTGCTTTCCAACATCATGAGCAATGTCCCGGCCGTGCTGGCGCTGCGGCCTTTCATACCCGGCCTGGAAAACCCCGAGCGCGCCTGGCTGGTCGTCGCCATGAGCTCGACACTGGCCGGCAATTTCACGCTGCTGGGTTCGGTCGCCAATCTGATCGTCGCCGAACAGGCACGCGCCGCCGGCACGACGCTGTCGTTCGGCGCTTTTTTCAAGGTCGGCTTGCCGCTGACGCTGATAACGCTGGCCGCCGGCACCGCATGGCTGGCGTTTGGGTTCTAATGCATGTCGCCCAAAAGTGGCCCCGGTTTTGGCGCAACGACATGCATAAAACCAAAGGCTTAAAGCGCGTCGCGCTTTAGACCTGGCTGCCTGAAATCCGCGCCCGCACCAGCGTCGCCGCGGCGCGGCCGGCGGCCTCGATGTAATCGGGGTTGCGGTGGATCAGCATGATCGAAAAGCAGCCGTCGATCAAAAGCACGATCTCGCGTGCCAAGGCAGGCGGCTCGCCGACGCCATGGTCCGACAAGGCGCCGGCCAGCCATGTTTCGAAATTCAGCTTGTGCCGCGCGCCGACCTTGACCGCCGGATGTCCGGGCATCGAGGCGAGTTCGGCGGCCGTGCGCAGGAAGCCGCATCCTTTCCATTTCGGGTGACGAGCGGACCTCGCCAGATTGGTGAAGATCGCCTCGACCTTGCGATCCGCGCCGCCTTCGGCGGCATCGAACCAGCCGGCCATCCGCTTCAGATTGGGTTGGTCGCGGCCATCGAGATAGGCGGCGATGAGGTCGTCCTTACTCTTGAAATGGTAGTAGAGCGTGCGTTTGGTGAGACCCGCTTCCTCGGCGACGGCATCGACGCTGACGCGACCGATTCCTTCGGCATAGAAGAGCCTGGTCGCGGCATCGACAATACGTTTGCGTGTAGGACTTTGCGTGTCAGGCATGAGCTTAGGTATACCGACTAGTGAATATACACAAGCGGAAAGGGGCATAGTCTTCCGGTCATCAGCATGATGAAGAAGGAAGAGCCAATGACCGATCTTGTCCTCAAGGAACCCCGGGATGGGATTGCCATCCTCACCCTCAATCGGCCGGAGAAGCTCAACGCCTTGAACTATGCCCTGATCGATCGCCTGCTTGCGATCCTTGACGACATTGAAGTCGATGACAGCGTTCGTGCGGTCATTCTGACCGGTGCAGGGGAGCGGGCGTTTTCGGCCGGCGGCGACATTCATGAGTTCTCGGCCAGCGTGGCGCTCGGCGTCGATGTCGCGATGCGTGATTTCGTCATGCGCGGGCAACGGCTGACGGCGAGGCTGGAAGCGTTTCGCAAACCCGTCATCGCTGCCGTCAACGGCATTGCCTTTGGTGGCGGTTGCGAAATCACCGAGGCGGTGCCGCTGGCCATCGCCAGTGACCGCGCTTTGTTCGCCAAGCCGGAAATCAACCTCGCAATGCCGCCGACCTTCGGTGGAACCCAACGCCTGCCAAGGCTCGCCGGGCGCAAGCGGGCGCTGGAGTTGCTGTTGACCGGTGACTGGTTTGCGCCGCCGCGGGCGCTTGAGTTGGGTCTCGTCAACGAGGTTGTGCCGCATGCCGAATTGATGCCGGCCGCGATCGGCCTGGCCAGGCGTATCCTGCGACACTCCGATCTGGCGATTGCCGGCATCCTCACGGCAGTGGCCCGCGGCCTCAACCAGAGCATCGCCGAAGGTTTGCTGGTCGAGGCCGAGCAGTTCGCCCGCATGGCCCCGACCGCTGATCTGCGCGAAGGGCTGAATGCCTGGATGGCACGCCGCGAGCCGGGCTATGACGGCTCGTGGACGCATATCGCGCGTCCCGACGAGGCCAGGCGAGCCTCGTTGGCGCTGGATCAGGGCGCCACCACCAAACGGCCTTTCATGTTGGGGTGAAAGCGGCAGAAATAGTCGACCGGTCCCGCGGCCTTCAATGTCAGGCTTGCGGATTTCTTCGGCGGGATCATCACTTCCCAGCCGCCTTTCACGGTGGCCGTGTGGGCGAACACATCCTTGTTCACCCACTCGATCGTGTCGCCGACCTTGGCCTCGACGGTGGCTGGCGAGAACACCAGCCTGTCGATGATGACCTGGATGGTTTCCGCTCGCGCCGGAACGGTACCGACGGCCAGCGTCAACGCAATCCACAGATAGCGTTTCGGCATGCTCCCGGTCCTTACTTGAGCCTGCCGGCGACGTGCTCGGCGTGCTGCTCATGGCCCTGGAAAATCTTCAGGCCGGTTTCCAGCAGGCCCTTCAGGTCGGCATTCTGCGCCGACGGGATCAAAAGGGTTTCGAGCGCGCCGTTGACCTGCTTGTGGTAGGCGACCTCGTTATCGACATAGGCCTTGTCGAAGGCAGCGCCGTCGAGTTTGGCGAGCTTGGCCCGCTCCTCCGCCGCAGCTTTGGTCAGCGCCTGGCTGGTGGCGTTGTCTTCCGGCGTGACCTTGAGCTTCTTCACCAGATCGAGCGCCTGCACGTTCACGGCTTCGTGGTCGCGCACCATGTCGTTGGCGAAATCCACGACCTCCTTGGTCTTCGATTTTTCGATGGCCAGCTTGGCCGCTTCAACGTCGATGACCCCGGCCGTATAGGCGATGTGGGCGATCTGCGGATCGGTTGGCTTGTCGGCGGCTTGTGCGAACGGGGCGGTGCCGAGCAGCAGCAGGGCGGCGAGCGCGGCAGTGTGTCGGATGGACATGGCATCTCCTTCGCCGGACGCTGAAAATCGCGCCGGACTGTGTTTTCGGTTGACGGTCATTGGATGCTGGCCAGCGGCAAACGTTCCCGCCAAAATCAATTGAATCCGGTGAGGCTCAGCTTTCCAGCCCGAGCCGCCGCATGACCGCGCTGGTCAGTCGTTCGCAACGCCGGCCGGCGAAGGGGAAGGCATCGAGCAGCACCGGCCCGATCTGATCGTCCAGCGCCTTGCGCACCAGGGCGCGGGCGCGGTGCAGCCTTGTCTTGACGGTTTGCGGCCGCACGCCGAGGAGATCGGCGGTCTCCTCGATGCTCAGCCCCTCGATCACCCGCGCCACGAACACCGTCCGGTAGACGTCGGGAAGGCTGTCTGTGGCCTGTTCGACCAGTTGGAGGATCTGCCTTTGCGCCATCGTCCGTTCCGGATCGTCGCTGGGGTGGAGGGGGAACCGGATGATCTCGGCTTGCGGATTTTCCGGCATTGCCACCGTTCTGCGCCTTTTGCGCAGGCGGCCGAGCGCCTCGTTGATGACGATGCGCGACAGCCATGTGGCGAGCGAGGAGTCGCCGCGAAACGCATCGAGATGGGCGAAAGCCTTGAGGTAGGCCTCCTGGACGATGTCCTCGGCCTCGCTGTCATTGCGCACGACGCCGCGCGCGATCCGGTAGAGCCGCTGATTGTGTGTCTTGATGATGGTGCGGAAGGCGTCGCCGTCGCGCGCCAGCGCGCGGTGCACAAGCTGCATCTCGCCTGGCGCAGCGGAAGGCACGGCCGTCAACACAGCAGGCATCGCCACTTTCCTCAACCCAATCTCCGAACCAAGATCTCGATCGGGAGATTGGACGCTGTCGCCGGCAAAAGGTTCCCGAAGATTTTCTGCCGGGCCCGGCGGCCGCTACCCTACAGTGCGAGTGAAGGCTTGTCAGGCAGCCTGCAGGCGCGCTGTGGCCGCCAACAGATCGGTCTGGGTGATCAGCCCGAGAATCCGCTTGTCGTCGTCGACGATGATGACCGCGTGGCTGCGGCCGTCGGTGAGCACGGGCAGCAGACCCATGGCGGCGAAGCCGGCGGCGGCTGTTGCCGCGGGCGATATAACGGATCCGACCGTCCCGGAGGCCTGGGTGAGTTCGCGCAACCCCACGGTGCCTGCCAGCCTGGCCTCCGCATTGACGACCGGCAAGGTCCGGATGTTGTGGTCAAGCAGCAATTGGCGCGCCGCCTCGGTCGAGGTGTGAGCATCGACCGAGATGACATCGCGCGACATGATGTCCTCGCACAGAAGGGTCTTGTGCGCGCGCACCATCGCCTGCAATTCGACCTGCCGCAGCAGCCGGTCGAGATCGTTGCGATCGATATCGAACGTCTCGTCGAGTGCGCCAAGCGCGGCATCGATGTCTTCGGAGCGGAAGCCGACGCGCAGTTGCGCCGGCGGATCGCCGGTGCCGTGGCTGTTCGCCGGCACTGCAACCGGCACATGCGGATAATTGCGCCGGGCCAGCCTGTGGAAGCCGTAGCCGAGCGCCACCAGCAGGATCGAGTTCAGCGCCACCGGAACGAATGGAAACAGGAAGCCGGCGCTGATGACGGCAGGCCCTCCCAGCACCGCGGTCAGCGCGGCCGCTCCTCCCGGCGGATGCAGGCAGCGCGTGAACGACATGGCGGCGATGGCCAGTGCCACCGCGATGCCGCTGGCAAGGGCGGTTTCGTGGATGAAATGCGCCACGATCACGCCGACCAGCGCCGATATCGTGTTGCCGCCGATGATCGACCATGGCTGTGCCAGCGGACTGGCGGGCACGGCGAACAGCAGCACCGCCGACGCCCCCATCGGCGCCACCAGCAGCGGCACATGCGGGCCGTTGCCGAGTACAAGGCTGGCGATCACGCCGGTGAGCGCAATGCCGATCGTCGCGCCGATACAGGCGACGAGACGCTCGCGCAGCGTCGCGCCGGCAAGAATGGGAACAAAAAGGCGGAAAGCCATGGGGTCGAAAACTCTGCCGGTATTCCAGGGGAAGTCGAAAATGTGCTGATCGCACCGCAATGACGCGGCATCGTTGAATTTGAAAGCCAAACTGATCCGGCAAACCGCAATTTTAGGGAATAGAATTCCGCTACGCAGCCGCCGCGGCGGTCAGGCCGCGCGAGATGTCGGCCTTCAGGTCGTCGACGTCCTCGAGGCCGATCTGCAGGCGGATCAACGGACCCTCATAGGGCGCTTTTGCAACGACGCGGTCGCCGAGCCAGACCGGTACGGCAAGGCTCTCATAGCCGCCCCAGGAATAGCCGAGGCCGAAGATCCGCAGCGCGTCGAGAAAGGCGTGCTGCTGCTTCTGGCCGCCACCGGCAAGAACGATGGAAAAGATGCCGCTGGAGCCGGAGAAATCTCGCTTCCACAGAGCGTGGTCCGGATGGCTGGGCAGGGCCGGGTGGAGCACGCGCGCCACGCCCTTCTGGCCCTCGAGCCAGGAGGCGATGGCAAGCGTACTGCGCTGATGGTGTTCGAGGCGCACGCCCATGCTGCGCAGGCCACGCAGCACCTGGTAGACGTCGTCGGGCCCGGCGCAACAGCCAAGCGTGCAGAAGCTCTCGTAAAGATGCGTCCAGCAGCTCTCATTGGCCGACACCGTGCCGAGCAGCACGTCGGAATGGCCGGCTGGGTATTTGGTCGCCGCATGGATCGAGATGTCGACGCCGTGGTCGAGCGGACGGAAATAGAGTGGCGTCGCCCACGTATTGTCCATCATGACGATGGCGCCCGCGGCGTGCGCCGCCTTGGCGATAGCCGGGATGTCCTGCACCTCGAACGTGTTGGAGGCCGGCGATTCCGTGAACACCACCTTGGTGTTGGGCTTGATCAACGCCGCGATGCCGGCGCCGACATCGGGGGCGTAATACTCGACCTCGACGCCCAGCCGCTTCAGCATCGTGTCGGCGAAATTGCGGGTCGGATGATAGACGGTATCGACGATCAGCAGATGGTCGCCGGCCGAGACGAAGGCGAGCAGCGGCACCGTCACCGCCGCAAGGCCCGACGGCACTACGATCGTGCCTGCCGAGCCTTCCAGCGCGTCTATGGCATGGGCAAGCGCATCGGTCGTCGGTGTGCCGCGCGTGCCGTAAGTGTATTTCTGGGTGCGTGCCGCCATCGAAGCCGCGTCGCGAAACAGCACGGTCGAAGCATGCACCACCGGCGGATTGACGAAGCCGAAATAGTCGTGCGGATTGTTGCCCGAATGGGCAAGCCGCGTGTTGATGCCCATCCCGCCGTGCTCGCTGCCGTCCTTCGCCATTCTGCGTCGCCTTGTTTGACAAGCCGCTAGCCATAGTGCGGCGCTATGGACCGTGCAACAGCCACCGCCCGCCAGGAGGCGGACTTCGAATATGCCAATTCGTCGCGGCAAAAACAGCGATGCTGGGACAGGGTATTAAACGAAAAACCCGCCTGTGCGGCGGGTTATCGGCGCAAATCAGCACCATGGACGAATATGTACCATAGCTGAGGGCAGGGTGTCAAGAAAAAATTCCTATCGGGAAAGGCGGTCTTTGATTGATCTGCGTTAGGAGTCCTCATCTCAGCCGATCGGCCTATTGTGGGCGGCTGTGGAAGGTATATGATTGCAGGCTAATATTAATCGCCGGATTGCTTCGATCAGATGCTGCCGGATGGTTGCTGCCGGTTGACCTCTGGTCCTCCACGATCCGGATCGCGCTCACGAAGCGTGAGCGCGGCAAGGGAGGAATGCCATGCCGGACGTCAAATGGGCCATGAAGGCGCGCGAATTCATCAATTGCAACTGCGCCTATGGCTGCCCGTGCCAGTTCAACGCCATGCCGACATACGGATTCTGCCAGGCGGTCGCCGGCATGGAAATCGAGAGCGGCCATCACGGCGACACCAAGCTCGACGGGTTGCGGTTCGTCGGGATTTTCAGCTGGCCCGGCGCCATACACCAGGGCGGGGGTGAAGCCGCGGTGGTCATCGACGAGAGGGCGACGGAAGCCCAACGTGGCGCGCTGCTTCGCATATTGGGCGGTCTGGACACCGAGCCAGGTGCAACGATATTTCAGGTCTTTTCGACCACGCTGGAGAAATTCCACGATCCGATCTTCGCGCCGATCGAATTCAAAATCGACGTCGACGCGCGAACCAGTCAGCTGCATGTCGAGGGTATAACCGACGGTCGCGGCGAGCCGATCCGGAATCCGGTCACCGGCGCCGCGCACCAGGCGCGCATCGACTTGCCGCACGGCTTCGAATACGCGATCGCCGAGGTCGGGCGCGGCTGGACCAAGGCGACGGGCCCGATCAAGTTCGAACTGGCCGATACGCACAGCCATTTCGCCAATCTGCATCTTACGCAGAGCGGCATCGTGCATTGACCTGATCCAATGGGCGATACGGCCCTCGAGGCGGTGCTGAGGCGCGATCGCGCGGTCGTGATGGCCGCGCTCGTGGTGATTGCCGTGCTCGCCTGGGCCTATGTGCTGTGGCTCGCCGCCACCATGGTCATGCCCGGCTCCCCCTTGCCGGATAGCGGAGGCGGCGACATGGCCGGCATGGATATGGCCGGCATGGATATGGGCGCCGCCATGGCGCCCGGCTTCCGGCCCTGGGCATTGGGCGATTTCGCCTTCACCTTCACGATGTGGGCGGTGATGATGGTCGGCATGATGACGCCGTCGGTCGCGCCGATGTTGCTGCTCTATGCCGGTGTCGGCCGCAAGGCGCGGGCGGATGGCCGGCCCATCGCTTCGACGGGATGGTTTTTTGCCGGCTACCTCGCCGTCTGGGTCGTCTTCAGCCTCCTGGCGACCGGTGCGCAATGGCTTCTCGCCCGTCTAGCCTTGCTCGATCCCTCGATGGCGACCGGCAGCGCGATCCTCGGCGGCCTCGTTCTGATCGCCGCCGGTCTCTATCAATGGACGCCGATGAAGGGCATCTGCCTGCGCCAATGTCAGGCGCCGATCGCGTTCCTGGCCAGCCGTGGCGGATTCCGTTCCGCTCCGCTCGGCGCGCTTCGGCTGGGCATCGATCACGGCGCCTATTGCCTGGGGTGCTGCTGGGCGCTGATGGCTCTGTTGTTCGTCGGTGGCGTCATGAACGTGCTGTGGATCGCCGGCATCGCCATCCTTGTTCTGCTGGAGAAGACGGTGCCGACCGGGCAGCTGATTCCGCGCGTTTCAGGCGCGTTGATGGCCGCCATCGGGATCTGGATCGTCTTTCAAGCCCTTTGAGAACAGTCTTCGTCGGCGGTCTGTATTGGTATGCAGCCGTCAGTAAATTGTCAGATGACAATCTTGGGACCTGGTAGTTCGTCGCACGGGGAGGTCAACAACGACGAGCTATTGCCCGGGATGGATTTCGCTGCCGCGGCCCGTATTGGCCCCGCGTTGGCGTTGCATGAGATTTGCCGCCTTTATTAGCCCTGCTGGCTAAATCGCGGGCGTGTTTGTCTGTAAATCGGGCATTTGCGGCAATCGGTTTTCAAACTCTTTGGGTTTCGGTCATTTCCCTTGACCTCACAGGAATTATCGCCTTCGATGACATTTGTGAATGGGAGGCGGCGCGTCGGTTACGATGCGGGGTTTCGGGAATGGGCCGGGATGAAGCCGCGTTCACACGGGAGAAAAAAATCAGGATTTACTCCTGAAAACAGAGAAAAGGGTCTGTGGGTCATGAAACACATTGCTATCGGCATTCTAGGCGCCGCCACGCTTGGATTGATGGCGTCCGCCGCGTCGGCGGCCACGCTCGACACCGTCAAGGCGAAGGGCTTCATCCAGTGCGGCGTCTCCACCGGCCTTGCCGGCTTTTCGGCGCCGGACGACAAGGGTGACTGGCAAGGCATCGATGCGGATTTCTGCCGCGCTGTCGCGGCCGCCGTCTTTGGTGACGGCTCCAAGGTCAAGTTCACGCCGCTCAGCGCCAAGGAGCGGTTCACCGCGCTGCAGTCGGGCGAGATCGACATCCTGTCGCGCAACACCACCTGGACCATCAACCGCGATACGGCGCTTGGCCTGAACTTCATCGGCGTCACCTACTATGACGGCCAGGGTTTCATGATCAACGCCAAGAAGCTGCCGGGCGTCAATTCGGCCCTGCAGCTTTCGGGCGCGGCCGTCTGCGTGCAGAGCGGCACCACCACCGAGCTGAACCTCGCCGACTACTTCAAGGCCAACAAGATGGAGTACAATCCCGTCGTCTTCGAGAAGCTGGAAGAGGTCAACGCCGCCTATGATGCCGGCCGCTGCGACGTCTACACCACCGATCAGTCGGGCCTCTACGGCATCCGCCTGACGCTGGGAGCGCCGGCCGACCACGTCGTGCTGCCCGAGATCATCTCCAAGGAGCCGCTCGGACCGGCCGTTCGCCAGGGCGACGACCAGTGGTATCACATCGTCAAGTGGACCTATTTCGCGCTGCTGCAGGCTGAAGAGCTCGGCATCACCAAGGCCAATGTCGAGGAGATGAAGAACTCGGCAAGCCCCGAGATCAAGCGCGTGCTCGGCCAGGAAGCCGATACCAAGATCGGCACCGATCTCGGCGTCTCCAATGACTGGGTGGTCAACATCGTCAAGGCCGTCGGCAATTATGGCGAAATGTTCGAGCGCAATGTCGGCTCGGGCAGCCCGCTGAAGATCGCGCGCGGCATCAACGCGCTGTGGACCAAGGGCGGCCTGCAATACGCGCCGCCGATCCGCTGATCGAAATGTGATCCGGGAGGCAGATCATCTGCCTCCCGGTTTCTCTTTCCAGGGACGGTCGAATGGCATCGCAGGAAGTACTTCGCGAGGAGCCCAGCCGCGGTTCCTTCATCAACGATCCGAAAATCCGGGGCATATTCTTCCAGGTGCTGGTCGTCGTGCTGCTGGTGGCGGGCGTCTGGTGGATTGCCCACAACGTCATCGACAACCTGACGCGGCTGCGCATCGCTTCAGGCTTCGGCTTCCTCAAGGGCCGCGCCGGCTTCGACATCAGCGAGAGCGCGATCGCGTATTCGTCGGATTCGACCTATGGCCGCGCGATTCTGGTCGGCCTCATCAATACCTTGATCGTCGCCATCGTCGGCATCATCACCGCGACAATCATTGGCTTCGTCATCGGCATCGGCCGGCTCTCGCAGAACTGGCTGATCAGGAAGATCTGCACGGTCTATGTCGAGGTTTTCCGCAACATCCCGCCGCTGCTGGTCATCTTCTTCTGGTATTCCGGCGTGCTGGCCGTGCTGCCGGCGCCGCGCGACAGCATCGGTTTGCCGTTCGGCTCCTTCCTCAACCAGCGCGGTTTTTATTTCCCACGCGCCGTATGGGGCGACGGCTCATGGCTGATCTTCGTCGCCCTGCTCGTCGGCATCGCCATGGCGTGGTTCGTCGCGCGCAAGGCGCGGCAACGGCAGATGGCGACCGGCCAGCAATTTCCAGTGTTTTGGACGTCCACCGCGCTGATCGTCGGGCTTCCGCTGCTCGCCTATGCGCTGAGCGGCTTTCCCCTGAGCTTCGACTACCCGAAGCAGTCGACTTTCAACCTGACCGGCGGCTTCCAGGTCCGGCCGGAGTTCCTGTCGCTTTATCTGGCGCTGTCCTGCTATACCGCCGCCTTCATCGCCGAGATCGTGCGCGCCGGCATCAGGGGTGTCAGCGCGGGCCAGACGGAAGCTGCCGGTGCGTTGGGCTTGCGGTCCGGATCGATCCTGCGGCTGGTCGTCGTGCCGCAGGCCATGCGCATCGTCATTCCGCCGCTGACCAGCCAGTATCTCAACCTGACCAAGAACTCGTCGCTGGCTATCGCCATCGGCTATCCGGACCTGACGGCGACCGCCGGGACGGTGCTGAACCAGACCGGGCAGGCCGTCGAGGGCGTGGTGATCATGATGGTGATCTACCTCGCCATCAGCCTCCTGACCTCGCTTGTGATGAACTGGTTCAACGCCAAGATGGCGCTGGTGGAGAGGTGAGGTAAGGACATGCAAGAACATGATATGTCCTGGGTGCGCACCGAAATGGTGCTGGCGCAGCCGGCGCCCGCCAGCGTCACCGGCCTCGGCGCATGGGTGCGCAAGAACTTGATCGCTTCTGCCGGCGACACCATTTTGACGATCGTCGGCATCGCCCTGGTGGCGATGATCCTGCCGCAAATCACCAATTGGGCGTTCATCAACGCCGTGTGGACGGGACCGGACCGGACCGTATGCGCCACGGTGGCGCAGGGCGGCATCCAGCCGGACGGCTGGACTGGCGCCTGCTGGGCTTTCGTCAACGCCAAATTCGGCCAGTTCATGCTCGGCCGCTATCCCATCGAGGAGCGCTGGCGGCCGATCCTGGTCGCTATCCTGTTCGTGGCGCTGCTGGTGCCGATGCTTATCCCGAAGGTGCCGCGCAAAGGGCTGAATGCGGTGCTGCTGTTCTTCGTGCTGCCGATCGTCGCCTTCGTCCTGCTGGTCGGCGGCATGTTCGGCCTGCCGCATGTCGAGACCTCGCTTTGGGGTGGGCTCTTGGTGACGCTCAGTCTGTCTTTCGTCGGCATTGCCGTGTCGCTGCCGCTCGGCATCGTGCTGGCGCTCGGCCGCCGTTCCAAGATGCCGATCATCAAGACGCTGTGCGTCGTCTTTATCGAGACGGTGCGCGGCATCCCGCTGATCACCGTGCTGTTCTTCGCCAGCGTCATGCTGCCGCTGTTCCTGCCGGAGGGTGTCTCGTTCGACAAGTTCCTGCGCGCGCTGATCGGCGTGTCGCTGTTTGCCGCGGCCTATATGGCCGAAGTGGTGCGCGGCGGCCTGCAGGCGATCCCCAAGGGCCAGTATGAAGGTGCCGATTCGCTCGGCCTCGGCTATTGGCAGAAGATGTATTTCATCGTCATGCCGCAGGCGCTGAAACTGGTCATCCCGGGCATCGTCAACACCTTCATCGGCATGTTCAAGGACACCAGCCTGGTCATCATCATCTCGATGTTCGACCTGCTCGGCATCGTCAAACAGAATTTTTCCGATGCAAACTGGGCAACCGCGCAGACGGCGAGGTCCGGCTTGATCTTCGCCGCCTTCGTCTTCTGGCTGTTCTGCTTCGGCATGTCGCGCTATTCAATGTACACCGAACGCCGGCTCGACACCGGCCACAAACGCTGATGCATGTCGCCCAAAAGTGTATAGCGGTTTTGGGATAACGACATGCATCACTACCAACGATAAAGAACAAGGGGATTCTGTCATGGCCACCGAAAATGCCGTCAGCGCCGAAGAGATCAAGGTCAACGCCGCCAAGATGCAGATTTCCACGACCGATGTCGCCATCGACATCATCGCCATGCACAAATGGTACGGCGAGTTCCATGTGCTGAAGGACATCAACCTGAAAGTGATGCGCGGCGAGCGTATCGTCATCTGCGGCCCCTCCGGCTCCGGCAAATCGACCATGATCCGCTGCATCAACCGTCTGGAGGAGCACCAGAAGGGCAAGATCATCGTCGACGGCAAGGAACTGACCAACGATCTCAAGAAGATCGACGAGGTGCGCCGCGAGGTCGGCATGGTGTTCCAGCACTTCAACCTGTTCCCGCACCTGACCATCCTGGAGAACTGCACGCTGGCGCCGATCTGGGTGCGCAAGACGCCGAAGAAGCAGGCCGAGGAAATCGCCATGCATTTCCTCAAGCGCGTCAAGATCCCGGAACAGGCCAACAAATATCCCGGCCAGCTTTCCGGTGGCCAGCAGCAGCGTGTGGCGATCGCCCGCTCGCTGTGCATGAACCCGCGCATCATGCTGTTCGATGAGCCGACCTCGGCGCTCGATCCGGAGATGATCAAGGAAGTGCTGGAGACCATGGTCGGCCTTGCCGAGGAAGGCATGACCATGCTGTGTGTCACCCACGAGATGGGCTTCGCCCGCAAGGTCGCCAACCGGGTGATCTTCATGGACCAGGGCCAGATCGTCGAGCAGAACACGCCGGCCGAGTTCTTCGACCACCCGCGCCACGAGCGCACGAAGCTGTTCCTGTCGCAGATCCTGCACTAGGCCTCGACGGCCACGAAGAGCCCGGCTGAAACACTGCCGGGCTCTTTTGCGTATGGGAGAACAGGCGGGCGTTCGTGTCGCCGGAGTGCGTTTGCAGGGCCGCCTTTCAATGAAAAGACTGGGACGTTTTCTGGGTCTTCTGTTGGTTCTCGTCGCACTCGCTGTGACGACGGGCACCCTCGTGCCACGGCCGCTGTGGCCGGCCGCCGCCGCCGTGCCAGCCGCGACACGCCACATCCTGGTGCTGAACAATCCGATCCACACCGATATCGCCATCCCGGTCGATGACGCCGTGCGCCGGCGTTTCCATTTCCTGGTCGACGCGGGCATACCGGCCGACAGGCCGGAGGTCCGCTACATCGTCTTCGGCTGGGGCGGCCGCGCCTTCTACCTGGAGACGCCGACATGGTCCGAGCTGAAGGCGGTGCCGGTGATGAAGGCACTGACACTCGACGCGTCGGTCATGCATGTCGATGTCGCCGGTGACATCGTCGAACCGCGCCCCGATATCGCGGGGTTCGACATCACCGAGGATCGGTTCACGGCGTTGCTCGATTTCATCGATGCGAGTTTCCAGCGGGGACCGGAAGGCCCGATCCTCGTTCCGGACGCAGCCTATTCCAGGTTCGACGGCTTCTACGAAGCCAATGGCCATTTCAACGCACTGGTCGGCTGCAACACCTGGACGGCGGCGGCCTTGCGCATCGCCGGCCTGCGCACCGGCTGGTGGAACCCGCTGCCTGCATCGCTCGGGCTATCGATGCGGCTGTATAATTAGCTGTCTCGTCTTGTCGCGTTTCGCCAATGCGAGACGCCTCATTCCTTCGCGCCCCCCTCTGTCCTGCCGGACATCTCCCCCACGAGGGGGGAGATTGGCGGTTCGGCGCCCCGCTCTTTCCTGCGGCCCTGCAACGTTCGAGATTGGTGAAATCGGCGGTGCCGGCCGATCTCCCCCCAAGTGGGGGAGATGTCCGGCAGGACAGAGGGGGGCGCTGTCCCGCCAGCCTGTCAGGCTTTCAACGCCTGACAGCAGCCTCAACTGCCCGCCACCCATAGAGCCAATCCAGATCCGCCGCGAGCTTTTCCGAGCGCACCTTCAGGAACACATTGCGCGCAATCGCCACTGGACCCGAGGCATGCCAGGCCAGCCGGTTGACAGCGCCGCGTCGGGCGACCTGCGCTACACGCGGTCGCCGTGACTGTTCCCAGGTCGCAGGTGCGGCCAGGGGGTCGGCAGGGAAGTCGGCGATGATGTCGGCAAGCGTCGCAGCATCCTCGATCGCCATCGCCGCGCCTTGCGCCGCGAACGGCGTCATCGCATGCGCGGCATCGCCGATCAGCGCCATGTTGCCGGTCGTCCAAGGTTGTTTGCTGTCGACCGTATGGATCGGCCATGCGGTCCATGGGCCGGCCTGCTCGACCAGGCGGGCAAGTTCTGCCGCGGTGCCGCGCAGGGCTCGGGTCAGGATCCCGGCGTCGGCATTGCCGGACCAGCCTTCGGCAATACGGTCGCCCCTGGTGAAGGCAGCGAGATTGAAGGCAGCACCCTTGCTGACGGGATAGGCCACCATATGGAAGCCGGGATGCAGGAAGGTGGTGACGCAATTGGTTACACCGATCGCGGCAAAGGCTTGTCCGGCAGCGCTTTCGGCGGCAATGGTCGCGCGCCAGGCCAGTTCGCCGGAGAAATGGTTTCTTGGCAAAGCCGCCCTTTTGGCCGAATCGACAAGTGCGCGCACCGACGACCAGACACCATCGGCTCCGATCAGCAGGAAGCCCTCAGCCTTGATGGTTTTGCCGTCGATCTCGGCCGTCGCGGTGATGCCATGGGGGCCGGTGGCAGCGCTGCTGACGCGGGCGCCGGTGGTAAGATGGATATCCGGTATCTGGGAAACCCGTGCCATCAGCGCGCTCTGCAGATCAGCCCTGTGAGCGACGAGATAGGGCGCCTGCCAGCGCGTTTCGGCGGCTTGCCCCAGCGGCACCCGCGCCAGTTCGCGCAAGGTCGCGGCCTCCTTCAACACCACGGCTTCCGGCCGCACCGTTGCCGGCAGCAGCTTGTCGAGTACGCCAAGCTGGCGAAGGATACGTGTCGCGTTGGGAGAGAGCTGGATGCCGGCGCCGGCAGCTTCCAGGCGCTGCGCCTGTTCGAACACCCGAACAGGGTAGCCGCGGTCGGCGAATGCAAGCGCTGCGGTCAATCCGGCGACACCCGCCCCGGCGATGACAATTTGCCGGGATCGCGTGTCGGTCATCGGGCTGGTCGCGAAAGACTCAGGCGGCCTGATCGATGTAGATGCAGCCGGCCGGCAGCGTCTCGGTCGCCTTCAGCTTCGGAGAATAGCGGTAGAGCGTCGAGCAATAGGGGCAGACTTTTTCGTTGTCGTCGCCCATGTCCAGAAACACATGCGGGTGGTCGAAAGGCGGATTGGCGCCCGTGCACATGAATTCCTTCACGCCGATGTCGATTGCCTGATAGCCCGCATCGTTCTGAAAATGGGGAATGGAACCGCCTGCCATCGTCGTCTCCTTAACGCAGTCTCGTCTGCATCTGGATCATATCAGGCCTCTTTGCAAGTTCGATGAAATGAAACTGTCGCAAAAGCCTGTCAGAGGATAAGTTAAGCCGGTTAACGCATGGCCCCGAAGACCGACATCGGTTTTCGGCAAGGACCATGCGTCGCCTTGGAGTGGCAGAGCGTCCTTTGCGCGTCCTGAATGACGCACGACGCTTTAGCTGGCTGACGGTGTGGAAGAGCGGGAATCATGAACGAACTGAAGCCGGTGCAGAACGAATTCGTGGATGTCGAGGTGGCCCGCCCGGAGGGCGGCAATCCGGACCGGTTTGTCAACCGCGAGTTTTCCTGGCTGCAGTTCAACCGGCGCGTCCTCGAGGAGTCGCTGAACCTCAATCATCCGCTGCTGGAGCGCGTCCGCTTCCTGTCGATCTCGGCCGCCAATCTCGACGAGTTCTTCATGGTCCGCGTTGCCGGTCTTGCCGGCCAGGTACGAGAAGGCATTACGCTGAAGAGCCCTGACGGCCGCACCCCCGAACAGCAGCTCGAACAGTTGCTGCGTGAGGTCGAGCGGCTGCAGGAAGACCAGCAGAAGAGCCTTTCGGCGCTTACCGTGCTGCTCAACAAGGAAGGCATCGAGAGCATCACCCGCGATGCGCTGACCAAGGACGAGAAAATCTGGCTGGAAGACCATTTCCAGGAACAGGTTTTCCCGGTGCTCACCCCGCTGTCGATCGATCCGGCGCACCCGTTCCCGTTCATTCCCAATCTCGGCTTCTCGATGGCGCTGCAATTGCGCCATCGCAAGAATGGTGAGGAGATGAGCGCGCTGCTGCGCCTGCCGGTGGCGCTGAAGCGCTTCATCCGCCTGCCGGACCGCAAGCATCATGTCCGCTTCATCCCGCTGGAAGAGGCGGTCGGCCTCTATATCGGCAAGCTCTTCCCCGGCTATGAGGTCAAGGGCTCCGGCACGTTTCGCATCATTCGCGATAGCGATATCGAGGTCGAGGAGGAGTCCGAGGACCTCGTGCGCCTGTTCGAAACGGCGCTGAAGCGGCGGCGGCGCGGTTCGGTGATCCGCATCGAATTCGACAGGCTGATGCCTGGCGAATTGCGCGACTTCGTGGCAGGCGAGCTTGGCGTGTCGTCGAGCCGCATCAGCGTGCTCACCGGGCCGCTGGCGCTCAGCCAGATTTCCGAGATCGTCGCCGTCCCTCGCGACGACCTGAAATTCATGCCCTACAATCCGCGTTTTCCCGAGCGTATCCGCGAGCATGGCGGCGATTGTTTCGCCGCCATCCGCGAGAAGGACATCGTCGTCCATCACCCCTACGAATCGTTTGACGTCGTGGTGCAGTTCCTGCGCCAGGCGATGGCCGATCCGGAAGTGGTGGCGATCAAGCAGACGCTTTACCGCACCTCCAATGACAGCCCGATCGTGCGTGCGCTGGTCGACGCGGCCGAGGCCGGCAAGTCGGTCACCGCGCTGGTCGAGCTCAAGGCGCGTTTCGACGAAGAAGCCAACATTCGCTGGGCGCGCGATCTGGAGCGTGCCGGCGTGCAGGTCGTGTTCGGCTTTCTCGAGCTGAAAACCCATTCGAAAATGTCGCTGGTGGTGCGGCGCGAGGACGGCAAGCTGCGCAACTACGTGCACCTCGGCACCGGCAACTACCATCCGGTAACGGCGCGCATCTACACCGACCTGTCCTTCTTCACCACCGATCCGACGATTGCCCGCGATGTCGCCCAGCTGTTCAATTTCATCACCGGCTATGCCGAGCCGACCGACGAAATGCGGCTTGCGATCTCGCCGTTCACGCTGAGAAGCCGCATCCTGAAGCACATTGCCGACGAGATTGCCTACGCGGTGCAGGGGAAACCGGCGCGCATCTGGATGAAGATGAACGCACTCGTCGATCCGATTATCATCGACGCGCTCTACGATGCCAGCCGGGCCGGCGTCGAGGTCGACCTGGTCGTGCGCGGCATCTGCTGCCTGAGGCCGCAGGTTCCGGGCCTGTCGGAAAACATCCGCGTAAAATCGATCGTCGGCCGTTTTCTCGAGCACAGCCGCATCTATTGTTTCGGCAACGGTCACGGCCTGCCGTCGGACGAGGCGATCGTCTACATCTCCTCGGCCGATCTGATGCCGCGCAATCTCGACCGCCGCGTCGAAACCATGGTGCCGATCACGAATCCAACTGTGCACGAACAGATCCTTGGCCAGATCATGCTGGGCAACATCATGGACAATCAGCAAAGTTTCGACGTATTGGCTGATGGAACCTCCCGGCGCGTCGTGCTGGAGGAGGGCGAGGAACCGTTCAACGCGCAGGAATATTTCATGACCAATCCGAGCCTGTCGGGACGGGGTGACGCGCTGAAGTCGCATGCGCCCAAGCGCATTGCGCAGTTCAAGCGCCGCAAGAAGAACGCTGCAGCGTCCGGCTGATGCTGTCTGATTCCCAGGGCCGGCTGCAGGACCGCCGACCGCTGTCCATCATCGACATCGGATCGAACTCGATCCGCCTCGTCGTCTATGAGGGGCTGGCGCGCTCGCCGACCATGCTGTTCAACGAAAAGATGCTGGCCGGTCTCGGCCGGGGCATCGTTTCGACCGGCAAGCTCGACCCCGAGGCGGTGACGCGCTCGATGGAAGAGTTCCGTCGCTTTCGCGCGCTTTCCGACCAGGCCGGCGCCGAGCAGATGTATGTGCTGGCCACCGCCGCGGCCCGCGAGGCGGTCAATGGCCCTGATTTCATCCACCGCGCCGAGGAGGTGCTGAAGACCGAGATCCGTGTCATCAGCGGCCGTCAGGAAGCGTATTATTCGGCGCTCGGCGTCATTTCCGGCTTCCATCCGGCCGACGGCATCGCCGGCGATCTGGGCGGCGGCAGCCTCGAACTGGTCGACGTCGCCGGCGAAGCGATCGGCGACGGCATCACACTGCCGCTGGGCGGCTTGCGCCTGCAGGACATGGCGAAGAACTCGCTGACCCAGGCGGCGAAGATCGCGCGTGACGAACTGGCGAAGGCCAAGCTGCTGAAAGGCGGGCAGGGCAGGCCTTTCTACGCCGTCGGCGGCACCTGGCGAAATCTCGCCCGGCTGCACATGGAAATGACCAACTATCCGCTTGGCGTCATGCACCATTACGAGATCTCGGCCGAAAGCGCGGCGAATTTCCTCAAGCAGGTGGCCAAAGCCGAGATCGAGAAGGTCAAGGGCATCGAAGGCGTTTCCAAGAACCGCCGTTCGCTGCTGCCCTATGGCGCCGTCGTGCTGCAGGAGATCATGGCGGCGATGCAGCCGTCGAAGATCATCGTCTCGGCGCTCGGCGTGCGTGAAGGCTTTCTCTATTCGCTGCTCGACGAGGCGGAGCAGAAGGCCGATCCGCTGATTTCGGCCTCGGAGGAGCTTGCACGCCTGCGCTCGCGCTCCGTCACCCATGCGCATGAACTTGTCGACTGGACCGCCAAAACCTTTGCCGCCTTCGGCATCGACGAGACCGAGGACGAGGCGCGCTATCGCCACGCGGCCGCATTGCTGGCCGATATCGGCTGGCGCGCGCATCCCGAATATCGCGGCAAGCAATCGCTCAACATCATCGCGCACGCCTCCTTCTTCGGCGTCGACCATCCCGGCCGTGCCTTCCTGGCCATGGCCAACGCCTATCGTCACGACGGCATCTTCAACGAAGCCATCGCCCCCGAGATCAAGGCGTTGGCGCCGCCGCGTTATCTGGAGCGGGCGCGCGTGCTCGCCGCGATGATGCGCGTCGTCTACCTGCTGACGGCGTCGATGCCGGGCATCATGCCCAGGCTGAAATGGGAACAGCGCGCCAACGGCGTGCTGGCGCTGGTCTTGCCGGCATCGCTGGCCGATCTCTATGGCGAGCGGCCGGCCGGGCGCCTGGCGCAACTGGCAAGGATCACCAACCGCCGTCTGGTGCTGGCTGTCGAGGGTGGGCCCAGCATGTCGGTGAAGTAGGGCGTGTCGGTCAAGTAGGCGTTACGCCGAACCACGCCCGTCGACGCAGGGCCATGGACTCTTGCGAAGAGGACCCCCACCCTAGCCCTCCCCACAAGGGGGAGGGAACGCTGCCGCGTGCCTCTAATTCTTCTTTGGCGCCGAAAAGACAGGCGATTCGCCTAGGTCGGCCAACGGAAGTCTCCCTCCCCCTTGTGGGGAGGGGTTAGGGGCGGGGGTCCGTGCCGGGCAGACATCTCAGGAATTCCACATGCGATGGCCGCGCCCGTCGACCGACCAGGCTCCCGCACCGGCCATGGCCAGCGCAACAGATCCGCCTGATATCGCAATGTCCTTCATCAGCATCTGCTGGTGCAGGAAGGAGAGCATCGCGTCGCCGCCGCCCTGGCCGTAATGGCCGATGAACCCGGCGGCAATGCAGAAGGCAGCGAGCAGCAGCGCCGCGATCCGGGTCTGGAAACCGACCAGGACGAGCAGCCCGGCGATCACTTCGAACAGTCCCGTGCCCCAGGCGGCAAGTGCCGGCAGCGGCAGGCCGAGGTTTACGAAATAGCCTGTGGTGCCGGCTATGTCGCTCAATGCCTGGAAACCGGAGGGCACGAACAGGGCGGCGAGCAGCAGCCGGGAGAGCAGGAGCAGCGCGTTGCGGGGCATGTTCACCTCCCTCGGCCGCCGGCCGGCTTCGTCCCGATAGCCCCTATCCTAGCAGAAAACTCCGGCCAGCAGATCGGCGGGCATACACCGATAACGAAAAAGCGGCACGGAAAATTCCGCGCCGCTTTTTGTTCGGCTATTGCCAGTTTTTGGCTCAGCCGCGCTTGGCGTCGATCGAATAGGCGCCGGCGCCCGAGGAAGCCAGCACGAGGAAGCCGCCCGCAATGGCGAGGTTCTTGAGAAACTGGATCATCTGCATCTGGTCGGCCCAACCGGTATGGGCGACCAAACCGGTGGCGACGGTGAAGATCGCCAGCACCCAGGCAACAATCCGGGTCTTGAAGCCGACGAGGATGGCGAGGCCGCCGAGAAGCTCGATCAGGCCGACGACAATGGCCGTTACGGTCGGCAAGGGCAGGCCGAGGGCACCGAAATAGCCCGCCTGCCGGCGATGGCGGTCAGCTTGCCGAAGCCTGAAAGCAGGAAGATGACGGCAAGCAGGACGCGGCCGAGGAGGATGGTGGTCGAGGCATTGGATGCGCCGGAACCGGCGACTGAAGTGTTGATGGACATTGTGGCTCTCCGGGATGGGTTGATACCGGGGAGATAGAGCAAGCCGACTGTTCACCAAAGCCACCAGACTGGCGACACATTGTTCACAGTACTTACGTTCCGTGATCGGGCGGCCTGCGCAAAATTCGCTTCGGGTCACGTCGTGACGGAAGTAAATTCTCCCGTCACGAAATACCGGGCTTTTGGTTGACGCAATTCCGGACCGAAAACCGCAAGACACTTTTCCTGGAATTGACTACCCCGGATGCGTCATGTCCTCCGGCCGCACCAGCCGGTCGTAATCGGCTTCGCTGACCAGCCCGGTGGCGAGCGCTTCCTCGCGCAGCGTGGTGCCCTTCTTGTGCGCGGTCTTGGCGATCTTGGCGGCATTGTCGTAGCCGATGGTCGGCGCCAGCGCCGTCACCAGCATCAGCGAGCGGTCGAGTGCCGCCTTGATGTTGTCTTCGCGGGCCTCGATGCCGACAACGCAATTGTCGGTGAAGGAGACCGAGGCGTCGGAGAGCAACTGCACCGACTGCAGGAAATTGTAGGCCATCAGAGGGTTGTAGACGTTGAGCTCGAAATGACCCTGGCTGCCGGCGAAGGTGAGCGCCGCATTGTTGCCGAACACCTGCACGCAGACCTGCGTCAGCGCCTCGCATTGGGTCGGGTTGACCTTGCCCGGCATGATCGACGAGCCCGGTTCGTTTTCCGGCAGCGACAGCTCGCCGAGGCCCGAACGCGGGCCGGAACCGAGGAAACGGATGTCGTTGGCGATCTTGAACAGTGCGGCGGCCGCCGCATTGATGGCGCCGTGCGAAAACACCATGGAATCATGGGCCGCCAGCGCCTCGAATTTGTTCGGCGCGGTGACGAAGGCGATGCCCGTAATGCTGGCGATGCGATCCGCCACCCTTTCGGCGAAGCCGACCGGCGCGTTGAGGCCGGTGCCGACGGCGGTGCCGCCCTGCGCCAGCTCCTGCAGGCCGGGCAATGTCAGCTCGATGCGCTTGATCGACGAGGCGACCTGCGCTGCATAGCCCGAAAACTCCTGGCCAAGCGTTAGCGGGGTGGCGTCCTGTGTGTGCGTGCGGCCGATCTTGATGATGTGATTGAACTCTCTGCTCTTGGCGGCGAGCGCCTTGTGCAGATGCTTCAGCGCCGGCAACAGATCGTGCACGATGCGTTCGGCGCAGGCGATGTGCATGGCCGTCGGATAGGTGTCGTTCGACGACTGGCTCATATTGACGTGATCGTTGGGATGCACCGGCTTCTTGGAACCCATGACGCCGCCCAGCATCTCGATCGCACGGTTGGAGATCACCTCATTGGCGTTCATGTTGGACTGCGTGCCCGAGCCGGTCTGCCAGACCACCAGCGGGAAATGGTCGTCGAGCTTGCCGTCGATGACCTCTTGCGCCGCCTCGACAATCGTCTTGCCGATGGAAAGATCAAGCCGCTTGAGCTCCATGTTGGCTTCGGCCGCCGCCCGCTTGACGATGCCCAGCGCGCGCACGATCGACGCCGGCTGCTTCTCCCAGCCGATCTTGAAATTGCCGAGCGAACGCTGCGCCTGCGCGCCCCAGTACCGGTCGGCGGCAACTTCGATGGGACCGAACGTGTCGGTTTCGGTTCTGGTATTTGCAGCGGTCACGGGTCTCTCCTTGTCGAAGTCGGCAACGGCGTATCGCGTTGCACAAACGGCTTCAAGCGGAGATTGCGGAGGGGATTGATGCAAATCGGTTGAAGGTGATCTCCCCCCTCGAGGGGAGATGTCGCCGAAGGCGACAGAGGGGGTCGGTTCGACCGGGCGTGACCTCTTATCGCCGCCGGAAGAGGCTGGCGCCCCACGCCTGCTGCCATCTCCCCTCAAAGGCGGGGGATTCTTGCGAAGGAGGACCCCCACCCTAGCCCCCCCACAAGAGGGAGGGAACGCTGCCGCGCGCCTTTAAAATTCTTCTTTGGCGCCGAAAAGACAGGCGATTTGCCTAGGTAAGCGCCGACGGAGATCTCCCTCCCCCTTGTGGGGGTCCGAAGGACGGGCGAGACCCGTGGCTCGCCCCGGCAAGTTAGGGGTGGGGTTCGTGCCGGGCAGACATCTCAGGAATACCATTCGATAGGCCAGCCGAGGCCGGTTACGCGCCGGTGGTCGCAAGCTCCCGCAGGGCCAGCCGGCCCGCGACATAATTCTTGACCTGGCGGACGGCCTGTTCGCGCGAGACGCTGCCCGGTTGCAGGCCGAGCCGCAGCCAAAGCCCGTCGATCAGCGCCGTGACGCCAAGCGCGATGTCGTCGGCATCCGCCGGCGAGGCGAGGCCGTGCAGGCCCGACAACAGGTTCGAGCGCATGCGCGCATGGATCACCCGCTGGATACGGGCCATCTTCTCGTCGCGCGGCACCTCGGCGCAGAGCGACAGCCAGGCATGGCACAGAGGCGGCTGGAACAGATGCTCCTCGAAATTGCCCTCGATCACCGCATCCATGCGCTCCATCGGCGTACGCGCCCGGCGAAGCCGCGCGATCACCGCCTGGCACAGGACGGCATTGGCTTCGCGCATCGCGTGCTCGAACAGTTCCTGCTTGTTGCGGAAATAGTGCAGCACGATGCCTTTGGAGGCACCTGCCTGAGCGGCCACTTTTTCCAGGGTCGCGCCGGCAATGCCCTCGCGCTCCAGAACCACGAAGGCCGCCTGCCGCAGCTCCTTGCGGCGTATCTCACTGAGACGCTTGAGTTTCACGGGATTGGTCCATGCATTTCGAATCCACGTTGACATTTTCGTCCGCTCAGATCAAGAATTGACCCATGGGACAATAAAAAAACCGATTGGTCAATTTCACGAATGAGGAGAACCGAAATGTTGCGCATCCTTGCAAACGGCGTCTGTTTGGCCGCCCTCATGTTGGCCTCTCATGCGGCCCAGGCGGCCGAGGCCGAAGAGTGCAGGACGGTCCGCATGGCCGAACCCGGCTGGAACGACCTTGCCTTCACCACGGGGGTCGCCAACGTCCTGTTGGAGGCGCTCGGCTATCAGCCGCAAAGCCAGGTGCTCGGCATCAACGTCATCTACGAGGGCATGAAGAACAGGGACCTCGACCTGTTCCTGGGCTACTGGGATCCGGCCATGGTCACCTATTACGAGCCCTACAAGAAGGACGGCTCGGTCGAAAATGTGCGCGTCAATCTCGTGGGCGCCAAATACACCTTCGCCGTTCCGACCTACGCCTGGGATGCCGGCGTCAAGGACATTTCCGACCTGCACAAATTCGCCGACAAGTTCGGCAAGAAAATGTACGGCATCGAGCCCGGTTCAAACCAGTTGATGATGGACGCCATCGCCGATCCCGCCTTTGGCCTGGACGGCTGGCAAGTGGTCGAGTCCAGCGAAGCCGGCATGCTTTCCGAGGTCGGCTACGAGATCAAGGAAAAGCAGTTCATCGTCTTCCAGGGCTGGGCGCCGCATCCGATGAACACGATGTACGACTTCAAGTACCTGACCGGCGGCGACAAGTTCTTCGGCCCGAACTTCGGCGCCGCGACGGTGACGACGCAGGTGCGCAAGGGCTATCTCGAGCAATGCCCGAACGTCGCGCAATTCCTCAGGAATCTCGCCTTCGACATCGATTTCGAGAATGTCGGCATGGGCTATCTGATCAATGACGGCATGAAGCCGGAGGACGGCGCGCTGAAGGCAATCACGGCCAACAAAAGCCGCCTCGACGCCTGGCTCGCCGGCGTCACCACCTTCGACGGCCAACCCGGCCTCGCCGCGGTCAAGGAAAAGCTCGGTCTGTGAGAGCGGCGGTGCTTGATGCTTTGCCGGAGCAGGGCGCCTGGTCCGGCCGCAAGCAATTCGTCACTGTCGGCGATCTCGACATCGCCTATGTCGAGGTATCAGGCGCCGAGCCGGCACTGCTGTTGGTGCACGGCTTCACCGACACCAGCCGCAGTTTTTCGCTTCTGGCGCCATATCTGGCCGGCCGTCGTCTGATCATGCCGGATCTGCGCGGCCACGGCGCCTCGCAGGCTGGCAAGAACTGCGGCATCGCCGATCTTGCCGATGATATGGCCGGGCTGATCCAGAGTTTACAACTCGACCGACCGGTCGTCGTCGGCCATTCGCTGGGCGCCATGGTGGCTGTCGCTTTGGCTGCGGGGCACAAGGAGTTGATCGGCGGGCTGGTGGTCCTGGCCGGCACGTTGAAGCCCGATTTCGCGCCGGGTCATCCGCTGGTGGTGAGCGTCGAGGCCCTGCGCGACCCGATATCGCCGACCGATCCGTTCTATGCCTGGTGGCATGCCTGTCGTACCGACGTGCCAGCAGCCTTTCTCGCCGGCTTGGCGCAAGAGGCCTCGGCGATGCCGACCCCGCGCTGGCGCGCGATTCTCGAGGAAATCCGCCGCGCCGACCTGACCGACTCGGCACGAGTCGTGCAGGCCCGGACGCTGATCATCGCCGGCGCCTGCGACCCGCTGTTCGGCGCGGCGCACCAGCAGGCGTTGCAATCCGCTCTTGCCGAAGCCGTCTTCGTTCGGGCTGAGAGTTGTGGCCACAACCCGCATTGGGAAGATCCGGTCCTTGTCGCAAAGGCGATCATCGAGGCATTTGAAGTCTAACGCCCGACCAATGATTGCGATGTGGGCAACAGCCGCAAAGTCTCCGTTTGTTTGGTCAGGCCGAGCTGCGCGGCCTGCCAAAAATCCTGCCATGCCGGAGAAGCGGCGAGGGCGGCCTGGTGGCGGGCATGCGCCTCGGTGCTGGCAAAACCCATGACGCTGATGAAGACGTTTTCATCAGCCCGTACCGGCAGGCGCGGAAAACTGTTTTCGGCATGCTCGGTAACGAAAGCGGCGAGCAGGCGTGCGTCGGCCGTCATCAGGCACGCCGTCTCAGTCTCGAAGCGAGTGGCGAAATCAGCCTCTGTGCCGGGCTGCAAATGATGAATCTCGATGACAACGATGCCGGTCAGCGGTTTGTTTTGAATGGGCTTTTCGTCATCGGCCAGGCTTGGCCGCTGCTTGCCCGCGAGGTCGAAGCCGGCGGCGGGCCACGCCGGCTTCAGCAGCAGCACATCGTCGGAATCGATCATCGTTGCGTTGGCCGCATCGCTGTGCGCCGCCCAGACCGGCCCGCCATAAAAAGCGGCGAGAGCATTTTTCCGCGCATCCATGCCGTCGAAGCCGCGCATCCAGACGAACATGTCAGGCCGATCGAGGTCCCGGAACTGGCCGATGATGGTCATGCCGGCGTCCTCCTGGCCCTCGATCAGCCTGCCGTCGAAGATGCCGATGAGCGTGTCGCGCCGGCCAGGCTTCAGCGTGTATTGCCGAAGCTCGACGACAGGCGAAGCGAGCGCTGAGGGTTTCGTCGCGACGTTCTGGGGCAGGTTCATCCGACATTCTCCAAAACAGGGTGATCGTCCTGTTTTGTAAAACAGACCGGTTGTCCTGTTTTGTCAACATGCTAAAGTTCGGCAATGTCAGCAGAG
Organism: Mesorhizobium sp. SEMIA396; assembly: GCF_024518615.1. Lineage (NCBI taxonomy): Bacteria > Pseudomonadati > Pseudomonadota > Alphaproteobacteria > Hyphomicrobiales > Phyllobacteriaceae > Mesorhizobium > Mesorhizobium sp. SEMIA396. The sequence continues at coordinate 567,648 of NZ_JANIFC010000002.1, forward strand.
ATGACCGTCCAGCCAAAACCGCGCCCGGGAAAACGCACCAACGACCCTGAAGGCATGCGCAAGAAAGTGCTCGATGTCGCCGAGGATGCGTTCCAGGCGCGCGGCTATCACGCCTCCAGCATCGGCGACCTGATGGCGGCGGCTGATGTCAGCGGCGGCGCGCTGCATCACCACTTCCCGACCAAGAAGGCGCTGGCGCTGGCTGTGATCGACGAGCGTGTGGCGGCAGCGGTCGAAGAGACATGGATCGCGCCGGTGCTGGCGGCGGCATCGGCGCGCGAGGGCGTGCGCGCCGTGTTCGAGGCCGTGGCGGCGGAACTGGAGCAGCAGGGTTTCGTGCGCGGCTGCCCGCTCAACAATCTGGCGCACGAACTGTCGCTTGCCGATCCCGATTTCCGCCTTGCCCTTGCCGGTATCTTTGCCGGGTGGCGGCGCGCGATTGCCGACAAGCTGCGTGCCGACCAGCAGGCGGGCAAGGACGAGGGCACGGACCCCGAACGCTTCGCCGCGCTGACGGTCGCCGCCTATTCCGGGGCCATGTCGATGGCCAAGACGGCGCAGGATGCCGGTGTGCTGCGGGATTGCCTGGCGGGGCTGGAGCGCAGCGCGCCGTCGCCATCGCAGGGCGGATTGGCAGCCAGGCGACGCAACAGGATACTGCCACGGCCGAGAACCTCTTGACTTTGCGGCGCTGCGTTCTTCATCCGATGCCGGGCGAGGTGGGGAACGCCGGGCTCTGGTTCAGCTACTCGGCCAGCGGCTTGATCGTCTCGTAGCCGTTGACGGATTCCGAACCGGTGCCTTCATCGTAGCGCCGCGCGAGCGCGGCTTGCAGATCGGGCGCATAAAGGGCGGTGAATGAATCCAGCGTCTCGCCGTCGCCGTTCTTGAAGGTCTCCTTGACCGCCAGGACATTGTATTTGCAGTCGCCCAGACGGAATGTCTCCTTGCCCTTGACGACAAGGCTCAGCGTCTTTGTGCCCTTCGGCGGCTTGTTCGGCGACAACTCGACGAACTCTATCGTGGCCTTTGCCCCCGCCTTCAGCGGGAACAGCTTTCGCAGATCGGAAAACGGGATCATCGCCTGCCGGCCGGTGTCGCTGTCGCGAAACACCTCGATCAGGCCGGCGAACAGATATTGGGTTTGGGGCGATTGCGATTCGTAGGTGTTGGCAACCGACATCATCCCGCCGGCCACGGGCCGAAATTCGCTCTGGATGCCGGGTCTCGCCAGAACGAAACCCTTCCTGGCGGACTTGGCATCGACGCAACCGGCGGCATGCGCGGTGCTCGCGCACAACATCGCGGCCAGGATCATGCAGATAGCTGCGGCTTTCATTTTCGTCCTCCTCCGCTCGCGCAAGCGAGACATGCCAGACCCATGGCGTCATGTCGATGATGGCGCAGAGGCGCTGGACGACCGGCTGCTGTCCATGCTGAATCAGCAGATGATGAATCGCCTTTCGACTGGATCGTTTTCCCGACGCAACTTCCTGGTACAGGCTGCGGGATTTGCCGCGGCCGGCGCCTTGCCGCGGCCGGCCTTCGGCCAGACCGGGCAACGCGTCCAGGCGATCGACGCCACCTTCCTGTTCATCGCCGATGTCCATGCCTGCCGGATGGCGAGCGGCTTGAGTCCCAACTGCCTGCAGGAAGGCAAGACCGACGCCGCGCTGCTGCGCAACGTGGCGGTGCTGAATGCGCTTGGCGACAAGGACTGGCCGGCCGAGATCAATGGCGTCGCCACCGGCCTGCGTTCCGCCGGCAAGATAGGCACGCCGCTCGGCCTCGTCGTCGGCGGCGACGTCACCGACGATGGCGGCGGCCAGATCACGCAGCCGAGCGAGGGCACCCAACTGCTCCAGTTCAGCCAGCGCTACATCCAGGGCGTCGGCCCGGATCGCGTGCACATGCCGGTCTATGTCGGGCTCGGCAACCATGATCTCGACCAGAACGGGCCGCCGCACCATGTCGACTGGTACCGGCGCGAACTGCGCGACTATGTCGAGGTCAACCATCGCGCCGGCGTGTTCTTCAAGCCGCCGGTGCCGGCCACCGACTATGATGTCGACACCGACTGCTACTCCTGGGACTGGGGCGGCCTGCATCTGATCCAGACGCATCGTTTCGCCGGCGATACCGGCCACGGCGCCGAGAGCAGCCTGCCATGGCTGAAGCAGGACCTGGCGACCTATGCGGCGGACGGCCGTCCGGTCGTCCTGTTCCAGCATTATGGCTGGGACACTTTTTCGGTGGAACGCTGGGATGCCGCCAAGAGCGACTTCGATGATGACGGCACCGGTGCGCCGCATTGGTGGAGCGAGGCCGACCGGCAGGCGTTGCTGGCGGCGCTGAAGGGCTACAATGTCGTCGGCATTTTCCACGGCCACCAGCACGAAACGCCGCTGATCTATCGCAGGGACGGGATCGACCTGTTCAAGCCGAAGGCTGCCTATATGGGCGGCTTCGCGCTGGCCAGGGTGACCAGCGACGGCATGGACGTGGTGCTGGGCGAGGCGACCGGCGATCATGGCGAGGTTGCCTTCACCAATGCTTTCAGCAAGGGCTGGAGCACATGAAAAAGGCGGCCTTCGCGGCCGCCTTTCCCTCGATAAAGCGCGTTTCTCGATGTCGGATCAGAGCGCCTTCTTGACCTTGTCCTTGACGTCGCCATAGGCCTTCTGCACCTTGCCGGCGATCCGGTCGCCCGTGCCTTCGGCCTGGGTCTGCCTGTTGCCGGTCGCCTTGCCCGCGGCTTCCTTGACCGAGCCTTTGACCTGCTTGGCCACGCCCGCAACCTGATCCTTGTTCACCATTTTTGCGCATCTCCTGGGATTTTTGAATTCAGGGGAATTCATTTGCGGGTAGCTAACGAGCCGGCGTCGGTTAGGTTCCAGGCGTCGCCCGGACGGCAGATCAGGTCGCGCGGCCGCCGCCTTGGGGCAAGGCTGGTGGGCTAGGCTGTGAACACACGTCGACCATGGATATTGGATGGCCGAGCGTGCGGGGAGAAAAATGGCAGAATTTACGCTCTATATCGGCAACAAGTGTTTCTCCTCATGGTCGCTGCGGCCATGGCTGGCGATGAGGCATCTGGAGATCCCGTTCGAGGAAGGTTTCGTGCGGCTGCGCACGCCTGAAACCTTTGCCAATCTGGCGAAAGTGTCGCCGACAGGTCAGGTGCCGGTGCTGAATCACAGTGGCAAGATCGTCTGGGAAACCCTTGCCATCCTTGAATATCTCGCCGACCTGTTTCCCGAAAAAAAGCCCTGGCCGGCCGATATCGACGCCCGTGCGCTGGCGCGTTCGGCTGCGACCGAGATGCATTCCGGCTTTCGCGAGGTTCGCTATGGCTGGCCGATGAATTTGCGTCGGCCCAAGGCCCACAAGCCGCTCGACGCCGAGGGCGAGGCGCAACGCGCCCGCATCGAGGCGCTGTGGCGCCAGTGCCGGGAAAAATACGGCAAGGGCGGCCCGTTCCTGTTCGGCCACTTCACCGCGGCCGATGCCATGTATGCGCCTGTCGTCACCCGTTTCGACACCTATGGCGGCACGCTGGCGCCGGATACGCGCGCCTATGTCGACGCCGTGCTGGCAACGCCGGCGATGCGCCACTGGTATGCCGAGGCGGCCAGGGAGACGTGGCCGGAACCCGGTCCGGACGAATAGGATCCAAACGAAAACGCCCCTCGCACCTTTTATCGTGCGGGGGGCGTCTTTGCCATCAACTGTTATTCGATTGCTCTCATGAACTGCTGATGACACCGAATAAATGCGCGTCTGCGCAGATGGTTCCTGGATGCCGGAAAACTTTTCTCAAGTTGGCGCAAGCGCGCTGTTTGGCGTCCGATTTGCCGTCATGCAAGGTTTTTGGCCAGGTGGTTTGGGAGAATTCCGCAGCTGTGGCTTTATGCAAATTTGACAGCGCGCCAAAAGAAGCCTATAAGCAAATCGTCGATATTTGTTTGACTGACTTTTGTTATCCGCGCTTTCGAGCGCGCCTTTGACGAACTTCCCACATCAAAAATCGGGACAAACGAACGTTGTGCATCCGCATGGCGTCGAATGAATATTTGCCATGGAAAGGGTTCGTCATGAGCACCGGCACAGTTAAATGGTTCAACGCCACCAAAGGTTTTGGTTTTATTCAGCCTGACGACGGCTCGGCCGACGTTTTTGTCCACATCTCGGCCGTAGAGCGCGCCGGCATGCGCGACATCGTCGAGGGCCAGAAGCTCGGCTACGAGATGGTCCGCGACAACAAGTCGGGCAAGATGTCCGCCGACCAGTTGAAGGCGGCCTGAAAAAAGAATTCAGCTCTCCCGGTGACCACGGATGTACTGGCACCGGTGAGTGGCGAATTCGGGCGCATGGCCGCGGAGACCTGAGTTTCCACGGCATATCATGCGCATGAGAAGGGCGTTCGTGCATCCCCGGGTGCATCCTTTTTGGATGTCATCTGGTTGCGCGGCGCTCCATGAAGGTCAGGCGGTGCCTGGCCTTTTTCATTTTGCGCGCCTTGCCGCCGAAAGTGCGCTGCGCGCCGGCCTGGACGTGCTAAGGGACGCTCCAGCAATTTGAATTCGCCGCGCGTATTGCTTTGTGCGTGATCCTGACCGAAGACCCGGTCTCGCTCCATCGGCACAGGCTCCTGACAGGAGAAAGATTTGACCACCAGTTCAAAGACAACCGTCGATCAGGCCGTGTCCCTGTTCAGCAAGACGCAAACCCAGTCGATGTCGCTCAACCGCATCAATTCCGAGCGCGACGCCGTCAGCGAGGCACGTGAAGCCAAGACCGCGCGTCTGCGCGAATTGCGGCTGGAGAAGGAGGCCGACGAGATGGCCGCCGCCGCCGCGCTAGCCGCTTTGCCGAAGCGGGCCGGAAGACGCTGATGGCTACCAAACGCGTACCGCCAACACCGATCGCCGCCGACGCAACCATTGCCGATATGGTCGAAGGCCTCGACAAGCCGGTCGAATTCGTCCGGCGTGTGCTGGAAAAGCTCGAACGCTGCAAGCGTGCCCACGGTGATGCCCAGGTGCGCGTCGGCGTGCGTGGCCGCGCCGAATGCCCGAACTACCTGATCGAATATGTCCGCGAAGACGCCAAGACCCATGAGCGGGTGACTTATCAGGACGCCGCCTACAGCGGCAGCACGCATCGCGAGCTGGCGGCCCATCACATCGAGGCGGTGAAAAACTGGTCGCCCGAGGAAATGAACATCACGGCCGTTTCGGCGCTGATCGGCCGCCTGCGCAATCCGCGCGCCCCATCATCGCGCTTCGCCGACGAGGACTGACATGGCCATAAAATTCTCCTCCAAGGATCAGACGGCAGCCTCGGGTGCTGCGGCAAAACCGGCCAAGCCGGTTGCCGCGCCGAAAGCCGGCGACGCCACCGAGGCCGCGACCGATCTGTTCAAGTCGCCGGCGGATTCGAAGGGCGAGACGGCTAAGAAGAAATAGCGCCTTGCCGCAAGACGCCGATCAAAACCCCGCCGCGCCGGGGCTGTCCGCCCTGGGGGCCGCCGCGAGCGTTTTGTCGTCGCAACACGGCACCTTCGATTGCCAAAGCTGCGGTGCCTGCTGTTCCTATTCGGCCGAGTGGCCGCGCTTTTCCACCGAGGATGACGCACAGCTCGACCGTATCCCGGAAAAATATGTCGCATCTGACCTGTCAGGCATGCGCTGCGAGGGCGTGCGCTGCTCGGCGCTGTCCGGCGAGATCGGCAAGTCGACCGCTTGCGGCATCTACGACGTCCGGCCGGATGTCTGTCGCGCCTGCATGCCCGGCGACGAGGAGTGCCTGATGGCACGCCAGGCGCTCGGGTTACCGGTGTAGCCAATCTCCAATCGCCTCCGCTTGTGCGCCGACCCGCAGCCCGATACCTTCCTGGTTGGGTAGGGTGCCGGAGGAACCATCGTGAGCATCGAATTTCTGTTGACGTCCCTGATTGTCGTGGCTTCGCCCGGCACCGGCGTTCTCTACACGCTGAGCGCCGGCCTCTCGCGCGGTGCGCGAGCCAGCGTCATCGCCGCCTTCGGCTGCACGCTCGGCATCATCCCGCACATGGCCGCTGCCATCACTGGCCTGGCGGCGCTGCTGCACACCAGTGCGCTCGCCTTCGAGACGCTGAAATATCTCGGCGTCGCCTACCTGCTCTACATGGCCTGGAACACACTCAAGGAAAATGGTGGCCTCAGCGTCGACCAGGATGTGACGCCGCGTTCGGCCGGCAAGGTGATTGCCACCGGCATCCTCGTCAACGTGCTCAATCCGAAACTTTCGATCTTCTTCTTCGCCTTCCTGCCGCAATTCGTCAGCACCACGGAGCCCAACGCGCTGTCGAAGATGCTGGAGCTGAGTTCCGTCTTCATGCTTTTGACCTTCGTGGTTTTCGTCGGCTACGGCATCTTCGCCGCCTCGATCCGCAGCCACGTCGTCTCGCGGCCAATGGTGTTGACCTGGATGCGCCGGACTTTCGCCGGCGCCTTCGTCATGCTTGGCGCGAAGCTGGCGCTGGCGGATCGGTAGAGCCACGGGGAGCGGCTCAGTCTTGCTGATCCGCTCGCCTTGTTGCGCTGTTCCGGGCGATGCCCTTTGGGAAATTGCTCGGGCGCGCTACCCCTTCACATAGCCCATCGCTTCGACGATCCGCCCGTCGGTCACGCGCATGAGGTTGACGCCGCGCAGCGAATTGCCGTCGGCCATGAAATAGCGCCAGCGGATCGTTGCCCGGTCGCCGGCAACGAAGGTTTCCTCGACATCGAAGCGCGTGCCGGCCTGAGTCGCGATCGCCGTCCAAAGCCCGACGCACGCCGCTTGTCCGGCAAAACGAGCGCCGTCCGGCGCCGGCGCGGTGTTCTCGATCACGCAATCCTCAGCCACCAGTTCGGCGAGTGCCGAGGGATCATGGCGTTGGAATACGTCGTTGTAGCGCCGCATGATCTCGGCCGTCTGCTGGGACAGATCGTACGCGGTTGCGTCCATGACAAGCTCCTGTGTCATCTTCTTCCTCCTGGCTTCATTGGCCTTTGGTGGCTTCAACGAGCGTTGCCTTGAGGGTGATCTGAGACACGCCGGCAAGGGCCCGCGAGACGAGGCAGCCCGCCTTGGCGGACTGTGCAAGGCGCTCGAATTCATCTGCGGCGAGTCCTGCGGCCTCCACCTCGGTTTCGAGTTCGATACGGGTGATCGTCGGCCCGGCCGCGGTCGCGCCGAGATGCACCTTGGCGATCGTGTGGATATTGCGGGCAACATGGCCGGCGCCGCCCAGTATGGCGCTCAGCGCCATCGAGAAGCAGCCTGCATGCGCTGCGGCGATCAGCTCTTCCGGGTTGGTGCCCGGACCGTTCTCGAAGCGCGACGGGAAGGAATAGGCGCCTTCGAAGACGCCGCTGCCGAGCCGCAGCCGGCCCGCCCCTTCCTTCAGCGTGCCTTGCCATTTGGCCGAGGCTTCACGAATTGTCATTGTCGTTCTCCCTTGGTTTGAGGACTTGATGGGTCAGGCGCCGTCGATGATCACCTTCCCGAAGACGTCGCCCTGCTGGAAATAGCGGTAGGCATCGCCGGCCTCGGTGAAGGCGAAGACCTTGTCGATGACGGGCCGCAGGCGATGCTGCGAGACGGCGCGCAGCATGGCTTCGAGATTGGTCCGGTTGCCGACGAACAGGCGGCTGATGGTGGCGAGGCTGCGCTGGTAGAGTGCCGCCGGCAACTGGATCGATCCGCCTTTCGCATCCTGCAGCGTCAAGAGCACGATGTGCCCGTAAAGCGTGCTGGCGATCAGCGACTGGGCGAAGGTCGCCGGGCCACCGGTCTCGATGACGAGATCGATGCCGCCGGTCTGGTCGCGGACGGTCGCGCCCCATTGCGGCATATCCGATGTCGAAATCACCAGGTCGGCGCCCAGCGCCCGCAGCCTGTCGGCTTTCTCACCGCGCGAGGTGACGGCGGCGACATGGCAGCCGAGCAGCTTGGCGAACTGCAGTGCAAAGAGCGAGACGCCGCCCGAGCCGACGACCAGAACCCATTGGCCGGGCTTCGGAATTCCGGCGCCCGTCACGGCATTCCAGCCGGTCAGGCCGGCACAGGTCAGCGTTGCCGCCTCATGCCAGTCGAGATGATCGGGCAAGCGCACCGCCCATTGTTCGTCGAGAACGGCGTATTCGGTCAGCATGCCATCCAGCGTGCAGCCGAGTTGGTCGACGAGGCCGGCATGGATGCGGCCGTCGATCCATCGGGGGAATAGCTGCCGGTCACGCGGTCGCCTACGGCAAAGCGGGTGACGGTATCGCCGATGGCGACAATGTCACCGGCCCCGTCGCTCAGCGGACGCCTTGGCGCGGCGGCAGCGGATAGGTGCCGTTGAGGATCATCGTATCGCGCCGGTTGAGCGAGGTGGCGCGAACGCGCGCCACGATCTCATGCGGCCTCGGCTCCGGCTGCGCCGTGTCGCGCAGCATCAGGGGTTCGGTCCCAGACCCTTCGAGACGGTAGCTCCGCATGTCGTTCTCCCGAGAAATATATAGACTGGTCTACATATTATGTAGACCGATTGTCATATTTTGCGCAAGGCCTATAATGATTCCTGCTGACAGAGGTTGACATGGCCAACGACACCCGCACCCGCATACTCGAGACGACTGGGCTGCTGCTCAGGCAGCGCGGCTATCACGGCACCTCGCTCAACGACATATTGAGCGCCAGCGGCGCACCGCGGGGCTCGCTCTATTTTCATTTTCCCGGCGGCAAGGACCAACTGGTCATCGAGGTGACGCGGGCCAGCGTTGCCGACGTGACGGAGAGGCTGGGCGAAGCGCTGGCTGCCGAAAAGTATCCGGCGGTGGCTGTCCATCATATCTACCAGTCGGTGGGACGCATGCTGGAAGACAACCAGTTTTCGCTCGGCTGTCCGATCGCGCCTGTCGTGCTGGACTCGCCCACCGACGTGCCGGAACTGGCGGAGTTGTGCCGCTCGGCCTTCGAACAGTGGATAGGCCTGCTGCGGGACGCCTTCGTCAGGGCAGGGGTGCCCGAGCGCCGCGCGCATGCATTGGCACTGCTGGTCGAATCGTCGCTGGAGGGGCTGATGGTGATCGCCCGCGCCACCCACGACCGCGCCCCGGTGCAGGCTGTGGCCGATGAGGTCGCAGCGCTGATCGAGCAGGCGGTGCTCGCTGGAGCAGGCCGCAATCGCGACACGGCGATTTCCGCGGCCGAGATACCATCATCGCCGGGGTCCTGATGTCGCGACGCGCCTGATGCCAGCGGAAACATTAGTTCAATGTCGCGCCAAGCGTTCCGCGCGGTGTGTCGCCCCAATTCAAGTCCTGGCAGTGCTATTAGTGAAGTAAACGTCCTGGCAGAACAAAAAGGGCGCCTTTCGGCGCCCTTTCCGTAAGCTTAGCCAGATTGGCTGGATTAGAAGTCCATGCCGCCCATGCCGCCCATGCCGCCGCCCATGCCGCCAGGCATGCCGCCGCCGCCAGCCGACTCCTTCTTCGGAGCCTCCGCGATCATGGCTTCGGTGGTGACGAGCAGGCCGGCGACCGAGGCCGCGTCCTGAAGAGCCGTACGGACAACCTTGACCGGATCGACGATACCCATGGCGATCATGTCGCCATATTCACCGGTCTGGGCGTTGTAGCCGAAGGTCGCGCCCTTGTTCTCAAGGATCTTGCCGGCAACGATCGATGCTTCCGCACCGGCGTTGGCCGCGATCTGGCGGGCCGGAGCCTGCAGCGCACGACGAACGATGTTGATGCCGGCGGCCTGGTCGGCGTTGACGCCGGTGGCCTTGATGTTGGCCGAAGCGCGCAGCAGGGCTACGCCGCCGCCTGCAACGATGCCTTCTTCGACGGCCGCACGGGTCGCGTTGAGGGCGTCATCGACGCGGTCCTTCTTTTCCTTGACTTCGACTTCCGTCGCACCGCCGACGCGGATCACCGCAACGCCGCCGGCGAGCTTCGCCAGACGTTCCTGCAGCTTCTCCTTGTCGTAGTCCGAAGTGGTCTCTTCGATCTGCTGCTTGATCTGGGCAACGCGGCCCTGGATCTCGGCCTTCTTGCCGGCGCCGTCGACGATGGTGGTGTTCTCCTTGGAGATCGACACCTTCTTGGCGCGGCCGAGCATGTTGAGGCCGACGTTCTCAAGCTTGATGCCGAGGTCTTCCGAGATGACCTGGCCACCGGTGAGGATGGCGATGTCTTCCAGCATGGCCTTGCGGCGATCACCGAAGCCCGGCGCCTTGACGGCAGCGATCTTCAGGCCGCCACGCAGCTTGTTGACGACCAGCGTGGCCAAAGCCTCGCCTTCGACGTCTTCCGAGATGATGAGCAGCGGCTTCGAGGTCTGCACGACGGCTTCGAGAACCGGCAGCATGGCCTGAAGGTTGGACAGCTTCTTCTCGTGCAGGAGGATGTAGACGTCCTCGAGCTCGGCAACCATCTTGTCGGCGTTGGTGACGAAGTAGGGCGAGAGGTAGCCGCGGTCGAACTGCATGCCTTCGACGACTTCGAGTTCGGTCTCGGCGGTCTTGGCTTCCTCAACCGTGATGACGCCTTCGTTGCCGACCTTCTGCATCGCTTCCGCGATCATCTTGCCGACCGACTCGTCGCCATTGGCCGAGATCGTGCCGACCTGGGCGACTTCCTCGGAGGTCTTGATCTTCTTGGCAGCCTTGCCGAGCGCGCCGACGACTTCGGTCACGGCCAGATCGATGCCGCGCTTCAGGTCCATCGGGTTCATGCCGGCGGCAACGGCCTTGTGGCCTTCCTGGACGATCGACTGTGCCAGAACGGTTGCGGTCGTGGTGCCGTCGCCGGCGATGTCGTTGGTCTTCGAAGCAACTTCGCGGACCATCTGCGCGCCCATGTTCTCGAACTTGTCTTCAAGCTCGATTTCCTTGGCGACGGTGACGCCGTCCTTGGTGATGCGCGGGGCGCCGAACGACTTGTCGATGACGACGTTGCGGCCCTTGGGGCCGAGCGTGACTTTCACCGCGTCGGCGAGGATGTTGACGCCGCGCAGCATGCGCTCGCGGGCATCACGGGAGAATTTTACGTCTTTGGCAGCCATTTTTAGCTCCTGGCAGGGGCTTTGATCGAGCCCGGGAATTCAGTTGACGGGGAAAGGCCTGATATCAGCCGATGATGCCCATGATGTCGGATTCCTTCATGATCAGAAGGTCTTCGCCATTGAGCTTGACTTCGGTGCCCGACCACTTGCCGAACAGGATGCGGTCGCCGGCCTTGACGTCCAGCGGGACCAGCTTGCCAGCTTCGTCACGAGCGCCGGAGCCGACAGCGATGATCTCGCCTTCCTGCGGCTTTTCCTTTGCCGTGTCGGGGATGATGATCCCGCCAGCGGTCTTGGATTCGGATTCGACCCGGCGAACGACCACGCGGTCATGAAGCGGGCGGAACTTCGACTTTGCCATTTTTTCTTCCTCGATGAGAACGGTGAGAAACAGTTCCTCCATCCGGCGGCGCCGGACATGTGGTTAGCACTCACCAAAGGCGAGTGCTAACGTGGCGCTGAAATAGGCTGGCGGCGCGCCGGAGTCAAGGCGCTCGGAGCGCCTCTTGGCGGCATGATGATGAACTTACCGGTGCCTGGCCGAACCGAGTACCAGAAGCGGGCACCGTTCGGCCAGCGGATAGCTGCCGCTCGGCACGACGCGCACTTCGCCGAACCAGTTGGCGGCCTCTTCGATCAGCGTGGCCAGCGTCGCGAAACTGTAGCTTATGTCCGAGCCGGCATAGACGTCGATCGTGTTGATCGAGCTCATGCTCCACCCCGTCCTTGCGGCAAGAGCTTCGCGGTCTGGGAACAGTCTGCCGAACGTATCGCGGATCGTTGCCACCTTGATGGCGAAATCGGGGTCGTTCGTCGTGGACGCCATCGCGATCCGCCATTTGAGCGCGTGGAAATTCTCGACCCCGCCGGCCAGAACCAGAGCTTCGATGCCGCGCAGATCATCTGCCGTTTCCGGTCGTGCGAAGACGCGGATCGCTGCGCGCCTGCCAGGCTTCAGTACCCTGGCGACCTCGCCAAACAACGAACTGCGCGCCGCCTGGGAATCGACCGCCGACAGGCATCCGTCGCCGATGACGGCGTCGATGCTTGCGTGATCCACGGGCAGGTTAAGCCAGTTGCCGGCGATTGCCCTTCGCGAGCCGTCGTCGCCGGCCCATACGCCGGAAATCATGGCCGCCGACTGGTCGACCGCCAACATCGACTTGCCCAGAATTGCCAATTCCGGGGTCACCCCCAAGAGGAGGACATCGGCATTTCCAAGATCAAGTTCGCGATCGAATATAGCGACGGTTTCCGCTGTTGGCCGGAGCGGCGCTTCCAGAAGTTTCCAATGGCGGTGGTAATCGTCCCAATGATTTGTCATGCAATTTATTGGCCCCTGGACGCCTGGATTTGGATACCCGCCGGGGCTTAATAGAGGTCGTCGGACAAGCCAAGACATTTCAAGAATTTACAGACGGTCCAAGAGGTAGATAGTGGCGCGCATCGTTGTGATAACGCACGAGCATGACAGGTTCCTGGGCAGGCGCGACATCCTGCTGCGCAGGAGCAGCCCATACATGCTGTTCGACATTCTTGCGGAATTGAAAAGGCGCGGCCACTCGGTTCAGGTTCAGCAAGGCCTGTCGAAGCCGGTCAGCGGCGATATGGCGGTATTGCATGTCGATGCCACGGTGACGCCCACGGACTATGTCGACTACGCCCGGAGTTTTGCCTTCTGCCTCAACATCGGCGCCGCCGACATATCCAAGCGGCGGATCAGCGGCGCATTGGTCGACAGAACCGACAGCTGGCAAGGTCAGGTGATCGTCAAAAGCAATCTCAACAATCGGGGTATTCCGGAGACGCTCCTCAACCGGCGATCCGAGCGTGCCGGGAAACAGCAGCCGTTTCCGCGCTTGCCAGCCTTGCATCCTTATGAGGTCCATGGATCTCTCGGCGACGTTCCAGATGGCGTCTTTGATTGCGACGATCTCGTCGTGGAAAAGTTCATTCCGGAGAGAGAACCCGACGGTTTTGCTGTTCGTTTCTGGGTGTTTTGCGGAGAGCGCGAGCGCTGCACCCGCTACGTCTCCCCGAACGGCCTGGTCAAGGCATCAGAGACGATCCGGCGCGAGCCCGTCCCGGTGCCCGACGAATTGCGTGAGCGTCGGCGTGAACTCGGCTTTGACTATGGAAAATTCGATTTCGTCATGCATGAGGGCAGGGCCGTCCTCCTCGACGCAAACAAGACTCCCGGCCGTCCGCAAAACCTCGTCAAGATGTTCGCGGCCGGCGCTTCCGATCTGACTCACGGCTTCGAAGGCCTCATCCATCGGGCGAAATAGGCGCGGCTGAGATCGCCGCGGACGCCCTAGAGAAACAGTCGCAGCTGCGTGTGAATGATAGACCGGTAATCCTCGATGGTCTGGCGGCTTTCCGCTTCGCCCTCGGCGAGCGCCAGGCGCACCACGCCGCCGGCGAGCTGGAAGATCAGCAGGACCATGCGTTCGAACTGCTCGCGCCTCTCGGGCTCGAGCAAGGCGATGACGTGGTCGCAGAACATTTGGGCCTGGTGTCGGGTTTCGGCGATGTCGAGGTTTTTGAGCGCCTTGTCGGCCTGGATGGCGTTCTGCAGATCCTGGATGGCCGGATCGCCGGCGACACGGCTGAGATAATCATCGAGCAGCCGGTCAGCGGCCACGATCACGTCGTTCGCCTCGCGGATTTCGGCGATGATCGTGGTCAGCCGTGCCCGGCTGACCTCTGAAAACCGCTCATAGAGCATCGCCAGGATCGCCGATTTGTTGGGAAAATAGTGGTAGACGGTGGCGATCGGCCCGCCCGCCAGCATGCCGACTTCCTTCATGGTGACGGCGTCGATACCCTTTTCCCCGATCAGCCGCATGGTCGTCGACAGGATCGCGTCGATGCGCTCGCGGCTGCGTTCCTGCTTGGGCCTGCGCCTCGGCTCGGTCGCCATTCTCTTCAATTCCGTCATGCACCGATCTTTCGCACGGCTTCCCAAATTCCGGTTGACAAGAAAATATGATCAAGTATCAGTTTCTGAAATACTGACAGGTTGTCAGCTTTTTTGCCGCACGGCAAGGACGTTGGGAGGCGCCTTTGGCTTCGACAGATACCGGCCACGCAGGCAGTGGCGACTGGCTGGTCGGCAATCCGACCGGCTGGCAGCTCGCCTCGGCCTTGTGGATCGGTTCGGTCGGCCTGCTCATCCTCGGCCTGCAGCCGGTGCTGCTCGGAGCTCTCTACACCGAAGGCCATGTCAGCGGCGACGAACTGGCGCTGGTCGCCACAGCCGAGATGATCGCTATTGCCATCGGTTCGGCTGTCGTGGCGATGCTGCTTTCGGCGCACCACATGCGCTGGAAAAGTGCCGTCCTTCTGCTGCTGCTGGCGCTGGTCAATGTGTGGACGGCCTATGCCGCGAGCACCAGCACGCTGATTGCGGCCCGCGCCCTGGCCGGGCTCGCCGAGGGCGGTCTGGTCGCCATCGCCACCGAACTGATCGCCCGCTCGCGGCGCGCCGAGCGCATCGGCGGCTATTTCGTCACCATGCAGACGCTGGCGCAATGCGCGCTCGCCCTGTTGCTGGCGCTCTATGTCATCCCGGCCGCAGGGGCGTCGGGCGGCTTCATCGTTCTTGCCGTCGTCTGCGTCGTGTCGCTGGTGGTCGCCTTCACTGTTCCCGGTGACTATGCCGACCTGCCCAAGGAGGAGAACCTGGTCAATGTGCTGACGCTTCCCTCGACGACCGCGCTGCTGTCCGTCTTCTGCTATTTCATGTTCTTCGGCGCGGTCTGGGCCTTTCTGGAACCGCTTGGCGCACAGTATGGCATCGATGGCCGCACCGTCGGCCTGATCGTCTCGGCCAGCCTCGCCGTGCAGGTCCTGGGTGCTATGACGGCCACCGTGTTCGAGGCGCGCATCGATTATCGCCTTGCCATCGCGGCGATCGGCGTCGTCGCGCTTGTCAGCTCCCTGGTTCTTGCCAGTAGCCCTGGCCTGACAACGTTCTGGGTCGCTGCCTTGGCCATGGGCTTTATCCTGCTGTTCATCGTGCCCTACCAGATACGTCTGGCGATCACCGCCGACGAGACGCGGACCGCTGTGCTGCTGGTGCCGGCAGCCCAGCTTTTCGGCCTGGCGATCGGGCCGATCGCGGCGTCGCTGCTCATCGATGGCAAGGATTTCCGGCCGGTGCCGGAATTCGCCGCCGCCAGCGCGGTCGCCAGCGTGGCGCTGCTCGGTCTCTTCGTCCTTGTGTCGCGTCACCGTCGTGCGGTTGCCTGAGCGGGGAGGTGGCATGTCTAACATTTGGAGCAACTGGTCGGGCTTTGTAAGCGCCGAGCCCAAGCTGATCGCCAGCCCCGGCGATGCCGGTGAACTCGGTGATCTCGTCCGGACCGCGCCTGGCCCGGTGCGCGTCGCCGGTGCCGGTCATTCCTTCACGCCGCTGGTGAAATCGCAAGGCACGATCCTGTCCCTGGAGAGGCTGGAAGGGCTGGTCTCGCACGACGCCGAAACACATCGGGCGCGGGTGCGGGCAGGGACCCGGCTCGGCCCGCTGATGCGCATCCTGCAAGGCATTGGCCAGGGCCTGCCCAATATGGGCGACATTGACCGCCAGGCGATCGGCGGCGCGCTGGGTACCGCCACGCATGGCTCGGGACCGACGCTCGGCGCCTATCACACGCAGCTGGAGACGGTGCAGATCGTCGACGGGCTTGGCAAGGTCCGCGACTTCAAGCGGGCAGGGGATCAGGACATGATCCACGCCATGGGCGTCGCGCTCGGCGCTTTCGGCGTGCTCACCGAAGTGACGCTGAACAACATCGCGACCTACCGGTTGCGCCGCCGCAAATATGTGCTGCCGATCACTGAGATGCTGCGCGACTTCGAGGCGATGATGGCCGCGCATCGCTCGGCCGAATTCTACTACATTCCGTTCTCCGGCTATGCGCAGTTCATCGCCAGCGATTTCAGCGACGCCGCACCCACCGCACGGCCGCCGGAAGAGGACGAGGCGGGTTTGAGGACGCTGCGTCGGCTGCGCACCTCACTTGCCTGGCTGCCATCGCTGCGTGGCCGCCTGATCCGTTCGGCGGCCGTCAGATTTCCCGCCGAGGACTACGTGCAGGACTGGCTCAACGTCTATGCCAGCGACCGGCAGACCAAGTTCAACGAGATGGAATATCATTTGCCGTTCGAGGAAGGGCCGAAGGCGTTGGCCGAGATCATCGAGCTGACCGAGAAGCGTTTTCTCGAGGTCTATTTCCCGATGGAGGTGCGCTCGGTCGCGCCGGACCAGTTCTGGCTTTCGCCATTCTACAACAGGCTGACCTGCTCCATCGCCATCCACCATGATGCAGCGAACGATCCTCTGCCGTTCATGCGGGCGGCGGAGCCGATCTTCCGCAGATATGGCGGCCGGCCGCATTGGGGCAAGATGCACAGCCTGAAAGCGGCGGATCTGAAAAAGCTCTACCCGCGCTGGGACGATGCCATGGCGGTGCGCCGCGACGTCGATCCGCAAAACCGCTTCGTCTCGCCCTATATGGCCGGCTTGTTCGGCATCGAATGATGAGCACCTATTTTTCCACCCTCTCGGATGCGCTGAAGACCGCCGGCATCTTCCAGCCCTGCCTGCTGCTCGATCGCGACCGGCTGGACGGCAACATTGCCCTGGTCAAGGAGAGACTGGATCCCGGCCTGGCCGTGCGGCTGGTCGACAAATCGCTCGCGTGCATGCCGCTGCTTGCGTATATCGCCAAGGCGCTTGGCAGTGAGCGCTTCATGACCTTCCACCCGCCGATCAGCGAGGCGGTGCTGAAGGCGTTCCCGGATGCCGATCTGCTCTACGGCAAGCCGATGCCGATCGGCGCGGCAAGGGCGGCGCTGGTGAAAGCCGATACCGACTGGTCGCGCGTCTGCTGGCTGATCGACAGCGAGGAAAGACTGGCGGAATATGGCGCGCTGGCAGACGAACTCGGCATCGGCCTGCGCATCGCTTTCGAGATCGATGTCGGGCTGCATCGCGGCGGGTTCGCCAATCCTGAGGCCTTGTCGAAGGCGTTGAGCGCGTTGCCGGCCCGGCTGCATTGCGAAGGCGTCATGGCCTACGAGGCGCATGCGCCGCTCATTCCTGGCCTTTTCGGCGGACCGGCAAAGGCATTGGCAAAGGCGTCGGCGCAGGCCTCGGCGTTCGTCGCCTGTCTCGGCGCCGACCAGCGCCGCATCCTGAACATCGGCGGCAGCAAGACCGCGCTGCTTCATCATGGCGGCGCGGCCAATGAGGTCTCGATGGGCTCGGCCTTTGTGCTGCCCAGCGACTTCGATACGCCAGGCCTCGACGGCTTCCAGCCGGCGGCCTTCATCGCCACGCCGATCCTGAAAATGGTCGAGCCGATGCTGCCCGGCCCGCCGGCCGTCACCCGCCTGCTGCAGGCGCTCGGCCGGTTCCCGCGCAAGGGTTGCTACCTCTATGGCGGCAAGTGGATGGCCGAGCCGGTCTTCCCAGAAGGCATGAAGGCGAACGGGCTGCTCGGCCTGTCCTCCAACCAGCAATTCATGGGCTTGCCCGCCGACGCGACCGCAAAGCCCGGCGACTACGCGTTTCTAAGGCCGACGCAGAGCGAAGCCGTGCTGCAGCAGTTCGGGTCGATCGCGGTGTTTTCCGGCGGCCGGATCGCCGATCGCTGGCCGGCGTTGCCGATGGCCTGACCGACTACGCCTTCACCGGTATCCAGATCTCCAGCCCGCCCTTGCCGCTGCGCGGGTCGAATTCGGGGCCGTAGCGTTCGAATTCCGGCGCGTCCGCGATCTCATGCCCGGAGGCCGGCAGCCATTTGTTCCAGATCGTGTTGACCGTCCGGCGGATGGTCGAGATGTGTTCGCGGTGGGCAAAGACCGCATATTTCTGCGCCGGCACCCGCACCCGGTAGAAGTCCCTGGGCAGGTCGGAGAAGTCAGACACTTCGACGCCGCCGATGTAGTCGAAATTGCCGGCATCGTCGCCGTTGACGCAGACGCCATAGGCGACGTCGCCGGTCTCGCCCGGAATGTTGCCGATATAGGGGCCGAAGCGCTGCCACTGCATCGGGATGGCGGCGCTGGTTTCGCAGCTGCAGCGTTCGCCGAGGCCGGCGATCAGGAACGGCCGGCTGGTCTCGAAACGCGGCGGTTCGAGATTGGTGAGGAGGGACTGGTCCATCAGGATCGGCTCCACGAGGTCGAGCTTGTCGAGTGTGCCCTGCGCGCGCACCAGTTCCGGCGTGGTGCCGAACTGATCGCGGAAGGCACGGGTGAACGCCTCATGCGAGTTGTAGCCGGCGTCGAGCGCGACGGCGAGGATGTCGGGCGCCCCGCCCGCCAGCTTGCGCGCCGCCTCGGTCAGCCGGCGTGAGCGCATGTAGCCCATCACCGACCGGCCGGTGGCGGCGCCGAAGGCGCGCGTCACATGAAAACGCGACACGCCGCTGTTTTGCGCGACATCATCAAGCGAGATCGCCTCCGGCAGATGGCTTTCGACGAACCACAGCGCTTTCTCGGTCGGGTCCATTTTCTCCTCGCATTGGCCAGATCATCCTGCCGTTTCCTGGCGCAGCCAGTTTGATCGAAATTGCGCATCCCGTGCAATCTGCGCCGATGCCGGTCGCCATCCGGCCAACCGCCCCATGAGCTTTCGCTTGACAGCGACCGGCGTCATCTCTTAGGTATGTTATATTATTACATAAAGAGAGCATGCGATGCCTGTTTCCCTTAGCTGGCCCACCACTCCGTCCGAGAAATCCATTGCGAAGCGATCGGCGCAAATCTACGCTGAAGCGGTGATGGTCCCCGAGTCGAAAGGCGAGGGGTGAAAAGGGAACACGGTGAGGCCTGCTCAGGTCGAGACCGTGGCTGCCCCCGCAACTGTAAGCGGCGAGCAAAATCCGTGAATGCCACTGGCCGGCAAGGCTGGGAAGGCTGGATGGCGCAACGACCCGTGAGCCAGGAGACCTGCCATCACTGAGTTGACCGGACGGGGTGTGCCGGGAGGAAACGCGAATCCCGGTCTTGTCGGCCGGTTCGCCAGCTTCCTTCCGTCGCCAGTTTTGGAAAGTGACGGAAAGTTGGACGGCTCCATCCATCGCATCGTCGTATATACGCTTTGCCGTCCCGGCAAGCCGGCGGGCAGCAGCCGATGACCGTAGCGCTTCTCGAAGCCCGTGACCTCTGCGTCACGGCGAATGGGCGGGATCTGGTTCAGGCGGTCAGCTTCTCGGTGGCCGCCGGCGATCGCCTTGCCATCATCGGTCCCAACGGCGCCGGCAAGACGACGCTGCTGCGCATGCTGTCGGGCATGCTGCGTCCGAGCTCCGGCGAGGTGAAGCTCGGCGGGCGCCGCCTGGACAGGATTTCAGCCGCCGAACGGGCGCTGCACATTGCCGTGGTCGGCCAGACCGACCAGCCCGATCCGCGGCTGGCGGTGATCGACTATGTCGAGCTTGGCCGGGTTCCGCACGCCGGGCTGCGGCGCAGGAGCGAGGAGCGCGAGATCGTCGTCGATGCACTGCGCCGGACCGGCCTGCTGCCGCTATTTGGCCGCACCATCGGCTCGCTGTCGGGCGGCGAGCGCCAGCGCGCCCAACTTGCGCGCGCCATCGCCCAGCAGCCAAAAATCCTGTTCCTCGACGAGCCGACCAACCATCTCGACCCGCGTGCCCGCGGCGAACTGCTCGACCTCGTGGCAGGCTTCGAGATGACGGTGATCGCGGTGCTGCACGATCTGGCGCTGGTGGCACCGTTCGCCACCAGGGTGGCGGTGATGAACCATGCCCGTCTGCAAGCGCTCGCCGCACCGCGCGAAGCCCTGACCCAAAAGCTGATCCGCGAGATTTTCGGCATCGATGTGCTGCGTCTGCGCCATCCGACCGAAGACCGCGAACTGACGGTGTTCGATGTGCCGAACCGTGCCGCGCCGCCGACGTGATTGAAGCCATCTCGTAGTCGACCCAATCCCATCCACAAGGAGCAAACCCGTGAAACGCCTGGCCTTTTCGCTTGTCTTCTCGCTGCTGGCCTCGACAGCCCTGGCCTTCCCGGTCACGGTCGACAGCTGCGGCAAGCCGCTGACCTTCGATGCGCCGCCGAAGCGCGCCGTCATCCAGGATCTCAACATGGCCGAGATGGCTTTCGCGCTGAAACTGCAGCCGTCGATCGTCGGCCTGACCGGCATCACCGGATGGTACAAGGTGGGTCCCGAATTCAAGGCCGAGCAGGGTTCGATCCCGGAACTGGCGCCGAAATATCCGACGCTCGAAAACCTCGTCGCGGTCGAGCCGGATTTCTTCTTCGCCGGCTGGTATTACGGCATGAAGCCGGGCGGCGAGGTGACACCCGATACGCTTGCTCCGCACGGCATCAAGACGCTGGTGCTGACGGAAAGCTGCGTCCATCTCGACAAGAGCCGCCCAGCCGCCTCGATGGACCTGCTCTATGGCGACGTCGAAAAGCTGGGCAAGATTTTCGGCAAGGAGGCCGAGGCGGAGAAGCTTGTCTCCGGCTGGAAGAAGCAGCTCGCCGACATCACCGCCAAGGTCGGCAACGGCAAGGGTACGCGAGTGTTTCTCTATGATTCCGGCGAGGACAAACCGTTCACAGCAGGCAAGTTCGCCATCCCCAGCGCCATGATATCAGCCGCCGGCGGCGACAACATCATGGGCGACATGGAGACCAGCTGGGGCAACACGGACTGGGAAACGGTGGCGTCGCGCAATCCGCAATTCCTCATCCTGCTCGATTACCAGGACGGCGGCGGCTACAGGAAACTGCTTGATTTCCTGAAGTCCCACCCGGCGATGAAAGAAACGGACGCGGTCAAGAACGAGCGCTTCGTCGCCCTGCGCTATGCCGAACTGACACCCGGACCCGCCAATATCGAAGCGATCGACAAAATCGCCAAGGCCATGCATCCGGAAGCGTTTTGATGCCTGTCGCCCAAAAGTGCGCAGCGGTTTTGGGGCAACGACATGCATGAGCAAAAGATCCTGGAAGTGCGTCGCACGCGTCCTGACAGACACGACGCATTTCCAGGTTTGCGCCATCCGGCATTCGCACTGGCCATGCTGGTGGGAGCGGCGGCGATCGCCGCTCTCGCTCTGCTGTCGATCGCCTATGGCTCGACGTTGATTCCGTTGGCCGACGTCGTTGCCTCGCTTGGCCGTGCGATTGGCTTCAGCGGGCACGACGTGTCCGGGCCGGTAGGCAAGATCGTCGTCGACCTGCGGCTGCCGCGCACGATCCTGGCCATCTGCGTCGGGGCCGGTCTCGGCGTCGTCGGTGCGCTGCTGCAGACGGTGACCCGCAACGACCTTGCCGACCCGTTCCTGTTCGGCCTGTCGTCGGGCGCCGCCGCGGGTGCGGTTTCCGTCATCACCGTCTTCGGAGACAGTTTCGGCATCTGGACATTGCCGGTCGCGGCCTTCACCGGCGGCATATTGGCTGCCGGTGTCGTCCTGCTGCTGGTTGCGCGGGTGAGGGGGCAAGGCCCGGAGCGGCTGATCCTTGCCGGCCTTGCCGTGTCCTTCATGTTCACCGCCTTGACCAATTATCTTGTCTTTGCCGGCGACCAGCGCGCCGCGCACTCCGTGCTGTTCTGGACCATGGGTGGGCTCGGCCTGGCGCGCTGGGACAATATCTGGCTCGGCGCCTTGGGTGCGGGCACTATCCTGGCTTACGCGCTGTGGAACCACCGCCGGCTCGATGCTTTCCTGGCCGGCGAAAACGCCGCCGAAAGCCTGGGCGTGCCGGTGGCGCGGATGCGAAGGATGACCTTTCTCGTCGCCGCCTTCTCGACGGCGATCCTGGTCTCGGTCGCCGGCGTCATCGGCTTCGTCGGGCTGATGATCCCGCATCTGTCGCGGCCGCTGGCGGGCCCCTTGCACCTGCGCCTGGTTGCCAGCTGCGCCGTGTTCGGCGCGGTGCTGTTGCTGGCCAGCGACCTTCTGGCCCGAACGCTGCTGCCGCCGCAGGAACTGCCGATCGGCATCATCACCAGCTCGGTCGGCGCGTTCTTCGTCGTCACCATGCTGATCCGCAACCGGCTTTAAGCGTGGCCTCGGTCAGGGTCGCGATTACTCTCCCGAAATGCCCAGTTGCACCTGTTGCTTTGGGCGCTTCGACTGGAACAGGGCAAGCAAAAAAACGCCGGCCTGAACCACGACGATGGTCGGACCCGTGGCTGCGTCGATGTGATAGCTGAGGATCGTTCCCACGACGCTCGACCCGATGGCGGCCGCGGCAGCAATGGCGAGCATCCGCTCAAAGCTCTTCGTCAAAAGAAAACCGATCGCTCCCGGCGCGATCAGCATGGCGATGACAAGGATGATCCCGACAGCCTTCAGCGAGGCCACGATGGTCAACGCGAGCAGCGTCAAGAGCCCGAAATGCAGCAGATTGACGGGCAGGCCGATCGCGCGCGCATGGGCCGGATCGAAACAATAGAGCAGCAGATCCTTGCGTTTTGCCAGAACGATGAGGATCGCCGGCACGACGATGATCGCCGCCTCGATCACGTCGCGCCACTGGACGCCGAGCATGTTGCCGAACAGGATATGATTGAGATGCTGGTCGGTCTCGACCTTGACGAACAGAACCAGGCCAAACGCGAACATGCCTGAGAAGACGATGCCCATGACTGCGTCCTCCTTGATCCGGCTGTGCTGCTTGAGGTAGCCCGTCGCCAAAGCGCAGCCAAGCCCTGCCACGAATGCGCCGAAGGCAAGCGGGATCCCGGCGATATAGGCGAGCACAATACCCGGAAGCACGGCATGCGAAACGGCGTCGCCCATCAGCGACCAGCCCTTCAGGACGAGATAGCAGGACAACACCGCGCAGATGGCGCCGACCAGAATGGCGACGGTGAGACCGCGACGCATGAACTCATGGCTGAGCGGTTCGGCGATCCAGGACCAGATTGTCATCATGACGCGACCTGGGATGCGGCACGTGCCGCCCGGCGCGCGGCGAGACGGCCATGTTTGGGTGCGAAGACGAAGGCAGTCAGAAAGACCACGGTCTGCAGCACCACGATCAGTCCGCCAGTCGCGCCATCGAGAAAGAAGCTGAGATAGGCGCCGACCGCGCTCGTCGCCGCGCCGATCGCCATCGCGAGCAGGATCATGACGCCGAACCGATCGGTAAGCAGATAGGCGGTGGCACCAGGCGTTACCACCATCGCGATCACGAGGATCGCGCCGACGGTCTGGAGCGCGGCGACGATGCAGGCGCTGAGCAGCACGAAGAACAGGACCCGCAACCGCCACGGATTCAGGCCGACGCCGCGCGCATGGTTCTCATCGAAGAACACCAGCATCATATCCTTCCATCGAAGCCCCAATACAGCCAGCGAAACCGCTGCGATGAGGATGACCTGGGTTACATCCTCGTCGGAGATTGCGAGGATGTTGCCGAGTACGATGGACTGGATGTTTACGGAGGTCGGACTGATCGACGCAATCAGCAGCCCGCCAGCGAACAGCGTTGTAAAGACAAGGCCGATCACGGCGTCCTCGCGAAGTTGCGTCACGCGCCGCACCAAGGTGATGCCGAGTGCGGCGATGAGGCCGGAGGCGAATGCGCCGGCGGCATAGGGAAGGGCCAGCATGTAGGCGGCCGCAACGCCCGGCACCACCGAGTGGGCAAGCGCGTCGCCCATCAGGGCCCAGCCCTTGAGTATGAGATAGCAGGACAGGAACGCGCAGACCATGCCGACCAGGGCGCTGACCCAGATGGCCTTGGCCATGTAGTTGTAGGTGAAGGGTTCCAGCAGGATGTCAATCACGGGGCTGGCGATCCGCTGTCGGGCTTCATCATCTTCTCTTGATCGCGCTCGCCGTAAAGCACCAGAGGGCGCTCGTCATCGGTCAGCACGGTCAGGTGGCGAGCGTCGGGGTCGTCGTGAAGATCGGCGCCGCCGAGGCGTAGATGCCTCAGCACGCCGCCAAAAGCTTTCGCAAGATTGGCTTGCGTAAACGTTGTCTCTGTCGGTCCGAAGGCCAGCACCGTCTTGTTGAAGATGACGACATGGTCGCAGAAATTGACGATGCTGCCGAGATTGTGCGTCGACACCAACATCAGCTTGCCGTCGTCGCGCATCGACCGAAGGAGATCGATGATCGCTGCTTCGGTCTGCACGTCGACGCCGGTGAACGGCTCGTCGAGCAGGATGATCTCGCCGCCCTGCGCCAGAGCGCGCGCCAGGAACACGCGCTTCTTCTGGCCGCCGCTCAGTTCGCCGATCTGGCGCTTGCGAAAATCGGTCATGCCGACCCGTTCCAGCGCCGCGTCGACCGCCATGCGATCGGCTCTGCGTGGGATACGCAGAAAATTCATGTGGCCATAGCGGCCCATCATGACGACATCTTCCACCAGCACCGGAAAGTTCCAGTCGACATCCTCGCTCTGCGGCACATACGCTACCAGGCCGCGCTTCAGCGCTGCGTGGACCGGCAATCCGGCGATAAGCACTGTTCCGGTCGACGGCGTCAGGAAGCCCATCAGCGCCTTGAACAGCGTCGATTTGCCGGAGCCGTTGACGCCGACCAGCGCGCAGATGGTGGAGGCGCCGAGCCTGAAAGAGGCGGAGTGTACGGCCGTGACCCCGCTTGAATAGCTGACGGTGACGTCGTCCACGTCGATGGAGGCAACGACCCGGCCGCTACCGGTCGATGTTCGATCATGGCTGCCCTGGACGCTGTCCGGAGCGAGCGCGGTGCGAACCCCGGTCACCCGCCGAACCCCTGGACGATAGTCTCGACGGTGGTTTCGAGAAGCTTCAGATAGGTCGGAACCGGGCCGTCTTCCTCGCTCAGCGAATCGACGTAGAGAACGCCTCCATAGGTGGCTCCGGTTTCGCGCGCGACTTGCTTGGCCGCCTTGTCCGAAATGGTGCTTTCGCTGAACACCACCGGAATCTTGTTCTCGCGCACCAGGTCGATGAGCTTGCGCGCCTGTTGCGGAGTGCCTTGCTGGTCGGCGTTGATCGGCCACAGATAGGCTTCGCGCAGATCGAAGTCGCGTGCCAGGTAGCTGAAAGCGCCTTCGCTTGTAACCAGCCAGCGTTGGTCCGTGGGGATCGCCGACAGGCGCTTGCGCATGGGCTCGTCGATTGCCTTGATCTTTTCCGAATAGGCGGCGGCGTTGGCGGCATAGACCTGGGCGTTTGCCGGATCCGCCTTGGACAGCGCCTTGCGGATGTTCTCGACATAGATGAGGGCGTTCTTCGGCGACATCCACGCATGCGGATTGGGCTTGCCTTCGTAGGGCCCCTCCTTGATCCCCATCGGCTCGACACCGTCCGTGACGACGGCGCTCGGCACGTTCTTCACGTTGTCGAAGAATTTCTCGAACCAGCGTTCGAGGTTCATGCCGTTCCAGAGCACGAGGTCGGCCGATTGCGCCTTCACCACGTCGAGCGGCGTCGGCTGATAGTCGTGGATTTCGGCGCCGGGCTTGGTCACCGACTCTACGATTGCCGCGGTCCCGGCTACGTTTTGCGCGATATCCTGGATGATCGTGAACGTCGTCACGACGCGCAGAACCTTCCCTGCCGCAGGCTGGGTCTCCTGTGCCATGACCGGAACGAGGCTCGCCATCGTCGCAAAACCGATGGCCACAAGGCCGCCAAGCGCCCGCAGCATCGTCCTGCGGGTTGGGGAAGCAGAAACAGTCATCGGATGCCTTTCGACTGGAGTTGATCGTCGCCCATGCGCTGCTCACGTCATGCTAATGCGTTTGATTTGCATCTAATATTGCAGTTGCAACTGATTTGCAAGTAGCTAATTGCAGTCGCGTGGCAACGCGGCTAAGTATGGCGGATGAAAGCGGATAACGACCTTTTCGAGCGATTCCGGAGCAATTTGAAAGCCGCCGGTGTCCGGATGACCGAACAACGCAAGGTGATCTTGCGGCTGCTGGCGGATGCGCACGACCATCCGGACGCGAACGAATTGTATTCTCGTGCCCACCAGATCGACGGCAGCATTTCCTTGTCGACCGTCTACCGGACGTTGCGGCTCCTGGAGGAGAAAGGCGCCATCCAGCGTCATGCCTTCGACGAGGGCCGCGCCCGGTTCGAAAACGCGGACCGTGAACATCACGACCATCTCATCGACCTCGACACCGGTCAGGTGATCGAGTTCCGTTCCGACAAAATCGAGAAACTGCAGGCCGAGATAGCGTCGGAGCTTGGCTTCGAAATCGTCCGCCACAAGCTGGAACTGTATGTCAGGAAACGCGCCAAATAGCGTGGTTTCTGGTCGTCACCATGCTGATCCGGGTCTGATCGCGGCGGGCAAGACGCCGCCGGCTCAGACCGTCCAGAAATAGCGCACAATGTGAAAGAAGACAGGCGCGGCGAAGACCAGGCTTGTCGGTGCGGTCCATCATGCCGCCATGGCCTTCGATCAGATGGCCCCAGTCCTTGACGCCCTGGTCGCGCTTGATGGCCGAGGCGACCAACCCGCCAAGAAATCCCATCGAGCAGGCGACGAAGGCCACGGCCGCCGCCTGCAGCGGCGAGAAGGGCGTGCCGATCAGGCCTTCCCAGGTTTTCGACGGCGAGACGTTCGGCGAAAAACGGTGTTTTCCAAAGAGCTTGCCGAAGATGCCGAACATGCCGCATTTGTGCACCAACGCTCGGGCATGGCTAAAAACTTTAGGCTTGAAATAAATTTGGTCTGGTGCAATTCTCAATCGTCAGTCGAGAGCGTGGGAGGTCTCGCTGTGCCAAATGCCGGTCGCATATTCGATCGCGCCGGGTGCTGCCGCATATGCCGGATGACCAGCCCGGCGTCGGCGCAAAGCCTCCCCGCAAGTTGCGTATTCAAACACACGCACGGCGACAAGACCGTGGCAACGAGCATCTAGGGGACAGCCGCAGAATGCTTGGACCGTCAGCGCATATCGACACGTTCACGCGCGACAACCTTCCGCCCGAGGAACAGTGGCCGAACTTCCTGCTCGATGGCTTCGACTACCCCGAATACCTTAATGCCGGTGTCGAACTGACCGACGTCTGGTCGAAAAGGGTCTGGGTGACCACACCGCGCCGATCGGCAATGGCCGGGCGCTGGCGCTTCAATCATGTCACCACAGTCGAACGCATCATCGGCATGAAACGCAGCACCGGCGGCACGTCGGGCGCTTCGTATCTGAAGAGATGCTGGAGGTTGAACTGTTCACTGAACTCTGGAAAGTTCGCACCCGGCTCTAAAGCTATTTTATCTATATTGAAAACACTGGGAAGGAGAGAAAAATGAAGAATATCCTGGCATCCAGCATGTTCGCTTTGTCGCTGGCCACATCTGGCCTTGCCTATGCCGAACCCGTCAAGATCGGCGTCATCACCACGCTTTCGGGCGGCGGTGCGGGTCTCGGCGTCGACATGCGCGATGCCTTTACGCTGGCGATGAAACAGTCCGGCAACAAAGATGTCGAACTGGTCATCGAAGACGATGCCCAGAAGCCCGAGATCGCGGTGCAGCTCGCCGAAAAGATGATCCAGAGCGACAAGGTCGACCTGCTCACCGGTATCATCTGGTCGAACCTGGCGATGGCGGTGGTGCCCAACGCGGTGGCGCAGGACGTCATCTATTTGTCGCCCAATGCCGGCCCGTCGGCCCTTGCCGGCGCCAAGTGCAACAAGAACTATTTCAACGTCGCCTACCAGAACGACAATTTCCATGAGGCGATGGGTCAGTACGCCAACAAGGACTACAAGAAGACCTTCATCCTCGCGCCCAACTACCCGGCTGGCAAGGATTCGCTGACCGGCTTCAAGCGCTACTACAAGGGCGAGCTGGCAGGCGAGGCCTACACCCAGATCGGCCAGGCCGACTACGCCGCCGAGATCGCCCAGATCCGCGATTCCGGTGCCGACTCGGTGTTCTTCTTCCTGCCTGGCGGCATGGGCATT
Organism: Mesorhizobium sp. SEMIA396; assembly: GCF_024518615.1. Taxonomy (NCBI): domain Bacteria; kingdom Pseudomonadati; phylum Pseudomonadota; class Alphaproteobacteria; order Hyphomicrobiales; family Phyllobacteriaceae; genus Mesorhizobium; species Mesorhizobium sp. SEMIA396. The sequence continues at coordinate 595,651 of NZ_JANIFC010000002.1, forward strand.
TCCTTCATGAAGCAGTACGCCCAGTCGGGCGTGAACATCCCGGTCATGGGTCCTGGCTTCTCCTTCGACCAGGACATTTTGCCCGCGGTTGGCGACGCAGCCCTTGGCGTCAAGAACTCGGCGAGCTGGTCCAGGGACCTCGACAACGAAGCCAACAAGCAGTTCGTCGAGGCCTTCAAGGCCGAATACAATCGCCTGCCCTCAATCTACGCCGCCCAGAGCTGGGATACGGCGAACCTGATCCTGTCTGCGCTGTCCAAGGCCAGTGTTAAGGACAAGGACGCGTTCCGCGCGGCCCTCAAGGCAGCCGATTTCAAGTCGGTGCGCGGCGAGTTCACCTTCAACACCAACAATCATCCGGTCCAGAACATCTACGTCCGTGAGGTGGTAAAGGAAGGCGATGTCTTGACCAACAAGATCATCGCCACCGCCTTCGAACACCACAAGGACGCCTATGCCGACCAGTGCAAGATGTAGCCCAAGGCTGCATCCGCTTTGCTAAAGTGCCGGCCTCGTCATCGACGGGGCCGGGGCCGCGGCGAGGCCGCATCGCCGTATCTTGCAGCGGCTTGCTTCGGCATTCCCCGCCTTGAACCACAGTCCGGATCGTTCATTTGTCCATCGCCCTTCTGATCGAACAACTTCTCAACGGGCTGCAGCTCGGAGTGATGCTGTTCCTCATGGCCGCCGGCCTGACGCTGATCTTCGGAGTCATGGGCCTGATCAACCTCGCCCATGGCTCGCTCTACATGGTCGGCGCCTTTGCCTGTGCCACGGTCGCCGCCGCCACTGGTTCGTTCTGGATCGGTCTGGTGGCGAGCCTGATCGCTGCGGCAGCCGCCGGTGCGGTCATGGAGATCGTTGTCATCCGCAGGCTTTATGAGCGCGACCATCTTGACCAGGTGCTGGCGACGTTTGCGCTGATCCTGATCTTTTCGGAAGGCACGCGCTGGCTGTCTGGCTCGTTTCCGCTTTATCTCGACATCCCACCGCTGCTGCAAGGCGCGGTGCCCCTGCCCGGCGGTGGCCAGTACCAGCTCTACCGCCTCGCCATTATCGGCGTCGGCATCGCCGTTGCTGTGGGGCTCTATCTGCTGATCTCGCGCACCCGTCTCGGCATGCGCATCCGCGCCGGCGAATCCGACCGCGAGATGATCGCAGCCCTCGGCGTCGACATCCGCACGCTCTACACTGTTGTCTTCGCGCTAGGTGCTGCCCTTGCCGGCCTTGCCGGCGCGCTGGTCGGTGCGCTGCAATCGGTGCAGGTCGGCATGGGCGAGCCAGCACTCATCCTCGCCTTCGTGGTCATCGTCATCGGCGGCATCGGCTCGATCAAGGGTGCGCTGTTCGGTGCCATCCTCGTCGGCCTCGTCGACACGATGGGCCGCTTCCTCCTGCCCAAGGCGCTGGCGTTGATGATGCCGACGGCACAGGCCGGGCTGATCGGTGCCTCACTCGCCTCCATGCTGATCTACATAGTCATGGCCCTGATCCTCGCTTTCAGGCCAAGCGGCCTGTTTGCGGCGCAGTCGTAAGGGCCACCATGAGCCGCGAAACCATCATCAATATACTGCTGGCACTTCTGCTGCTAGCGATCCCGTTCAGTGCGTCTGCAATGGGCGAGCAATTCTACGTCACGCTTGCCACGCGCATTACGATCCTTGCGCTCGCTGCTGTCGGGCTCAACATCGCGCTTGGTCTTGGCGGGCTGGTATCCTTTGGCCACGCCGCCTTCTTCGGCCTTGGCGGCTATGCCGCCGGCATCCTGGCGACCCATGCCTTCAACGCCGAACCGCTGTTGTTTGGCCTGCAAGGCACGACCTCGATGCTGGTCATCTGGTCGGTGGCTATCCTGGTTTGCGGCCTTGTCGCCTTGCCGATCGGCGCGATCAGCCTGCGCACGACGGGCGTCTATTTCATCATGATCACGCTCGCTTTCGCGCAGATGATCTACTACTTCGCCATCTCCTGGCCGGCCTATGGCGGCGAGGACGGGCTGTCGATCTATGTCCGCAATGGCTTTCCCGGTATGAACACGGCGCAGTCCCTGACCTATTTCCTGATCTGCTATGTCGTGCTGATGGCAGCACTTGGTCTGTTCTGGCTGCTGCGCGGATCGCGCTTCGGTGCCGCATTGCAGGCGGCACGGCAGAACGCGACCAGGCTGTCCGCCGTCGGCATCGCACCCTTCAACATCAGGCTCGTTGCCTTCGCCATCTCTGCCATGGTCACAGGCCTCGCCGGCGCGCTGTTTGCCGATCTCAACCGCTTCGTCAGCCCCTCGATGCTGTCCTGGCACATGTCGGGCGAGCTGATCGTGCTCATCATCCTTGGCGGCAAGGGTCGGCTGTTCGGCCCGGTTGCGGGCGCGATGCTTTACGTGCTGTTCGAATTCGCGCTTGGCGGCTTCACCGAACGCTGGCAGTTCTTCCTTGGCCTGATCCTGCTCGGCGTCGTTTTGTTCGCGCGCGGCGGGCTGCTTGGCCTTTTGGCTGGAGAGGCGCGTCATGGCTGAGCTGGTCCTCGAAATACGCGATCTCAAAAAGACTTTCGGCGCGCTGAAGGCCACCGACGGCGTCAGCCTCGATCTCAAGCCGGGCGAAATCCACGCGCTGATCGGCCCCAATGGAGCCGGTAAAAGCACGCTGATCCACCAGATCTCGGGCTCGCTCCGGCCAGACAGCGGCAGTATCCGCTTTCTCGGCCAGGATATGGCCGGGCTCGACATGGCGGCCCGCGGGCGGCTTGGGCTCGGCCGCAGCTTCCAGATCTCATCACTCGCGCAGGAGTTTTCCGCGCTGCGCAATGTGATGCTGGCGGTGCAGGCACGCCAGGGAACGAGCTTCCGCTTCTTACGCCCCGTGATGAGCGACAAGAGCCTGACAGAACCGGCGATGGCGATGCTGGAGCGCGTCGGCCTTGCCGGGCGCGCCTACGTGCCAGCCGCTGAGCTGTCGCATGGCGAACGCCGTCAACTCGAAATCGCCATTGCGTTGGCCCTTGGATCGAAGGCCTTTTTGTTCGACGAGCCGATGGCCGGCATGGGGCCAGACGGATCGAAAGCGTTGACGAAATTCCTCGACGGCCTGCGCCACGAAGCGCCGATCCTGCTCGTCGAACACGACATGGATGCCGTCTTCGCGCTTGCCGACCGTATCTCGGTCCTCGTCTATGGCCGCGTCATCGCCACCGGCACGGTGGACGAGATCCGCAACGATCCCGAAGTGCGCCGGGCCTATCTCGGAGAAACTGCGTGAGCCTGCTGGAACTCAACGGCGTCGAAACCTTCTACGGCGCATCGCAGGCGCTGTTCGGCGTCTCGCTCGACGTCAGGGCGGGTGAGGTCGTGGCGCTCATGGGCCGCAACGGCATGGGCAAGACGACGACGATCAATTCCATTCTCGGCCTCGCGAAACCGCGCTCAGGCTCGATCAGCTTTGGCGGCCGCCAAGTCGCCGGCATGCGCCCGCACCGCATCGCGCGCCTTGGCCTGGGTCTGGTGCCGGAGGGAAGGCGCTGCTTTCCCAATCTGACCGTACTGGAGAACCTGCTGGCCGCAGCACGCGGCAGCGCGTGGACATTGGAAAAAGTTGTCGAGCTGTTTCCGCGTCTCGGCGAACGCCGCGACCAATATGCCGGTACACTGTCGGGCGGCGAGCAGCAGATGGTAGCCATCGGCCGCGCGTTGATGACCAATCCGAGCCTGCTCATTCTGGACGAGGCGACCGAGGGTCTGGCACCTGTGATCCGCCAGGACATCTGGGCAGCAATCCGCAAGCTCAAGTCGAGCGGACAGTCGATCCTTATCGTCGACAAGACGCTTGCCGAGCTTCTACCTGTGGCCGACCGCTGCTTCGTTCTGGAAAAGGGCATGACCGTCTTCGAAGGCACGCCCGAGGCGCTGACGCCAGAAATTCAGGACCGCTATCTCGGCGTATGAAAAAGGGTGTCAAACGGCTTCCAAACTGACCCGGCGCGGTGCTGTTGCTGGCCAGCGATCTTCTGGCCCGAACGCTGCTGCTGCCGCAGGAGCTGCCGATCGGCATCATCACCAGCTCCGTCGGCGCGTTCTTCGTCGTCACCATGCTGATCCAAAACCGGCTCTGAGCGCGCCAATGAACCGCTCTTGCAACAGGCCGCCGGCTCAGACCGTCCAGAAATAGCGCACGATGTGGAAGAACACCGGGGCGGCGAAGACCAGGCTGTCGGTGCGGTCCATCATGCCGCCATGGCCTTCGATCAGATGGCCCCAGTCCTTGACGCCCTGATCGCGCTTGATGGCCGAGGCGACCAGCCCGCCGAGAAATCCCATCGAGCAGGCGACGAAGGCCACGGCTGCTGCCTGCAGCGGCGAGAAGGGTGTCACGAAGGATAGCAGCGCGCCGAGCAGGCTCGCCGACACCAGTCCGCCGATCAGCCCTTCCCAGGTTTTCGACGGCGAGACGTTCGGCGAAAAACGGTGTTTTCCAAACAGCTTGCCGAAGATGTACTGCAGCACGTCGCTGCCTTGCACGACGATGATCAGGAACGCGATCAGCAGCAGGGTGCGGCCTTCGAAGCCCGGCACCTCGAGTGTCAGCAGGGCAGGGACATGGCTGACGCAATAGACCGAGATCATCACCGCCCATTGCTGCGCGGCGATGCGCTCGAGGAAGCGTTCAGTGTCGCCATGCAGCGCCGTGATGGCCGGCATCAGCAGGAAGCAATAGACCGGAATGAAGATGACGAAGAGCCCGTACCAGGCGGTCCACACCAGCCAATATTGAAACGGTATGATGATGCCGAACATGCCGAGCAGCACCCAATGGTCGCTGCGGCGGGTGTGCGTCAGCGTCACGAATTCGCGCAGCGCGGCGAAGGAGATCAGAGCGAACAGGATGGTCATCCCGTAACGCCCGAAGAAGAAGGCGACCGTCATCAGCGCCACCATCACCCACCAGGCGTTGATCCGCTGGCTGAGATTGACCAGCGTTGAGCTAAGCGGCTTCGGCGCTCGCGCCGAAAGGATGGTCGCGACGATGCTGGCGGTGGTCAAAACCGCCAGCAGGCCGATGATCAGAATGGAGATTTCGTGGCGCATCAATCGTCTCGCTCGGGACGCGGGTTGAGCGCCAGAAGCGCGGCGTGGGCGCGTTCGAGGAAGGCGCGGCGTTCTTCGCCCGGACCGATCGCCACCGGCGCGCCGAAGACGACGCGGCACAGCAGCGGCACCGGCAGGAACTGGCCCTTGGGCAGCACGCGCGACATGTTCTCGATCCAGCACGGGATCAGCTCGACCTGAGGCCGCGCCGTCGACAGATTGTAGAGCCCGGAGCGGAAGGCCAGCAGCGGCTCTTCGGTCATGTTGCGTGTGCCTTCGGGAAACAGGATCAGCGAGTGGCCCTGGTCGAGAACCGACAGCATGATCTCGATCGGGTTTTCCTCAGGTCTCGTCCACTGCCGGTTGATGAGCACCGACGACAGCATGTCCTGCGCGATGAAGCGGCGCAGCCGCGACTTCCCCCAATATTCGCCTGCGGCAACAGCATGGGTGATCGCGCGCTCGCTTTCGCTGAGACAGGCCGACAGCAGGATAAAGTCGCCATGGCTGGTGTGGTTGGCGAAATAGATGCGCTGGCGGTCGGAGGGCAGGCTGCCGTTCCAGATCGGACGCACGCCCGTCACCATCCGGGCCAGCGCCGAGAGGCCGACGGAGGTTACCGTCTGCAGCAAGGTGAAGGTCTTGAGCGAAAGCCTGTTCATCGCGGCGCCCAAAACCCTGACGCCAGAAGTGCTGCGGCGAACAGAGCCAGGGCGGCGCGCTGCTTGAACAGTAGGCGACGCGTGCCAGCAATGCGGTCATCGAGCGAGCGTGTCGCGGGCGGGGCCGTTTTCAGGCGCATGCGCGCCAGCATGTCGTCCACCGCGGCACCGCCGGAAGCTTCGTCATCATGGCCAGCCATGACCCGGAACAACAGGGCGTCGAATGCCAGCAATGCCGACAGCGCCAGAACGGCGACAGCGCTCGCGGCTGTGATCGACAGCGCAACGGCCGCCGGCAAAGTCTCGAAGCCGCCGCGCGTCGAGGCAGCCAGCGGCGCAAGGATATTTGCCGCCACCACGATTGCGGCAGGCCACGCTGCCTGCCGCATCAGCATGCCGGCGAAGCGGTCGGTGCGGTCCTGATAGGCATTGCCGGTCATGACGCCGCCGGATCCGTGGCTTCTGCGAGATGAACCGGCCGGCCGAGGGCCGCGAGCATTTCGCGGGCAAGCGCCGGCGTCTTGGCCCTGCCGGTCGCCACCAGCCATTCGGCGACGACGCCGGCGCTGCGCTGGAAGCCGAGCGCGCAGCACACCAGCACGGTGCCGTCGCGGCGCGCACTCTCCAGCGCGCCGGCTGCCTGTTGCCGTATCGCCACTGGCGGCGGCAACAGGTCGACCATCGGAAAGCTGATCCAGCGGCAATCGGCTGCCGCAGGCCTCTTAAGTTCGGCGGCGAGATCGATGACCGTGCCGAAGCTGCTGGCCTCGCGTGCCGTGGGAAAGCGCCCGAGAAAGACGCCGTCGGCAATCGCCACCTGGGGAGCAAGTTTGCGCGTCCAGGCCCATATGTTGGCCCTGGCGCCGAGACGGTAAGGCAAGAGCAGGACACGGCTTGCGAGCGTGATGCTGCCATCGGCGGATTTCTGGAACACTTTTTCGCCTGCTCCTGCATAGGCGAAGGCGACGATGGCCAGCGCCAGCGCCGGCCAAAGCAGGAAGAGCGCGACGGCGCAGAACAAGGCGCCGAGCGCTGCACCGGCCAGCGCGAGGACCGCGCCCAGAGCGTAGAACCGCGCCAGCCGCCGCGCTTTCACATCGCTGGTCAGCCGGAAGCCTGAAAACGGCAACGCGCCGCTGCGCGGAAACAGCCACAGCGCAAAGAACCCGAGCAGCGCGCCGGTCGGAATGTCGATGAAGTGATGCTGCCAGGTCGTCAGCACCGAGGCACCGATCAGGAAGCTCCAGCCATGCCAGAGCGGCAGGAGCAACCCGCGGAGCCGGTGGCGCCAATGATCCCAGATGATCACCAAAAGGGCGATGTGCAGCGAGGGTGCCTGGTTGAACGGCTTGTCGAAACCGCCGAGCACGGCAAACAGGAAGCCCGGCAGGCCGGTCGTCGCCGGTCGCACGAATGTCGCGGTCAGCGGGAACAGGATGAAGCAGATAACGGCGACGACCTGCGCGGTGAGATAGCGCCCGGCCAGGCGGTCGACGCCTTGCTTGTCGTTGTTGAGCAGCAGCGACAGGCCATAGAACAGATTGATCGACCAATAGGGCACGATGGTCCAGGCGACGAACGGAATGCTGTGTTCCCACGAGAACACGATGCTGCCGACCTCGTCGCGCCGCGAGGCCAGCCAGTTGGCGAAGCCGTAGCTGAGATAGAAGAACGGCGCCAGGAAGGCCAGCCACAGCGCCGCCCTGACGATCACCCGTCCATAAGGCTCGGTGCGCGCGGTGGGGGCAGGCGATGAGACCATGCTGTTCAGCGGCGCCGCGCGACCGAGACGGTGAAGATGCCCCATTGGTCGATGCGCTGGTCGAGTTTTTCGAAACCGGCGGCTTCGACGAGCTGGTCCATCTCACCCTGCGTGCGCCGCCGCATCACCCAGGCCTCGCCGCCGCGATGCGAAGTCAGGCTGCGGGCGATCATCTCGAGCTGCGGATGCCAGGGCTGGTTGGTGTAGAGCAACAGGCTTCCCGGCTGCATGGCGCTGGCCAATCCACCGAGCGAGCGGGCTATCATCGCATTGTCGGAGAACAACTCGTAAAGGCCGGAAACGATGGCAAGATCCGGAGCCGGATCGATCGATGCGAGCATGTCGGCATCGAAGGCGTCGGCGCGCTGGAATGAGACATCAGCCGGCAATTGCCGCTCGGCGATCAGCTTGCGGCCAAGCTCGACGTTGAGGTCGGAATAATCCTGCAGGCGAACGCTCGCCGGCTGATCGGGGCTCTTCACGATGGCATCGAGAACATAGCGGCCATGGCCGGCCGCGATGTCGAGAATGTGCACCGGCCGGCCAGCGGCCTTGAGCGTCGCCAGGCAAGAGCCGATGAGCTCTTCGAGATGCAGCTTGCGCTGGCGGATGCCGCGCCAGCCAATGGCCTCCAGGAAAATGCGGTCGACGACGCGGCCAAGAGGCGTAAGCCCGCGCGCATTGTTCTCGTAGACGTAGTCGAGCGTCGAGCCGGAATCGAAGCCGGTGGTCACGCCGGCCTTCATACCTTGCGAGACCCAGGCGCCCATGCGGATGGAGGCACGGCTGAATGCCCAATAGAGGCCCTTTGGCGACATCAGAGCGAGCGGCGAGGCAAGCCTATCGGCCTCGTCGCGTGTGTAGCCGGCGATGTCCGCCTGCTTCAGGTCGACCGGCGCATCGGCTGCCTCGAACTGCCTGGCCAGGAATGGCCGGATCAGGTCGAGGGCCTGCGCCCTGTCGCGCTCGCCCAGCGTGTCGTGGAAGAAACCAGGCAGCACATGGCGTTCCTTGGTGCGGCTGCCGAGATTGACGAAGAACTCATGCTGCGGGCCGTGGCGCACGACCCAGTCGCTGCCCGAAAGCAGAAGCTGCGTCGGCACGGTGATGGCGCGGGCGTCACTGACGATGCGTGCGGCATGCTGGTAGAGTTCGACCAGTATGTTGGAGGCGATCGGCCGCGTGATCAGCGGATCGCTCTCGAAAGAGGCGATGCGCACGGGATCATGGGTCAGGAATTTCGCCTTGACGTAGGAATTGACGAAGAAGCGGCCCTTGATCTTCTGCCAGAGTGCGATGCCCTCCTTGGCGAAGGGCACGTAGAGTTTTACCGAGAAGGCCGGTGAGGCCAGCACCATGGCGCGCAGCTTCGGCGCATAGTCATGCACCCAGGCGGCAGCCAGCACGGCGCCGAAGGATTGTGCGATCAGCGCGATATCCCGAGTGGCAAAGCCATCCCTGGCAGCGGTCTCGCGCATGAAGCAGTCGATGTCGCGCACCAGCGCCGAGAAGGAGGGCGCATAGCCGCGCTCGCCGGACGAGCGGCCATTGCCGCGGGCATCCCAGGCATAGAAGGCGTGGTCCGGCATCTGCAATTCATCGACGAGATGGGCCATGCGGCCGCCATGCTCGTGGCCGCGATGGAAGAGCACCACTGCGCCCTTGGCATCGGCGGAGGCCGCCGGCCAGAATCGGTAGAAGATCTCCGTCCCGTCATGGCTGCGGAAAACCCGCTCCTGTGCTTGCCGCGCAAGGCTTTCCGTGGCCGCGGCGGCGATCGGTTCGTGCATCATGGTCTTCCCCTCTGGCGGCATGGCGAGCCTCGATGCTCAGCTGGCGCTGCCAATAATGCCGGCGCGTATCCGGTTTATGGCGGTCAGCAGCGAAAGCGTTGCCATGGCCGGAAACACAAACGGCGTTATCGATGCCGGCCACAGCCCGGCGGCACACAGCGTGGCGACGACGCCGAGCGCCAGCGCCCTGTCGCTCTTGCCGAACGGCCCGGCATAATTACGCCCGACCTTGGCAGCGATGCCGAGCACGCCGGCGAACTCGGTCAGCACGGCCGATATCGCGAAGGCGACGACGCCCCATGCGCCAAATTCGGGAAAGACGGCAAAAGGGAGAATCAGCGCGAGGTCCGAAACGACGTCGCACAACTCGTTCAGATACATGCCAAGCGTCGAGGCTTGGCCATGCTCGCGCGCCAGCATGCCGTCCACGGCATTCAACGCCATGCGCACGAACATCACCGCGGGGATAAGCAACAGCAGCCAGCGCCATTCGTGCCAGATCGCAATGGCCGCGCCGGCGGCTATCGACATCGCGGCCGCCAGGATGGTTATGCTGTTTGCCGTGACCCCGATTGCCGCCAGCCGGTTGACCAGCGGCCGCAGTCGACCCTGGAAGGCCGGCTTGAGAGCGTAAAGCGTCGGCATGCGTTGATCCCCCGATCCTGTTCAGCGGCTGTACATCAATATGCCAGACGCGACCAGTGTAGAGGCGGCGCGGCCATCATGCGTTCGCAAATCGCTAACCATGATTGGTCCGGCAAAGCTGCCATGCACATTTGCCGGCTTCTCGTGCAACGCGGCGTCTTGAATAGTAAGCACGCTTATTATATATCTCGCTCATGGTTTCCGATGGCATCGACAGATTGGGCTTCTTGATCCACGACGTGCAGCGCTTGATGCGCAAGCGCTTCGAGGCGAGGGCCAGTGGCTTGGGGCTTTCTTCGGCGCAATGGCGGCTTCTGGTCCGCGTTGCCAAGGAAGACGGTGTCGCGCAGGCGCGGCTGGCCGAACTTCTCGAAATCGAGCCGATCAGCGTTTCGCGCCTGGTCGACCGCATGGAAGAGGGAGGCTGGATCGAGCGTCGGTCCGACGCCGCCGATCGTCGCGTCCGCATGATCTTCCTGACGCCCAAGGCAAGCGATGCCTACGCCGTGATCAAGAGCATTGCCGGAGAAGTCTATGAGGAATCGCTGGTCGGCGTGAAGCCGGAAGCCCGTCGCGTCCTCATCGAAGGGCTTGAGGCGATGGTCCGCAACCTGACCGACGACGAGACGCCGTCCATTGAAAAAGTGAAGAATATAGAGGGCGCAGCAGCATGAACGCGGTAGCCAAGATAGACGAGAAAGTGACCGAACTGGACATGGAAGCGCCGGCGCAGCCGGCCGCGGCCCCGCCGGCGGTTGCTCCCCCGGTGCAGCCGGCCCCAGTGCCCGTGAAGAAAAAGCGCCGGCTGGGCCGCTTCCTGCTGATGGTCGCGCTGCCTGCGGCATTGGCTGTCGGCGGCGGCTATGTCTGGGTCACCGGCGGCCGCTATCAGGAGACCGAGAACGCCAATCTGCAGCAGGCCAAGGTGTCGATCGCTTCCGACACGGCCGGCCGCATCGTTAAGGTCGACATCTTCGATAACCAGCTGGTCAAGCAGGGTGACGAGCTGTTTGCCATCGACCCCGAGCCCTACCGGATCGCGCTGGCGCAGGCCGACGCCGCGGTTGCGGGCGCGCGTCTCAATGTCGAGCAGTTGCGCGCGGCCTATGGCCAGTCGATGGCTCAGCAGAAGTCCGATGCCAGCCAGGTCGCCTTCGCCCAGTCGCAGTTCGACCGCGCCGCCGATCTCGCCCAGAAGGGCATCAACGCCAAATCGTCGCTCGACGAAGCCAAGAACGATCTCGACAAGGCCAAGCAGCAGCTGGCGGTTGCCGAGCAAGGCATCATCAGCGCCAAGGCAGGCCTTGGCGGCAATCCCGACATCGAGACCGACAAGCACCCGACCGTGATGGCCGCGCTCGCCGCGCGCGACAAGGCGGCCTACGACCTGGCCCAGACAACGGTCAAGGCGCCGGCGGACGGCATCGTCAGCCAGGCCTCGTCGTTCAAGGTCGGTCAGTATGTCGGTTCCGGCACGCCGCTGTTTTCGCTGGTCGAGACCGGTGACACCTGGATCGATGCCAATTTCAAGGAAACGCAGCTCACCCACATGAAGCCCGGCCAGAAGGCCGAGATCGTGGTCGACACCTATCCAGGGCGCACCTTCGAGGCGACGGTCAAGGCGATCGGCGCCGGCACGGGAGCCGAGTTCTCGCTGCTGCCGGCCCAAAATGCCACCGGCAACTGGGTCAAGGTCACACAGCGTATCCCGGTTCGTCTCGAACTGATCGATGCGGACGCCAAGATGGCGTTGCGCACCGGCATGAGCGCCACCGTTACCGTCGACACCGGCGTGGCGCGTGGCCTGCCCTCGATCTTTGGTCACGCCACGGCTGGCGAGGCCGCGCAGTAACGTCAACAGATTGCCGCAGGACCAGCGGCGGAGGTGAATAGCAGGATTGGTCTGATGGGAGGAGCTGGAAGGATCAGCGTTTTGGCGCTGCCGCGTCGCGGCCTGGCCGAAATCTGAAATCTCCGACGCGGACCCGTCGGTCCTCATGTTTCCGGGCGGCAGGCATCCGCTCATCAGAGACTTTCAGTCGATGTAACCCCCACATCGACGATCGCGTCCCACCGCGACGAGGGTCTCTCAACGGAAGGCGTTGCCGCCCGGAAACCCCTTGTACACGTTTTTGTTACCTGCTGGAAGTTCCACGCCATGAGCACGCCCGAACCTTTCAAAGAAGTGCCGCATCGCGGCCTGATCACGGTCGCGCTCATGCTGGCGACGGTCATGCAGGCGCTCGACACGACGATCGCCAACGTGGCGCTGCCGACCATGACCGGCGACCTCGGCGCCTCGCCTGACAACATCAACTGGGTGCTGACCTCCTACATCGTTGCCGCCGCCATCATGACGCCGGTCACCGGCTGGCTGGCCGACCGCTTCGGCCGCAAGGAACTGTTCCTGACGGCGGTGGTCGGTTTCACCATATTCTCGATGCTGTGCGGCATCGCCTGGAGCCTGGAGAGCATAGTGTTCTTCCGGCTGATGCAAGGCGTGTTCGGAGCGGCGATCGTGCCTCTGTCGCAAACCTTCCTGCTCGACATCAATCCCAGGGAACGCCATGGCCAGGCGATGGCCATTTGGGGCGCCGGCATCATGCTGGGGCCGATTCTGGGCCCGACGCTGGGTGGCTGGCTGACCGAGAATTTCAACTGGCGCTGGGTGTTCTTCATCAACCTGCCGGTCGGCATCGTCGCCTTTCTCGGCATGGCCGCCTACTTGCCGGCCGTTGCCCGGCGGGTGCGCGGCTTCGATTTCTTCGGCTTCGCCATGATATCGCTCGGCGTCGGCGCGCTTCAGCTGCTGCTCGACCGCGGCGGCGAGGTCGACTGGTTTTCCTCGGTCGAGATCTGGATCGAACTTGGTCTTTCGCTCACCGGCTTCTGGGTGTTCATCATTCACACCATGACTGCGGAACACCCTTTCATCGATCCCAAGATCTTCCTTGACCGCAATTTCGTGACCGGGCTGGCGTTCATCTTCGTCATGGGTGTGCTCATCCTGGCGAGCATGTCGCTGCTGCCGCCAATGCTGTCGACCATCTTCGGCTATCCGACCGTCACCATCGGCGTCGTCATAGGGCCTCGCGGTGTCGGCACCATGATTTCGATGCTGGTCGTCGGCCGGCTGATGAGCAAGATCGACGCCCGGATCCTGGTCGTTATCGGTTTCCTCCTGACCGCGCAGTCGCTCTACACCATGTCCAGCTTCACGCCGCAGATGGACAACTGGCTGATCATCAGCTCCGGCGTCATCCAGGGGCTGGGCATGGGAATGGTGTTCGTGCCGCTGTCGACCGTCGCCTTCGCCACGCTTGACGTGCGCTTCCGCACCGATGCCACGGCCCTGTTCAGCCTGGTGCGCAATCTTGGCTCGTCCATCGGCGTGTCGGTCGTGACGGTTCTGATGGTGCGCAACACGCAGGTCAACCACGCCGAGCTTTCGGCCTTCATCAACCCGTTCAACCCAAATCTTTGGGCGGTCTCTCCGGCAGCCGCGAGCGGCGATCCGACGGCGCTTTCGCAGGTCGATCGCATGGTCAATCTCCAGGCGATGATGATTTCCTACGTCAATGACTTCAAAATACTCATGGTCATGACGCTGCTTGCCATCCCGTTTGTTTTCCTGCTGCGCAAGCCCAAGCAGGCGCCTGCCGGCGGCGCGCCGGCAGCGCATATGGATTAGCTCTATTTCCCGAGCACCAGGCTCCAGTAACGGAGCTTGCTGTCGCTGCCATCGCGCACATAGGCAAGGCCGAAGCGGGTGAAGCGCGGGTCGAGCATGTTGCGGCGATGGCCTGGTGAATGCACCCAGATGTCGAACAGTTTCTCGAGGTCGAAACGACCCTCGGCGATGTTCTCCGCCGCGGCACCGGAAATTCGACTGTCCCTGACGCGCGAGGCGAAATCCTTGCCCCAGCCGGTGGTGTGGCTCATGCGGCGGCGCTGCGCCATGTAGCCAGCCTGCTGCAGGGCGGCCTGTTCGAGCTGCCGGTCGGGGACCAGCGGCGCAAGCCCGGCCGAGACGCGGATGCTGGCCAGCGTGCTCGTGGCGGAGGAGGAGACCCCGGCGCCTTCGCCTGACGGCAGTGAAACGGTGCTGCAGGCGGCGAGGCCCGCCAAGGCTGCGAGGCCGGTCAGCACCATGCGCCTGCTCGGCATCGGGCGCGGTTCGATGGAATGGGAATGATCAATGGCCATTCCTGTCTGAATAGTCGCGATCATGGCTTTTGACGGGCAAGCGGTGAAAATTGCGCGAGAACCCATACGTTTGGTTTTTCGCAAAAAAATGCATCGCGTAATGTTGAAGTGTTGAAGCGCCCCCTTTCGGGCAATAGTCCAGGTGTCCCGAGTGAGGTGAGAATCCGATGCCAAAAACTGCCCGCACCTTCCCGACGCTCTCTACAGCCCGTCTGCTGCTGCGCGCTCCGGCCCTCGAAGATGCCGATGCCTTCCGGAATATCCTGTCGATCCCCGAGGTCACCCGGTTCTCGAACTGGCGGGATGCGCCGTCCAAGGCGGTGGCGGATCGGGCAATGAGATGGATGTGCAAGGTCTTTCCTACTGGCAAAGGCTGCGCCTGGATCATCGAGGATCGCGCTTCGAAGACCATGGCCGGTGCGATTCGCTACAATTGGTTCGTCCCTAAATCGAAGTGCGGCGAGATCGGCTACGAGTTGCATCCGGACTTCTGGGGCAGAGGTCTGATGACCGAAGCGGCTGCTGCCGTCGCTCTTTGCGGCCATCGGTTTTTCCTGCTCAATCGCATCGAGGCGTGGACGCTGCCGGGCAATACCGGATCGGACCGTGTGCTGGAGAAAGCCGGCTTCCGCTACGAGGGGACGCTACGGCAGAAAGCCCGGTTCAAGGGCGCCTACCACGACTTCAGGATGTTTGGACGACTGGCCGGCGATCATCCTGCCTCAATCGATCAGAATTAACCTGCCGCCATGCCGGCGTAAGTCTCCAGTGTCGATGAAGTCTGGCGATCGTCTTCCGTATGCACCCACCAGGCGCCCAGCGCGTCGATGAGCGGTACAAGTTTGCGGCCAGGCGCCGTGAGGTCATAGTCGACCCGCAACGGATAACCCGGACGCACCGTTCGCCGCACGATACCGGCGTCCTCCAGCTTGCGCAGTTCCAGGGTCAGGATGCGATGTGACACGGTCGGGTTGTCACGTCTCAGGTCGCTGAACCGCTTGGTCCCGTCCTTCAGATAATAGAGCAGCAGTGTGGGCCAGCGACCGCTGAGCACGCGCATGGTCTCTTCGATCGGGCAGCGTGAGACGACGTCTTTCATGGGCGGATCCTGGTTACAGAATTGTGCGTAATTTACATGGGACGACAAGCGTTTAGGGTCAAGTTTCGCTGCGCGGCGTGATCCTCTCAATCACGGAAGAAAACAAATGGAACCTATCCTCCTTTACGGCTTCCCGGCGGGAAGCTCGATGGGGCTTGTCGCTGCCTTTGAACGCGTCGGGCAACCCTATCGCCTGTGCCGCGTCGACATGCTCACCGAGATGAAAAACGATGCCTATGCCAGCATCAACGACCGTCAGGAAACGCCGGTGCTGATCACCGACGAAGGCCGGGTGCTCACCGAGACAATGGCCATCGCCTCGTGGCTCGAAGCCCGCGACACACAGCGCCGCATCAGCTTCGAACCGCGCACGCCGCAAGCCGACCGCATGCACCAGCTGATGGCCTTCGTGAACACCGGGTTCACCGCCGCCTTCAGCCCGCTCTGGGTGGCATTGGAAATGGCGGCGGATGAACCGGCGCTGAAGGCGACCTTGCGGGAGTTCGGCCGCAAGGCCGTTGCGGAACGTCATGATCGGCTCGAGGCGATGATCGCCGACACGGATTTCCTGGTCGGCGACCGGCTGACGCTGGCCGATACCACGCTGATCGGCGTGGCGCGCTGGGCGGAGTTTCACCAGGCGATCGACGGCGCTGCCTATCCCAAGCTGGCCGGATTGCGCCTTCGCATCGAATCCGATCCGGCCGTGCGTTATGCGCTGGCTGTTGAGGATGGCGAACAGCCCGCCGGTTCTGGCGCCTGCCTTGGCCACGTCCCCCTGACTGAGGTGATCGATCGCTTCGCGGCGGCGGCGAAATCGTAGCGACACTCTGTTTTCAACCAGGATGTGCCTTTGTGAGAGGCGCTGATCTGCCGGAGTGCGGTCGCCACCGCACTCCGGCATTGTTAAAGGGGACCGCCATTTTTCTCAACGCTACCGCTTGGGCCGCCTGTCGTTCTCATTTCACCAGAGTGATCATCCGATCGGCGTACATTGTGCGATTTCCAAGCGCCGCCGCGCAGTCCGACTTGACGGACGAGTTTCCGGTCATCTGAATCGTATTGCCGACAAGCCTGAGACAGTCGCCCTGGGCGCTCATATCAGAGTTGCCGGCGTAGGAAATGGGCGCGTCCGGCGCGTAAATGAAACCGCTGAGCACGGAATTTGCGCCGCCATTCAATGTCAGAGCAGACGTGTTGCCGTGATCCTGGAAAATGGTGATGCCAGCATAAGGGCCGCTGGTGGGCGGGGAAAGGTTCACCTTCTCATTGGCATTTATGTAGATCTCAGCGCTTTCCATGAGGAATATGGTCACGCCCTGGCCAGCCAGGCTGCCGTTCCCCCCTGGCTTTATGGTGGTGCCGCGCATGATGTAGACGCCCGGATCAAGCGTGATGTCCCCCGACAATGTCTTGTCGCAATAAGTGCCGGGCGACAGCGTGTAGGTTTTGCCGTTCGGGACAGGCAAACACAATGTGTAAGGGGGAGGAACGACGTCGGCCAATGGATCAAAGGACGCGTACCTATGTTCGTGCGGCGTTCCGCAGGCGAGACTGGCGCTGGGTGGCAACAGCCCGCTGGTGCCGCCGACGGTTGAGACACAGCCGGCTGAAACCAGCGCGGAGCCACCCCTGTTGACGGAATCGGACGCGTCCGAGTTCGCCGCGATCACGCAATTGTCCATCGAGACGTTGGTCGAGCCCTGGAGGTTCACGGCGGCGGACGCATGCGGATCGAGCGCCAGCACGCAGGCCTGTGCGCCAGGTTTTACCTTGACCGAGGCCGAGCGGGAGGCCTGCCAGGGGGCCGAGGCGCTGATGAAGCTTGGGCGGCTTATGCTGGACGACAGCGAGATAAAGTAGGCGCTTGGGCTGCCGCTTGCCGTTGCCGCGAAAGCGGAGACGCTGCCCAAATATTCCTGCTGGTCGGCCACGCTCATATTGGCGGCGAAGAATTGCAGCCCAAGCTCCTGGACATCGCCGGCCGCCATATCGGGAGAGAACTTCGTGCCGATGGCGAGCCCCGCCGCGTCCAGCGAGTTCTGCAGTTGCGAGGCGTCATGGCTCGTGCCGATCAGATCAACGGCGCCGGCCAAACCAATCATTATCGGCAGCATCGCGACGGCGGTCGTCATGGCAAAGTTGCCGTGCTCCGAAGACCAGAAGCCTCTCAATGCGAACATAGTTCCTCGCCGAACCTCGTAAAGCTCAGGTGATACGCCAGAGATCCCTACGAGTAATTTAAGTAAATGCTAAAATGCGTAAATGCTAAAATGCAGAACAATGATTGGCTAAAACGAAAGACTGCCGAGGCACGCCATATGAGAGGCCATACGGAGAGTTGAACACTACGAGGAGTTGCGCCCCAGGCAATTGACGCGGCGACAATCGCCGCCAACTCTGCTATCATGCCTCTCGATCTTGAAGTGGCAGCTCTGGCGGCCATCCAGGCGGTGACCGCCCCGACACACGGGAGGAAGGTTATGGCCGGCTTTCATGTTATGGCGGACGCACGTGGAATGCATGTGCAGCCAACGGTGCGCCGCATCACCACGTCGGACCTTTGGGATGCGCTGCGCCTCGGCTTCGAGGATTTCTGGGCAAAACCATCGCACTACGTGTTCCTGTGCCTGATCTATCCCATCGTCGGCCTGATCCTGACGCAGTGGACGTCCGGCGCCAATGCCATCCAGCTCATCTATCCCCTGATGTCGGGTTTCGCGCTGGTCGGGCCGTTTGCGGCGCTCGGCCTTTACGAGATCAGCCGCCGGCGTGAGCTCGGCATGAACACCTCCTGGTGGCACGCGTTTGATGTGCGGCGCTCGTCCGCTGTCCCGTCGATCGCTGTCATCGGCGTCATGCTGGTGGCGCTGTTCCTGTTGTGGCTCTACACGGCGCAGTCGATCTACACCGGCCTGTTCGGCGACCAGCCGCCGGCCTCGATCGGTGGCTTCGTCCGCGACGTGCTGACCACCAGCAAGGGCTGGACGCTGATCCTTGCCGGCAATGCCGCGGGCTTTGTCTTCGCCGTAATCGTGCTGGCCACTACCGTGGTTGCCTTCCCGCTGCTGCTCGACCGTGACGTCGGCGCCGTCTCAGCCATCGAGACCTCGGCCAGGGCGGTGATGGCCAACCCGCTGCAGATGGCGCTGTGGGGCTTGCTGGTCGCCGTGCTTCTGGTGATCGGTTCGATCCCGCTGTTTGCCGGGCTCGCCGTCGTCATGCCGGTGCTCGGCCATGCCACCTGGCATCTCTACCGCAAGGTGGTCGAGCCGGAGCGGGCACAGCAGATAAGGCGGCCGATGTAGATCAGCACCCTCAGCGCTGCGCCTCTGTCGCCATCTTCAGCGCAAGTGCCGCCAGCACGGTGCCCATCATCCAGCGCTGGATGACCAGCCACAAAGGCCGTCCGGCGAGAAAGGTGGCGATCGAACCGGCCGTCACCGCGATGACGGCATTGACGCTGAGGCTGATCGAGATCTGCGTCGCGCCGAGCACCAGAAGCTGCGACAGCACGTGGCCTTTGCCGGGGCTGATGAACTGCGGCAACAGCGACAGATAGAGCACGGCCACCTTCGGATTGAGCAGATTGGTCATCAGGCCCATGGCGAAAAGCTTGCGCGGCCTGTCCCTCGGCAATTCGCGCACTTCGAACGGCGAGCGTCCGCCCGGCTTCACCGCCTGCCAGGCCAGCCACAGCAGGTAGAGCACGCCGGCAAAGCGCAGCGCGTCATAGGCGTAGGGCACGGCGAGCAGCAGCGCGGTGATGCCGAACGCCGCCGCCAGCACATAGAAGACAAAACCGAGTGCCACGCCGCCAAGCGAGATCAGCCCCGCCTTCGGCCCCTGCGATAGGGAACGCGAGATCAGATAGATCATGTTGGGGCCAGGCGTCAGCACCATGCCGAGGCAGACCAGCGCGAAGGCGAGATGATTGGCTGTTTCGGGCATCTGTTCTTCCCCCGCGCGCCGCGAATGGACGCGCGATCCGGCAGGCGGCCAAGATGTGCCTGTCCCCGGCAGCGCGCGCAAGTGCATGGCGGCGCCAGCTATTGTTCCAGCTAGCCGCCGGTGCCTACGGATCAGCCGACGATGCGCAGGTTCGACAGTTCGTTGCCGATTTCCTTGAAATCGTTCGACAAACTGGCGCCGGTAGCGTTCCAGAACAGTTTTGCCGGCTTGCTCGCGTCCGTTGGATCCTTGCGGAAGCGCGAGTTCGACGAGCAGGATTTCAGCGCCTCGATCGCCTGCTGGTCGGCGATTTTAGTCGTGGACAGATCGAGCGCCACAGTCATCACCATGATGTTGGCTGCCTTGGCGTTGTTGCAAAGCGTCGCCATCTGCTCGTTGAGCGCGTTGGTATAATTGCCGTTAGAATAATCGAATTGGCCAATGGTGCTCGATGTGCCCATGAACAGGCGGCCCACCGACGTGCCGTTGTAGCCGGGTTTGAGATAGCCGAAGGATGCATAGGTCGACTTCGAATCGGCGGGGTCGGAATAGCCGAGCGAAGAAGGCGTGTAGTAGGTGTTGGCGCCGTCGGTCAGCACGATCACGACCTTGTCATTGCCTCTCTCGGTTTCCGGGCGGCCTTGCGTGAAGGGCTCGCCGCTCGAAACCACGCGCCATCCCCAGGCCATGCCTTCTGGAACATTTGTGCCGCCATCGGGCTTCATCAGGTCGATCGCGGCCTTGATCGCGGTGAGCCCAGTGGCAACGCTGACATCGGTCAGCGGCGTGATCGGGTTGGTGGAGCAGCTGTAGTTCGGCCCGTTGCCGGCGGCCAGCGCCGGCGCATTGATCGGCCGCGGCTGGAAATATTTGGCCATGTTGCGCAACCGGGATTGGCCGGTGCTGCTTGTCGGGTCGTCGTTCCACCAGCTGTTCACGGCGCCGTAGGTCGTCGGCGTGGCCTCATCGGGATCTTGGGTGAGCCTCCAATGGTTGCCGGGTTCGTCGGGGGCGAACATCGGCACGAACATCGTTGCCGGATCGCCAACCCCTATGCCGGTGTTCGCCGAGCCGCCGGACGGCGCGGCGTCGTTAGCATTGTAGGGATAGGGCCTGGCCTCGACGCAACCTTGCCAACTGGCGAACGGGCCATAGGAATCGATGTAATCATATTCGTCATGGCTTCGTTTGCAGGTGTTGTTCGAGTTGTATTCGTCGCAAACCACGCGCTTGCTGTTGGTGACACGCTCATGGTTGGTGACGACCTTCATGTCCCGGTAGAGCGAAAACCGGGTCAGCATCTGGCCTTCGTCGGTACCCCATCCGGTGCCGCGCTTGTACCAGATGCCGTTGGTCTGCTGGGCATATTTGTCGGCTGCGTTCAGCGTCGACCAGTCGAAATTCTCGTTCGATACCGGTGACAGGCCTTCGGTATCCATCCAGGACGCGTTACCATTGCCGGGTCCGACATTGACCGAGGCGGCAAACGGCACGAGGCCGAACTGCACCGGCCTGTCGACCTGCTTGATCATCGCCGCCTGCTGGGCCAGCGTGTCGACCAGCTGTTTGGCCGCGGTCTTGAGAAGGTCGATGCGCGTTTGCCCCGAGCCCGTTCCGGTCTTGGTCATCGACCCGGAATTGTCGAGCGCCAGAGCGACTTCAAGAGTGTTCTTCAGCCGCACTTCCGAGGTGACATTGAAGCTGATCTTCTGGTTGGCGTCGGTTTCGGATTTGCCGACGAGCTGGCCGAAGACCGGATAGAAGTAGGGTTTGTAGTCAAGCCGCGCGCTCATCTTGAGCAAGCCGCCCCCGGTGGTGTTGCTTGGCAAGGTGACGGTGAGCGTCGTGTTGGCGGGGTTGATCTTGTTGAGGTTGGCATTGAAGAAGTCGAGTGCATAGGCTCTCAACTGATCGTCGGTGGCACCCTCCGTCAGCCGGCGCGCCGTGGCGAAGTTTGCGGCATCGAGCGCATTCGAAACCGCCTGTTTTTCGCGGCTCATCTCGGTGAAATCGACGGCTATCGCCAGGGCGCCCATGAGCGGAACCATTGCGACGACGGTCATAAGAGCATAGTTGCCGCGTTGGTCGCGGCAGAACTGACGCCAAAGTCCATACATGTCTTGCAGCGGCCCCCGCCGGCGGATTCTCGATTGATGCCAGCTTTCCACAAAACGCTGAAGGCCGCGTTTGGGAAATGGCTCTATTGCCGGGGCAGCGCTTCACCAACCGCTAACCAATCGTGCCTGGCGAAAGCTGGTGACAGGCCGGGGCGGTTCGGCTAATCCGAACCGGCTGCGGCGAACCGTCGGTCGCGGCGTCGCAACGATCACGACTGAAGGAAACGGCATGGCGAATTCGCCTGAAATCATCGGCTCGCTCGAAGACGTGTCGAAGGCCTATTCGGCAATCCTGTGCGACGTCTGGGGCGTGGTCCACAATGGCGAAACGCATTTCCCGGTGGCGGCCTCCGCATTGGCAAGGGCTCGAGAGGCGAAAATCCCCGTGGTCCTGATCACCAATTCGCCGCGCAGAAGTGCCGATGTCGTGGCGCAGATGAACGCGATCGGTGTTCCACCGTCAGCCTACGACCGGGTGGTTACCTCAGGCGACGTGACCCGGGATCTGATCGCCGAAGGGCCGCGCAGGATTTTCCATATCGGCGCCGACCGTGACTTCACTCTCTATGAAGGTCTCGACGTGGAGCTTGTCGAGGAGTTCGAAGCATCCGGCGTCGTCTGCACCGGCCTGTTCGACGACGAGGTCGAGAAGCCCGAGGATTACACGGAGCTCCTGCGGCGGCTGCGCGCCCGGAACCTGCCTTTCATCTGCGCAAATCCCGACATCGTGGTCGAGCGCGGCGAACGCATCATCTGGTGTGCCGGCGCGCTGGCGCGTGACTATGCCCAGCTCGGCGGCCGCACATTGATCGCTGGAAAACCATACGCGCCGATCTACAATCTCGCGATGAAGGAGGTCGCCGAGATTCTTGGCCGGCCGGTCGAGCGCAGCCGGGTGCTGGCCATCGGCGATGGCATGATGACCGATGTGAAGGGCGCCGCCGACAATGGCTTCGATGTTCTTTATGTCTCCGGCGGCATCCATGCCCGCGACTATGGCGATGCCTTGCAACCGGATCCGGCAAGATTGGCGGCGTTCCTGGAAAAGCATGGCTATGGTCCGGTGGCCGTCATTCCCAGACTTCGGTAGGTGACGATGGCAGCCTTCCAGCGCATCCTGGCAACCGCGCCGCTTCCCGCAGACCTGCGCGGCGGCGTGGTGGCGATCGGCAATTTCGATGGCGTCCATCGCGGCCATCAGGCGGTGCTCGAGCGCGCCTCCGCCGAGGCCGGACGGCGCGGCGCACCGGCCCTGGTGCTGACATTCGAACCGCATCCGCGCAAGATCTTCAGGCCTGATATCCCGTTGTTCGTGCTGACGCCGCCGCCGATGAAGGCGCGGCTCCTGTCGCTGCTGGGCTTTGCCGCGCTGGTCGAACAGCCGTTCACGCGCGACTTCGCCTCGCTGTCGGCGGAAGCGTTCGTGACGGATGTGCTGGAAACGAACCTTGGCATTACCCACGCCGTGACCGGGTTCGATTTCCACTTCGGCAAGGATCGTCAAGGCGGCCCGGCCTACCTGATGGCGGCCGGCGAGCGTCACGGCTTCGGCGTCACGCTCGTCGACGCCTTCCGGGACGAGGGCGCCGAGGTGGTGTCGTCCAGCCGCATCCGCGGATTGCTGGGCGAGGGCGAAGTGGCCGAAGCCGCCGGTCTGCTCGGCTACCGCTTCACCGTCGAAAGCGAAGTGGTCGGCGGACAGCAGCTTGGCCGCACCCTTGGCTTTCCAACCGCGAATATGAGGCTGTCGGCTGAAGCCGCACTCAAGGAGGGCATCTATGCCGTCCGCTTCCGCCGCGCCGACGGCACGCTTCACGACGGCGTCGCCAGCTTCGGCCGGCGCCCGACCGTCAATGACAATGGCACGCCGCTGCTGGAAACCTTCGTCTTCGACTTCTCCGAAGACCTCTATGGCGAGGTCTGTCAGGTTTCCTTCTTCGGTTTCCTGCGCCCGGAGGTGAAGTTCGATGGGCTCGACGCGCTGGTCGCGCAGATGAAACGCGATGAAGCCGAGGCACGCGCGCTGCTCGCCGGCGTCAGGCCGCTCTCCGAGCTCGACGCGGCCATGGCTTTTTGAGCCAGGCGTGATGCCGGCTACTTCTTGAATGCCAGGCCGACGGCGATGAAGGTCCAGCCCTGGAAGATCAGGTCGATCGCCAGGAACAGCCCGAGCACCCACAGGCTGTTGACCGGCCAGCCCATCGCGATGATCAGGCCTGCAAGCGCGCTGATGGCACCGGCAGCGACGAGCCAGCCCCAGCCGCGTTCCGGCCGATGGCTGTAGCCGACCCAGGCCCTGAGCACCCCTGACGCGACCAGCGCGATCGCCAGCAGGAACGTCAGCACCGCCGAGGCAAGCAGCGGATTGCCGAAAGCGAAGAAGCCGGCAACGGCGTACAGCAGTCCGCTGAGCAGCCAATAGAAGAACCGGCTCCAGGTCTTGACGCCGAACGCGTGCACGATCTCGATTATGCCCGCCATCAGCATCAGCCATCCCACGACGTAGACGGAAGCCACTGTGGCGACGAACAGATTGGCGAAGGCAATGCCGCCGAAGATGAGCAGCAGCACACCGAGCGCGACAAACCATCCCCATTTTGTCCGTGTCTGTTCGAGCGCGATTTTCAAGGCGTCGCCATGCAGGGTCATTGTCGCGGTCTCCATCGAGGGCTGCGGAATACTGCGGATGGAAGGTAATCCGGGCACGGGCCAACGTCCAGTCGATGACCGGCAGCGGGACCGCTGCAAAAGCGCGAGCGTATGTCTCGGGTTTAAATCAAATTTTACCAAAGGGCCGTCAAAGCTGTCATCGGTAATCGTGTGTGTCGTGTTAGTGGAGTGGCCATGAGTCCGGTCGGAAGAATCTCTCTGGTGTTGGCCGCTGCGGTGCTGGGCGGAGCGGGCACTGCCCATGCGGGCGAGGGCAGCTGGCTGTCCGGCGACTGGTATCTGACCGTAGGTGCCACCGGCATGGTGGCGCCGAATTTCGAGGGCGGCAAAAAGTACCTGCTCAGCGCCTCGCCGATCATTTCGCTGGGCAAGGCCGGACCGGCGGCCCGCTTTGTCTCGCGCAACGACAACATCTCGCTGGCGCTGGTCGATGATGGCGGTTTCCGCGCCGGCCTGACCGGCAAGTTCCTATTTTCCCGCGATGATGACAACGCCGATGAGCTGAAGGGCCTCGATCCGGTGCGCTGGGGCGGGGAAGTCGGCGGCTTCTTCGAATTCTATCCGACCGACTGGCTGCGCGCCCGCGCCGAGCTGCGCCACGGCATTCGCGCTCACAACGGCTTTGTCGCCGACATCGCCGCCGACGCCTTTTACGATGTGACGCCGACCGTCAGGATTTCGGGCGGTCCGCGTGTTTCCTTCGCCTCAGGCAATTATTTCGACGCCTATTACGGCGTCAACGCACAGGAAGCCGTGGCCTCGGGCTTGAGCGAATATCATCCCGGTGGCGGGCTGAAATCGACCGGCCTCGGCGGCGCCATAACCTGGAAGGTGACCGAGCCGATGACCGCCAGCCTGTTTGGCGAATATTCGCGCCTGATGGGACCGGCGGCCGATTCCAGCCTGGTCAAGGAGCGCGGCGACCGCAACCAGTTCATGATTGGCGTGTCGACCACCTACCGCTTCGATTTCACGATGTAGGTGAATCGAACGAGACGCTTTATTCCTGCCGTGGCTTCGGCTAAAAGCCCAGCCATGACCAGCTTTTCGCGCCTTTTCGCGATCGCGATACGAATTACAGGCCCGGTGTTCCGGGTGGCCTGAGCGCCGCCGGAGCCGCCGGGAGTTTCTGCGCGCCCCCTCGCGCTTTTTCCATAACATGATAGTTCACGCCCGAGCTTGTACGCCCGCCGGGCAATGCAAATGGCAGACCAATGACCGATACAACTGAAACGATCGACTATTCCAAAACGCTTTACCTGCCGCAGACGGATTTCCCGATGCGTGCCGGCTTGCCGGAGAAGGAGCCGCTGCTGGTCAAGCGCTGGCAGGACATGGATCTCTACCGCAAGCTGCGCGAGAGCGCTGCCGGCCGCACGAAATACGTGCTGCATGACGGGCCGCCCTACGCCAACGGCAACATCCATATCGGCCACGCGCTGAACAAGATCCTCAAGGATGTCATCACCCGCTCGTTCCAGATGCGCGGCTACGACTCGAACTATGTGCCCGGCTGGGACTGCCACGGCCTGCCGATCGAGTGGAAGATCGAGGAGCAGTACCGCGCCAAGGGCAAGAACAAGGACGAGGTGCCGGTCAACGAATTCCGCAAGGAATGCCGTGAGTTCGCCGCGGGTTGGATCGCTGTGCAGGGGGCCGAGTTCCAGCGCCTCGGCGTCATCGGCGATTTCAAGAACCCCTATACGACGATGGCTTTCCATGCCGAGGCGCGCATCGCCGGCGAGCTCTTGAAATTCGCCATGTCGGGCCAGCTCTATCGCGGCTCCAAGCCGGTGATGTGGAGCGTGGTCGAGCGCACGGCGCTGGCCGAGGCCGAGATCGAGTACCACGACTATGAGAGCGACACGATCTGGGCGAAGTTTCCGGTCGCCAGCTTGGCCCGCCCTGTCGATGGCGAGACCAAGCTGACGGAGGGCGCACTCGATCTGCTGCAGGCACATGTCGTCATCTGGACGACGACGCCATGGACGATCCCCGGCAACCGTGCCGTCAACTATTCGCCGCGCATCAACTATGGCCTCTATGAGGTCACGGCAGCCGAGAACGCATTCGGCCCGCAGTCGGGTGAAAAACTGATCTTTGCCGATGCGCTGGCCGAAGACTCCTCGGTCAAGGCCAAGGTCACCTTGAATCGTCTCCGCAGCGTTTCGGCGCAAGAGCTTGGAAGCCTTACGCTTTCGCATCCGCTCAAGGGTTTTTGCGGCGGCTACGACTTTGCCGTTCCGATGCTCGCCGGCGACCACGTCACCGACGATGCCGGCACCGGCTTCGTCCACACCGCGCCCGGCCACGGCCGCGAGGACTTTGACGCCTGGATGGATGCGGCGGTGGATCTGCGCGCACGCGGCATCGATCCCGCCATCCCGTTCACCGTCGACGACGGCGGTTTCTTCACCAAGGACGCGCCGGGTTTCGGCCCCGACCGGGAGGGTGGACCGGCGCGTGTCATCGACGACAACGGCAAGAAGGGCAACGCCAACCAGGCCGTCATCGACGAGCTGATCAAGCGCAACGCGCTGTTCGCGCGCGGCCGGCTGAAGCACAGCTACCCTCACTCCTGGCGGTCCAAGAAACCGATCATCTTTCGCAACACGCCGCAGTGGTTCGTCTACATGGACAAGGACCTCGGCGACGGCTCGACACTGCGCAGCCGGGCGCTCAAGGCCATTGACGACACCCGCTTCGTGCCCGCCGCCGGCCAGAACCGCATCCGCGCCATGATCGAGGAGCGGCCGGACTGGGTGCTGTCGCGCCAACGCGCCTGGGGCGTGCCGATCGCTGTCTTCGCCGATGCCGACGGCAATGTGCTGAAGGACGAAGCGGTCAACCAGCGCATCATGGACGCCTTCGAGCAGGAGGGCGCCGACGCCTGGTTCGCTGCTGATGCCAAGGAGCGTTTCCTTGGCAATCACGACGCTTCGAAGTGGAAGCAGGTGATGGACATCCTCGACGTCTGGTTCGATTCGGGCTCGACGCACGCCTTCACGCTGGAAGATCGTCCTGACCTGAAATGGCCGGCCGACGTCTATCTCGAAGGCTCCGACCAGCATCGCGGCTGGTTCCATTCGTCGCTGCTGGAAAGCTGCGGCACCAGGGGCAGGGCGCCTTACGACACCGTCGTCACCCATGGTTTCACCATGGACGAGGATGGCCGCAAGATGTCGAAGTCGCTGGGCAACACCGTGGTGCCGCAGGACGTCATCAAGCAGTCGGGCGCCGATATACTGCGTCTGTGGGTGGTGACGACCGACTACTGGGAGGACCAGCGGCTCGGCAAGAACGTGCTGCAGACCAACATCGACGCCTACCGCAAGCTGCGCAACACCATCCGCTGGATGCTGGGTACGCTTGCCCATGACGATGGCGAAGAGGTGCCGCTGGAGAAAATGCCGGAGCTGGAGCGGCTGATGCTGCACCGGCTGGCCGAGCTCGATGAGGTCGTGCGCTCGGGCTACGACGCCTTCGAATTCAAGCGCATCACCCGCATGCTGCTCGATTTCATGGTGGTCGAGCTGTCGGCGTTCTATTTCGACATCCGCAAGGACGCGCTCTACTGCGACGCGCCGTCGAGCCTGAAGCGCAAGGCTTCGGTGCAGGTGGTGCGCCATCTCTTCGATTGCCTGGTGAAATGGCTGGCGCCGATGCTGCCTTTCACCATGGAGGAGGCCTGGCTTGACCGTCATCCCGACGCCGTCTCGGTGCATCTCGACCAGTTCCCGCAAATCCCGGCGGACTGGAAGAACGAGGCGCTGGCGGAAAAGTGGCGCCAGGTGCGGCAGGTGCGGCGCGTCGTTACCGGCGCGCTGGAGATCGCGCGCGCCCAGAAGGTGATCGGATCGTCGCTGGAAGCGGTGCCGGTCGTCACAATCAACGACGCAGCGCTCGAAGCGGCGATTTCAGATGTCGACATGGCCGAGATGGCGATCACCAGCGATCTGGTCATCGCTCATGGCGAGGCACCGGCTGGTGCCTTCGCGATCGACGACGTCAAGGGTGTCGCCGTGGTGGTCGAGAAGGCCGAGGATCGTGGCCTGTTAAAATGTGCACGCTCCTGGCGCTACACCGCCGATGTTGGCCAGGATCCGGAATTCCCGGATGTTTCGGCCAGGGATGCGGCGGTGCTGCATGAATTGAAAGCGCTTGGCCGACTTTAACGGTTAGTCGGCTGGATCGGTGCACAAATGCCACGCCGGGCGGGCGAAAACCGCCCGCGCGTTGCCCTTAACGAGTGGTTGAGGTAAACACGCGAAACTCCGGAAGACAAATTGTCGCCGGATTTCCGTCGCAAGTGCTTGGACGATGGGGACCGGCCACAAGCTGGTGGCAATCGAGAGGCTGTCTAGAGTGGGACTTTTTGGCATGACCGAGAGATATAATGCGCGCTTGGCGCTGCTGGCGCCGCTTGTCGCGTCGGGCCTCGCTTTGTCGGGCTGCATGGGCTCTCCGACCTACGGCACCGACAAGACCGCCGGCGAACAACTGGCCGGCGATATTTCGGGCGCTTTTTCATTCGCGCCGAAGCGCAAGGAACAGATCGACTACAAGCCGCGTCCGACGCTCGTGAAGCCGGCGCCAGGCCAGAAGGAAGCGCTGCCGGCCCCGCAGGACAGCATCGAGACGGCGAGCGCCGAATGGCCCGAATCGCCCGAGCAGCGCCGCGCCCGCTTGCGCGCCGACGCCACCGCCCATCAGAACGACCCGGCCTATCAGTCGGAGATCATCGACGACGTGCAGACGGACCCGGCCTCGGTCAAGAGGGCGATGGCGGAGTCAGGGTCGAGCCACCCGCCGGCATGGACACCGGCCGATTCCGACAAGGGCCGTGCCGCCGAGATCCAGCGCCGCCTTGCCGACAGCAAGCAGGGCGATCCGAACACCCGCAAATATCTGAGCGAGCCTCCAGTGCAGTATCGTGTCGCGGCCGGCACGGCGCCGCAAGATCAGCTTGGCGAGGACGAGTACAAGAAGGAACGCCGCCTCAAGAAAGAGGCGGAAGGCAAGAAGGGCAGCGGCTGGTTCGACTGGATGCCGTCTCTGTAAGAACACCACGTTGTGTCGCCGGGCGTTGCGCCCGGTTCAGCCGCGCCGTTCCCGGAAAAATTCCTTGAGCAATAGACCCGCTTCGGTCTCGCCCATGCCCGGATAGATGTCGGGCGCGTGGTGGCAGGTCGGCGAGGCGAAAAAACGTACGCCATTGACCACGGCACCACCCTTGTCGTCGGCGGCGCCGAAATAAAGCCGGCGCAGCCGGGCAAAGGAAATGGCGCCGGCGCACATGGCGCAAGGTTCCAGCGTCACATAGAGATCATGGCCGGTCAGCCGCTCGGCCGACAGTTTGCGGCAAGCTTCGCGGATGACCAGCATCTCGGCATGCGCGGTCGGGTCGGCAAGTTCGCGTGTGCGGTTGCCGGCGCTGGCGACAACACCAGCGCCATTGGCGATGACGGCGCCGACCGGCACTTCGCCTCGCAAGGCGGCAGCCTCGGCCTCCTTCAGTGCCAGCGCCATGAAATCGGGCCGCTTCACGCGATTTCCACTCCGATTATCTCCTCGCCACCTGACGGAGCAAGTTCGTTTCGAATGAACCGCACTTGCTCCAGGCTTTTGATTTTCGTTTGTCTTTTTGGAAAAACCGGTCTCCACTTTTCCCTGACAAACTCCAGTGATCCTGTTATTGAGCGCAGGACCTCGAAAATCGGGACTCGGTTTTCGAAAATGATCATGCGCCACATCAAAAGTGCTACAGCGTTCGTTGCGCGCCCGAAAGGATGCGCCACGCTGTAGCAGCGCAAACGGATAAAGGCCACATGGACGACAACGACAAGAAATTCCGACCCAGGAACGGTCCGGCCAAGAGTGGGCCGAAAGCCGCGGGACCGCGCAGCCGTGATGGCGCCGCGGGCAAGGGCGGCAAGCCGTCCTTTGGCGCCAAGAAACCTTACGCACCGCGTGGCGATCGGCCGATGGCTGCCGATGGCGAGCGGCCGAAGCGCGATTTCAAGGGCGGGGACAAGCCTTTCAGCAAAGGCCCGCGTCCCGAAGGCAAGCCTTTTGAGAAGCGCGAAGGGCCGCGCAAGCCCTACGCACCGCGCGGCGACCGCCCGATGGCCGCCGAGGGTGAGCGCAAACCGTATGAGAAGCGCGAAGGACCACGCAAGCCCTACGCACCGCGCGGCGATCGCCCGGTGGCCGCCGAAGGCGAGCGCAAGCCTTTTGAAAAGCGCGAGGGGCCGCGCAAGCCTTATGCACCGCGCGGCGATCGCCCGGTGGCCGCCGAAGGCGAGCGCAAGCCCTATGAAAAGCGCGAGGGGCCGCGCAAGCCTTATGCACCGCGCGGCGACCGGCTGATGGCCGCCGAAGGCGAGCGCAAGCCCTATGAAAAGCGCGAGGGGCCGCGCAAGCCTTATGCGCCCCGTGGCGATCGCCCGGTGGCCGCCGAAGGCGAGCGCAAGCCCTATGAAAAGCGCGAGGGGCCGCGCAAGCCCTATGCACCGCGGGGCGACCGGCCGGCTGCGGCGGCAGCGGGCGGCGAAAAGCGTTTCGACCGTCCTAAGCGTGATTTCAGTGACCGCGCGCCGCGCGACGCCAGCGATCGGCCGAAGCGTGACTTCGTCGACCGCCCCAAGCGCGATTTCGGCGATCGCCCGAAGCGGGATTTCAACGATCGGCCGCAAGGCGCGTCAGGCGGCAGCTTCAAGCCGCGCCCGCGTCCCGCCGAGGGCGCGGAAGAGGCAGGCGAGCGCATCGCCAAGCGGCTGGCCCGCGCCGGCCTGGCCTCGCGCCGCGATGCCGAGGAGCTGATCGCCGCCGGCCGCGTCAAGGTCAATGGCCGCGCCCTGACTTCGCCGGCCTTCAACGTCATGCCTGATGACATCATCCATCTCGACGGCATGGAAATCCCGCCGATCGAGCGCACCCGGCTGTTCCTGTTCCACAAGCCGGCCGGCGTCGTCACCACCAACCGCGATCCCGAGGGCCGCAAGACCGTCTTCGACGTGCTGCCGGCTGAATTGCCGCGGCTGATGACCATCGGCCGGCTCGACATCAACACCGAAGGCCTGCTGCTGCTCACCAATGATGGCGGCCTCTCGCGCGTGCTCGAACTGCCGGCCACCGGCTGGCTGCGCCGCTATCGCGTGCGCGTCCACGGCAAGGTCGAGGAAAGCGCGCTTGCCGGCCTGCGTGAAGGCATTGCCGTCGACGGCGTGTTCTACGGTGCCATCGAAGCGACGCTCGACCGTGAGCAAGGCACCAATGCCTGGCTGACGATCGGCCTGCGCGAGGGCAAGAACCGCGAAGTCAGAAACATTCTTGGCTCGCTCGGCCTCGACGTGACGCGGCTGATCCGCATCTCCTACGGGCCGTTCCAGCTCGATGACCTCGCCGAGGGCCATGTGCTCGAGATCAAGGGCAGGGTTCTGCGTGACCAACTCGGCGAGCGCCTGGTCGAGGAATCCGGCGCCAATTTCGACGCCGATGTCACCAAGCCGTTTTCCAACAAGCCGGTGCGGCGCACCGAAGTTCGCGAGCCGGAGCCGGAGCGGCCGAAATTCACCCGCGACGGTGAGCGCCGCCCGATCGGCGAGGGCGGTTTGATCAAGAACCGCAAGCGCCGCGAAGGCAGCCGCGACGAGGCGCTGGGCAAACTGTCGACAAGTCCCGACAGAAGCGCGGAGAAGAGTTTTGGCGAACGCGGCCCGCGCCCCGAACGCAGCTTTGGCGACAAGCCGCGCGGCAATTTTGGCGACAAACCGCGCGGTGGCTTCGGCGACAAGCCGCGTGGTGCTTTTGGCGGCAAGCCGGGCGGTGGCAAAAAGTCCGAGCGCGAGCAGCGGCCGATCGAGCCGCCCGGCCAGCGCAAGGCCAATGTCTGGATGGCACCGGGCGCGCGGCCGATCGGCAAGGGCAGGGCCGACGCCGATGCCGCCAAGGCGGCTGAAGCCAAGGCGCGCAAGGCATCGTTCAAGCCGTCTTATGGCAAACCCGCCGGTGCAAGACCGTTCGGCAAGCCGAGAGGCGAACGTCCGGGCGGGGCTGGCGGCGGTGAGCGTCCGCGCAATGGTCCCCGAGGCCCCAAAGCGAGATGAGAATCGTCGGTGGTGAGTTTCGCGGGCGTCCGCTGGCGACGCCGCGCTCGAGCGCCATTCGTCCGACGACCGATCGCACCCGCGAGGCGGTCTTCAACGTGCTGGCGCATCGCTTTGCCGCGCAATTGGACGGCGCGCGCGTGCTCGACCTGTTCGCCGGCACCGGTGCGCTGGGGCTCGAGGCGCTGTCGCGCGGTGCCTCCTACGGCGTCTTCATCGAGGAATCGGCCGAAGGCCGTGGCCTGATCCGCGACAATGTCGAAGCCTTCGGCCTGACCGGCCGCACCAAGATCTTCCGCCGCGATGCCACCGGCCTTGGCGAAGCGGGCACGCTGGCGCCGTTCGGCCTCGTCTTTGCCGACCCGCCCTATGGCAAGGGCCTTGGCGAGCGCGCCTTGCAGTCGGCGAAAGCCGGCGGCTGGCTTCGCCCTGGCGCGCTGTGCGTGGTCGAAGAGGCGGCAGTGGCGCCCTTCGAGCCGGGCCCCGGCTTTTCCGTGCTGGACGAGCGCAACTATGGCGAGACCGTCATCCGCTTTATCGAGGCGGCCTGATACGCCTTCGCGATTGGCGGTTCCTCTCCCCCGCTTCACGGGGGCGAGGAACCGAGCTCCGCCTCTAAAATGACCAACAATTAACTTTGCTTGTCGCCAGTACCTTGCCTATCGTCTGCAGACAGAACCGGAGCCGTTGATGACATCCACGATTGAATGGCTGCGCGGAACGCTGTTGGCGTCCTCTTTGGCTTTTGTCATGACCAGCCCGGTGCTGGCCGAGAGCCCCGTCTTGCCCAACACGGTTCCGGCCGAGTTCAAGGTCACGGATTTCCTGCTCGACAACGGCATGGAGGTGGTCGTCATTCCCGACCACCGTGCGCCGATCGTCACCCATATGGTCTGGTACAAGATCGGCAGCGCCGACGAGCCGCCCGGCAAATCCGGCATTGCGCATTTCTTCGAACATCTGATGTTCAAGGCGACGACCAACCATGCGGCGGGCGAGTTCGACCGCGCCATCTCCGATATCGGCGGCTCCAACAACGCCTTCACCTCTTACGACTACACCGCCTTCCACGAGACGGTGGCGCCGTCGGCGCTCGAGCTGATGATGAGCTTCGAGGCCGATCGCATGCGCAACCTCATCCTCACCGACGATGTCATCAAGACCGAGCGCGATGTCATCCTCGAGGAGCGCCGCTCGCGCATCGACAACAGCCCCGAGGCCGTGCTGGACGAGGAGGTCGATGCGACGCTGTGGCAGAACCAGCCCTATCGCATCCCGGTCATCGGCTGGATGCAGGAGATGCAGCAGCTGAACCGCGCCGACGCTGTCGCCTTCTATGACAAATATTACCGGCCCAACAACGCGGTGCTGATCGTTGCCGGCGATGTCGACCCGGACACGGTGCGGGCGCTGGCCGAAAAGACCTATGGCAAGGTGGCGCGCGGCCCCGATCTGCCGCCGCGCATCCGTCCGGTCGAGCCGGAGCAGAACACCAAGCGCACGGTGACGCTCGCCGATGCCCGCGTCAGCGTGCCGAGCTTTTCCACCCAATGGGTGGTGCCGTCCTATCACACAGGCAAGCCGGGCGAGGCGGAAGCGCTCGACCTCTTGGCGGAGATCCTCGGCGGCGGCAATCGCAGCCGGCTCTACCAGGCGCTCGTCGTCCAGCAAGGTATCGCATCCAGCGCCGGCGCCTTTTTCCAGGGCACCATGCTCGACGACACCAACTTCACCGTCTATGGCGCGCCGCGCGGCGATGCTAAAATCTCCGACGTCGAAGCGGCGGTCGATGCCGAAGTGGTGCGCATCGTCAAGGATGGCGTCACGCCATCGGAGCTGGAAAAGGCCAAGGACCGCTATGTCAGGTCGATGACCTTTGCCCGCGACAAGCAGGATTCCATGGCCAACATCTACGGCTCGACGCTGGCCACCGGCGGCAATGTGCAGGACGTCCAGCAGTGGACGGACCGCATCCGCAAGGTCACGACAGACGAGGTCAAGGCCGTCGCCGCGCACTATCTCGTGCTCGCCCGGTCGACCACCGGCTATCTCTTGCCGCAGCAACAGGCGGGGAATTGATTTGATGAAGAGATCGAGCGTTGGCGCTGCCCCCCACCTGCCTGCCGGCATCCTCTCCCCGTACAGTGACGGGGAGAGGGGCGCCGTCATCGCCGGTTTCGCCAATCACCATGGTTGCAAGACGGACGCCGAGGTTGCGGCCAGCCTCCTTCTCCCCGTCACTATACGGGGAGAAGTGCCCGGCAGGGCGATGAGGGGCGGCGCCGACTTCGACAATTGTTCGTTTGGAACGACCACCCCGAGCCGCGCCATCGCCCCGCTGATCACTTTACTTCTCTCCATCCTCTTCCTCATCCTGCCGGCACTCACCGCGCGGGCCATGGACATCCAGTCCGTCACCTCGCCAAAGGGCATCACCGCCTGGCTGGTCGAGGACTATTCCGTGCCGGTTGTCGCCATCCGCTTCGTCTTCGGCGGCGGCTCGACGCAGGATCCGGTCGGCAAGGAAGGGCTGGCCAATCTGATGACCGGCCTGTTCGACGAAGGCGCCGGCCCGCTCGACAGTGAAGACTTCCAGATCAAGCTCGACGATGCCGGCGCCGAAATGAGCTTCGACGAGAGCCGCGACGGCATCTACGGCTCGATGCGCATGCTGGCCGAGCAGCGCGACCAGGCATTCGACCTGTTGCGGCTGGCGGTCAACGAGCCGCGCTTCGACCAGCTGCCGATTGACCGCATCCGCTCCCAGATCCTGTCCGGCATCATCGCCGGCGAAAACGATCCCGACACGGTGGCGCAGAACAAATGGGCGCGAGCGCTTTATGGCGATCATCCCTATTCCCGCTCCGACCAGGGCACCAAGGAAAGCATCGCCACCATCACGCGCGATGATCTCAATGCCTCGCACAAAGCGGTGTTCGCGCGCGGCGGGCTGCGGGTCGCCGTTGTCGGCGCCATCGACGCGGAGACGCTGAAGAAGAAGCTCGACATGGTGTTCGGCGACCTGCCGCAAAACCAGGCGCTGAGGCCAGTGGCCGATATCGACCCGAAGCTGGCGCAGCATATCGAGGTCGACTACGACCTGCCGCAGACCTCCCTGCAGCTCGCTTTTCCCGGCGTGAAGCGCAAGGCGGCGGATTTCTTCCCCGCCGTGCTGATGAACGAGATTCTTGGCGGCGGCACCTTCACCTCGCGCCTGTTCCAGGAGGTGCGCGAGAAGCGCGGGCTGGCCTACAGCGTCAACTCCTCGCTCATCAACCAGGACCACGCCAGCGCGCTGATCGTCAGCACCGGCACCCGCTCCGACCGCGCGTCCGAAACGCTGGGCATCATCCGCGATGTGGTCAAGCGACTGGCCGAAGAAGGCCCGACCGAAGCGGAACTGGCGGCCACCAAGAAATACATGATCGGCGCCTACGCCATCAACAATCTGGACTCGTCCAGCGCCATCGCCGCGACACTGGTCGAACTGCAGCTCGACGATCTCGGCATCGACTACATGCAGCGCCGCGCCGGCTACATCAACGCGGTGACGCTCGACCAGGTCAAGGCGGCGGCGAAGAAGCTGCTGTCGACCGAGCCGACCATCATGGTCATCGGACCGAAACTGGCCGGGGCCGGCAAGGGATGAGCCCCGGCGCGCATTTCTCTTTTCCGAACGCCGGCGCTGCCTCTCATCGCCCTGCCGGGCACTTCTCCCCGTATAGTGACGGGGAGAAGGGGGCTGGCCGCAATCTCGGCGCCCATCTTGCAACGTTTGTGATTGGCGAAATCGGCGATGGCAGCACCCTTCTCCCCGTCACTATACGGGGAGAGGATGCCGGCAGGCAGGTGAGGGGCGGCGCCAACTTCAACAATTGGCGGTCTCCGTCGCCGGCCAGAAACGAGGCAGGAGCCGCGCACCATGGCGCCTAGCTTCGGTATAGCCTTCGGCGGCGGTGGCGCGCGCGGGCTGGCGCATATTCATGTCATCGAGGCGCTGGACGAGTTGGGCATCAAGCCGGTGGCGATTGCCGGCTCGTCGATCGGTGCCATCATGGGCGCCGGCATGGCATCGGGCATGACCGGCAAGGACATCCACGACTATGCCCGCTCGATCCTCGGCCGCCGCGCCCAAGTGGCGAGCCGCATGTGGCGGGCGCGGCCGGGCACCATCGCCGAAGCCATGCAGGGCGGCATCCGCGTCAGCCAGTTCAACGTCGAGCGCATCCTGAAAGCCTTTCTGCCCGAAGCCATTCCCGAGACCTTCGCCGAGCTGCAAATCCCGCTGAAGGTGACGGCGACCGACTATTTCGGCCACAAGCTGGCTGT
Organism: Mesorhizobium sp. SEMIA396; assembly: GCF_024518615.1. Classification (NCBI taxonomy): domain Bacteria; kingdom Pseudomonadati; phylum Pseudomonadota; class Alphaproteobacteria; order Hyphomicrobiales; family Phyllobacteriaceae; genus Mesorhizobium; species Mesorhizobium sp. SEMIA396. Next base: position 632,073 of record NZ_JANIFC010000002.1, read on the forward strand.
CTTCGAAGACGGCGACCTGCACTCGGCGCTGGCGGCCTCGGCGGCCATCCCCGCCGTGTTCCGGCCGGTGACGCGCGACGGCAGGCTGCTGATCGACGGCGGCATTTACAACCCCGTGCCGTTCGACCTGATCGAAAACGACGCCGACATCATCATCGGCGTCGACGTGGTCGGCGCGCCGGAAGAGGCCGACCGCAAACAGCCGACCTCCGTCGACCTGATGTTCGGCGCCACCCAACTGATGATGCAGTCGATCACCGCCAACAAGCTGAAACAATGCCGCCCCGACATCCTGGTCCGCCCGGCAGTGTCGAGATACCGCGTCCTCGATTTCCTGAAGATCGACGCTTTGATGAACGAGACGGTCGATATCAAGGATGAGCTGAAGCGGCAGGTTGAGAAGGTGGTTGAGGCGAGGAATAGCGCCGCCATCAAGGGGAGGCGGGGGAAGCAGGTCGGGTGAAGTGCATCTTTCCTTCACCTGAGAGGAGAGAGCCCAACCGTCTTATGACTTAGCCGTCATCGGCGCATACTCTAGCGCCACCACGCCGTTGCTAAACGGCTTTGCGGAAATCAGGTCGAGCGCCACCGGCTCACCGATTGGGAATAGCGGCTTGCCCTGGCCGACGGTGCCTGGATAGCTGAGCAGCCTGACGCGGTCGACCAGGCCGTGGCGCAGCAATTCCTGCGCGACGCTGAGGCTGCCATGCACGTAGATGTTGCCGCCGCTGCCTTGCTTCAGCGTCCTGACCGCTTCCGGCAGAGGCCCTTTCAGCAATTCGGCCGGCTTCCAGTCGAGCGCCTTCAGGCTGTTTGAGGCGACATATTTCGGCAGCGCGTTGAACCGGTCGGCAAAATCTCCGGTTTCCGTTGGCCAGGAGCCGGCAAAGATCTCATAGGTCGTGCGCCCCAAAAGCATGGCGCCGCTGTCGGCAAGCTCGTCCTCCTTGAACCTGTTCATCTCGTCGTTCCAGGTCACGCTGGGCAGCTTCTCGACCTCGGCAATGCCATCGACGCTGATGAATTCGGTGACGATAAGTTTTGGCATAGCGCTCTCCTTCTTCTGTCAAAGGACGAACCGGGTGGGCGCTTTGTGACAGGCTTCGCGAAATATATTGCTGCGCTTCGTTGTAGTGTGGCGCTTCAGCGCGAGGCTGCGAAGGACCGATGCCATGGGGAAGTGCGACCGCGCCTGGACTAAACCCCAAAGTTCGGATTTTGATGCCACATCTGAGTAGTTATTCCCAAGAACGCATTGCAGGAAGATTCATGGGATTCGGGGTTTTCATTCATCGCTCGGATTCGCGATACAACGATCGCCCCGCAGAGCAATACCAGTTTCCTCGCCCGTATCTGCGCCGCGTTGAAGCGTGTGTCGGCAAGTGGATTATCTACTACGAGCCCAGCAAGGTAAACGATACACGGGGCTATTACGCTGTAGCGAAAGTCCAGCAGATCATCCCCGATCCGGTAACGCCTGACATGTATCTCGCGCTGATTGAGCCCGGAAGCTACCTCGATTTCGTCAATCCTGTTCCATTTAGCGGATCTGATGGTCCCGTCGAACGAGGCCTGCTCAATGATGAGGGACGGATTTCTGGCCGCGCCCAATCTGCCGTCCGCGCACTCAGCCCAAGTGACTTCAACCGGATCATCGATCTGGGCCTGGATACGAATGAGTTGTTGCTGCCGCGCGTTGATGAGGTCGGCATATCTGCCGGCTTTCAGGATGAGCAGGCGCCATTCGAATTCGAGCAGAGTCGTGATCGCGTAAGCTACATCGGATCGCGAATCGTGCGGGACCGCATTTTTCGTCGAGTCGTCTTACGTGCCTATGACGAGCGCTGCGCGATCACAGGTCTCAAGCTGATAAATGGCGGAGGCCGAGCAGAGGTTTCTGCCGCACATATTCGACCGGTTGAGGCGGACGGGCCTGATGTCGTCAACAATGGGATCGCACTGTCCGGCACTGCGCATTGGATGTTCGACCGTGGATTGATCAGCCTGTCGGACGATTTGGAAATCCTGATCTCCAGACAGGTCAATGACTTCGACAGCGTGCAGGGCTTCATAAACAGGACGCGCCGCGCGCTTCCGCCTCGCCGACAGCTCGAACGCCCGCATCCTCATTTCTTGCAATGGCATCGCGAGCACTGTTTCAAGCAATAGGCGGTGTCTCGAAGCTGCCCCGCCTGTCCATGGGAAGGCTTTGCTTACGGGCCTCCTTTAAGCGGGAAGAGCCCCCCTCAGTCCTTCGCCCGCTCCACATAAGCGCCATCGGCCGTCATCACCACCACGCGGGTGCCCGGCGCGATGTGCGGCGGCACCAGGGTGCGCACGCCGTTGGACAGCACGGCCGGCTTGTAGGATGACGAGGCCGTCTGGCCCTTGGTCGTCGGCTCGGTTTCCACCACTTCGAAGGTGGCGCGCTGCGGCAGCACCAGGGAAATGGCAATGCCGTTGAACTGCGACACCTGCACGGCCATGCCTTCCAGCAGGTAAGGCGCCATGTCGCCGACCACGGCTTCCGACACCGCGACCTGGTCGTAGCTTTCCGGGTTCATGAAATGAAAGCCTTCGCCGTCGCGATAGAGGAAGGTATGCTCGCGCTCTTCCACATAGGCGCGCTCCACCTGTTCGGTGGTGCGGTAGCGCTCCGAAACTTTCACCCCGTCGCCGATGCGGCGCATGTCGAGCTGCGTTACAGGCGTGCCCTTGCCTGGGTGGATGTTTTCGGCAAAGAGGATCACATAAAGCTTGCCGTCCTTGTCGACGACGTTGCCTTTGCGGAGCGAACTGGCGATGACTTTCACCACGGTTTTAAATCCTGCAAGAAGAGTTGACTGGCGTTTGCCGGCTTGTGCGGCGCTGGATGGGGGCCTACCGCATCTTGGCCGCCGCCGCCAGCCCCCTTCCACCATGATCCGAGCCGCATGACCGAAGCTTCGCCCTGGTGGACGCCTGACGTTCATGCCGACCGCCGCCCGCGGCTGATGCTGCGCAACGGCATCGCCGCCAGCTTGCGCGACTGGTTCGCCGCCCATGATTTCGTCGAGGTGCAGACGGCGGCCCTGCAGATTTCGCCCGGCAACGAGGCGCATCTGGCGGCTTTCGCCACCGAAGCGGTCGGGCCGGACGGCGCAAGGGCGCCGCTCTATCTCCACACCTCGCCGGAATTCGCCTGCAAGAAGCTGCTCGCCGCCGGTGAAGTCAGGATTTTCAGCTTCGGTCCGGTCTACCGCAACCGCGAGCGCGGCGCCTTGCACCATCCCGAATTCACCATGCTCGAATGGTATCGGGTGGGCGAAGCCTATGAGAGCCTGATGCTGGATTGCGCGGCCTTCCTGGCGCTGGCCGCTACAAGGGCAGGGGCGACTCTTTTCTCTTTCCGGGGCCGCGACTGCGATCCGTTCGCCGAGCCGGAACGGCTGACGGTGGCGGACGCCTTCACCCACTATTCCGGCATCGATCTGCTGGCCACGGTCGCCGCCGACGGGAGCACCGATCGCGACGCGCTATACGCCGCCTTGATCCGGGCCGGCATGCGTACCGCGCCCGACGACAGCTGGGCCGACCTGTTCAGCCGGGTGATGGTGGAAAAAATCGAGCCATTCCTCGGGCAGGGACGAACGACCATCCTGTGCGAATATCCGGTGGCCGAGGCGGCACTGGCACGGCCGAGCCCACGCGACCCGCGCGTGGCGGAGCGTTTCGAGCTCTATTGCTGCGGCGTCGAACTCGCCAACGGCTTTGGCGAACTGACCGACGCCGACGAGCAGCGCCGGCGCTTCGTCATCGAGATGGACGAGAAGCAGCGCATCTATGGCGAGCGCTATCCGCTGGACGAGGATTTCCTCGCCGCCCTTGCCATCATGCCGCCGGCCAGCGGCATCGCGCTCGGCTTCGACCGGCTGGCGATGCTGGCCACCGGCGCGCAAAAAATCGAGGACGTGATCTGGACGCCTGTTGCCTGAGGCGCGGAAAGATCTGGCCTATTCGATTCCAGGGATCAAGACTGGACCGTGACCCCGAACCAAGAGACCACATGATCGGTACTGGATTCACGGTCAATCGGGAAGATCTACAGTGGCTGCTTCTGAAACGGTCGAAATCGCCATTGTCGGCGCCGGAGTTGTCGGGCTGGCGACGGCACTTCGCCTTGTCGCGGACGGCCGCGAAGTCCTGCTCATCGATCCCCATGAGCCGGGCTCCGGCGCCTCATCAGGCAATGCCGGAACGATCGCCGAATACGCCTGTATGCCGGTCGGCAGTCCAGCCGTGCTGCGCGCGCTGCCAAAGTTGCTGCTTGATCCCGACAGTCCGTTTTCGCTGCGCTGGCCGGCACTGCTGCAACTGGCGCCCTGGCTGGTTCAATTCGTGCGGCAATCGCTGCCGGCGGCGACCCAGGCCAATGCGCTGGCGCTCGCCGGACTGCTGGCCGACGCCCTTCCGGCCTGGGAAGACATGATCGGGGAGGCCGGGCTGGAGGACCAGCTGCGCCGCAATGGCTGTCTTTACCTCTATCGCCGCGAGAGCGATTTTGCCGCTGGCGCCGGCGGCCGGGCAATGCGCGCTGGGTTTGGCATCCACCAAGAGGTGCTGACTCCCGAAGAGGTGGCGGCGCTTGAGCCGGGCCTGCCGGCGACAGCAGCGCATGGCGTGTATTTTCCCGACTCGATCAATGTCACCGATCCGGCAATGGTGATGCGGCGGTTGCTGGGCGCGGTGAGTGCCCGTGGTGCATCGGTGAAGCAGGCTGAGATCACCGGACTGCAGGTCGAGGCTGACGGTGTCCAGCTCAGCGGACCCGGCGTTCGCATCAAGGCTGGCACGGTGGTGATCGCCGCCGGTGCACGGTCGCGCGCACTGGCCGCGCAGGCCGGCGACAGGATTCCGCTCGAGACCGAGCGCGGCTATCATCTGGAATTCCAGACCGACGCGCCGCTGCTCAACCGACCTGTCTGTCCCGTCGATCTTGGTTTCTACCTGACGCCGATGGCTGGCCGCTTGCGGGTCGCCGGCACCGTCGAACTCGGCGGCCTGGTCGCGCCGCCAAATCCGCGCCGGCTGGCGCTGCTTGACCGTGGCGCCAGGCAAATTTTTCCCAGGCTCGGCTCGCCTGCCTCGCAATGGCTCGGCTTCCGGCCGTCCCTGCCGGATTCCAGGCCGGTCATCGGCGCTTCGCGCGGCAGCTCCCGCGTAATTCATGCTTTCGGGCACGGCCATCTCGGCCTGACGCTGGCTCCGATCACCGCGCGGCTGGTCGCCGACTTGATCGGCGGACGCGGCGATCCGGCTCGGCTCGCACCTTTCGCGGCGGGCCGTTTCGGCCGTTGATCGACCGATGCCCTCGATCTGAGTTAGTGCGCGAAAACCTGCTCCAGCGAGCGAAAACCCTTGAATTCCAGGGCATTGCCCGAGGGGTCGCGGATGAACAGCGTTGCCTGTTCGCCGGGTTCGCCCTTGAAACGCACCATCGGCCGTTCCAGCCAGTCGATGTCGTCGCGCGCCTCCAGCCGCGTCGCCAGGCGCTGCCAGTCGTCCATCAGCAGCACCGCGCCGAAATGCGGAATCGGCACGACAATGCCGTCGACCCTGCCGTCACTGGGGGCCTGTGCGGCCTGCGGACGCAGATGCGCCGACATCTGGTGGCCGTAGAGGTCGAAATCGACCCAGGTCGCCGATGAACGGCCGATCGCACAGCCCAGCACCTCGCCATAGAAAACGCGGGTTTCATCGAGATCACGGACCGGGAAGGCGAGATGGAAAGGCGTCATCGAAATGCTCCGTGCAAGCTGCGAACCCATTTTGCGTCACAGGGTTCGCGGTTTTGAACCGCCCACCCTGCATTTTGATTGAAGCCTATGCCATTGCACAAGCCGGACCGGAACAATAGATGGGTGGGCAACGGCCGCACACCGGCCGCACCAGCAGGATTTCAGGCATGACCGATATATCAGACGCAGCAAAATTGACCGACCGCGTCGCGGCTCTGGTCGAGGCTGCCAAAAAGGCCGGCGCCGATGCCGCCGACGCGGTGGCCGTGCGCGGCCGCTCGACCGGCGTGTCGGTGCGTCTCGGCAAGGTCGAGGCTACGGAAGCCTCCGAGAGCGAGGATGTGGCGCTGCGTGTTTTCGTCGGCGGCCGCGTGGCGAGTGTCTCGGCGACAGCGGCGTCCGACCCGAAAACGCTGGCCGAACGCGCTGTTTCCATGGCGAGAGTCTCGCCTGAGGATCCCTATCAGGGGTTGGCCGACCCGGCATTGCTGGCCAAACAGACACGCGATCTCGATCTGTTCGACGCCACCGAGGTGTCCGCCGACCAGTTGAAGGAAGCCGCATTGGCGGCGGAGGCGGCAGCGCTTGGCGTCAAGGGCGTGACCAATTCGGCCGGCGCCAGCGCCGGTGCCGGCCTCGGCGGCCTGGTGCTGGCCACCTCGCACGGCTTCCTCGGCCACTATGTCGGCTCGCGGTTCTCGCGCTCGGCCAGCGTCATCGCCGGCGAGGGCACCGGCATGGAGCGCGACTATGAATTCTCATCGCGCCAGCACTTTGCCGATCTCGATGCGCCCGAGGACATCGGCCGCAAGGCCGGAGAACGCGCGGTGCGCCGCATCGGCGCGCGCAAGGCAGCGACCGGGCCGGTCGACGTGGTGTTGGACCCACGCGTCGCGCGCGGCATCGCCGGCCATCTGGCCGGCGCCATCAACGGCGCCTCGGTCGCGCGCAAGACCTCGTTCCTGCGTGACATGATGGGCAAGCAGGTGGCCGCCTCCGCCATCACCGTCACCGACGAGCCGCTCCGGTTGCGTGGCCAGGCCTCACGGCCGTTCGACGGCGAAGGCGTCGAAGGCGAAAAGCTGTTGATGGTCGAGAAGGGCGTGCTCAACCATTGGTTCCTGTCGACCTCGGCCGCAAGGGAACTGGGCCTCGTCACCAACGGCCGCGGCGCCCGCGGCGGCTCTTCCGTGACGCCATCCTCCACCAATCTCGCCATCGAGCCGGGCGAGCGGTCGCCGGAAGAGCTGATCAGATCGCTCAAGACCGGCTTCTATGTCACCGAGGTGTTCGGCCAGGGCGTCGACATGGTCACCGGCGAATACAGCCGTGGCGCCTCGGGTTTCTGGATCGAGAACGGCGAGCTGGCCTATCCGGTCGCCGAGGTCACCATCGCCTCGAACCTGAAAACCATGTTCCTCAACATGGTGCCGGCTGATGACCTCGACCGTAATTTCGGCACCGCCGCCCCAACGCTCCTGATCGAAGGCATGACCCTTGCCGGAGCATGACCTCACCATAGCCGGGGCCACCGAAGATTTGCCGCTGCTGCGCGATGCCGCCCGCGAGGCGGGGCTCATCGCCATGCGCTACTTCGGCAACAGCCCGCAAGTCTGGATGAAGGGCGGCACATCGCCGGTCAGCGAGGCCGACCATGCCGCCGACGCCTACCTGCGCGAAACGCTGCTGGCGGCGCGACCGGATTATGGCTGGCTGTCGGAAGAGACCGTCGACGATCCGGTCCGGCTTTCGGCACGCCGCACCTTCGTCGTCGACCCGATCGACGGCACGCGCGGTTTTCTGGAAGGCCAGCGCACCTGGTGCGTCAGCGTCGCCGTCGTCGAGCGTGGCCGTACGCTGGCCGGCGTGCTGGAATGCCCGGCGATGGAGGAAACCTATTGGGCGCTGCCGGGCCAGGGCGCCTTCCGCAACGGCAAGCGCATTGCGGTTCGCAAGCTGGCGGAAACAGCCGAGATTTCCGGGCTGAAGCAGTTGACCGACCTGATGCCGGCCGAATGGCAGGCGCGGCTGAAGCGAGCGCCCTACAGCCCTTCGCTGGCTTATCGGCTGGCGATGATCGCCAATGGCGCGCTGGATGCCACTTTCGTCAAGCCGAATGCGCATGACTGGGATATTGCGGCGGCCGACCTCATCCTGCGCGAGGCCGGCGGCCAGCTGCTCGACCAGCACGGTCGCGCTCCACTATATGCCGGCGAGGTGACCCGCCACGGCGCCCTTGCTGCCGGCAGCGGTGAATTGCTGGCCGTGCTCGCCGGCGTCATCGCCGGCCTGGACGCGTGAAGGCGTTTTCCCCGGCGAGATGAATTCATCTCGCCCTAAAGGTTCCAAAGTTGGCGGCTTTGGTCTAGACCTGTGACAAACTCACGATATGTGAAGGACCGACATGGCCGCGGAAGACGGAAAGAAACAGCTTTTGCATCTGGTGTTCGGTGGCGAACTCAAGAAGCTTGGCGGCACCGAATTCCGCGATCTCGAGGGCCTCGATATCGTCGGCATCTATCCGGACTATCAATCCGCGCACACGGCGTGGAAAGCCAAGGCGCAAGCCAGCGTGGACAACGCCCACATGCGTTACTTCGTCGTTCATCTGCACCGGCTGCTGGACCCCGACAACAAGGTTGCCGGTTGACTTCGATGGAGCATGACCTGGCGAAAGGGCCAGCAAGCGATGCCGCGCCCACGGGCAGGGGACGCAGCCGCACGACCAAGGCCTTCTGGCGCAAGATTCGCCAACCGCTGGCGCAGTCGCGATTCGTCAAGAACGCCATCGCCAGCCTGTTCGCCCAGTTCGTGCGCTTCGTGCGCCTCACCAATCGCGTCGTCGAGGGATCGGCACGGTTTTCGGGCGGTGCCTATACCGAATTCGAGCCTGGCATCATCGCCTTGTGGCATGGCCAGCATCTGCTGACGCCAGCCTATTACCCCAAGCGCAAGCCGCTGGTCGCCATGGTTTCGCGCAGCGCTGATGCCGAGCTCAACGCCTTGATGCTGGAAAAATTCGGCATCGAGGCGGTGCGCGGCTCCGGCGGGCGCGAAAATGCCAGGCATCTCGACAAGGGCGGGGCAAAAGCGCTTATCGCCCTGAAAAAGTCGCTCGCCGTCGGCAAGAACGTCGCCATGATCGCAGATATTCCGCACGGCACGCCACGAGACGCAGGGCTTGGTATCGTTCTCCTGGCTCGCCTCTCGGGCCGGCCGCTTGTGCCTGTCGCCATCACCACCAGCCGCCGCAAGGTACTGGAGAAGAGCTGGGACAAGACCACCATCAACCTGCCGTTCGGCCGTTCGTCGATCGTCATCGGTCAGCCGATCTTCGTGGCGGCCGGCGCCGATGAGGCCGAAATGGAGCGCAAGCGCCAGGAAGTGACGACCGCGCTCAATGCCGCGACCGCCGAGGCCTACCGTCTCGTGGATGCTCCGCGATGAGCGGCCGCTGGGCGCGAGCCATGCTGTCGGCATACCGTTTCGCGGGTGCGGCCGCCTATCCGCTGGTCGGGCCCTATGTTGCCTGGCGCACCTCGCGCGGCAAGGAAGACCGCTACCGCCGCCGCGAGCGCTATGGCGTCGCCGGACGCGCGCGCCCCGACGGGCCGGTGATCTGGATCCACGCCGCGAGCGTCGGCGAGACCATCGCCGTCGTGCCGCTGGTCGAAAGCATTCTCGACTACGGCGTCAACATCGTGCTGACGACCGGCACGGTCACCTCGGCGCAGGTCGCCGATGAGCGTCTCGGTGACCGGATCATCCACCAATACGTACCGCTCGATCTCAAGCCGGCGGTCAGCCGGTTCCTCGATCACTGGCAGCCGGATCTGGCGATCATCGCCGAATCCGAAATCTGGCCGATGACCATCCTCGAGCTTGGCGCGCGCCGCGTGCCGCAGGTGCTGGTCAATGGCAGGCTCTCCGACCGCTCGTTCAAGTCGTGGAAGAAACGGGCCAACATCGCCGAGGCGTTGTTCGAGAACCTGGCTCACGTCGTGGCGCAGTCGGATGTCGATGGCGAGCGGTTTCTGGCGCTCGGCGCCCGGCCGGTCACCGTGTCGGGCAATCTCAAGGTCGATACCTCGCCGCCGCCCGTCGACGAACGGGCGCTGGCGACGCTGCGGCGGCAGATAGGCACGCGCCCGACCTGGGCGGCGATCTCGACCCATGACGGCGAGGAAGTGGTCGCGGCTGAAGTCCACGCGACGCTGCACAAACGCCACCATGGTCTTCTGACGATCGTCGTTCCGCGTCATCCCGATCGCGGCGAGGCGCTTGCGGCGCAGATTTCCGGCATGGGCCTGAAGGTCGCGCGGCGAAGCAAGGGCGACAGGATAGCCGCCGACACGGATATATTGCTCGGCGACACGATCGGCGAGATGGGACTCTATCTCCGGCTGACCGAAATCGCCTTCGTCGGCCGCTCGCTGACCTCCGAGGGTGGCCAGAACCCGCTGGAACCGGCCATGCTCGACACCGCGGTTCTCGCCGGGCGCAATGTTCAGAATTTTCGCGAGGCCTACCAGCGTCTCCTCGACAGCGGCGGCGCCAAGCTGGTGCGCGATCGCGACATGCTGGCCGGCGCCGTCAATTTCCTCCTGACCAACGAAGTGGCGCGCCACGAGATGATGGCGGCGGGTGTGGCGACCGTCGACGAGATGCGTGGCGCGCTGGCGCGCACGCTGAAATCGCTTGAGCCCTATATCCAGCCGCTGGTCGTCAAGTCGCGCCTGAAGGGCGCGAACGGTCGCTAGCGTGGCCTCTGAAGCACCACCATTCTGGTGGGAAGAGCCGGACTGGCGGGTCCTGGCACTGTCGCCGCTATCGGCCATCTATGCCGCCGCCGCCGGCCGCGGCATGCGGCGGGCCAAGCGCGAGAAGATCGAAGCACCCGTTCTGTGCATCGGCAATTTCACGGTTGGCGGCACCGGCAAGACACCGGTGGCCATCGCGCTCGCCGAGCAGGCGAAGCGAATGCATCTGAAACCCGGCTTCCTGTCGCGCGGCCATGGCGGCTCGTTCGCCGAGCCTCACGTGGTCGATATCGACCATGACAGTGCCAGGCATGTCGGTGACGAACCGCTGCTGCTCGCCGAACACGCGCCGGTGGCGGTGACGCCGAACCGCGCCGCCGGCGCCCGGCTGCTGTTGGAACGGCATGGCTGCGAATTCCTGATCATGGACGATGGGTTTCAGAGCGCCCGCATCCACATCGATTATGCGCTGGTCGTCGTCGATGCGCGCTACGGAATTGGCAATGGCCGCGTCATTCCGGGCGGGCCGCTCAGGGCCAAAATCGTCGACCAGTTGGTCTTCACCAGCGGGCTGTTGAAAATGGGCGAGGGCACTGCCGCCGACAGCGTGGTCCGCCAGGCGGCACGCGCCGGCCGGCCGATCTTCGAGGCCCATACAGAGCCAAGCGGCAAGGCAGGGCTTGCCGGCAAGCGGTTCCTCGCCTTCGCCGGTATCGGCCATCCCGAGAAATTCTTCGACACGGTGCGCGAAGCCGGCGGCGAACTGGCGTTGACGCGGCCGTTTCCGGACCACCATTTCTTTGCCGAGGACGAACTTGCCGAGTTGGCGGCGACCGCACGCACTGAGGGGCTGGTGCTCATCACCACCGCCAAGGACGCGGCCCGGCTGCGCCACGGCGCCCCACAGGACTTTCTCGACCGGCTCGAGGTGCTGGAGATCGACACTGTCTTCGAACTCGATCACGTTCCCGAGCGCATCATCGACGAGACGCTCGATGCCTGGCGCCAGCGCAAGCTGAAGGGTTAACCGCGTTTACGCAGCTCCGGATGCATCTCGATTTCGCGGCGCAGCGAGGCGGTGGCGCTGATGTACGGCTCCTGCCTGGCGACGCTCCAGTATTTCAACTCGTCGAGCGGAATGCTTTCGCCTGTCACCGCGCAACGCACGAACGCGCCGGGACTGGTAACCTGGAAGTCGCCATCCAGATAGCGGATGCGGGCTTCCTTGCCGCCGGGGCCTTCGAAACGGTTCATCATGCGGGGACGCCAGGGTTCATGAGGATTTCATCGCCATAAATTCCCGGCGAGGTCAAGCATGCGACAAGCCTGAGACAATGCTGAACGCTTATTGTGAGGCGGAAAAATGGTGTTGGTGGGCCGCAATGGACATTTCCTCCACTCGTCTTCCCGCCTTGCTCAGGGAAGTGATGACGCCGCAGGCCGTGCCCTCGGGGCAGGCCGATCCAGTCATGACGGCACTGGTCAAGGCGCTGGTCCAACCGCCGGCGCCGTCTCTGCTCGCACAACAGACAGCGCCAGCGCTGTTGACTTTGCCGGCCGCGCCAATGGCCGTCAAATCGCAGCAGATCGCATCGGCTGGCATCGTCGATGCCTATCTTGCCCAACTTGAGACGGGCGAAGAGGCGGCGTTGGCAACGATCGCGGCGAGAAAGGCAAAACCCGAAGCCGAAACGCCGCGAGCCTTCTTGCCGCCTCCGACAACGGCCAATGATAATGCTCCTGCCAGGGTTGCGGGGCTGTCATTGCTGTCGCTTATCCCGCCGCAGGCTCCAGTCCCGCGCAACGCTGCCGCTTTGGGTGCATTGGCGGGCAGGCACAGGCCGGCCAATCAATCCCATGGTGCGGCGCCGAACCCTGAGCACTTGCTGGTGAAGGTCGGCTTTGTTTCGATAGTGGCCGGTTTGCTGGGAACCGTGATCCTTGGGTTCGTTCTGTTGTTGCTTCGCTGAGCTTCGAATCGGCTGGTTCTCGATATATGCCCGGCGGAAGGCCTATCGCTCGGCTTCGATGAACGCCTCGATCTTTTCCGGCGCCAGCCCGGCCTCCGCCGCGATGCGGCGGGCGAGGTCGGCGGCTGCGGCGCGCGGCCGGCCGATCGGCCGGTCGAGCCAGTAGGACACCGGATTGAGCGCGGTGCGCTCATCGACGGGGGTGATGCGGCCCGATTGCAATTGATGTCCGGTCAGGGGTGGGCGTGCCAGCGCGATGCCAAGCCCATAGGCGGCGGCGTCGAGCACCAGATTGTAGTCCTCGAAGCGACGGTCCTGCGGGCGCGGGCGATAATCCATGCCTTGCGCGGCAAACCAGGCGCGCCAGGCAGACGCGTCGGAATCGTTGATCAGCGGATATTTGAGCAGCCGGGCAGGGTCGCCGCGGCCGATCTCGCGGGCAAGCTCGGGTGACGCGACGGGGAAGACATGTTCCTCGAAAAGCTGCACCGAGACGCGGCCCGGAATGCCGCCGCGTCCACAGCGGATGGAGAGATCGATGCCCTCATCGGCAAGGTCGGCCTGGCGGATATCGACATCGAGCACGATGCGCAGCTTCGAGGGATTGTTCTCCAGAGCCGCCATGCGAGGCATCAGCCACAGCCCGCTGACCGAGGGGATCGAGGTCAGCCGCACCACCGCCGTGCCACGCGGCTCGACCCAGCGGTCGGAATGGGTCGATATCAGCGCAAAGGCTTCCGCCGTGCGCAGATGCAGCCGGTTGCCCTCGATCGTCAGCGAGACGCCGCGCGCCCCACGGTCGAAGACTTTCAATCCCAGCCAGTCCTCGAGCTTGGCGATCTGCCGGCTGACGGCGCCATGGGTGATGTTGAGCTTTTCGGCGGCCGCCGAAAAGCTGCCTGTCCGCGCCGCCGCATCGAAGGCGCGCAGTGTTTCGAGCGGTACCATTGTGTCCGAGTTGTGATCCATAGTCACAGGTGATCCTCGATTTGGTCGTTTGTCAACTGGCCTGGAATGGCGTTTTCTGCCTTTCAGGACCGAAGAATGCGAGGGCAGTGAGATGAATGCAATGACGGGCACGTTGAATTCGACACAGCGGATGGACACCACGGCAGCCATTGCTGTCGCGCTGACGGTGGTTGGTTGGGCCTCCGCCTTTCCGGCGATCCGCGCCGGTCTCGCTGCCTTCGGACCGCTGGAACTCGGCGCGTTGCGCTTTGCCATCGCCGCGGTGCCGGCGGCGATCTTCCTGGCCATCAAGCGCCCGGCGCTGCCAAGGCTCGACGAAGTGTGGCGCCTGGTCTTTGGCGGCGCCATCTTCGTCGCGCTCTACACCGTCATGCTCAATTTCGGCGAACTGACCGTCTCTGCCGGTGCCGCCGGCTTCATCATCAATGTCAGCCCGATCTTCACCGCCATCATGGCGATGGTCCTGCTGGGCGAGCGCTTTTCGGGCATGGCCTGGGCCGGTACGGTGATTTCCTTCGCCGGCATTGGCGTCATCGCCATGGCCGACGAGAATGGACTGTCTTTTAACACCGGTGCTCTTCTGGTGCTTGGTTCGGCCTTGTGCTCGGCCGTCAACACCATCGTCCAGAAGCCGCTGTTTGCCCGCCATCATCCGTTGACCATCTCCGCTTCGAACATGGTGCTCGGCGCACTATGCCTGGCACCCTTCCTGCCGTCGGCCTTTTCGCAGGCGGCGGTTGCCGACGCAGCAGGCCTCGGCGCCGTCATCTTTCTTGGCATCGTGCCCAGCCTGATCGCCTATGCCGCCTGGGCGACCGCGCTGTCGCGTCTGCCCGCCGCACGTGCCTCCAACTTCCTCTATCTGGTCTCGCCGATGTCCGCGCTGATCGGCTTCTTCTGGCTGGGCGAAGTTCCGACGCTGCTCGGCATAATCGGCGGCGCGCTGGCGCTGGGCGGTGTCATCGTGGTGAATTTGAAGAGATGAATATTGCCGGCCGTCCGCTTCCCTCATTCGGGAACGATGCCTCGGTCAAACGCGTTTAGCCGGTGTTTATTCGACGGAGGTCCGAATGCCGGGTGCAACGACGCACCGACGCATGCAACTGGGTGATCTATCCATTTTCTATCGCGAGGCAGGGCCGCCAGAAGCACCTGTCTTGCTGTTGCCGCACGGCTATCCCTGCTCTTCGTTCCAATTCCGCCGACTGATGCCGGCGCTCGCCGACCGCTGGCGAACGATTGCATTCGACTGGCCGGGCTTCGGATACAGTGGCACACCAGATCCGGCCGCCTTTGGCTATGATTTCGACGCCTATTGCGACGTGCTTTCCAAACTTGCCGATGAATTCGGTCTCGAGCGCTACGCCTTGTGGCTGCATGATTACGGCTCGCAGATAGGACTCCGGCATTCGATCTCGCACCCCGAGCGGATCAGTGCCCTGATCATCCAGAACGGCGACATCTACGAGGACGTGCTTGGCCCCAAATACGCCACGATCAAGGCTTGGTGGGCCGACAAGACGCCCGACAAGCACCGTCCGCTCGAGGCCGCGGTAAGTGAGGACGGGTTCCGGGCCGAGTTCATCGGAGAAGTGGCTGACGACATCGCCACGCGCGTGGCGCCCGATCTCTGGAGCCTTCACTGGCCACTGATGAACACGCCGGTTCGTCGGCAGATCGCCGTCGGTCTGATGGAGAAGCTGGAAGCCAATCTCACCTGGTTTCCGCGCTACCAGGCTTATTTGCGTGAACACCATCCGCCCACGCTGATCGTTTGGGGGCCAGAGGACGGCTATATGCCCGCGGCGTCGGCACGGGCCTATCATCGCGATCTGCCCGATGCGGAACTGCATCTGATCGAGGGGGCGGGTCACTGGCTGCTCGAGACACATTTCGACGACGCGCTGCCGCTGGTCCATGATTTCCTGGGTCGTGTTCACGGCTGATCACAGCCGGTGTCCGCTACGCTCAGTTGCTGTCCGCCTGACTGAAGGAGAACCTCATGCCGACCAAACCGACCATCGCGCGCATCTGGCGCGGCCGCACCCGCCGCGACATCGCCGACGCCTATGAGCCATACCTGCGTGCCGAGGGTATTCCGCCCCTCGAGAAGACAGCGCTTGGCGTCCAATTGCTGCGCGCGGACCGCGATGCCGAGACGTGGTTCACAACCATCTCGTATTGGGCCGACATGCAGGCGATGACCGCCTTTACCAAAGGCGAACCGACCAAAGTCCATCATCTGGACCGCGATCCCGAGTTCCTGATCGAACTGCCGGAGCGGATCGACATCCACCGGATATTCGTCGATCGCCAGGGATTGCGCTGAACGGCGAATCTGGTGGTTCGCAATCTCGCCTTCTTCGCGGTGATGTCGCTGATCTGGGGTCTGACCTGGGCGGCGATCAAGCTCGGTCTCGATGACGTGCCTCCGCTCCTGCTGGCGGCGGCGCGCTATTGCTGACCGCCGCGCTTCTGGCAACAGCGGTGCGTGGAGCCGGCGCGGCATTCGCCCACGGGCGAACGGTGGTCTCGGCATTGCTGGTCAACACCGGCACCTACGAGCGGTGAAGCGATGGCCCGCAATCCGTCCGCAGCTACCGCCGCCCGAAAAGCCGTTCGATGTCCGCCAGCTTGAGTTCGATATAGGTTGGGCGGCCGTGGTTGCAGGTGCCCGAACCGGGCGTCGCCTCCATCTGCCGCAGCAGCGCGTTCATCTCCTCGGCCTTGAGCAGGCGGCCGGAGCGCACAGAGCCGTGGCAGGCCATGGTCGCGGCTATTTTGTCCAGCCGCTCCTTCAGCGTGTCGACCGTGTCGTTGTCGGCGATCTCGTCGGCGAGGTCGCGCACCAATTGCCCGACATTGGTCTCGCCCAGCATCGACGGCGTCTCGCGCACCGCGACGGCGCCGGGGCCGAAGCGCTCGATGCCGAGACCGAAGCGGGCCAGCGTTTCCGAATGCAGCGCAAGCCGCTCGGCGTCCTCTTCCGGCAGGTCGATGATCTCGGGCAAAAGCAGCATCTGCGAGGGCACCGGGCGCGAGTGCAGCGCATTCTTCAGCGCCTCGTAGACCAGCCGTTCATGCGCCGCATGCTGGTCGACGATGATGAGCGAATCCCTGGTCTGGGCGACGATGTAGTTTTCATGCACCTGGGCGCGCGCCGCGCCCAGCACCGCGCCGAGCAGGGTCTCGGCCGCTTCATCCTGCCCTGCGCGTGCATCGGCGCTGGCAAGCGGACCGGCATCGAAAGCCGCTTGCTCGTTTTCACGCAAGCCGCGCTGCTCGAAGCCCGCACCCTCGAAACCCATATCGAGCGGCCGCTGCGACGACCGGACGGGATCGAAGCCGGACGGGCCCGACGCGCGGTAGGCCGCGTCGTAGCTGCGGTGGCCGTTTGCCGGTCCGCCGTGGCCGTAGGATGCGGCCCCTGGCCGGAACGCGGCCATCATGCCGGCGGCACCCGTGGTGGCGGCGCGGACGCCGGCATCGGCCAGTGCCTGTCGAATTGCACCGACGATCAATCCGCGCACAAGGCCGGGATCGCGGAAGCGCACATCGGCCTTGGCTGGATGGACATTGACGTCGACGATGGCCGGGTCGAGCGTCAGGAACAGCACCGTCACCGCATGGCGGTCACGCGGCAGGACGTCGGCATAGGCACCGCGTATGGCGCCGGCGATCAGCTTGTCGCGCACCGGGCGGCCGTTCACATACGCATATTGCTGCAGCGCGTTGGCGCGGGTGAAGGACGGGATCGACACGTGGCCGGTCAGATGCACGCCTTCGCGCATCGCATCGACGGCAATCGAATTGTCGGGAAAGTCGGTGCCCATCACCTGGGCGACACGGCGCAGGCTGCCTTCCGCGCTGTCATCCGCCGCCGGCAATTCCAGCGTCGAGCGGTCCGAGCCGGCCAGCGTGAAGCGCACGGCGGGGAAGGCGATGGCGATGCGCTTGACCACATCGCTGGTGGCCGAGCTTTCGGCGCGTTCGCCCTTCATGAACTTTAACCGGGCCGGCGTTGCGAAGAACAGGTCGCGCACCTCGATCGTGGTGCCGCGATTGGCCGCCGCCGGCCTGACAGGCAGAACGCGGCCACCCTCGATGCCGATCTCGGCGGCGCTGTCACTTGCTGCCGTGCGCGAGCGGATCGACAGTCGCGACACCGAGCCGATCGACGGCAGCGCTTCGCCGCGGAAGCCCAGCGAGCGGATGTCGTTGATATCCTCGGTGAGCTTGGAGGTGCAATGACGTGCGATCGCCAGCGCCAGCTCCCGTTCGGGAATGCCGGAGCCGTCATCGGTGACGCGGATCAGGTTCAGCCCGCCGCCGGCTGTGACGATCTCGACGCGCGAAGCGCCGGCATCGAGCGCATTCTCAACCAGTTCCTTGACGACGCTCGCCGGACGCTCGATGACTTCGCCGGCGGCGATCTGGTTGATCATCGTTTCGGAAAGCTGGCGGATGGGCATGGCAGCACTATAGGCGGATTCGAGACGGATGCGGAAGGATTCGGTGTTGCGGAACAGTGGATAGGCTGGCGAGACAGCACCTCCCTCTGGCAGGCCGCAGGGAGGTGCTGTCCCGCCGACTTCCAAGGGACTGGGAGGCGCTGCCCCTCACGCTTGCTCCGCCAGCCAGTCTCGCACCTTGCGGGCGTTGTCGCTGAGTTCCCGGTTCTTCGGCCAGACGACATAGAACGCCTTGCCGGTCTTCAGCACATGATCCGTCACCGGCACCAGCAAGCCCGACGCCAGCAGCCGCTCGGCGAGGTGCCGCCAGCCGAGCGCGATGCCCTGGCCTTCCATGACGCCCTGGATCACCAGGCCGTAGTCGTTGATGCGCAGGCCGCGCGCGGTATCGCTGAGATTGGCGCCCGCCGACTGGAACCATTCGTCCCAGCTGGCCGCCTCGCGATACGGCTCCTCCAGATGGATGAGGCGGTGCGTGGCCAGTTCGGCAGCGGATTGGGGCAGGCCGAACTTTGCCGCATAACTGGTGCCGGCGACGGGAAATATCTCCTCGTCGGCCAGCGGCAACGAGTGATAGTCCGGCCAGTCCAGCGGCGCGCCGCCGCGCACGCCGAGCGGAATGCCTTCCGCGATGATGTCGAGGTCGCGGTCGGCGGTCTGGATACGCAGGTCGATGCCCGGCAGTTCGTCGCGGAACTGCTGCAGGCGCGGCATCATCCAGAACGAGCCGAACGCGGTCGAGGCAGCCAGCGTGACATGACCGCCGGTTGCCTGCAGGCGCAGATCCTCCGCCGATTTGCGAATATGCGAAAGGCCGAGCGAGACATCGGCATGGAAGCGCTCGCCGGCCTCGGTCAGGAGAACCTGGCGGTGGCGGCGCTGGAACAGCTTGGCGCCAAGCCGTTCTTCCAGCCCGCGCACGGCATAGGAGACGGCGGCCTGCGTCATGCCGAGCTCGCGCCCGGCGGCGGTGAAGCTCGACAGCCGCCCGGCCGCCTCGAAGACGATCAGGCTGCCGGCCGAGGGCAGGAGGTGGCGCAGGCTTCGCATAAGCTGAGCTTATACAAGAGATCAGGATTTTCCAGCGTCACATCACCATTTTGTCGCGTTAGGCTCCTTCATGAGTGGAATGGAGTTGCCATGAACGCACCAGCCCCTGAAGTGACCGAACATGCCAACCGCCGCAGTGGCGGCCGCCTGGGACGCAAGGCCCTGCGCGGAGCTCCGGTAACGTCGTTTCCGACCCTGGTCCGCCAGATCCCCGTCTACCAGATGGTCCCCGATGAGGCGGTCGAGCTGATCCACGAGGAGTCGCTCTTGATCCTCGAAGAGGTGGGATGCGAATTCCGCGACGACGAGGCTATCGCACTGTGGAAGGCGGCGGGCGCGGATGTCTCGGAAACTCGTGTGCGGATCGACCGGGCCCTGCTGATGGAACTGGTATCGAAGGTCCCGCCGGAGTTCACGCTCAATGCGAGGAATCCGCAGCGTACGGTGCGGGTGGGCGGCAACAATACCATCTTCGTGCCGATGTATGGCGCGCCCTATGTGCGTGACCTCGACAACAACAGGCGCTACGGCACGCTCGCGGACCTCAACAATTTCCACAAGCTCGCCTACATGGCGCCGGCGCTGCATTCATCGAGTTCGGTCATTTGCGAGCCGATGGAAATCGCGGTACCGAAGCGTCACCTCCACATCATCCATTCCGCGCTTAAGCATTCCGACAAGCCGTTCATGGGCATCGTCACGTCCAAGGAGCGGGCGGAAGACACGATGGCGATGGCAGGCATCGTGTTCGGCGAGGATTACGTCCGCGACAATCCGGTCCTGGTGTCGATCACCAACTGCAATTCGCCGCTGGTGTGGGACGCCACCATGCTGGACGCGATGAAGGTCTATGCCCGAAGCAACCAGCCGCTGATCCTCGCACCCTTCGCACTGTGCGGCGCCTCGACTTCGGCGTCGGCCGTCGGGGCAGTCGCGCAGGTCAATGCGGAAGCGCTGGCGGGCGTCGCCTTCACGCAACTGCTGCGCCCAGGGTCGCCACAGATCTACGGACAGTTCATGGTCACCGTGGACATGAAGACCGGCGCTCCGATGGGCGGCACGCCGGAGGCGGCCCAGATGATGTACCTGATGGGCGCGCTGGCGCGGAAATACAAACTGCCGTGGCGCACCTCAGGCTTCCATGTCGGATCGAAGCTCAACGACGCCCAGGCGGGCTACGAGGCCAACATGCTGATGCATGCCGCCATCCTCGCCGGCGCCAACTACATCTGGCACTCCGCCGGGTGGCTGGAGGCCGGCCTGAGCTGCGGCTATTCGAAGTTCGCTACGGACTGCGAACAGCTGGTTGGCTGGTACAAATATGCAGGCGGCCTTCCGTTCGACGATTTCAAGGAAGCGATGGCAGCGGTCCGCGAAGTCGGGCCGCAGGGCCATTTCCTCGGCAGCAAACACACGCTCGAACATTTCGAGTCGGCCTTCTTCATACCCTCGATCATGGACTTCAATTCGTACGAACAGTGGAAGGCAGAAGGGGCGAAGGACCACGACACGCGCGGCCGCGAGAAGGCGCGCAACATGCTGGCGGATTACGAGGAGCCGAAGCTCGACGAAGGCATCGCCGATGGCCTGATGGATTTCATCGCGCGGCGCGAGGAGAGGCTGCCGGACAGCGTCAGTTGACGCGAAGAACCAAGATCAAAGGGAACCAGACGGGAGGAAAAAATGGCATTCTTCAGAAGCAGTGGCGATCGCGTGCCGAGCGCTATCGAGGCAATGGCGGTCGAAGCACGCGCGGGTCGTGTCGATCGGCGCGAGTTCCTGGCGCTGGCAAGCGCCTTCGGCGCATCGACGGCGCTTGCCTACGCCATGATCGGCCTTGCCGTGCCGGATCGGGCCTTGGCCGAAGAGCCGAAGAAAGGCGGAACGCTGCGCGTCTCGATGTCGGTGAAGGGGCAGAAGGATCCGCGCACCTACGACTGGGTTGAGCTGGCGAACATTTCGCGCTGCTGGCTGGAGCCGCTTGTCCGCTATACCAGGCAGTTCACCTTCGAGCCGGTCCTGCTCGAAAGCTGGGATATCAATGACGACGCCACCGAATACGTGCTGCATGTGCGCAAGGGCATCACATGGAACAACGGCGATGCCTTCAACGCCGATGACGTCGCTCACAATCTGACGCGCTGGTGCGAGAAGAATGTCGCCGGCAATTCCATGGCCGCCCGTGTCGGCGCGCTGATCGACGCAAAGACCGGCAAGGCCAGGGATGGCGCGATCACCAAGGTCGACGACAACACGGTCAAGCTGAAGCTAAGCGAACCAGACATTTCACTGATCCCGAATTTCACCGACTATCCGGCGCTCGTCGTGCATCGCAACTTCGATGCCGACGGTGCCGATCCGATCAAGAAGCCGATCGGCACGGGACCGTTCGAACTGGTCTCCTACGATGTCGGCCAGAAGGCGGTCGTCAAGCGTCGCGAGAATGGCAAATGGTGGGGTGGTGAAGCGCCGCTCGACAGCGTCGAGTTCATCGACTACGGCACCGATTTCAACGCCACCGTGAACGCGTTCGAATCCGGTGAGATCGACCTCAATTTCGAGTCGCCCGCCGACTTCATCGACATTCTCGACAAGATGGATCTGGTGAAATCGGAGGTGGCGACGGCGACGACGCTGGTTGCCCGCACCAACATCACCCACAAGCCCTATGATGACCAGCGGGTGCGCAACGCCCTGCAAATGGCCGTCGACAACAATGCGGTCCTCCAACTCGGCTATGCCGGGCGAGGCACCCCTGGCGAAAACCACCACGTTGCCCCGATCCATCCGGAATACTATCCGCTGCCCAAGAAGACACGCGACGCCGCCGGCGCCAAGAAGCTGATGGCGGAAGCCGGACAGGCTGACTTCGAGCATGAGCTGATCACCATCGAGGACGATTGGCAGAAGAATACCGGCGACGCCATTGCCGGCCAGCTGCGCGATGCCGGAATCAAGGTGAAGCGCACGGTGCTGCCGGGTTCGACCTTCTGGAACGACTGGACGAAATATCCCTATTCGATGACGATCTGGTACATGCGCCCGCTTGGCGTCCAGGTGCTGGCGCTCGGCTATCGCACCGGCGAGGCCTGGAATGAATCGGCATATTCCAACCCCGATTTCGACGCCAAGCTCAAGCAGGCGCTATCGCTCATCGACGTGGAGAAACGACGCGAGGTCATGAAGGATGTCGAGCAGATCCTGCAGGATTCGGGCGTCATTATTCAGCCGTTCTGGCAGAAGCTCTACAGCCACCAGAACAAGAAGGTGAAGAACTATGGTGTCCACCAGACATTCGAGATGGACCTTCAGAACGTCTGGCTGGACGGCTGAAACAAGGCGCGGCAGGACTTCATGAGCCGCAAAAAAGCCGATATGCAGGATGCGTGGTATTGATAGGCTCAAGCCATCAAAAGCCGGAGATTCTGCATGAGACTGACAGTGCTCGTTGCCGCCCTTTCGATAGCCCTGCCGGGCGCCGCCGTCGCCGGACCGGCTTCCGACGCGGTGAAGTTCTTCTATGTCCCGGCGGTCAAGTTCGAGGCCGACGAACAATATCGGGATCGGTTCACCGAACCGGTGACGAAACTGTTCGAGCTGAACGACCAGGCAACGAAGACGAACCCGGACCAGGTCGCCTGCATCGATTTCGATCCTGGTCTCGACGCCCAGGATTTCGATCAGAAAACCGTCTCGAAAACGCTGAAACTGTCTGAGAAGCTGGATGGCGATAACGCACAGGTCACGGCATCCTTCAGCCTGTTCTCCGAGGGCGATGATTCCAAACGTGAAATGCTCTGGTCGCTCAAGAAGATCGACGGCAAGTGGAAGATATCGGACATCGCTTCCAAGACCAGCGACTGGACGCTCAGCGCGCTGGAATGCATGGCCGGCCAGACGCCGGAGTGAAGCGATGGCCCATCGCCGGTTCCTGGCGCTGTCGGGTGTGTGCCTGCTGGCGGCTCTGAGCGGCGCCGCCGCGCAAGGCTTGTTGGGTGCGCCGCCGGCAAACGCCCCGGCCGGCACCCAGCCGGGCGACAGCGGGGCACCGCCCGCAAATGCGCCGGGCGGAGCGGCGGAACCGGCCACGCCGCCGGTGGGATGGTCGCCAGCCGAAGCCGCGCCCGCCGCACCGATCCAGCCGGGCTCGCCGACCGCCGTGGTGCGGCCGTTTTACGATCAGGTCGGACTGGAGATCGATCCGGCCGAGCGAAGCCATTTCATCGACCCGGCCAAAACCGTGCTCGACAAGAGCGACGCGTTGCGCAAATCCGGGCAGGGCGAGTGCCTCGACCCCAACATGGCGCTCGACAATGCCGATTACGACAAGGCCGAGATCGACAAGAGCCTGAAGACGCTCGAGGCGATCAACGGCGACCAGGCCAAGGTCATCGTCGCCTTCGTCATATCGGGCAACCCGCACCGGCTGGAATGGAAATTCAAGAGGGTCGACGGCGACTGGAAGATATCGGACCTATTGTCGGTGACCGGCGAATGGGCACTCAGCCAGTATCAGTGCGAATGAACCGGCGATGAAGCTTTGCTTTTCGCTAGCCATCGTGCTGGTCGGACTCGGCGTTGCCGGGGGCGTGTTCGACTGGCACATCGGCACGATACTAGTCGCTCGCCAGCCGCGGCAAGCTCTGGCAGCGCCTGGCGACTTCTCCGTCGAGCGCGTCGTACTCGACCAGGCCGATGCGCCCGAGCTTGTCGGCTGGGTAGCCGATCGAAAGGGCAGTTGCGGTGCGATTGTGCTGCTACATGGGCGCGGCGCCAACAGGCTGGCCTTGGTTCAAAGGGCGAAGCTCTTGTTCGACGCTGGCTATTCCGTTGTCTTGTTCGACCTCTCCGGTCATGGAGAGAGCGGTGGCGCCGTTCAGGGCTTCGGGTATTCGGAAGGCCCAGACGCCGCCCGTATTATTACCTTTGCTCGGCAACGCTTTCCAGGCCAGAAGCTTGGCGCCATCGGCTCGTCGCTTGGCGCCGCCGCACTTGTCTTTGCTGCGCCGCAAGCGCCTGCCGATGCCTATGTGCTGGAGCAGCTCTACGCAACCTTGCGCGAAACCACAGCGTGGCGAATGCCTTTCCACTTCTGGCGCGGTTTCCAAGCCGATGTCCTTTTGGCACAGATGCCGCTTCGTCTCGGGTTGAGCGCCGATGATGTCAAGCCGGTCGACCATCTTGCTGCTATCGGCAAGCCGCTGATGCTGCTTGCAGGCAGCAACGACCCTTTCATCGATCATGGACAGGTGCTGGCGCTGCAGAATGCTGCCGTTGGTTCACAACTCGTCTGGTTTGGAGGCGCAGGCCATGTCGATCTGCTGCGCTACGACCAACTGCGCTACAGCGATGCTATCTTTTCCTTTCTTGCAACAAAGCTCTGCCGGACGGGTGCCATCCATGGTTGACGTTCGCTCAACCCCGCCCGCGATAAGGCGCTACCCCGGTGTCGGGCAGCCAGGCGCCTTCGGGCGGAGCGCCGGTTTGCCAGAACACATCGATCGGAATGCCGCCGCGTGGATACCAATAGCCGCCTATGCGCAACCACAGCGGCTTGGTTGCCGCCACGATGCGGCGGCCGATCATGACGGTGCAGTCTTCATGGAAGGCGCCATGGTTGCGAAACGAGGTCATGAACAGCTTGAGCGACTTCGATTCCACCAGAGCCGCATCGGGTGCATAGTCGATGACGATATGGGCGAAGTCCGGCTGGCCGGTGACTGGGCACAGCGAGGTGAATTCCGGGCAGGTGAAGCGCACGATCGCCGGCGGTCCGTCACCGCGCGAAAACGGTACGGTCTCCAGGACCGCTGCTTCGGGGCTTCGTGGCGTCTCGACGTGCGCGCCGAGCTGGGTGAGGGTTTTGGTGTCGATCATGGCAGCAATCCTTGTCGCATGTGCCCGGAGTGCGTGCGGGACGACATGCTTGAAAACGAATTTTGCCGCTCATTAGCACAATTTGAAACCGCAGGAAGACGATGACCAGCAACGATCCGCTTCTCCAGCCCTACCAGCTCAAACACCTGACGCTGAAGAACCGGGTCATGTCGACCAGCCATGAGCCGGCCTATTCCGAGGACGGCATGCCGAAACAGCGATACCGGCTCTACCATGCCGAGAAGGCCAAGGGCGGCATGGCGCTGACCATGACCGCCGGCTCGGCGATCGTCTCGCGCGACAGCCCGGCCGCTTTCGGCAATCTGCATGTCTATGACGACAGGATCGTGCCATGGCTGGCCGAGCTCGCTGACGCCTGCCACGAGCACGACTGCAAGGTGATGATCCAGATCACCCATCTCGGCCGCCGTACCGGCTGGAACAAGGCCGACTGGCTGCCGGTGCTCTCGGCCTCGCCGGTGCGTGAGCCGGCGCATCGCGCATTCCCGAAGACGATCGAGGACTGGGACATGGAGCGCATCGTCGCCGACTATGCTTCAGCCGCCCAGCGCTGCGAGGCCGCCGGCCTCGACGGCATCGAGTTCGAATCCTACGGCCATCTGATGGACGGCTTCTGGTCGCCCGCCACCAATCATCGCGACGACGAATTCGGCGGCTCGCTGGACAATCGCCTGCGCTTCACCAATATGGTGCTCGATGCCGTGCGGTCAGCCGTTGGCGACAAATTCGTCGTCGGCATCCGCATGGTCGCCGACGAGGATTTCGAAAAAGGCCTGTCGAAGGCGGAGGGGATCGAAATCGCCAGGCGGCTGGCGGGCTCCGGCAAGGTCGATTTCCTCAACATCATTCGGGGCTCGATCGAGAGCGATGCGGCACTGACCAAGGTCATCCCGGTGACCGGCATGCGCTCTTCGCCGCATCTCGATTTCGCCGGAGAGGTGAGGGCGGCGACGAAATTCCCGACCTTCCACGCGGCGCGCATATCCGACGTGGCCACCGCACGCCACGCCATCGCCACCGGCAAGCTCGACATGGTCGGCATGACCCGCGCCCATATCGCCGATCCGCACATCATCAAAAAGGTGATGGAGGGGCGCGAGCATGAGATCCGCCCGTGCGTGGGCGCCACCTATTGTCTCGATCGCATCTATGAGGGCGGCGAAGCGCTTTGCGTCCACAATGCCGCGACCGGCCGCGAGGCCGAAATCCCGCATATCATCGTCAAGACCGAAGGACCGAAGCAGAAAATCGTGGTCGTCGGAGCCGGCGCCGGCGGACTGGAGATTGCGCGGGTCGCGGCTGAGCGCGGCCACAAGGTGATGGTGCTTGAAGCATCGAGCCAGGCCGGCGGCCAGGTGCGATTGGCGACGCAGAACCCGCGCCGCAAGGAGCTGATCGGCATCATCGACTGGCGGCTGGCCGAACTCGACCGGCTCGGCGTCGAGATCCGCTACGACACCTGGGCGGAAAAAGACGATGTCCTGGCGCTGTCGCCCGATGTGGTGGTGGTCGCTACCGGCGGCCTGCCGCAGAACCCGCCGCTGACATCAGGCGACAACCTTGTCACCTCGAGTTGGGACATCATGGCCGGCAGCGTCAAGCCGGCCGAAAATGTGCTGCTCTATGACGACAATGGCGGCCATCAGGGCATGGGCGCCGCCGAACTGATCGCCAATGCCGGCTCGAAACTCGAGCTTGTATCGCCGGAGCGTTTCTTTGCCCCGGAAATGGGCGGCATGAACCATGTGCCCTATATCAGGGCCTTCCAGGAAAAGGGCGTCA
This sequence comes from Mesorhizobium sp. SEMIA396, assembly GCF_024518615.1. Classification (NCBI taxonomy): domain Bacteria; kingdom Pseudomonadati; phylum Pseudomonadota; class Alphaproteobacteria; order Hyphomicrobiales; family Phyllobacteriaceae; genus Mesorhizobium; species Mesorhizobium sp. SEMIA396. The sequence continues at coordinate 658,751 of NZ_JANIFC010000002.1, forward strand.
CCATCACCATCAACACGCGGCTGCGTTCGGTGCGGCGTGAGGGCAACCAGCTGATCGCAGAGCTGGCTTCGGATTTCGCCGATGGCTGGCGCGGCGAGCGCAGGGTCGACCAGGTGGTGGTCGAGCACGGTACGCTACCGCTCGACGATCTATACCTCTTGCTGAAGCCGCTGTCGAAGAATGGCGGCGCGGTCGACTACGAGCGTCTGGTGAGCGGTGGCGACATCTTTCCCAAGCGCAATCCAGAAGGCGGCTTTGTTCTGTTCCGCATCGGCGACGCGGTCGCCTCGCGCAACATTCATGCCGCCATCTATGACGGCATCAGGTTCGGCTTGCGAATCTGAAATTAGCTATCGCCAGGATCGTAGCGCGCGGCCGAAGCTTCCTGCAAGAGCCCCTAGACTGGACTTTCCCTGTCGTACTTGTAACGATCTAGGGTGATCCAAACGCTTGGGATCAGTTTCATTCTACTGCAAGTCTGCAGGGAAATCGCGAAGCAGTGCGTCTTCTGCCGAGAAAAGTTGACGAAAACCTAACAAAGTCCGGGGGGACAAGTTGACCAAGAAAGATCCGTTCGTTCCGCGCCAGACCAATACGGCGCTCTACATGCAGCTATACGAGAATGGATATTCGGTTGCCGATATCGCCCGGGTGCAAAAGGCGTATCGTGTGTGTTGCGCGATGTTCAACGGCCGCTACCGCAAGACAGGACGGCCGTTCATCTGCCATGCGGTGGGAGCTGCGTCATCGGCCGCGCATTTCGATAAAAGCGTCGATCTTGTCCTGGCCGCGATGTTTCACGCTGCCTACGACAGCGGCCACTATCCGGACGGAAAGTCCAGCAGGCGCACCGATGCACACCGCAGATGGCTGGAGCAAACAATCGGTCCCCGGGTTGAAGGTCTTGTCGCCCGCCTGGTCGGACTGAAATTCGATACCGGAGACCCCGAGCGCCTTGTGGATGCCGGCGTGCCGGCCGGCGACGAGGACATCTTGTTCCTGGTGCTTGCCCATGAGGTGGATGACCTGGCGGACGGAGGATTGGCGTTTGCGCCCAAATACGGTCAGTCCATACGATCGAGGGTTGCTGCCTGTGCCACTCTGGCGAGGTATCTGGGCCGCGAAAATCTTGCCGTCACCATCGAAGGTTACGGTGCCCGCTACGAGACGATGGCGTGGGCTGCTCCCCTCCAGGAGACGAAGCTGATTGGCTTTCAGATTACGCCAAATTTACGCACATACATCAAATTGCGCCGCCACAAGTTACGCGGCGAATCAGTCGAGGTGCTTTGACACCTCGCTGATCCCGCGACAGATTGGCGTGTCGATGCGCAACCCGCTGAGAACTGGCCGTCCTTGTCGCCTCAGTCGTCGTAGCCCTGGATTGTCCCAAAGGTGTAGTGGCGCAGCTTCAATGCGGTGATCAAATTGGTCAGCTTCATCTTGCCGTCGAAACTGTCCTGGAACATCTCGTCATGCATCAGCAGGATCAGCTTGCCGGGCTTGACGAAGCGGCCATAGCCGAACAGGTGATCGATCTCGCTGACCAGATGGTCAACGCTCTGCACCGGCTCGCCGTTGTCCTTGTGCACCCATTCATGGTCCCAGCCGTAGAGATAGAAGCCTGAGGCAGCGACAAACTCGTAGTCGGGCTCTTCACGCCCCTCCTGGGCGAGCCCAAGCGAGGTGTCGTTCTTCGACATGGAGGGCAGCCTGAACACGTCGCGCCCCGGTAGCCTTGCATGCACCACGGGCTTCAACCCGAGCACCGCGTTTGCCCTTACCATGTCGGCGACGACACCTTCGGTGTCGCCGTAGAAATGCCGGTAGTGATTGTAGGCATGGCTGTAGCTGTGGTTGCCGAGCGTCACCAGAGGAAGCTGCCTGGCGCGCTGGACGAGCGCTCTGTTGGCGGCGCTAGCCTGTGCGTGCATGCCGACCATGAATAGGGTTGCAGGAACCTGCTCGGCTTCCAGCACATCGAGGATGTTGCTTGTGCCGTTCAGCGGCCCATCGTCGAAGGTAAGATATATTATGCGATCGGCCCCTTGGGCGGGAACCGCAAAAATCAAAACCGCCGCCAGCACAAACCGAAACGGTGTCATCAGCCCCGATATCCGGTTGCGATCACGACAAGGCCGCCATGTCCACAACGGCTTGTCAAGGCGAGCCGGTGCATGTCGCCCAAAAGTGCGCAGCGGTTTTGGGATAACGACATGCGCAAACAAAAAGGCAAACCTATGCCAGGCTTCCTTGCAGCACCGTCAGCTTGGCCTTCTTGGGCATGCGGGCGGTCAGCCATTCCAGCGCCTTGTCGTGCGGCATCGGGAAGGCGATGGAGTAGCCCTGCACCTGGTCGCAGCCGATCGCCATCAGCGAATTGAGCTCGGCCTCGGTTTCGGCGCCCTCTGCGACGATCGAGATGCCAAGGCCACGCGCCAGCTCGGTGATGGCGCGGACGATCTTCGAGTTGTCGCCATTCTCATGGATGTTCTGGACGAAGCGGCGATCGATCTTCAGCCGGTCGATCTCGTTCGGGTTGACATGGCTGAGCGAAGCATAGCCGGTGCCGAAATCATCGAGTTCGAGATGGACGCCGGCTGCCCGGATGTGCCGCAGCTTGGCCGCGATACCCGTCTTTTCGTCATCGAGGATGACGGATTCGACGATTTCCAGCGACAGTTTCTGCGGCGGCAGCCCGGCCTTTTCCAGCGTCTCGAACAAGAACGCATCGAAATCGTGTTCGCGCAGCTCGGTGCCGGAAACATTGACGGCAAGCCGTCCGAAGGCAATGCCGGCGCGGTTCCATTCGGCCGCCTCGTTGATCGCCTTGGTGATGACGATGCGGCCGATCTCGGGCATGAAGCCGCATTTCTCGGCGACCGGAATGAACTCGCCGGGCGGGATCATGCCGCGCTCCGCATGGTTCCAGCGCACCAGCGCCTCGATGCCGCTGATCGTGCCGTGGGTCAGTGAGACCTGCGGCTGGAAATAGACCTGGAACGCCCGCTCGGCGATGGCAACCTTGATGTCGTGCTCGAGCTGCTTGCGATAGTCGAGTTCGCGGCGCAGCTCCTCGGAGAAGAAGGAGAAGTTGCCGCCGCCAAGCCTCTTGGCGGAGTAAAGCGCCAGATCGGCGTGGACCAGCAAATCCCCGGCATTGTCGGCGTCGATCGGATAGACCGCGATGCCGGCGCTGGCGCCTGGGAGAATGGTCGTGCCCTGGAAGACGATCGGCTCGTTGATATGTGCCAGGATGCGTCGCGCCAGCATATTGATGTCTTCGGTGCCGCCGGCGCCGCCGAGGATCATGACGAACTCGTCGCCGCCCAGGCGCACGCACAGATCCGACGCCCGGCAGGAATCGCGCATGCGCTGTGCCGTCACGACCAGCACATAGTCGCCGGCGGCGTGGCCGAGCGTATCGTTGATCTGCTTGAATCGGTCGAGATCGAGCTGGACGACGGCAAGGCGTTCGCGACGCCGGTGCGTTCCCTTGATCAGCGTGTCGAAATGATCGGTCAGGAACGTGCGGTTGTGCAGGCCGGTAAGGCCGTCATGCACCGCGATGAAGGCCATGGAATTGCGCGCGTCGATCAATTCATGCGTCTTGCGCAGGATGGCGTTCGACATCGGCCTGAAGATGAAGAGCGCCACCAGTATGATGACGCCGATTGTGGCGTAGAACAGCGTGCGATGGAGAGCGAGCAGCTTCTCGGAGCGGTCGTCGGCGTCGGCAGTGATGCGCTGGCCAAGCGCGGCGTAGCCCGACAAGGTCGCATTGGCGACGGAGGCGTCGAGATTGACGCGTTCGTCGCCGCCCTTGTAACCGCCATTGCCGCTGAATTGCGATTCATAGGCCGAGATCAGGCGGTCGCCATTGGCGATCAGCCCGACCGAGAAATAGTCGAGGTGGAAGGGCTTGGCGAAAAGGACGCTTTCGATCGACTTCGGGTCAAGCTTGGCCGGCGATTGCGGATCGGCTCCCGTCTGATCGAGCAGCAGGTCGTAGTTCGTCTCGAACTCCGCCGTTGCCTGCTTGAGCGCGCTGACCAGCGCCGGTTGCTTGTCGCGTGAGCCGGCGCCCGTTGCACCGGCAAGGAAGACGATGCGCTGCGACAGCGTCTTTTGTGTGCTGACGATGTCGAGCAAGGTGTGATTGTGCTGTTGGGTGGCCATCATCTGCTGCAGCAGGATGAAGGAGGCGATCACCATGGCCGCAATGATCAGCAGGGCCAGCCAATAGCCGGCCTTGATCAGCAGTATGAGCTTGCCTGAAACGGTTTGCACCGGCTGCTGCGACATTTTCGGGGGCGGCCCTCTCGCCTACGGATTCTTGCCTAAAGATTCTTGTATGAGCACCATTGAACTGCAAACGTTAACAGGACCGGAAATCGACGGCTGCCCGGCGAGGGGCGGCTGTCGAAAGATCGCGAAATGGTTATCGGCTCGTTTAACGCCGTACCGGCATTTGAGCGGTCATCGGCCAGAACCCTTGTCGCGGCATCGTTTCCGCCGCCGCATGATGATCGACATCGGGGCGGCATCGTGCTGCTTGCCACCGATCCGGTCGTTTTTGCGATGGATTTTTCACGCGGACGAGACGACAGTCAGCCCACATCAAACGAGGCCGACCATGACCGCAGCATTCCTCTCCCACATCGACGGCGAGCTCGCGGGGCTCAAATCGGCAGGCCTCTACAAGTCGGAGCGGGTGATCACTTCGACGCAGTCGGCCGAGATCGAGGTCGGCGGCGACAAGGTGCTGAATTTCTGTGCCAACAACTATCTCGGCCTCGCCGATAGCGCCGATTTGCGCAATGCTGCCAAGCAGGCGCTCGACCGCTATGGCTACGGCATGGCATCGGTGCGCTTTATCTGCGGCACCCAGGAAGAGCACAAGCAGCTCGAATCCACGATTTCCTCTTTCCTCGGCATGGAAGACACCATCCTCTACGGCTCCTGTTTCGATGCCAATGGCGGCCTGTTCGAGACGCTGCTGGGCGAGGAAGACGCCATTATCTCGGATGCCTTGAATCATGCCTCGATCATCGATGGCGTGCGGCTGTCGAAGGCCAAACGTTTCCGCTACGCCAACAACGACATGGCCGATCTCGAGGCGCGACTGAAGGAAGCCCGGGACTGCCGCTTCCGGTTGATCGCCACCGACGGCGTGTTTTCGATGGATGGCATCATCGCCAATCTCACGGGTGTCTGCGACCTCGCCGAGAAATACGACGCCATGGTGATGGTCGACGACAGCCATGCCGTCGGCTTCGTCGGCCGAAACGGCCGCGGCTCGGCCGAACATTGCGGCGTCGAGGGCAGGGTCGACATCATCACCGGCACGCTCGGCAAGGCGCTTGGCGGGGCCTCCGGTGGCTACACCTCGGGCAAAGGCCAGGTGGTCGACTGGCTGCGCCAGCGCTCACGGCCGTATCTCTTCTCCAACACGCTCATGCCGGCGATCGCCGGCGCTTCGATCAAGGTGTTCGAACTGATCAAGGACGGCGATGGGCTGCGCAGCAAACTCTACGACAATGCGGCGCGCTTCCGGTCGCAGATGGGCAAGCTCGGCTTCACGCTGGCCGGAGCCGATCATCCGATCATACCGGTGATGCTGGGTGATGCCAGCCTGGCGCAGGAGATGGCCGCGCGCATGCTGAAGCGCGGCATTTACGTCATCGGCTTCTCCTTCCCGGTGGTGCCGAAAGGGCAGGCCCGCATCCGCACGCAAATGTCGGCGGCGCATTCCAGTGCGGATATTGACAGGGCGGTCGAGGCGTTTGCCGCCGTCGGGCGCGAACTCGGGGTCATTTCCTGAAAGGCTGGAATCGAAAAGCGATTCCGGATCAAGAGATTCAAGGGACAAAAGCATGTCGAACATGATGAAGGCGCTGGTGAAGGCCAAGGCCGAACCAGGCATCTGGATGGAAGAGGTGCCGGTGCCGGAGATCGGCCCCAACGACGTGCTGATCAAGATCAAGAAGACGGCGATCTGCGGCACCGACGTGCACATCTACAATTGGGACCAGTGGGCGCAGAAGACGGTGCCGGTGCCGATGGTGACCGGCCATGAATTCGTCGGCACGGTCGCAGATTTCGGCGCCGCGGTCACCGAATACAAGGTCGGCCAGCGCGTGTCGGGCGAAGGCCACATCGTCTGCGGCCATTGCCGCAACTGTCGCGCCGGGCGAGGGCATCTGTGCCGCAACACGCTCGGCGTCGGCGTCAACCGTCCTGGCGCCTTCGGCGAGTATCTGGCGATCCCGCAGCACAATGTCGTGCCGATCCCCGATGATGTGCCCGACGAGATCGCCGCGATCTTCGACCCGCTGGGCAATGCCGTCCACACCGCACTCTCCTTCGATCTGGTTGGCGAAGATGTGCTGGTGACCGGCGCCGGGCCGATCGGCATCATGGGCGCGCTCGTCGCGCAATGCGTCGGCGCGCGCAAAGTGGTCATCACCGACATCAACCCGCTGCGGCTGGCGCTGGCGAAAAAGCTCGGCGTCCAGCATGTCGTCGATGCCTCGAAGGAAAAGCTGCGCGACGTCATGCCAGTGCTCGGCATGACCGAGGGGTTCGACGTCGGCCTCGAAATGTCGGGCGCCGCCCCCGCTTTCCGCGACATGATCGACACCATGAACAATGGCGGCAAGATCGCCATTCTGGGCATCGCGCCGACCGGCTTCGAGATCGACTGGAACAAGGTCATCTTCAAGATGCTGCATCTCAAGGGCATCTACGGCCGCGAGATGTTCGAAACCTGGTACAAGATGATCGCGCTTGTGCAGGGCCCGCTGGATGTCTCCGGCCTGATCACCCACCGCATCGGCATCGACGATTTTCAGGCCGGCTTCGATGCGATGCGCAGCGGCAGTTCCGGCAAGGTGGTGATGGACTGGTAGATGCCGCCTAGCGCAGGATTCTGTTTTTCATCAGCCATTTCACGGAGCGGGGCCATGCGTGGTTCGCACCCATGCGAAGATCGGTAAACCCCTCCGAAACATGTCTCCCGGTTTCGGCGTCAAGGATGCGAATGAACATAGTATGTTCCGTTCGGTTGACGCGCGTTACGACGCCAAGCAAGGCAAGCGACGCGCCGTGCTCCTTGGCAATCGGTCCTTCACAACCAGCGCAGTTGCGCAATCCGTGCGGCGCAGCAGCCTGTGTATCCCTCGCCGGCACATCAATTACTGTAAAGCGCCCAGACTGGGAGAGCATGTCCTTTGCAACTTGTGCCGATTCCGACAGATAGCGCCTGTCATATTCATCTGGGGGAATTATTCCCGCCCCGGCGCTCTTGTCCTCCAATTCGAAAGGGAACACTTCGATCGACATCGGCTTTGTCTGCTGGGCCTGCGCAAATGTGCACGTGCCTACAAGTAGCGTCACCAGGACACTTAAGGCGCGAATGCTCATCGTAGTCCTCCCGTCGGTGTAATGGGCATTATACGCGGCCTGACAACGCAAATCACGATCAAATCGAAAGCAATGCTATGCTTTGGCTGCGGTGGGAGTTCCCACGCAGGTTCGCTCGAACTCCGTCGTTCAGAGTGATTGGCTTGATCTTGGACTAACCCATGCTCGGGACCAGACTGGTCTCCAATGCAGCCAGTCCGCTGGTGATCGCCGTGCGCTCTTCAGCGCTGAGCCTTGCCAGCAAATCCCGTTCGAACGCCTTGGCCAGCGCCACCATCTCGCGATAGGCGGCAAGTCCCGTTCCGGTCAGCGTCAGATGTTCGATACGGCGGTCTTTTTCGTCCGGTTTTCGCGTCAGCCAGCGCCGCCGTTCGAGCTCGGCGACAGCGCGCGAAACCTTTGTCTTGTGCATGGCCGATTGCTCACCGATTGCAGACGCCGTCATCGTTCCATGCTGCCCCAGCCCCGAAAGGGTGCGCCATTCCGGCCGCGTCAGGCCGTGGCTATCCTTGTAAATCCGCGAAAATTCGCGGCTGACGGCGTCGGCAAGCCGGTAGAGCCGGTAGGGCAGGAAATTTTCCAGATTGAGAATTTCAGGCGCGTCGGACGCTTCGCTCTTGATCGCCATTTTTCAAAGCCGCCATTGATGGTTACATTTTCAATGGTTACAAATGAAACCAGTTTGGTCAATTGAGATCCATTCCGGGGAGGAAGCAATGGCCTTTTCCTACATGCCGGGTTTCGGCAACGACTTCGAAACCGAGACGCTGCCCGGTTCGCTGCCACAAGGACGGAACTCCCCGCAGCGGCCGGCCTACGGCCTCTATGCCGAGCAGCTTTCGGGCTCGCCCTTCACCGCCCCGCGCGGCACCAATGAGCGCTCTTGGCTCTACCGGATCCGGCCGAGCGTCAAGCACACTGGCCGCTTCAAGCCTGCGAGCTATCCCTTGTGGAAGAGTGCGCCCAATGTCGGCGATCATGAGTTGGCGCTTGGCCAATACCGCTGGAATCCGGTGCCGATGCCGAAAGAGCCGACCGATTTTATCGCCGGCATGCGCAGCATCACCACATCAGGCGACGTGCTCGGCCAGACCGGCATGGCGGCACATGTCTATGTCGCCAACCGCTCGATGGTCGACGACCATTTCTTCAACTCCGACGGTGAATTGCTGGTCGTGCCGCAGGTCGGCGCATTGCGCTTCGTCACCGAGATGGGCGTCATTGAGCTGCGGCCCGGCGAGATCGCGGTGCTGCCACGCGGTCTGGTCTTCAAGGTCGAGCTGGTCGACAAGGAAGTGCGCGGCTACGTCTGCGAGAACTACGGCGCCAAGTTGACGCTGCCCGACCGCGGCCCGATCGGCGCCAACTGCCTGGCCAATCCGCGCGATTTCAAGACGCCTTGCGCCTGGTTCGAGGAGAAGGAAACGCCGTGCCGGCTGACGGTGAAATGGTGCGGCAATTTCCATGTCACCGAGATCGGCCATTCGCCGCTGGACGTCGTTGCCTGGCACGGCAATTACGCCCCCTACAAATATGATCTGGCTACCTTTTCGCCTGTCGGCGCGCTGCTGTTCGACCATCCCGACCCGTCCATCTTCACTGTGCTGACGGCACCCAGCGGCGAGGAGGGCACGGCCAATATCGACTTCGTCATCTTCCCGCCACGCTGGCTGGTGGCCGAAGACACGTTCCGGCCACCCTGGTACCACCGCAACATCATGAGCGAGTTCATGGGCCTGATCCATGGCCAGTACGATGCCAAGGAAGAGGGCTTTGTGCCCGGCGGCATCAGTCTGCACAATCTGATGCTGGCCCATGGACCGGATGCGCCTGGCTTCGAAAAGGCCTCGCGCGCGGACCTGAAACCGGTCAAGCTCGACAACACCATGGCGTTCATGTTCGAGACCCGATTTCCGCAAATGCTGACCCGCTACGGCGCCGAACTCGAAACCCGGCAGGACAATTATATCGACTGCTGGGCGGATCTGAAGAAGCGTTTCAATGGCACGCCCGAGGGCGACTGGTCTTGAGCACCGAGCCAATGCCGGATCGGTTGGTGATTTTGGGCTCGAAGGGCGGCCCTGCGCTGCGGCCAGGCGGTCCGTGGCCAAGCTCTTCGCTGCTGCAGATCGGCGGCCGCAGCATCGTCGTCGACTGCGGGCTTGGCGTCACGCGTGGCCTGGTCGATGCCGGCATCGGCCTGAAATCGCTCGATCTGATCTTCATCACGCATCTGCACTCCGACCATGTCCTGGAACTGGGCCCGCTGATCCACACCGCCTGGACGGCGGGTCTGGCGACCCCGGTCCACGTGTTCGGCCCGCCCGGCACGGATCATTACTGGCAGCGCTTTTGCCAGGCGATGGAGTTCGATATCGAGATCCGCATCGTCGATGAAGGCCGACCGGATATTCGCGACCTGGTTTCGATCGTCGAATTCGGCGAAGGCCAAGTGGTCGAACAGGGCGGCTTGACGGTTTCGGCGCTGCGCGTCGAGCATCCGCCGGTGACCGACTGTTTTGCCCTGCGCTTCGAACACAGCGGGAAAAGCGTGGTGTTTTCCGCTGACACGGCCTTCTTTCCGCCGCTCGCGGATTTTGCCCAAGGCGCCGATATCCTCGTCCACGAGGCGATGCTGGAAGAAGGCATCGAGCGGCTGGTGGCCAGGACCGGCAATGGCGCGCGGCTGAAAGACCACCTGCTCGCCAGCCACAGCTTTGCCGAAGAGGCCGGCAGCATCGCCAGCGATGCCGGCGTCAAGAGACTGGTGCTCAATCATCTCATTCCGGCCGACGATCCCGGGATCGGCGAGGCCGATTGGACTGCCGCTGTCAGGAAAACATGGGCTGGCGACTTGACGATCGCCCGCGACGGTCTTGTTGTGGGCTTAAGCAGCGCCAAAGCTGCAGCAGGAGAGGAAACCGCATGAAGCTTGCCACATTGAAGGACGGGACGCGCGACGGAAAACTCGTCGTTGTCTCGCGCGACCTGACACGCTTCACAGACGCCTCGTTCCTGGTGCGCACGCTGCAGGCGGCGCTCGACGACTGGCGCCGCATCGCCCCGCATCTCGCGACAATAGCGGAATCGCTTGAGAACAACGCGATGCCGGCGGAGCGCTTCCACGAGCATGACGCCCACTCGCCGCTGCCGCGCGCCTATCAATGGGCCGACGGCTCGGCTTATGTGAATCATGTCGAACTGGTGCGCAAAGCGCGTGGCGCCGAGATGCCTGCGAGCTTCTGGACCGACCCGCTGATCTACCAGGGCGGCTCGGACACTTTCATTCCGCCACGCGATCCGATCCGCATGGCTGACGAAGCCTTCGGCATCGACATGGAAGGCGAAGTCGCCGTCATTGTCGACGACGTGCCGATGGGCGCCAGTGTCGATGAGGCGCGCGCGGCGATCCGGCTGGTCATGCTGGTCAATGACGTCACGCTGCGCGCGCTCACCGGACCGGAACTGGCCAAAGGTTTCGGTTTTTTCCAGTCAAAACCGTCCTCGGCGTTTTCGCCTGTCGCGGTGACGCCGGACGAACTGGGTGATGCCTGGGACGGCGGCAAGGTCAGCCTGCCGCTGCTCGCCGATCTCAACGGCAAGCCGTTCGGCCGGGCCAATGCCGGTATCGACATGACCTTCGATTTTCCGGCGCTGATCGTTCACGCAGCAAGGACACGGCCATTGGCGGCCGGCACGATCATCGGCTCGGGGACTGTCTCCAACAAGCTCGACGGCGGGCCGGGCAAGCCTGTTTCGGCCGGTGGCGCCGGCTATTCCTGCATCGCCGAACTGCGCATGATCGAGACCATTGTGTCAGGCGAACCCAAAACGCCGTTCCTGCGCTTCGGCGACACGGTGCGCATCGAGATGAAGGACAAAACCGGGCATTCGATCTTCGGCGCCATTGAGCAGAAGGTCGAGAAATACGAAAGGTAAGGGCATGACGGGGGACTATCTTCTGGCCGGTGTCTGGGCACTCGCCATACTGGCGGTCTTCATCCAGGCGATCCGGCTGAGCTACCGCATTGAGGCGCGATCGCCCGGCCTGACCAACCGCAGCGGCTTTCCGCGCAAGGCGATGATGTTCCACACCATCACCAACATGAACGTCGCGCGCGACGAGGAAACGCAAGCCATGCGGCGGCGCATGAACCGGCTTCTGCTGATCGTTCTTGCCGGATTCGCGATCATGGGGGCAGGCTTGCATCTGATGCGGGCAGGGGGATGATCTCGTGAACCTGCTCGACCATCTGCGCCGTATGGCCGGCAACAATCTGTGGTCGAACGACCGGCTCTACCGCGCGGTGCTGTCGCTCCAGCCAGGTGAGTTCGAGGCCGAACGCACCAGCTTCTTTCCATCGATCAAGGCGACGCTCAACCACATCCTTGCGGTCGATCTTCTCTATCTCGATTTTCTCGAAGAGGGTGGTCTCGGTGCTGCCGCCCATGACGACTTCGTGCCCCTCGACGAGCCGGGGGCGTTGTTTGCGGCGCAGGTCGCAGCCGACCGGCGGCTGATCGCCTTTTGCGATAGACTGTCGGCCGACGACCTCGATCGGCAGGTTATCACCGACCGGCGCGAGGACGGCATGATCCCCGAGCGCATCGGCGATATCCTCGCCCATGTCTTCCTGCACGACATCCATCACCGCGGCCAGGTGCACGCCATGCTTTCGGGGACGTCGGTCAAGCCGCCGCAACTGGATGAGTTTCTGCTCTATTATGATGCGAAGCTGAGGGAGAGAGAGGTCGAGCGGTTGGGGCTCTAATTAATCGTCAAGCCGCTCGGCCCTTTCAGAGCAGCGGTGGCGCCGATAGGTCTTTCCTTGCCGGGGGGCGGCAAGAGACGCGCTACGACCCTGCCGCGCCGGGTGATTACGATCTCCTCGCCGGCATTTGCACGCCTGACGAGTTCCGACAGTTTGGCTCTGGCTTCCGTAATAGAGACGTGCACGGCTCGACCTCGCTAGGCCCAACCTTAAGCCAAAGCCGGGCCGCAGCGAGAGTAACCTTACGCCGCTTTGCCGTCCACCTTGATCACGCCGCGCTTGATCTGATCCTGCTCGATCGATTCGAACAGCGCGCGGAAGTTGCCCTCGCCAAAACCTTCGTCGCCCTTGCGCTGGATGAACTCGAAAAAGATCGGGCCGATCACGGTCTTCGAAAAGATCTGCAGCAGGATCTTGGTCATGCCGCCGTCGACGACGCCTTCGCCGTCGATCAGGATGCCGTGCTTCTTCATCCGCTCGATCGGTTCGTCATGGCCGTTCACGCGGTCATACGACATGTCGTAGTAGGTCTCCGGCGGGCCGGGCATGAACTTCAGCCCGTTCTCGGCCAGCCTGTCGGTGGCGGTATAGATCTCGTCGGTGCCGACAGCGATGTGCTGGATGCCCTCGCCATTGTACTTCTTCAGATATTCGGCGATCTGGCTGGTCTCGTCCTTGGACTCGTTGAGCGGAATGCGAATCTTGCCGCAGGGCGAGGTGATGGCGCGGCTCACCAGGCCGGTGATCTTGCCGTCGATGTCGAAGAAATGGATCTGCTTGAAGCCGAACAGATTGCGATAGAAATCCCACCACTTGTCCATCTGGCCGCGATAGACATTGTGGGTCAGGTGATCGAGATAGTAGAAGCCGACGCCTTCCGGCCGTGGGTCGCGAGCGCCCAGCCATTCGAACTCGGCATCATAGGCCGAACCCTTCTTGCCATAGGTCTCGATGAAGTAGAGCAGCGAGCCGCCAATGCCGATGATTGCTGGCACGTCGAGCGCTTTGTCGGCGCCTTCGTAAGGCATGGCGCCCTTGGCAACCGCATGATCGAAAGCGTGTTTGGCATCCACCACCCGCCAGGCCATCGAGGCAGCACAGGGGCCGTGCTTGTCGACGAACTTCATCGCATGCGAGCCGGGCTCGGCATTGACGACATAGTTGATGTCGCCCTGCCGCCAGATGGTGACGTCTTTCGTGCGGTGCTTGGCCACCGCGACATAGCCCATACGGGTGAACAGTTGAGCCAGTTTTTCCGGTTCCGGATGCGCGAATTCGACAAACTCGAAGCCGTCGGTGCCGGCCGGGTTGTCCTTGCCGATCCTGGCGGGCGGGGCGTCGTGCGGGAAGGGACCCATGATATTCCTCCGAAAGCTGGCCTGGCCTGAAAAGGCCATTTGACACGATCATAACGCGGAGGAGGCGCACGGTGCTTGCATTCAAACGCTTGAAATGATGATGTCATGCGTGAAGCGTGCATGATGTGAGGAAAAACCATGGATGAGGCGCGCATTGACCAGTTTGACCGCAAGATAATGGCGCTGTTGCAGGGTGATGCGCGGCTGACCAACAACGATCTTTCGGAGCGGGTGAACCTGTCGGCGTCGCAATGCTCGCGCCGCCGCCAGCGGCTGGAGGAGGACGGCTTTATCAAGGGCTATCGCGCCGTTCTCGACCGCGACAAGCTCGGTTTTTCCCTGGTCAATGTCATTTCGGTGACGCTCGCCACGCACAACCGCGACAATGCAAGGCGCTTCGGCGAGCTGGTGGCGCGGCTGCCCGAAGTGCAGGAAGCGCACGCGCTGACCGGTGAGATGGACTACATTTTGAAAGTGGTGACGCCCGACCTGAAGTCGCTGTCGGAATTCGTCAACGGCGTGCTCCTGCCACACGAATCCGTGCAGCACGTGAAGACGGCGATCGTGCTGGAGACGTTGAAGGAGACCGGCGCGCTGCCGATTTAAGCCCTGGCCGTTCAGCCCTTCGACTGCTGGATCAGCCCATAGAGATTGGTGCAGCGCGCGCCGGAGCGGCAATAGGCGAAGACCGGGCCGTCGAGTTCGTCGAGCGCTTCGGCCTGATCCTCGACATTCTCGGCGGTGATCTGGCCGCTGATCACCGGAATGTAGCGGAAGGCGAGCCCTGCGGCTTCCACCGCCGCCTTGACGGTGTCGGCAGAAGGCTGGCCGGGCTGTTCGTCATCGGGCCGGTTGCAGATGACGCTCTTGAAGCCGGCTTCCTTGATGGCGGCGACGTCCTCAGGCTGGATCTGGCCCGAAACCGAATAGTCCTCGCTGATTTCGCGGTATTCCATGGCAGCATCCTCGCAAACTGGTCAGGCGGCAGTCTTGCCACTCCCCGACATGGGCGGCAATCCGTACCGAAGGAATTCTCTGCCAAATAGACATTGCGTGGCGGAAAATCCAACCGGGCCGATGCGGCCCGGCTGGACGATCCTTCAAACTCAGCTGCCGAGAATGGCGCCTTTGATCTGACGGATGTTGTTGTGCATCATGTCGATGTAGGTCGCGGCCGGGCCGTCGGGCTGCGACAGCGCATCCGAATAGAGCGTGCCGCCGACCTTGATGCCGGTTTCGCTGGCGATCTGTTCGATCAGGCGCGGGTTGGTGATGTTCTCGACGAAGATCGCAGCCGCCTTGTCCTGCTTCACCTGATTGACCAGTTTGGCGACGTCTGCGGCGGATGGCTCGGAGTCGGTCGAGATGCCTTGCGGGGCGAGGAAGGTCAGGCCGTATGCGTGTTCGAAATAGCCGAAGGCGTCATGCGAGGTGATGACGACGCGCTTGCTCTCCGGGATTGAGGCGATCGCCGCTTTCACTTCGCCTTCGACCGCGTCGAGCTTCTTCGTGTAGGCGGCGGCATTGGTCTGGTAGCTGACGCAGCCTTCCGCATCCGCCGCGCAGAAAGCCTCGGCGATGTTCTTCACGTAGATCCTGGCATTGGCGATCGACTGGAAGGCGTGCGGATCGGTGACCGTCTTGCCGCCGTCGGTGCCGGCACCTTCGGCCGCGTCGGCATCGGCGAATTCAGGTTTGAAATCGATCGGCGTCACGCCCTTGGTCAAGGTGATGATAGACGCCTTGGTGGCGCTGGCATCGACCAGCCGCTGCAGGAAACCTTCGAAATGCAGGCCGTTGACCAGAACGATGTCGGCCTTGGCCATGGCCACAGCATCGGCCGGGCTCGGCTCGTAGACATGGGCGTCGCCATCCGGCCCGACAATGGTGGTGACGTCGATGCGGTCGCCGCCGACATTTTTGGCGAAATCGGCAATGACGGTGAAGCTGGCGACCACTTTCAGCGGTGCGGCCAAGGCCGACGATGCGCCAAAAGCGGTTAATGTTATAACGCTCATCGCCAGGGCGGCATGGATCGATTTCAGCATAGACGGGTCTCCTTCTAGGGGCGGGGATCAGGCCGTTCTGTGACGGTGATGGATGATGCGCGCGCGCAGAATGCCGCGCGTGCCAAACAGGATCGAGGCGAAATAGACGACGCCGGCCGACAGGATGATGGCCGGGCCGGATGGCAGCGACGCGTGATAGGACAGAAGCAGCCCGGCGACGCAGGACGCAAAGCCGATCAGCACCGCCAGCACGCACATCGGCTCGACGCGAACTGTCCAGAAGCGGGCGGCTGCGGCCGGCAGCATCATCAGCCCAACCGACAGAAGCGTGCCGAGTGCCTGGAAGCCGCCGACAAGGTTGAGCACGACAAGGCCGAGGAAGATGAAATGCACCGGACTGCCGAGCCGGCTGACCGAGCGCAGGAACAGCGGGTCGAGGCATTCGGCGACCAGCGCCCGCCAGAAGATGGCGAGGCTGACCAGCGTCACCGCGACGATGCCGCCGATCAGCGTCAGGGCCTCATCGTTGAGCGCCAGCACGGTGCCGAACAGCACATGCATGAGATCGACGCTGGACCCGCGGATCGACACCATCAGCACGCCGATGGCGAGCGAAATCAGATAGAACGCCGCCATCGAGGCGTCCTCGCGCTGTATGGTGAAGCGCGAGACGGCGCCGGCGCCGAGCGCGACGATGACGCCGGCGATCAGGCCGCCGATGGTCATCGGCAGGATCTCCAGCCCATAGAACAGGAAGCCGGCGGCCGCGCCGGGCAGGATGGCATGCGCCATGGCGTCGCCCGACAGGCTCATGCGCCGCAGCATCAGGAAGACGCCGATAGGGCAGGCGCCGAGCGACAGCATCAGCGAACCGATCAAAGCCCGCTGCATGAAGCCGAAATCGGCGAAGGGCGCGATGACAAGGCCGTAAAGCATGTCCATCAGGCAGCCCTCGGTCCGACGCCATGTTGGCGGTCGTGATCGTGGCCATGGTGATCGTCACCATGAGCGTCCTCGCCCGGCTCGCACCAGGGTGCATTTTCTTCCCAAGCTTCGTGGAAGCGGCGGGCGCGCAACAGGTTGTCAGGTTTCAGCGTTTCCCTGGTTTCGCCCCAGGCGATCGGCTGGCGGGCGAGAAGCAGCGTTTCGGGGAAATTCTGCCGCACCAGGTCCAGATCGTGCACGACAACCATGATGGTGCGTTCCTCGCCGTGCCAGTGCTTGATCAGGGCAATGAGGTCGCCGACCGTCTTGGCGTCGACGGCGTTGAAGGGTTCGTCGAGCAGGATGAGGTCGGCGTCCTGCAGCAGGACGCGCGCAAACAGCGTGCGCTGCAACTGGCCGCCCGACAGCGTGTCGATCGGGCGCTTTTCAAAGCCGCCGAGGCCGACCGCCATCAGCGCCTTGCTGACGTCATCGCGATCTTCCTTGGTGTAGCGGCCAAGCAGGCCGCGTCGTGGCCACAGGCCGAGCGAAACCAGATCGACCACGCGCGCTGGAAAAGAGCGGTCGAGCTCCGATTGCTGCGGCAGATAGGCGGCACGTACACCGGGTGCGCGGATAACCTCGCCGGCCATTGGCTTCAGGACGCCGACAATGCCTTTCATCAGCGTCGATTTGCCGGAGCCGTTGGCGCCGACCACAGCGGTCAGCGAGCCCTTGCGGATGGTGCCGTCGAGATGATGGATCGCCGGATGACTGCCGTAGCCAAGCGTCAGGTCGCGGAATGTCAGGCAGGTATTTGTCATTCTGCGATCCGTAGGCGGCGAAATCCGGCTGCTGGCAGCGGCCGATTGGATATGTGATGTTATTACATTAGTCAACAAGCCAATCCGGCGGAATTGCGGCCGCAGGGTCAACTTGCCGTGTGTGCATGCCATATGCCGTTGGCCCAAGGGGATTCGACCTGGCGACCTTGCCCCAAGCCGGCCGCGACTCTAAAGAAGCGCAACCGTCACAGGAAGGAACCATCCAATGAGCATTCGTCGCATCGATGTCGGCCCGCGCATGAGCCAGATCGTCATCCATGGCAATACCGTCTATCTGGCTGGTCAGGTCGGCCAGCCAACCGGCAACGTCGCTTCGCAGACCAGGGACATCCTGGCGGCTGTCGACGAATTGCTGGCCAAGGCTGGCTCCGACAAGACCAAGATCCTGCAGGCGATCATCTGGCTGGCCGACATGAGCACCTTTGCCGAGATGAACGCGGAATGGGACAAGTGGGTGCCGCAGGGCAACACGCCAGCCCGTGCCACCGGCGAAGCAAAGCTCGCCACCCCGGACTATCTGGTCGAGATTATTATTACCGCCGCGATCTAAAGCGTCGACTTTCACCTTCTCCCCTTGTGGGAGAAGGTGTCGCCGAAGGCGACGGATGAGGGGTGTTCCAGGGAACGCCAACGTCTCACTCCGCTGGAACACCCCTCATCCGTCTCGACGCTGTCGCGCCGATCCACCTTCTCCCACAAGGGGAGAAGGGAGCGTCGGCGCTACCCCTGCGGCCTGAACCTTGCCACCAGCGTGTGGCTCTCGGCCGCGTA
The DNA here is from genome assembly GCF_024518615.1 of Mesorhizobium sp. SEMIA396. Lineage (NCBI taxonomy): Bacteria > Pseudomonadati > Pseudomonadota > Alphaproteobacteria > Hyphomicrobiales > Phyllobacteriaceae > Mesorhizobium > Mesorhizobium sp. SEMIA396. The sequence goes on from NZ_JANIFC010000002.1 coordinate 676,855, forward strand.
GGTAAAGCGCACATGGGTGACCGGATGTTCGGCGCTCCATGTCCGCCGCTCTACCACCAGGCACGGCGCGCCGGCTTCGATGTCGAGTGCGGCCGCTATATGTCTGTCGGCGGCGACAGCGCGAATCCGGTGCTCGGCTTCGCTCCACGGCACGCGGCCGATCAGCCATGGTCCTGGTGCGATGGCCACGAATTCCACGTCTGCTGCCTCGGGTACGGCGGTGAGGTTGATCAGCCGCTGTTCATGCGCGAACGGCCGCTCGCCGGCGAAATGCCCGCATTCCAGCGCCAGAACCGGTCCGGCCAAGCCCAATTCCAGCAGGGCGCGATCCTCGGCGCTGCTGCGCCTTTTGTGCCGAGCGACGCGCTCGTAGCGGTAAGGCAAGCCGAGCGCTTCGACCTCGATGCGGATATCGTGGATTTCCAGCACCGCCGCTTGCGACTGCGGCCGGCGCACAAAGCTGCCTGAGCGGCGGCGACGTTCGATCAGCCCGGCCTTGGCAAGCTGTGACAGCGCCTTGTTCACCGTCATGCGCGAGCAATTGTATTGCACGCTCAGTTCGTGCTCGAACGGGATGCGATGGCCGGGCGCCCAGGCACCGGACGTGATCTTCTCACTGATGTCGGTCAGGATGCGCTGGTGCAGCGAGCCGCCACCGTCCGCTACCACTGTGCCGGCCATGCTCATGCCGAAAGCGCCGTCATCACGCTGCGAAACCGCTCGGCGATAGCCTCTCGCTTCACATGCGTGCCGCCGCTGACCTGCTTGAACCCATGCACCCAGACGCAGTCGACCTTGCCGCCATTGGCGAAGATCCAGGCGTCCAGGATCGCGTCGCCGCTCTTGCCGGCCAGCGAGGGATTTTTGGGATCGAGCGAGACGAGATCGGCGGATGCGCCGGCGGCGATCTGCGAGATGCCGGCGCCAAGGGCGACGCTGCCCCCGTCTAGCGCGGCATCGAACAGCGCCCGGCCGGTCGAGCCGCCCGCGACCGCCAGCACATTGCGGGCGCGGTGGGCGAGGCGCTGTGAATATTCGAGCTGGCGCAATTCGTCGGGCAGGCCGATGAGCACGTTGGAATCGGAGCCGACGCCATAGCGGCCGCCATGTTCCCTGAACAGCGGCGCGGCAAAAGTGCCGTCACCGAGATTGGCCTCGGTGATCGGGCAGAGGCCGGCGATGGCGCCGCTCCTGGCCATGGCAACGGTTTCCGTATCGGTCATATGGGTGGCGTGGATCAGGCACCAGCGCTTGTCGACCTTGGCATTGGCGAGCAAAAACTCCACGGGCCTCGCGCCGGACCAGGCAAGACAGTCCTCGACCTCTTTCACTTGCTCGGCGATATGGATGTGAATCGGCCCCTCCGGCGCCAGCGCGGCGACTTCGGCTAGCTCCTGCGGCGTCGCGGCACGCAAACTGTGCGGAGCGACGCCGACGACAGCCTGATTCAACGCGCGAACCAATTCGCGGCATTTCTCAACAAGCCGCGAGAACCGATTCACATCGTTGATGAATCGCCGCTGACCTTCGTTTGGCACGGCACCGCCGAAAGACGAGTGCGCATAAAACACTGGCAGCAGCGTCAGGCCGATACCTGTTTCGCCGGCCGCCGCCGCGATGCGCCCGGCCATCTCGGCAAGATTGGCGTAGGATTTTCCATCGCGGTCGTGATGCAGATAGTGAAATTCGCCGACGCGGGAAAAACCGGCCTCCAGCATCTCGACATAGAGTTGTGCGGCAACCGCCTCGACCTGATCGGGTGTCATCGACAGGGCGAAACGGTACATCACCTCGCGCCAGCTCCAGAAACTGTCGGCGGAGGGGCCGCGAAGTTCGGCAAGGCCGGCCATGCCGCGCTGGAAGGCGTGGCTGTGAAGGTTGGGCATGCCGGGCAACAGGATCGCGTGGCGTTCGTCGCCGGCTAGCGCGGTAGCTCCAGGTTCGACGGTCGTGATGCGTCCCTCGGCGAAGGTGAGCCGCACATTATCGCGCCAACCATCGGGAAGGAGCGCCTGTTCCGCAAAGATCGCTGCCACTTTTCTCTCCGGTCCTCTGTCTCTCATGCGATGATGGCACTTGCAGTGCGTTTCAATATGTATATACATAATCGTCATCGATTGAAACGGAAAAGATGATGGCTGGACAGAGCAAAAGCCGGGCAGGGGATCTTCGTCTGTGGCGCAATGCGCGGCTAGCGACAATGGTCGACGGGTCTGCCGGACTTGGCGTCGTCGAACATGGCGCGGTCGCTGCGCGTGACGGCCGCATTGTCTATGCCGGCCTCGAGTCGGAGCTGCCCCCAACACTTGCCCAGGGCGCCGAGACGGTCGATTGCGAGGGCCGCTGGATCACGCCTGGCCTGATCGACTGCCACACCCATCTGGTCCATGCCGGCAACCGCGCGAACGAATTCGAGATGCGGCTGGCCGGCGCCACCTATGAAGAGGTCGCCCGGGCCGGCGGCGGCATTGTTTCGTCGGTCAAATCCTTGCGCGCCGCCAGCGAAGATGAACTGGTCACTCAATCGCTGCCGCGCCTCGATGCGCTGATCGCCGAAGGCGTGACCACCGTCGAGATCAAGTCCGGCTATGGCCTCGACCTCGAAAACGAGAAGAAGTCGCTGCGTGCCGCACGGCAGTTGGGCAACCAGCGGCCGGTGACAATCCGCACCACCTTCCTCGGCGCTCACGCGCTGCCGCCGGAAGCCAAGGGCGACAAGGACGCCTTTATCGATCTGGTCGCCAATGAGATTCTTCCAAAGATTGCCGCCGAGGGGCTGGCCGATGCGGTCGACGGGTTTTGCGAGGGCATCGCCTTTTCGCCGGAACAGATGGCGCGCGTCTTCGCTGCGGCAAAGGCGGCCGGCCTGCCGGTCAAGCTTCATGCCGACCAGCTGTCCAACCTGCATGGCGCCGAACTCGCCGCCCGTTACGGTGCGCTGTCGGCCGACCATCTCGAATACACCGATGATGCCGGTGCAGCGGCGATGGCCAAGGCCGGAACCGTGGCGACGATCTTGCCCGGCGCCTACTATTTCATTCGCGAAACCAAGAAGCCGCCGATCGGCCTGTTTCGCCAGCACGGCGTCAGGATGGCTGTCGCCACCGACAACAATCCCGGCACTTCGCCGCTGACCTCACTGCTTCTGACCATGAACATGGCCGCGACCCTGTTCGGCCTGACCGTCGATGAATGCCTTGCCGGCGTCACCCGGGAGGCCGCCCGCGCGCTTGGTTTGCTGGGAGAAACCGGCACGCTTGAGGTCGGAAAATCCACCGACCTGGCGATCTGGAACATCGAGCGCCCCGCCGAACTCGTCTATCGCATGGGCTTCAACCCGCTGCATGCCCGCATCTGGAGAGGACAATGACCGAACTGACCCTGAAGCCCGGCAATGCGACGCTGGCCGACTGGCGCGCCATCTATCGTGGCGCCGTGCCCAAGCTGGACAATGCCTGCCGGCCAAAGATCAAGGCGAGCGCCGAGGCTGTCGCCAGGATCGTTGCCAAGGGCGAGCCGGTCTATGGCATCAACACCGGCTTCGGCAAACTGGCCAGCGTCCGCATCCCGGCCGAGGATCTCGAGACCTTGCAGCGCAACATCGTCCTGTCGCACGCCGCCGGCGTCGGAGAGCCGATGCCGGTTGCTGTCTGCAGGCTGATGATGGCGCTGAAGCTCGCCAGCCTGGCGCAGGGCGCGTCGGGTGTGCGGCCGCAGACCATCGAGCTGCTCGAAGCGATGCTGGCCAACGACGTCATCCCGGTGGTGCCGGCGCAAGGTTCGGTCGGCGCCTCCGGCGACCTCGCCCCGCTGTCGCACATGACGGCGGTGATGATCGGCGTCGGCGAATGCTTCACCCCGCATGGCCGTTTCCCGGCCAAGGTCGCCTTCGTCTCGCATGGATTGGAACCGGTGACGCTGGGCGCCAAGGAGGGCCTGGCGCTGCTCAACGGCACCCAGTTTTCGACCGCCTATGCGCTGGCCGCCTTGTTCGAGGCCGAAGTGCTCTACCAATCGGCGCTGGTCGCTGGTGCCCTGTCGACCGACGCGGCAAAAGGGTCCGACGCCCCCTTCGATCCGCGCATCCATGTGCTGAGAAAGCATCCCGGCCAGATCGAGACGGCCGACGCCCTGCGCAATCTGATGGCCGGCAGCGCCATCCGTGAATCGCATCGGGTTGGCGACGAACGCGTGCAGGATCCGTATTGCCTGCGCTGCCAGCCGCAGGTCATGGGCGCCGCACTCACCGTGCTGCGCCAGGCGGCCGACACGCTGGGCACCGAAGCCAATGGCGTCACCGACAATCCGCTGATCTTCGCCGAGGATGACACCGCGCTTTCCGGCGGCAATTTCCACGCCGAGCCGGTGGCCTTCGCCGCCGACATGATCGCGCTCGCCATCTGCGAGATCGGCTCGCTGTCGGAACGCCGCATCGCCATGCTCGTCGATCCGGCACTGTCCGGCATGCCGGCCTTCCTGACGCCGAAGCCCGGCCTGAACTCCGGCTTCATGATCCCGCAGGTGACGGCGGCGGCGCTCGTTTCGGAGAACAAGCAGAAAGCCTATCCGGCCAGCGTCGATTCGATCCCCACCTCGGCAAACCAGGAAGACCATGTTTCGATGGCCGCGCACGGTGCGCGCCGGCTGATCGGGATGGTCGAGAACGCCACCGCCGTGATCGGCATCGAATTGCTGGCCGCGGCCCAAGGCTGCGATTTCCATGCGCCGCTGGCCTCGAGCGACGCCCTGGAGGCAGTGCGTAAGCTGGTCCGGGCCGAAGTGCCGCATCTCGACAATGACCGCCATTTCCACCCCGATATGGAAAAAGCCATCGCCATGGTGCGCAGCGGTGCGACCATCGTGGCCGCCGGCGGCGTGGCTCTGCCGTCGATTTCCGGAGCGATGTGATGGCAAGCGCGCCCTGGCTGACGGTCACGCCCGGCACAGCCCCGTTGCTGGTGTCGATCCCGCACACCGGCATCGACCTCGCCGGCCTTGAGAATCGGCTGGTCTCGCCCTGGCTCGGCCGCCGCGACTGCGATTGGTGGATCGATAATCTCTATGACTTTGCTGCCGGCCTCGGGGCGACGGTGGTGCACACCGCGATCTCGCGCACCGTCATCGACGTCAACCGCGATCCCTCCGGCGCCTCGCTTTACCCCGGCCAGGCGACGACCGGCCTTTGCCCGACCGAGACTTTCGATGGCGATCCGCTCTATCGCGAGGGCGAAGAACCGGGGCCGTCGGAGATCGACGAGCGTCGCGAGAAATTCTTCGTGCCCTACCATGCCGCCTTGCAGGTCGAGATCGACCGGTTGCGTGGCCTGCACGAAAAGATCGTCCTCTATGACTGCCACTCGATCCGTTCAGTGATGCCGCGCCTGTTTGAAGGCACGCTGCCGGTTTTCAACCTCGGCACCAATGACGGCAGGAGCGCCGATCCGACGCTGCAGGCGATGGTCGGCCAGATCATGGCCGAAACCGGTGAAACCTTTGTCATCAACGGCCGCTTCAAGGGCGGCTGGATCACACGCCATTTCGGCCAGCCGCAACAAGGCGTGCATGCGCTGCAGATGGAACTCTCCAATCGCGGCTATATGCGCGAGCCCGATGGCAAGGGTACGCCGGACAACTGGCCGGTGCCTTACGATGCCGAGTTTGCCGCACCGATCCGCGCCACGCTGCGGAAAATCCTCGAGACTGCGACGTCCTGGGCGCGCGTCTGACATCAGGCCTTTTATGGAGTGACGCCATGAACAATCCTCGCCACAACATCCGCGAAGTCCGCAGCCCGCGCGGCACCGAAATCAGCGCGCGCTCCTGGCTGACGGAAGCGCCGCTGCGCATGCTGATGAACAATCTCGACCCGGATGTTGCCGAAAATCCCAACGAGCTGGTCGTCTATGGCGGCATCGGCCGGGCGGCGCGCACCTGGAACGACTTTGACCGCATCGTCGCCTCCTTGAGGACGCTGGCCGATGACGAGACTTTGCTGGTCCAGTCCGGCAAGCCGGTTGGCGTGTTCCGGACCCACCCGGACGCCCCGCGCGTGCTGATCGCCAACTCCAATTTGGTGCCGCACTGGGCGAATTGGGAAAAGTTCAACGAGCTCGATAAGAAGGGCCTGATGATGTACGGCCAGATGACGGCCGGCTCGTGGATCTACATCGGCACGCAAGGCATCGTGCAAGGCACCTACGAGACCTTCGTCGAGGCCGGCCGCCAGCACTATGGCGGCAATCTCAAGGGAAAATGGATACTGACCGGCGGTCTCGGCGGCATGGGTGGCGCCCAGCCGCTCGCCGCCGTCATGGCCGGCGCCTGCTGCCTGGCGATCGAATGCAACCCGGACTCGATCGATTTCCGCCTGCGCACCCGCTACGTCGACGAGCGCGCCGACACGCTCGACGAGGCGCTGGAAAAGATCGAACGCTGGACCAAGGCCGGGGAGGCGAAGTCGGTCGGCCTGCTTGGCAATACGGCCGACATCGTGCCGGAGATGTTCAGGCGTGGCATTCGCCCCGATATGGTCACCGATCAGACCTCGGCGCATGATCCCATCAACGGCTACCTGCCGAAGGGCTGGACGATGGCCGAGTGGCGCGAGAAGCGCGTCAGCGACCCCAAGGCGGTCGAGAAGGCGGCACGCGCCTCGATGCGCGAACATGTCGAGGCGATGGTGGCGTTCTGGAACGCCGGCGTGCCGACGCTCGACTACGGCAACAACATCCGCCAGGTGGCCAAGGAGGAGGGGTTCGAGAACGCCTTTGCCTTCCCCGGTTTCGTGCCGGCCTATATCCGTCCGCTGTTCTGCCGCGGCATCGGGCCGTTCCGCTGGGCAGCCCTTTCCGGCGATCCTGAGGATATCTACAAGACCGACGCCAAGGTGCGCGAACTGACGCCCGGCAACACCCATCTGCACAACTGGCTCGACATGGCGCGCGAGCGCATCGCCTTCCAGGGCCTGCCGGCGCGCATCTGCTGGGTCGGCCTTGGCGACCGCCACAGGCTCGGACTCGCTTTCAACGAGATGGTGGCCAAGGGTGAGCTGAAGGCGCCTGTCGTCATCGGCCGCGATCACCTCGATTCCGGCTCGGTCGCCTCGCCGAACCGCGAAACGGAATCCATGAAGGACGGCTCGGACGCTGTCTCCGATTGGCCGCTGCTCAACGCGTTGCTCAACACGGCGTCCGGCGCCACCTGGGTGTCGCTGCACCATGGCGGCGGCGTCGGCATGGGTTTCTCGCAGCACGCCGGCATGGTCATCGTCGCCGACGGCACGCCGGACGCCGCAAGGCGCCTGGAGCGGGTGTTGTGGAACGACCCGGCGACCGGTGTCATGCGCCACGCCGATGCCGGCTACGAAATCGCCGTCGAATGCGCCAAGGAGCACCAGCTCAATTTGCCCGGCATTCTCGGCTGATTGGCTGAGCCGATGCGTGTTCTGCGGGCAGCCGAATACCGGTCGATGCCGTGGAAGAACGGCGGCGGCGTGACGACGGAAATCGCCGTCTCGCCCACGGGTGCCGGGTTCGACGATTTCGACTGGCGCGTCTCGATGGCGCGTGTCGAATTGAGCGGGCCGTTCTCGCAATTCGCCGGCATCGATCGCACCCTTGCCGTGCTCGAAGGCGAGGGCATCGTCCTCGAGATTGCCGGCCACCCGCCGACATCCATAAACAGGACGACCGCCCTGTTTTCTTTCCCGGCCGACGTGCAGACCTCGGCTGCGCTGATCGGCGGGCCGATCACCGATCTCAATGTCATGACCCGCCGAAGCCGGGTGACGCATTCGGTCGAACGCCTGGTGATTTCGGCCCCCGTGGAAGTCCGGACTGAAGCCGGCACAACGCTCATCCTATGCTTGGACGGCGACGTCAGCGTGCCCGCCGCTGAACCGGTCCGCCTCGGTCCGCTCGACACGCTGCTGTCCGGTCCGGTCAGCACCGGCCTGCTCGTCCAACCCGCCCATGAGGCAACGCTGTTCGTGATCCGGATCGGCTCTGTCGCCGGCAACGATTAACGCTTGTTTCCAAACATGATCGCGGCACCGGCGAAATATAGCGTAAGCTGCTGGCGGCATCACGAAAAAGCCTGAATCCTCTCCGCCGATCTGGCCTGGCGGGAAGTGGGGTGCTTGTCTTTGAGTTTTGCTGAGAGACGACGCCCTGTCGTGGTGCGGAAACAAACTTTCGGCAAGTGGGGTTTATGCAACCAATTGCATTTGAACCGGTTTTAGGGCCATTGCCGTGGCGGTGACGCCGCTCAGTGCCCGCTTACGGAATTTTCAATGAATATTCAGACGAATCCTGCCCAAATCGAGAAGACAAGCGCGAGCTTCCCGGCCATCACGGAAGAGCCGATTCGATCCAACTTTCTGCCCGAAGAGCGTCTTCGTGTGCTTGGCGAAAGCCTGGCAAAAGGCGACCTCACGGATCTGTTCGGCCTGACGCCCTTCGATTTTCAGGCCCGTATCCGGGACAGCGCCAAGAAGATTTTGGAAGTCTATCGGTCGACCAATGCGGCGCAGGCGAGGGGCGAGACGATCACGCCGGCGGCACAATGGCTGCTCGACAACAATTACCTGGTCGAAGAGACCATTTTCCAGGTCAAGCGCGACCTGCCGCGCCGCTTCTATCGCCAGTTGCCGACCTTGAAACTGCCTGACGGCGGCAGCGTGCCGCGCGCGCTGGCGCTGGCGTGGACCTATGTCGCGCATTCGGACAGTTCCGTTTCGGCGACGATGTTCAAGTCCATCGTCCAGGGTTTTCAGTCGGTCGAGCCGCTGAAGATCGGCGAGCTCTGGGCGCTGCCTTCGCTGTTGCGCTTCGTCCTGATCGAAAATCTCCGCCGGCTGGCCGTCAGGGTCAATCGCACCCGCCAGATGCGCCAGATCGCCAACGATGTGGCCGACAAGGTCCTGGCGACCGACGACAGCGCCGACCGGCAGTCGATCCTGTCCAATTTCAGCGCGCATGCGCAGGACACCACCTTCGCCACCCAACTGCTCTACCGCCTGCGCGATGGATCGCAGAATGCCGGCAAGGCTCTGGAATGGCTGGAAGGCGAGCTCGAAAAGACCGGCTCCGATGCTGAGGAAATCATCATTTCCGAACATCACACGCTGTCCAGCGGCAATGTGACGACGGGCAACATCATCCGCGGCCTGCGCCTCATCAACGACGTCGACTGGACGGTGTGGTTCGAAGGCGTCAGCCGCATCGACACCGTGCTGCGCGAGCGCACCGATTTCGCCGCGCTCGACTTCTTCTCGCGTGACCAGTACCGGACCGCGATCGAGGAATTGGCGCGCCGTTCGAACCTTTCGGAATATCGCGTCGCCGAGAAGGCTATCGAGTTGGCCGGCCACGCCGCCAGCGATGGCGACGGAGACGTGGTTTTAACCGGGCCCGCCCACACCGATGTCGGCTTCTTTCTCGTCGGCCCACGCCGGCTCGAGCTGGAGAAGGCGATCGGCTATCGACCCACCATCAGCCAGACAGTCAAGCGTGCCTTCCGCAAGACCGGGTGGCTCGGCATCGTCGTACCGGTATTTGCGCTGACGGCGCTGCTTCTCGTTCTCTCCGGCAATGCCCTTGCCAATCTCGGCCTGTCGGTGCCCTCGATCGTCCTGATGCTGGCGCTTTTTGCCGTGCCGGCCAGCGAGGGCGCGCTTGCCTTCTTCAACACGGTCGTATCGCTGTTCCTGAAACCGACGCGTCTTGTCGGTTATGATTACCGGCACGGCGTGCCGCCCGAGGCGCGCACGCTGGTGGTGGTGCCGTCGCTGATCGGCTCGCGCGACGATGTCGAGGAAAACATCCGCAACATCGAGGTGCATCATCTCGCCAATACGGCCGATGAAATCCATTTCGCGCTGCTGTCGGACTGGCCGGACTCGAAGACCGAGATCGATGCGGCCGACACCGAAATCCTCGAATTCGCCCGTGCCGAGATCGCTCGTCTCAACGCCCGCTATCCGTCCGAAGGCGCGCCGCGTTTCTACATCCTGCACCGGCGCCGGCTCTTCAACGCGGCGCAAGGGGCCTGGATGGGCTGGGAGCGCAAGCGCGGCAAGCTGCACGAGCTCGATCTTCTGCTGCGCGGCGACAGCGACACCACGTTCCTGCCGCTCGACGTGCCGCTGCCGGAGAACGTCGTCCATGTGATGACGCTCGATGCCGACACGCGCACCACCCGTGACGCGGTCGCCACCCTCGTAGGCAAGCTCTGCCACCCGCTCAACCGGCCGCATTTCGATGCCAGCAAGCGCGTCGTCACCGCCGGCTACGCGATCCTGCAGCCGCGCATCACCGCGTCGCTGACATCAGGCGACGATGCGTCGTTCTTCCAGCGGGTGTTTTCGGCCAATCGCGGCCTCGACCCTTATGTCTTTGCCGTGTCCGATCTCTATCAGGACGTCTTCGGCGACGGCTCCTTCACCGGCAAGGGCCTTTATCACGTCGACGCCTTCGAGGCCGCCCTGCAGGGCCGCATCGAGGAAAACACCATCCTCAGCCATGATCTGCTGGAAGGCGCGCTGGCGCGCGCGGCGCTGGTCACCGACGTCGAACTGGTTGAGGACTATCCGACCCGCTACTCGGTCGACGCCTCGCGCCACCATCGCTGGGCGCGCGGCGACTGGCAGTTGCTTGGCTTCATGCTCGATCCGCGCTCCGGCGTGCCGGCGCTGTCGCGCTGGAAGATGATCGACAATCTGCGCCGCTCGCTGACGCCGATCTTCTGGGTGATGGCGGCGATCGCCGGCTGGACGCTGCTGCCCTTCACGCAGGCCGCGCAATGGCAGGCCCTGCTGATCCTCAGCCTGTTCATGGCGCCGACATTCGATATCGTCAACGCCATCCTGCCCAAGAGCGGCGACCAGACGCCACGCGGCCATTTCTCGGCTCTGGCGCGCGACGTCGCCTTCGGTACCGCCATGGTGGCGCTGAAGATCGTGCTGATGGCGCACAATGCCTGGATGATGGGCGATGCCATCGTGCGTACGCTCTACCGGCTGTTCGTCAGCCGCCAGAACCTTTTGGAATGGCGCACCGCCTCGCAGGCGCACAAGGCGGGCGACAACGATGTCGGATCGTATTACGGCATGATGTATGGCGCCGTGATCATCGGCTTCGTCGGCCTTGCCATTCCGGTGCTGGCCGATTCGACCGGCGCCTTCGTCGCCTTCTTCTTCGCCCTGTTCTGGATTGGCTCGCCGGCCATCGCCAGCTGGATCAGCCGTTCGGCCGAAACCGAGGATCGGCTGCGCATATCGCAGGCCGACATCCATACGTTGCGCACGGTGGCGCGGCGCACATGGCACTATTTCGAAAGCTTCGTAACGGCAGAGCATCACCATCTGCCGCCGGACAATTTCCAGGAAAGCCCGGCGCCGGTGGTGGCGCCGCGCACCTCACCGACCAACATCGGCGTCTACCTGCTGTCCGTCGTTTCCGCCCGCGACTTCGGCTGGATCAGCCTGTCCGACGCCATCACCCGCATCGACGCCACCATGGCGACGATCGAGGGCATGCCGCGTGAGCGCGGTCACCTCTTCAACTGGTACGACACGACGACACTGAAGCCGCTCTATCCGCTCTACATCTCGGCTGTCGACAGCGGCAATCTCGCTGGCCATCTGGTGGCGGTGGCTGCGGCCTGCGCCGAATGGGCCGAAGCACCTTCCGTCCATCTCCAGGGCGATTTCGAAGGCATTCTCGACACGGTCACCATCCTCAGCGAAAGCCTCGATGATCTGCCCGACGACCGCCGTCAGTTGCGCCCGCTGCGCCAGCGTCTCGCCGACCGCCTCGACGGCATGCGGCGCGCTGTCGACACGATCAAGGCGCAGCCCGAAATGGCGTCGATCCGCACCATCAACCTGGCTGTGCTGGCCGGCGAGATCCGCAAATTGGCCACCGCCATCCATACCGAGGCGGTGTCGCCCCAGAGCGACGTCATCGTCGACTGGGCGGCAAGGCTGGAAGCCACCTGCGAAGCGCACGTCCATGACGCGCACAGCGACGACAATGCCGTCGAGGCGCTGCGTGCCAAGCTGCTCACCTTGCGCGAGCGCACGCGCCGTTACGCCTTCGAGATGGATTTCTCCTTCCTGATGCGGCCGGAGCGCAAGCTGTTGTCGATCGGCTACCGGGTCGAGGAACACCAGCTCGACGAGAGCTGCTACGACCTTCTGGCTTCCGAAGCCCGGCTGACCAGCCTGTTCGCCATCGCCAAGGGCGACCTGCCGACCGAGCACTGGTTCCGGCTTGGCCGGCCGATCGTCGAAATCGGTTTCCAGGGCGCCCTGATGTCCTGGTCCGGCTCGATGTTCGAATATCTGATGCCGCCGCTGGTGATGAAGGAGCCGCAGGGCTCGATCCTCAACCAGACCAGCAAGCTGATCATCAAACGCCAGATCCAGTATGGCCGCCAGAAGAACGTGCCGTGGGGCATCTCGGAGGCCGCCTACAATGCGCGCGACCGCGAACTGACCTACCAATATACCAATTTCGGCGTTCCAGGCCTCGGGCTGAAGCGCGGCCTTGGCCAGAACACGGTGATCGCGCCTTACGCCACCATACTGGCGGCCCAGTTCAATCCGCGTGAAGCCGTGCTGAATCTCTCCCGTTTGCGGGAGATCGGGGCGCTCGGCCGCCACGGCTACTACGATGCCGTCGACTTCACGCCGCAGCGCGTGCCGGAAGGCACGGATCATGTCGTCGTCCAGAACTACATGGCCCACCATTCGGGCATGTCGATCGCGGCGGTTGCCGACGCCATCTTCGAAGGTCGCATGCGCGACCGCTTCCACAGCGATCCGGTCATCGAATCGGCCGAACTCTTGCTGCAGGAGAGGGCGCCGCGCGACATCCCGACCGCGACCGTCAGGACCGAGGCCGACGAACGCTCCAAGGACGAGACCGAGGTCGACAGCCCCGACACCCGCATCGTGCTCAATCCGCTGCAGTCGCTGCGGTCGACCAACGTCATGTCGAACGGCCGCTATTCGGTGATGGTCACCGCGACCGGCTCGGGCTACAGCCGCTGGGGCGATCTCTCCGTCACGCGCTGGCAGCCGGATCCGACCGAGGACCGGCTCGGCTCCTACATCTTCCTGCGTGACGCAGGCTCAGGCGACTGGTGGTCGGCTACAGCCGAACCGAAGCGCGCCGCCGAGGAAAAGGCGCAGACCTTGTTCTCCGACGACAAGGCGAGCTTCGTCAAATCCGTGGGCACGTTGCGCTCCGAGGTCGAATGCATTGTCATCTCGGAAGGCAATGGCGAGGGCCGTCGGGTCACGCTCTACAATGACGGTCCGTCCGACCGTCACATCGAAGTGACCTCCTTTGCCGAACTGGTGCTCGGCCTGGAGGCGTCCGACAACGCGCATCCGGCATTCTCGAAGATGTTCGTGGAAACCGAAATCTCTGCCAACAACGCGGCGATCTTCGCCACGCGGCGCAAGCGCGAGACCAGCGAGCCCGATATCGCCATGGTGCATTTCGTCACCGATCCGTCCGGATCGGCGCGCGATGCCGAGGCCGAGACCGACAGGCGCGCCTTCATCGGCCGTGGCCGTACCATCGTCGATGCGGCCGCTTTCGACCCGGGCGCCAGGCTGGGCGGCCATTCAGGCTTTACGCTTGATCCCGTCGCCTCGCTGCGCCGCCAGGTGCGCGTGCCGGCCAACAAGAAGATATCGCTGACCTTCTGGACCGTCGTCGGCGCTGGCCGCACCGAGCTGGACGAAGCCATCGCCCGCCTCGACCATCCGGAGAGCTTTGCCCGCCAGGCCATGCTTGCCTGGACGCGCAGCCAGGTGCAGACCCGCCATATGGGCCTCAGTCTGACCGATGCCGCCAATGTGCAGAAGCTGGCGCGCTATCTGATCTATCCGGATCCGTTCCTGCGTCTTCCCGCTGAATCCATCGCCTCGGGGCTGGGCAAGCAGTCGAGCCTGTGGCCGACAAGCATTTCCGGCGATTTCCCGATCTTCCTGGTCAGGATCGGCGACGTCGCCGATCTCGAAATCGTTGCCCAGGCGCTGCGTTTCCAGGAATATATGCGCACCCGCGGCATGATGATCGACTTCGTCGTCGTCAACGAGCAGGCGTCCTCCTATGTCCAGGACCTGCAGCGGGCGGTCGAGACGCTGTGCGAAAACAGCCGCCTGCGCGGCAAGGAGCTCGGACCTCGCCAGCACATATTCGCGGTGCGCCGCGATCTCATGGACGAAACCACCTACAAGACGCTGCTCGCTGTCGCCCGGGTGGTCCTGCACACGCGCAACGGCACCATCTTCGACCAGATCGAGCGCGCCGAGGCCGCGGCTCTGCAGGCGCGCGACGCTCTGGCAGCATTGCCAATTCCGCGTGAATTGCCGTCGCCGACACCCACGACGCATACTCCTGCCTCGCAGGCAGTGGCCAATGTCAGCGCTGATGGAAGCGGTCTCAGCCAGTGGAACGGCTTTGGCGGTTTCGACGGCGACGGGCGGCATTATGTCGTGCGCCTGGCCGGCCGGCGCACGACGCCGCAGCCGTGGATCAACGTCGTCTCCAACGCCTCGTTCGGCTTCCATACCTCCGCCGAGGGCGCTGCCTTCACCTGGAGCCGAAACAGCCGCGACTACCAGTTGACGCCGTGGTCGAATGATCCGGTCTCGAACCGGCCGGGCGAGGGCCTCTATATCTACGATCAGGCCAGCGGCAAGGCATTCTCGCCGCTCGCTGCCGTGGTGCGCGATCCCACGATGACCTACGAGGCTTGGCACGGCCAGGGTTTCTCGACCTTCCGCTCGAAGCGCGGACCATTGTCGATGGATCTCACCCATGTCGTCGATCCGGTCGATCCGCTGAAGATCTCGCGGCTGCGCATCCAGAATTCCGGCTCGGTGCCGGCGCGGCTGCGTGTCTATGCCTATGCCGAATGGGTGCTCGGCGGGCACCGGTCGCGCACTGCGGCAACCATCGTCCCGTCGCGGGATGCCGCCAGCGGGGCGCTGCTGGCACAAAACCCCTACGGGCTGGATTTCGGCGAGCGCGTTGCATTCCTCGCGGCTGACGGCGGCGTTCATTCGGTGACGACAGACCGGACGGAGTTCCTGGGCCGGCATGGCTCCAGCGAGCTGCCGCAGGCGGTGCTGAGTGGTGCAGCGCTGTCTGGCCGTGTCGAGGCCGGCGACGATCCATGCGCGGCGATTGCCCGCGACGTCGAGATCCCGGCTGGCGGCGACGTGACGCTGCTCTGGCTGCTCGGTGACGCCGAGTCCGCCGAGGAGGCGAGCGCGCTGGTGCAGGAGCATAAGGTCAAGGACTTCGACCAGCGGTTGGCCGACAATGAGCGCGAATGGCGCGGCTTCCTCGACACCATCCAGGTCGAGACGCCTGACAAGGCGCTCGACGCCATGGTCAATCACTGGCTGCCCTATCAGAGCCTGGCCTGCCGCATCCGTGCCCGCTCCGCCTTCTATCAGGCCAGCGGTGCCTTCGGCTTCCGCGACCAGTTGCAGGATACGCTGGCGCTGCTGGCGCATGACCCGCAACTGGCGCGCGACCAGATCCTCAATGCGGCACGGCGGCAGTTCCCCGAAGGCGACGTGCAGCACTGGTGGCTGCCGCGCACGGGTGCTGGCGTACGCACGCTGATCTCCGATGACGTGGTCTGGCTTGCCCACGCCACGGCGCGCTATTTGCTGGTCACCGGCGATGCCACCATCCTCAAGGAGCAATTGGCGTTCATCGATGGACAGCCGCTGGGCGAGGGCGAACACGATGCCTTCTTCACCCCGGAAATCTCGAAGAAGACGGCGTCGCTCTACGACCATTGCGCGCGTGCGCTCGATCTCGCCATCAAGCGCAGCAGCCCCGCGGGCCTGCCGCTGATCCTCGGCGGCGACTGGAACGACGGCATGAACCGCGTTGGCGAGCACGGCAAGGGCGAGAGCGTCTGGCTCGGCTGGTTCCTGCTGAAGACGCTGGGCGATTTCGCCCCCGTCGCCAAGGCCGAGGGCGATGCCAAGCGAGCACAGGCCTGGGCAAAGCATGCCGATGTGCTGAAGCGGGCGCTTGAGAGCACCGCATGGGACGGCGAATGGTACCGGCGCGGCAGTTTCGACGACGGCACCCCTTTGGGGTCTCGCAACTCGCAGGAGTGCAAGATCGACTCGATCGCCCAGTCCTGGAGCGTGCTTTCGGGAGAGGGCGATCCGGCACGGTCGACCACCGCGATGGAGCAAGCAACGAAGCTGCTTGTGGACGACAAGCTGAAGATCGTCAAACTGTTCACGCCGCCCTTCTCGAAGACGGAGAAGGACCCGGGTTACATCAAGAGCTATCCGCCCGGCGTGCGCGAGAATGGCGGCCAGTACACCCATGCCGCCACATGGTTCGTCATCGCGCTCGCCGAGATGGGGCAGGTCGACGAGGCCTATCGCTGTTTCTCGATGCTGAACCCCGTCAACCATGCGACCGACGAGGCCACGGCCGAGCACTATCGTGTCGAGCCCTATGTCGTGGCGGCCGATATCTATGCCGGGGACGACACTGCCGGCAACGGCAAGGGCGGCCGTGGCGGCTGGACCTGGTACACCGGCTCTGCCGGCTGGCTCTACAGGGCTGCTGTCGAAGGCATCCTGGGCATCGAGCGGCGCGGCAAGCGTGTCCAGTTCAAGCCGAAGCTGCCGAGCCACTGGGACGGCTACTCGGCAAATCTCAAAATGCTGGGGGCGGAACTCAAGGTTCGCGTCATCCGCGACAATAAGGCCAAGGCCGTGTCGCTGGAGGTGAATGGGACAAAGGCCAAGGGTTCGGCAGTCGAACTGAAGGACGGCGAAGTTGCCGAGGTGGTCATCCGGATCCCGGCTTGATGCATGTGCTCAAAAACTATGCGCTCGGGCCTGGGATCCGGGGCGCGACTTTTGCCGCCGCGGCGGGATGAGAGGCACCGTCCCGCCTGGCGTTGCCGCCTGCCGATTGAAGGACATGCCACCGAGGAGTGCATGAAATCAAAGGCTTGAGGCGTCCGATAGGGGGCGCCACGAGCAGTGAGAGTTGGCCCTTCCTTCGCATGGAGGGGCATCATGCAGCTTTGTTTCGTTCTATACTTCACTGAAGGCGATTTCGGCCTTAGTCATCCGTCCGACATTGTTGCTGACTAAAATTGTGGCAGCACGTGCCAACTGCCATGATTTCGCCGCATGCCTGACATTTTACCTGTCTTCTCAAACCGTTAGGTGATCACGGCAGATTTCGGAACGTCGCCATCTTTTGTTCGCTCTAAGGGAACTGAAGGGGTACACGGCCATTGTTTTGCGACGTATCAACCGGTACGAATAAAATGATGCAGTGCACAATAAACAGCGTGGCGGAGTAACTGGGGTGACCCTTCTGCAAATCTACTGGCGAGCTCTCGGTTATCTGGCCGCGGACAGGAAACGCGTTGCGTTGATCTGTTCGGCCAACGTGGCTCTCGCCATCGTAGCGCTTCTCGAGCCGATTATGTTCGGTCGCGTCATCGGCGCCATCTCCGAGCGTGGCTCTGTCTTCACCACGCTGGTCATGTGGGCCGGTCTCGGCGCCTTCAACATCGTTGCTTTCGTCATGGTGGCGCGCGGCGCTGACCGTTTTGCCCATGCCCGGCGCAGCGAAGTGCTTTGCGAGTCCTTCGAGCGCGTGATCACCATGCCGCTCGCCTGGCACCATCAGCACGGCACCTCCAATGCGCTGCATACGATGCTGCGCGCCGTCGAAACCCTGTTCAGCCTTTGGCTCGAATTCATGCGCCAGCATCTGTCCACGGCTGTCGCCCTCGTACTGCTGGTTCCGACCGCGATCAGCATGGACCTGCGCATGTCGCTGGTGCTGCTTGGCCTCGGGCTGCTCTATGTCGGCATCGGCCGGATGGTCATGCGCCGCACCAAGGCGGGCCAGGCCGCGGTCGAGCGCCACTACCACAAGGTGTTCGCGCATGTGACCGACTCGGTCAGCAACGTTGCGGTGCTGCAGAGCTACAATCGCCTCGGCCACGAGGCCGATACGCTGCGCCGCTACGTTAAGAACCTGCTCGACGCGCAGAACCCTGTTCTCGACTGGTGGGCGCTGGCCAATGCCTTGCACCGTCTGTCATCGGCAATCTCGATGCTGATCGTGTTGTCGATCGGCTCCTATCTCGTCACTCGTGGTCAGTTGGGTGTCGGCGACGTCATTGCCTTCACCGGTTTTGCCACGATGCTGATCGCTCGCCTCGACCAGATGTCGGCTTTCGCAAACCAGATTTCCGAGGCCCGTGCCAAGCTCGAGGATTTCTACCATCTCGAGGACTCCGCGGCTGATGCCGCCGAGCCGGACGGCCTGCGCGATCTTGCCAACGTCACCGGCCATGTCCGCTTCGAGAATGTCGGCTTCGAATTCGCCAATTCCGGCCAAGGCATCGACGACGTGTCCTTCGAGGTGCAGGCCGGCCAGACCGTCGCCATCGTGGGCCCGACGGGCGCCGGCAAGACCACGCTCATCAACCTGCTGCAGCGTGTCTTCTCGCCGTCCCATGGCCGTATCCTGATCGACGGCATCGACACCCGCACCGTGACCCGCAAGTCGGTGCGCCATTCGATTGCCACCGTGTTCCAGGATGCTGGGCTGCTCAACCGCTCGATCGAGGACAACATCCGTGTTGGCCGCGCCGATGCAAGCAATGACGAGATCCATGCCGCCGCCAATGCGGCTGCCGCACAGGACTTCATCCTGTCGAAGAGCAATGGTTACGACACGGTGGTTGGCGAACGTGGCGGGCAGCTCTCGGGCGGCGAACGTCAGCGCATCGCCATTGCCCGCGCCGTGCTGAAGGACGCACCGATCCTGGTGCTCGACGAGGCGACCAGCGCGCTCGACGTCGAGACCGAGGACCGCGTCAAGGAAGCGATCGACGAGCTGCGCCGCGACCGCACGACCTTCATCATCGCCCACCGCCTGACCACCGTTCGCGACGCCGATCTGGTCGTGTTCATGGACAAGGGCAGGGTGGTCGAGATGGGCGGCTTCACCGAGCTGTCGCTGCGCAATGGCCGCTTCGCCAGCCTGCTGCGCGCCGGCGGCCTGCTCAACGACGAGGAGGTTCGCCGCCTCAGCCGCACCGTGCAGCAACAGCAGGAAGCGGCTGCCTGAGCCTCTTTCTTTTACCTCCCCCTTGTGGGGAGGTCGGACCGTAGGTCCGGGTGAGAGTACAGGCACGGCCGCCCCAATTGCGTCTGCGACACCACCGCTCGATTGCCCCAAACGCGTTGGCGGTTTATGTAGAACCGCATGAGCGACACGACTTCACGCCTGACCGGCTGGATGGATCTCGCCAACCCGACGCGCTTCGTCGGGCTGGCGGACAAGGTCGTGCCATGGCTGGCCACGATCGCCACACTGATCCTCGCCGTGGGGCTCTATATGAGCTTCGCCGCGCCTGAGGATTTCCAGCAGGGCATCACCGTCCGCATCATGTATATCCACGTGCCTTTCGCCTGGCTCGCCATGATGTGCTACACGCTGATGGCGGTCTCGGCGCTCGGCACGCTCGTCTGGCGGCATCCGTTGGCCGATGTCGCGCTGAAATCCGCAGCGCCCATCGGCGCCGTCTTCACCGCGCTGGCGCTGATCACCGGTTCGATCTGGGGCAAGCCGATGTGGGGCACCTGGTGGGTCTGGGATGCTCGGCTGACTTCGGTGTTCGTGCTGCTCCTGATGTATCTCGGCATCATCGCGCTGACCCGCGCGCTCGACGATGCCAGCCGCGCCGCCTGGGCCGCGGCCATCATCACGCTGGTAGGCTTCATCAACATCCCGATCATCAAGTTCTCGGTCGACTGGTGGAACACGCTGCATCAGCCGGCCTCGGTGTTCCGCATGGGCGGCTCCACCATCGACCCCAGCCTGCTATGGCCGCTGCTGGTGATGGCGCTCGGCTTCACCGTGCTGTTCTTCGCGCTGCACCTGATGGCGATGCGCACCGAAATCCGCCGCCGCCGGGTGATTGCCATGAGACGGGTCGCGGCTAGGCAGGCAGAGAGACGCGATTAGGTTTCCCCCTCTCGCCGCTCGAATTGCGACCAGCAGCAACCTTACTCCTGCTTTCGCCTGAACAATGCTGCTGTGTTGCTGTATAGCAACGAGGTGTCCCAAAAGGTCGCCTCGACTTCGTCCGTCCGTTGACATCTTCCCCTGAGCCGAGCTGAGTGCCATTCAGTGTTATTGAGCGGGGAATCGACGATGAAACTGCGTTTGCTGGCTGGGGTATCGATACTCGCATTGGGGCTTGGCTGGAGTTCGGCGCACGCCGCCGATGCTGTCGTCGACGCCCCGAGGGCCGAGGATCTCTGGTATGTCACACTGTTTGGTGGCGCCAGTTTCCCCAATGATGTGAAGACGGACTACGATGGTTCTCGGTATTCAGTCGATCTTAATACTGGCTTCGTGATCGGCGGTGCTGTCGGTCGGCGCATCAACGATGTGTTTCGTGTCGAAGGCGAATTGTCCTACGCGCGCTACAAAGCAAGTTCTTTTAGCGGCAGTTACGACGGTGTTGTCTTCAACTCAGGCGATGCGGCCGGCAATTTGTCAGCGACCTATCTGCTCGCCAATGTCTGGGCCGACGTTGCGCATTTTGGCGATGCCAAGCTCTATGTCGGCGGCGGTATCGGCGCAGCTTATGTTACCGCCGATACCCATTTTGACGGTGACGACTTTGGATATGGGCCTGGCGGCTGGGGTTTCGCCGGCCAGTTGGGAACCGGTGTCACCTATGCGGTGACGCAGAATGTCGACCTCGATTTCGGCTATCGCTTCAAGGCCGTCTCCAACGTCGATCTGGACGACAATGACGGCAGCAATACCTACAAGGATGCCAAATTGTACTCCCACAATCTGCAGTTTGGCGTTATCTACAAGTTCTGATTTGACCGGCCTGTCACAAGCCGCGACCTGGATTTGACGGATGCCGCTTTTGCCCCGCCGGCAACCTCTGGGTCTGCCGGCAATAATGCCAGCCTCCCTTCCGACCGCCGGTGAACCGGCGGAAAAGACATTGCAGCGCGGCATCGACCTGCAACGGCGCAAGCGTTTTCGCGAGGCCGAGTTCTGCTACCAGACGGTGCTTCGCACGCAGCCGAAAAATGCCATGGCGCTGAACCTCATGGGCACTCTGGCCATCGAGGCCGAGCATCATGACGCCGCCATTGCCTATATGGAAAGGGCGGTCAAGCTCGAACCGGGCAACGCTATCTTCCGCAACAATCTCGGCAACGCCTATAATGTCACCGGTGACATCGAGCGCGCCCGCAAACATCTAAAGAAGGCGATCGCGCTCGACGGCCGGCTCATCGAAGCTTTGTGCAATCTCGGCCGGTCCTACCGCAGCCAGCTCGAGGGCGACGTCGCCGAAGGTTTCTATCGCCGGGCGCTGGCGGTCGACAGCCAGTCGCTGACGGCCCTTGCCGGTATGGGCGATCTGCTCACCGACATCGGCCGGCAGGCCGAGGCGGTCGAATGTTTTGGCCGCGCGCTTGCCATCGACCCGAGCCATGTCGAGGCGCTGGCCGGAATGGCGCTAGCGCGCCGGGCGGTCAAGGACGATCCAGCGTTGCCTTTAATACGGGCTCGCCTGGAATTGCCCATGACAACCGATCGCGAGCGGGTGGTGCTGCACCACGCCGCCGGCAAGATGCTCAACGATCAGCGCGAGTATCGCCTGGCCATCCGCCATTTCGCGCAGGCCAAGGCAATTTCCGGCAATGATTTCGACATTGACCGGCACACCCAGCTTTACGACAGTTTCATCGACACTTTCGATGCCGACTTCTTCGCGGCGCGGTCGAAATTGGGAAATCCGTCGAGACGCCCGGTCTTCATCGTCGGCATGCCACGGTCGGGAACAACGCTGACCGAGCAGATATGCGCCAGTCATCGCGAAATCTATGGCGCGGGCGAACTGCCGACCATTCGCTCATTGGCCGGTGAACTCGGGTTCGACAAGCTCGATCCTTCTGTCTTCACCAAGGCTATGGCGGCGCTCACTCCGGCCAAGGCGAAAGTGCTTGGCTCGAAATATCTTGACGATCTCAACAAGCGCAACAGCAAGGCGCGGCTGGTCGTCGACAAGATGCCGCACAATTTCGAACTGCTGGCCTTCATCAGCCTCATCTTGCCAAATGCCCGCATCATCCATTGCCGGCGCGACCCGATGGACAATTGCACGTCCTGTTTCATGCATAATTTTTCCGAAGCGCATGGCTACAATGCCGATCTGAACAAGCTGGGGCAGTATTACCGGCAATATGATCGCTTGATGCGCCATTGGGCCAAGGTCGTCCCGCTTGATATCCACGACATGCCCTACGAAGAAACGGTGGCCGATTTCGAAAACCGAGCGCGTGGATTGATCGGGTTCCTCGGGATCGAATGGGACGATGCCTGCCTCCGTTTCCACGAAACCGAGCGCACGGTGCGGACGCCGAGCCGCTGGCAGGTGCGCCAGCCGATCTATTCATCCTCAGTCGAGCGCTGGAAACTCTACGGCGACGCCCTCGATCCATTGAAAGCGGCGCTGGGTCCAGTTCTTCAACGCTGAGTGGCGTTCAGTTCGGGCGCGTCGGTCTCACCCCATCCTTCCCCGCGCGGCCACCGGCAGCGTTTCCAGCACCTTGTCGCCGTCGACCAGATTGACCTCGTTGAACAAATTGGTGACGACGCAGCAATGGTCGGGCACGACACGCACGCGCTCGCCGATGCGCAGCTTGCCGTCGCCCGAAAGCGTGACGGTGCCGTGCTCCTCGCTCAGGCCCGTCACCCGCGCTCCCGACACGCCGAGCAACTCGCCGAAATCGGCGAGACCCAGCGTGTCGCTGGACAGCGCCTTGCTGCCGGCATCGAGGATAGCGCGCGTCGCTGTGGGATGGCTGACCACCGTCGACAGCACCGTCAGCGCACAGTCGTCGAGGCCGCCGACGCCTTTGGCGACTTGATAGCGGTCGAGATAGATGTAGGTGCCTGGACGATACTCGGTGACAACGGATGTATCGCTGGAGCGCCACATATCCGGCGTGCCGCCGCTGGAGATGCGGTCGCAGGCGAGGCCCGACGCGGCAAGTGCCTGCTTGGCCCCGGCGAGCCAGGCTTCGGCCTCCGCTGCCCGCCCGGCGGCCGGGTAGGTCATCAGTCCGCCGAAGGCGAGGCCACCGGCTCTGTCGATCTGTCTTGCCAGCGCAACCGCTTCATCAGCCGACTGCACGCCGCAGCGTCCCATGCCGGTGTCGCATTCGACCAGCACCTGCAAACGATGGCCGGCATCGGTGAAGGTGGTTGCCAGCCCTTCGAGCGTCTCCATGCTGTCCGCTGTCACCGACAGGGTGACGCGCCCGTGCAGCGCCAGAAGGCGTTCCAGTTTGGCGCGCCCAAGGATGTTGTAGGGAAGAAAAATATCGTTCAGCCCGGCATCGGCCATCACCTCGGCCTCGCCGATCTTCTGGCAGGTGATGCCGACGGCGCCGGCCGCTATCTGCTTCTTCGCCCAGTAGGGCAATTTGTGCGTCTTGATATGCGGCCGGAGCTTCAGCCCGTTCTTGTCGGCATGCGCCTGGGCGCGGGCAATGTTGGCTTCCGCGCGCGCGGCGTCGATCAGGATGGATGGCGTATCGAGATCGTGAACGGTCGGCATCATCTTTCACCCCATGAGGAATCCGCGGGTTTTATGGCCCTGAAAATCCGTGATGTCACGCGGCCAGGCAAGCGGATCTGTGGTCCATACGCCCTGCGCAACGCCGGACAGGACGGCGAGATGGATCGACACCGCATCGGCGTTCGGCTATGCGATCTGCCAGACAAATCGATACGAAGGGATCATGATCATGAAGCGCTCCGCCATCAACGACATCATCCGCGAAGCCGACGCTTTCATCCGCTCGTTCGGCTACATCATGCCGCCCTTCGCCTATTGGTCGCCGCAGGAGGCCAAGGCGCGTCAGGTCGACTCGTCGGCCGTATTCACCTCGCGGCTCGGCTGGGACATCACCGATTACGGGCAAGAGAAATTCAGGGAACTCGGCCTGTTCCTGTTCACCGTTCGCAACGGCCGCTACGAGGACATGAAGAAGGGCATGGGTATGCTCTATGCCGAGAAGATCATGATCTCGCGCAAGGACCAGCTGTCGCCGATGCACCGCCACAACATCAAGGCCGAGGACATCATCAACCGTGGCGGCGGCAAGCTGGTGCTGGAACTGTTCATGCATGACCGCGACGGCGGCATCGATCCCAAGGCGGAGGTTTCGGTGCCGGTCGACGGAACCATCCACAGGCTGCCCGCGGGCGGGCTCCTGAAGCTCGACCCGGGCCAGAGCGTCACGCTGCTGCCCGGCGTCTGGCATGCCTTCTGGGCCGAGGGCAAGGACGTGCTGATCGGCGAGGTCTCGACCGTCAATGACGATCTCACCGACAATGTGTTTCGCGAACCGATCGGCCGTTTTTCCAACATCGACGAAGACGTTGCCCCGGTCCATCTGCTGGTGTCCGACTACGAGAAGTGGCTGGGGTAGGGGCGCCGCCCTACGCCTTCGGTGACGCCAGTCACACGGTCGAAAGTTAGCCCGTGGCGCCTGCCTACTGCGATCCTTGTTCGACCGATCCTGCCGCTTCTTCCTTGAAGACGACCTTTGTGCCTCTTTGCACTTCGGAGGCGAGGTCTTCGGCATCCCAGTTGGTCAGCCTGATGCAACCATGCGAGAAGGTCTTTCCGATCTTGCCTGGGTCCGGAGTCCCGTGAATGCCATAACTATCGATGGACAAATCGATCCAGACCGATCCCACCGGATTGTTCGGCCCGGCAGCGATCGTGAAGGGGCGCTTCGTCTTCACCCCCTTGAAGGCAAACTCGGGATCGTAGTGATAGGTTGGGTGGCGCACCACGCGTTTGACCTCTGCCTCGCCACTCGGCGCGGGCTTCTCCTGGCTCCCGATCGAGGCGGGGTACGTCGCAAGCGCTTTGCCGGAAGGGTCGAGCACGCGAACCTGGCGAGCGCTCTTGTCGACCTCGACGTTCCCAATGTCTTGCGGCGGATCACCTCGGGTTACAGCTGGCACCAGCAGCTTTTGCCCCGCCTTCCTGAAGCCGATGCCGGGATTGAGCCGTTCAAGCAGTTCCTCGCTGCTGTGGAAGCGCTCCGCCATCTTTTCCAGGGCATTGTGATAGGCGAGCCGGGGCAGGCGGGCCATCCTCTCCATGCGCGCCGGAATTCGCCTGGTGAACGGTCCACGCACATCCTTGCGCGTCAACTCGTAGGTCTCAAGCGCCGGGCGCGAGGAGCTCGCGACCAGCTTGTCCCATGTCTCGCGGTTAAGCTTGCCGTCGGCAGGCAGTCCGTTGGCCGCTTGAAACGCACCGACTGCCCGGCTGAAGTTCTCCGCTTGGCGGCCGTCGATCAGGCCTGGCGAGAAGCGTGCACGATCCAGGAGGATTTGCGCCTTCAGCACGGTCGCACTGACGCCTTTCGCTTCGCTGCCGTCAAATTGGGCGTTGTTGACAGTGGCCGCGTCCAGTTTTGCCGCCGCCGTTGCGTCCCATGCCATGACGAGCATGGCGGCAGCGGCAAGAACGAGCCTGATCATGGAGGTCACACTCCTGTATGAGCACCTGCTTCTATGACGTCGCACGGCCGATCTGGTTCCATTCCCCTGGCTGCGTCCGACTGCCGAGTGCCGATGCGCCGCAGCGAACCCGGACCAGGGAGCACCCGGCGGTGGCGCGGGTGCATTGTTGATAAGGGTCCGCCATCATCCAGATGGATGGCGACTCTCGCCAGCGCATGTGTTGGCTTCAATCGAAGCGCAGCTCGGTGACCGAGGAGAGCCAGCATGCAATTTCCTGCCCAGAAGGACAGAAGACCGGCAGCCGAGGATGAGCGCCAGGCCCGGCTTGAGAAAACAGCCAGGCTCAAGCAGCTTCGGTCCTATGCTTCCTGGCTTTTGTCCGACCCAAACGCCCAACTTCACGATGAGATAGACTGCTCGGTGCTGATCGAGGAAGGCGTGGTACGAGACAAAGCGTGGAGCCTGGGCTGATCGGCAGGTGACACGACCGGGCGGCGAGGTTTCCACCGCCAACGATGATCGGCCGACAATTTGTTTGGCGAGCCGATCGGCCGCAACAATGGCGGCAGGCTGACTTCGCGTCAGTGACAGCAGCCTTGCTGCGCGCTCGTCCTGCACAGGCAGGACGAGGTGATCGGCACATCCGCCCTGGCCAGCGCCGCGGCAAGGCTTGTCTGCAATATCGGCAATTCATCAGTCTCGCCGCGCCGATTCAGGCATTCCACCAGCCCGTGCAGTGCCCAGACATTGTTCGGGTGCTGGGCGCAGCGCTGCACCGTGCCGCTCAGGCCCAAATCGTCGCGATAGACCTGTTCTGCTTCCTGCGCGTGGCCCTGGTCGAGAAGCAGCGCCGCCAGCGCATGGCGCGGCGGGTGCATCCAGGCCCACGGTTCGGTGTAGGACAAATTGTCGTCAAGCTCGACCGCCTGCCGCAAATGGCCATAGGCCTCGTCATGCCGGCCCTGATGGTACGCCAGCTCGCCGTCGAGCAGGGCGACACCGACAGCCAGCGAAGCCTGCGCCGGGTTGCTGAGGAAGCGCCGCTCGGGCGCAATGCCTTTCAGATGCCGATGGAACACTTCGCGCTCGCGCTCGGCTTCAGCGAAATTCCCAAGCGTCGCATGCGCCACACCCTTGGCGTAGTGCTGCATGGCCGCCGTCAGCACATAGAGGCCTGGCTCCGCGGTCGCCGGTTCGTCGATGATCTCCTGCCAGCGGCCGAAGCGCACTTGCACATGCGATTTCATCGCATGGTAGCCTTCCACCGTCTGCGTGAGCTTGGGCCGGCCGGGGATGGCGACCACGTCGCGCGCGACCAGGCTGCGCACTCGATCGGCGGCCCACAGTGCAGGCTGGTACTGGCCCGACAACATGCAGGTGAACATCATCAGGTGCAGATCGTGGCAGCAGCCGAGCAAATAGTAGGTCGGCTCGTCCGCATAGGCGAGATAGAGGTCGTTGGCGCGTACCGCCTTTTCGCTGGCGCGTTTGGCTTTCTCATACTCGCCGCACAGCACATAGATGTGCCCCGGCATGTGGTTCATGTGCCCGGCATCGGGGCACATTTCGCCGAGCAGATCCGCTGACCGCATGCCGCGCTCCGGCATGGTGGACATTTCCAGCAGATGGATGTGCAGGTGGACGATCGCCGGATGCTGTGCTGCGCCGGCCTCATCGGCAAGCCGGACCGACCGTTCGCAGACGTCGAGCGCCTCGACGACATCGGAATTCGGCGCCGGCGCGCCGGTCTTGAGGTTCCACAGCCGCCGCACCGTGCGCATCATCAGCGCTTCGACCAGCAGTGCCATCACATCATGGTCGTCGGGACAGTCCCGATACACAAGCCGCATCGCGGCGGCATAGCTATCATCCCACCGTTCGAATTCCTCTGGGCTCACCCGGTATGGCTTCTGAAAGCGGGCGGCCAGCGCCTCGATCAGCCGCTTCTCGATCTCGTTGGCGGAAGCCGCATTGGCCCGGGCCAGCTGGACATGCTCGAAGCAGCGCTTGGTCGCGCTGTCGGCCTCGGCCTCGCCATGTTCTTTCCAGGTCAGATTGTAGAAAGGTCCGGCGGCATAGGCGATGCCCCAATGCACCATCGGACATTTAGGATCTGTTTCGAGCGCCTTCTCAAAACACTTGATGCCTTCCTCATGGTTGAAGCCGTAGCACCAGTTGAGGCCAACATCGAACCAACGCTGGGTTTCTGAAGAACGAGTGGAGATGGGACGGCGGTAGGTGCCGAGGTCGAAGCGGTCCATGTGGTCTCATTTCAATTCTGATTGCCAGCGAGCCAGCTCTGGTCAGACTACCTTCGCCATCAATGTGTGCCGAAACTGGCAGGCATGGCAAACGCAACGAGTGCCATCGCTGCTTGCATTTGGATACTGTCGCCGCTCTTAGCTGGTCTCTGGAGGCGGTGTTTCATTTTGCCAGCCGGCCAGCTCAGGCAGGTCGTCAAGCCAGCTTTTCTCGCTCACCAAGGCATCGCCGGTCTGCGGGTCGGCCTCGGCGGCGTTTTGAATGAGCCAGTCCATCCACTTGCGATAGGCAGCCGGGTCCAACTGAGGCGGCAACACCTTGGCCTTGGCCAGCATGCGTTTGCGGAAACTCACCTGCCTGCGGAGTTTTGTCGTCGTGAATTTGATGGCCTTGCCCTGGTATTCGACCGTCCAGCGCCCGTCGCCGTGGCTGGCGAGCCTGTCGATGGCGAAGCCGACGTCCACCGGCCTGTCCCGCCACGGAAGCTCGATGGCATTCTTCCTCAAATCGAGTGCCCATCGCCTGTAGTCGGTCCCGGCACGCTGGGGCGGCAGCACCCCAGCCTGTTCGAGTATCTTCCTGCGGAAGGTCGGCTGCTTCTTGAGCTGGCCTGTCGTCAGCTCGATGCGATGCCCACGGAATTCGACATGCCAGCGGATCCTCCCATTGCCGAAATACTTAACCAGCCTGTCGATGACGAACTCGCCATCGGAGAGCGTCACGCAGCCTTGGCTGATGCGTTCGAGAATGTACTGGCTATCAGTGAGCATGACGCGGCCTCGTGCAGGAACCCTTCATGAAGCTTCGCTAAGGCGCACGCAACGACCGGGCAATCTCGCCTTTCATGATTCCGTCGCATAGACACCGATGACGCGTCATATCGCTCGCGCGCTCATCCTGACAGCGGCTTAGGAGCAGCGGCCCGGCGTCGGGGGGTATCGAGGGGGGACTGGCGCCGAGCCTAACCGGCTTGGGGGGGAATGCCGGCTGTCCGAATTATAGGCCTTTTTATGCATTTCTGCTAATTTAATTAAAGGACCATGTTCCGCACCCAGGCGCCAGATCGATAATAGCGTCTATCGGCGGAGTACCGAATTGGCCCGCTGAGCCGTCGTTATCGGATCGGCGTGACGATGCACGATCTTCCAGAGACCATCTTCTGGGCGAAAGACGCTCGTCACGCGTAACGCCGTCGTCCGGCCCTGGCATCTTGGCGCAGGACAGCTACATTTGTCCGCTACTTGCGGAGGGGGGTATTATGTCAGTGCAGCGGGTGCGTGAAGCCATCGGTCAGTTTCTAGCGTCAAATAAGGAGCAGGTTCTGTGTATCCGCGGTGATTGGGGCACGGGCAAGACATATACCTGGGACGATGTTCTCTCGAAGGCGGTCCTCAGTAAAAAACTCAAGCTGAAACGTTACGCAAAAGTCTCATTGTTCGGCCTGAACTCGATTCAAGACATCAAGCGCGACATTTTTCAGTCCACGGTGGCGATTGAGAAAATCGGAAAGCCGTTCGATTTTAACGACTACACCGACTACATAAACGAGGCGAAATCCTCCAACGTCGTATGGAAGGTTTTCGCATCTCTTACCGGTAGTGCCAGTGAAGCAGCCGTTGAAGCAGCAGCACTCAGCATCCGCAATCAGATCGTCCTGGTCGATGATCTGGAACGCAAGGGCGATGGGCTCAGAAGCGTCGATGTGTTGGGCTACATCTCCCAGCTCAGAGACGATCGGAAGTGCAAGGTTGTGCTGATCCTCAATGACGAGCAACTAGAGGACAAGGGTGAATTCGAGTCCTACTTAGAGAAGGTGGTGGACTTGTACTTGCGGTTCGACCCTTCTTGCGCCGAGATTGCCGACATCGCTATTCCGGGGGACGGTGACAACATCGCCGCCATGGTCCGTCAGCATGCTATCCTGCTGGGCATCAAGAACGTCCGAGTGATCTGGAAAATTCTAGCTCTGGCTAAGCAGGTCGCGCCTATGCTCGCCGGATATTCCTTTAGCGTGACAATGGATGCTGTTCGGACAATCACCCTACTCGCCTGGAGTTACCTTCAGCCAAAGGGCGCACCACCGCTCGACTACCTGAAGCGAGTCAACGCTTATAACCCGATCAAGGAGGACGCCGACCTCGACCTGAAATGGCGCGACCTGCTTGTCCAATACCGGTACACAGGCACCAGCGCGTTCGACCTGACCCTCCTTGAGGCTGTCCAGAATGGATACTTCGATCAATCGCGGCTGAACGCGCACGCGAAGGAGCTGAATGAGGCTGATATGTACCGCAAGGCAAAAGAAGCCATGCGGGAGCTTTGGGATGACCTACATCTGTCCTTCACGAAGCCGATCAAGCCCATACTCGACAGGTTCGTCGAGGTTTTTGCAAGCGAGCTTAAGTACTTGGACCTCGGCGACTTAGTGAGCGTCGAGCGCACGTTCCGTGAGTTGGGAGATCCGCGCGCAGAAGAGCTGGTCACACTATACATCCGGGAAAAGAAGGATGAGCCCGCCGCCTTCGATACCGATAGATTGTACGAGTTCGGCCGGGAGTTGTCCCCTGAACTGCTCAAGCGGATCAAGGAAGCTGAAAACGCCACGAAACCGAAGCGCACAACCGACGAGACTGTGATGGCGCTCGCCAAGAATATCACCGATCCGGAACTGCTGGCTGAAGCGGCTACGATTGATGTGGAAAGTTATGTCCAGATTCTCAAGGGGCATGAGGGTGAGGAACTGAGGGACATGCTCGCCGGCCTACGCCGTTACATGAACCTGATCGACGCCACGCCCGAGATGATCGAAATACTGACGCGATTCGCCAAGGCGGTCAAAGAAATTGGCAGGGAAAGCGCTATCAACCAGTACCGCACTCGAAATCTCGGCTTCATCCAATGGCTCGAAAAAAAAGAAGCTTAGGCGTAGGATTGCGTCTTGGTCCGGCGACCACCTCCCGGTGCAAGCGCTCAACGCGCGCCGCCCTCCCGGCCATGTGGTCGCGATTTGTTGCCATGGATGCAGCGCCGAATCGTCGTTCTGCGAAACCCCGGCTCTGCTAGCGATATCGGCGCGACTCAAGCCGCCGCCTAAAGCCCGGCTATCATCGCGGCGAAAGCATCGGATGGCGGCATGGCCGAAAATGGTGTGGCCAGCGCGAAAGGAAAAGCCTGCGGCAAGATGGCCAAGCGGCTGGAAAATAAGCGGCAGCTAAAATTCGCTTATTTTTCGCTTATTTTGTCACAGCGGCATGCACCACCAAGTTTCGGTTGGCGGCAAGAATTCAGTGTTTTCAGTGGGTTTATCTTGGCTGGGGAACCTGGATTCGAACCAGGACTAACGGAGTCAGAGTCCGTGGGTCTACCGTTAACCTATTCCCCAGCAGGCGCGGTCATGAACCGTGCGGGCCGAGCGGGCAAGCCGCTGTGAGCGCTGCCTTGTAGCCGCCAGCGGAAAATAGTCAAGCCTGCTCTGTGGTTCAATGGCACGTTTCGTCAGGTGATTTCAGGCGCCGCACTTCAGATGCCGGCGCGCGGCCTCCAGATCCAATCCCGCTCCTCAAGGCTCCGTCCGGCTGAACTGCGAGCGTTCGAAGAACAGCACCACACCCAGGCCAAGAATCAGCGGGATGATCAGGTAGAACAGCCGGAACACCAGCAGCGCCGCCAGCACGCCGACCGGATCCATGTCCGACAGGCCGGCGAGAAACACCACCTCGAACACGCCGAGCCCGCCCGGCGCGTGCGAGATCTGCGCGATCGAGAAGGAGACGAGGAAGACGCCCAGTATGACGAAGTAGCCGGGATTGTGGGCTGCGGGCAGGGCAAAGAAGATGATCGCGGCGGCGGCCAGCAACTCGATCGGGCCGATCAGCAACTGCCGCGCGACGATCGGCAGCGCCGGATAATGCAGCTGAAAGCTGGCGATCTTCAGCGGGCGCAGATGCAGCCAGCTGCCGAAGACATAGGCGGCGACGAGCAGCAGCATCGCGATGCCGGCCGCTTCCGACAGGCCATGATGGGCGATGCCGGAAAACCGGTCGAGTATCTCAGGCTCGAACACCAGAACCAGGCCCGAGGCCAAAATCGTCGACAGCACGAAGGTGATCCAGCAGACCGCCACCAGCACGCCGACATCCTGTCCGGTCAGGCCTCTGGTACCATAGGCGCGGTAGCGGATGACGGCGCCGGAAAACACCGAGCCGCCAATGTTGTGCGACAGCGCATAGGTGGTGAAGGAGCACAGCGTGACGAACAGCCACGACACGCGCTTGCCGATATGCAGGAGCGCGATGTGGTCGTAGCCGGCAAGCGAGGCATAGGCGATGATCGAACTCAGCGCGGCAAGGATCCAGCCCCGGGTCGGAATGGCGGTGATACCGTCCCAGACGTCGTCGAGCGAAACGCCGCGCAATTCGTGCCAGAGCAGCAGCAGCGAGAAGATCACGGCGGCGATGCCCACAACCGGCCAGAAATAGCGTCTCCAGTTCATTGCCTGACTGCCATGCGTTGCGGGTCCGCTTCCTTTTCGTGGCTGGTGGGAGGCCGGCTTTGCCGGATTCTTCCGCTCATTTCAGAAATGCCTCATCGAAGCCGGCTATTCAACCGCGAACCCTTGTCGCAGCGTCGGCCGGCTAGATTTGCCGCAGTGAGCGGCCGAAAGAGGTGCCGGCAGGCGTAGCGCCGGCAACTGCGGCGTGCGGGTTCATTACGCGGCCGCCCCGGAACGGCGGTTTGCGGCCTGCCGGCAAAATTCGGCACGCGGCTCTTGGTGATCGGGCGCGGCGCTG
This sequence comes from Mesorhizobium sp. SEMIA396, assembly GCF_024518615.1. Lineage (NCBI taxonomy): Bacteria > Pseudomonadati > Pseudomonadota > Alphaproteobacteria > Hyphomicrobiales > Phyllobacteriaceae > Mesorhizobium > Mesorhizobium sp. SEMIA396. Next base: position 709,532 of record NZ_JANIFC010000002.1, read on the forward strand.
TTAGTCTGGCGGCAACTTAAAACACTGAAGCGCCTGCTGCGTCCATCATAGGTTCGCGCGGCGCCGGAAGGAACGACAGTGGAAGACCACGACACCGGCGCCGGCGCGCCGGAGGTGGGCGTGTCCAGCGCTTCCCGGCGGTCGGCTGGCCCGGGGAATGCAAGCTGGCAGCAACGCCGCCCGACGGAGCTCCGCTCCGCGGACGGGCAGGCGGGCGACGCACCCCACAAAGGCAAGCCCAAGAAGCGGCGCAAGCGAAGGCGCGGGCGCAAGGTTTTTGCGCGCGACGAGACACGTCCCACGGAGAATCGATCGCCGGCGCCGGGCGAGACCGGTGTCCCGGCGGCGGAGGCCCACAGACCGTCGGAATCGGTGGCCTCGCCCGTCGCTGTGGTGCCACGGCCGGAACAGAGCGCCCGTCGGCCGCCGGTCCAGGAGCTTCCGGTGTTTGCGGCGCTTGACCTTGGCACCAACAATTGCCGGCTGCTGGTGGCCGTGCCGACGCGGCATGGCCAGTTCCGCGTCATCGACGCTTTTTCGCGCATCGTCCGGCTGGGCGAGGGGCTCACCGCCAATGGCCGGCTCGGCCAGCCGGCGATGGACCGCGCGGTCGAGGCGCTGAAAATCTGCGGCGACAAATTGCGCAACCGCAAGATCAGAAAAGCCCGGCTGATCGCCACCGAGGCCTGCCGCACGGCCGAAAACGGCGTCGAGTTCATCGACCGCGTGGAACGCGAGGCGGGCCTGAAGCTTGAGATCATCGACCGCCAGACCGAAGCGCGGCTGGCGGTGTCCGGCTGCGGCTCGCTGGTCGAGCGCGACACCCAAGGCGTCGTCCTGTTCGATATTGGCGGTGGTTCGTCGGAAATCGCGCTCATCGATCTCGCTGGCCGCCGTTCGCCAAGGCTGGCCAATCATATCGTGTCGTGGACGTCGCTGCCGGTCGGCGTCGTCTCGCTGGCCGAGCGCTTTGGCGGCCGCACGGTGACGCGCGAGATCTTCGCCGCCATGGTCGACGACGTTGCCGGCCGGCTGGCCAGCTTCGACGGTCGCGATCGGCTGAGCCATCTCAAGGCCAGTCCGAATTTCCATCTGCTGGGCACGTCCGGAACCGTGACGACGCTGGCCGGTGTCCACCTTGAGCTCGAGCGCTACGATCGCCGCCGTGTCGATGGGCTGTGGATGGACCGCGACAGCGTCGATCGCATGGTCGAAAGACTGGTTGGCTGGGATTTCCAGCAGCGCTGCGCCAACCCTTGCATCGGTGCCGATCGCGCCGATCTGGTGCTGGCCGGCTGTGCTATCCTCGAGGCGATCCGCGCCGTGTGGCCGTCCGAGCGGCTGCGAGTCGCCGATCGTGGCCTGCGCGAAGGTATTTTGAGCGAACTGATGGCCGATGATGGCGTCTGGCGCAACGATGGGCGTGGCAGAGCGTGAGCCCGAACCGAAGAAATAAGCAATGACCAAGAAACCGGAAAAACCAGGATCAGCCAGCATTCGTGTGCTGAAGACGCGGATCAAGAAGAAGAGCGGGCTGAAGGAATCGTCGCGCCGCTGGCTGCAGCGCCACATCAACGATCCCTATGTCCAGCGCTCCAAGGCTGACGGCTATCGCTCGCGCGCGGCCTACAAGCTGATCGAGATCGACGACAAGCATCATCTCCTGAAACCCGGCATGAAGGTGATCGATCTCGGCGCCGCCCCCGGCGGCTGGTGCCAGGTCGCCGCCGCGCGGACGAAATCGACGGCCGACAAGCCGCATGTCATCGGCATCGACTATCTGGAAATGGACGCCGTGCCAGGCGCCCCGGTGCTGCTGATGGATTTCCTCGATCCGCTGGCGCCGCAGAAGCTGGCCGAGGCGCTGGGTGGGGATCCGGACATCGTGTTGTCCGACATGGCGGCACCGACCACCGGCCACAAGCGGACCGACCATATCCGCACCATGCATCTGTGCGAGGTGGCGGCCGATTTTGCGCTGTCGGTGCTGAAGCCGGGTGGGCATTTCCTCGCCAAGACCTTCCAGGGCGGCGCCGAAAACGAGCTGCTCTCGATGCTCAAGAAGAACTTCCGCTCCGTCCATCACGTCAAGCCGCCGGCGTCGCGGGATGAATCGGTCGAGCTCTATTTGCTGGCCAAGGACTTCAAGGGGCGAGAGGCCGGTCCGCCGTCAGGCGGATCGGAACGTCCAGTGGACGTTCCGAAGGCCTCGAGCGCCCGGAGCCATAGCGAAGGGCCGGGGGACGCCGACGACTGACAGGGCACCGCCGGTCCGCCGTCGGGCGAATCGGGCCGTCCAGAAGGCGAGGCCGAAGCGTAGCTGCCATCAGTTGCCGGGTGGGCTCACCGTTTCCAGCGTCTTGGGTGTTGTCAGCCGGCCGTGACCGGAGATGGCGTTGCCGGCATCGGGTGCCAGCCGGACGAAGGATAGCGATGCCGCCGCCGAGACCGCTGCAACGATGAAGAAGGCAATGTGGAAGTCGTCCAGCGACAGCGGGCCGCCATGGATTGACGTCGATACTTCCAGGATTCCGCCGGCCAGCGCCACGCCGAGCGCGACCGACAACTGCTGGAACACCGCTGTAATCGGCGTCGCCTTGCTGGTGTCTTCAGCCGAAACCTCGGCATAGGCGAGCGCATTGACGCCAGTGAAGAACATCGATCGGATGAAGCCGCCGACGAGCAGCATGGCCAGCATCAAGAGATAAGGTGTGTCGGGTGTGAACAGGCCGTTGATGGCGATCGAGGCGGCGGCGACCAGCGAACCGACAACCAGCACGCGGCGGAAGCCGGCGACGCGGAAGATCAGCGCGGTGACGAATTTCATGCCGATGGCGCCGATTGCAGAGACGAAGGTGATCATGCCGGACTGGAACGGCGTCAGCCCAAAACCGATCTGGAACATCAGCGGCAGCAGGAACGGCACAGCACCAATGCCGATGCGGAACAGTCCGCCGCCAAGCACCGAGGAGCGGAACACCTGGTTGCGGAACAGTTCGAGCGCCAGCAGCGGGTTTTTGGCGCGCCGCGCGTGCAGCAGATAGAGCGCCCCCGACACGAGGCCGACCGTTACGGTGGTGACACCGACGATTGGCGGCAGATAGGGCAAGCTGACCACCGACAGGCCAAACACCACCCCGGATGCCGCCAGCCCGCTCAGCACGAAGCCGATGAAATCAAGTGGCGGGGTCTGCGCGGGTTCGGTCTCCGGCAGGAAACGTGTTGCCAGCCAGATGCCGACCACGCCGATCGGCACATTGATCAGGAAAATCCAATGCCAGGTGAAATAGGTGGTGATGAAGCCACCGACCGGCGGTCCGACCAGCGGCCCGACCAGCGCCGGAACGGTCAGCCAGGACATCGCCGCGACGAGTTCGCTTTTCGGTGTCGCGCGCACCAGCACCAGCCGCCCGACCGGCGTCATCATGGCGCCCCCAATGCCTTGCAGAAAGCGGGAGACCACAAAAGCTGGCAGCGAACCGGAGAGCGCACAGGCTATTGAGCCGACGATGAAGACCGCGATCGCGGCACGAAAGATATTCTTGGCGCCGAAACGGTCTGCCATCCAGCCGCTGATCGGAATAAAGATCGCCAGCGAGACGAGATAGGCGGTCAGCGCCAGCTTGAGCGCGATCGGACTGGTGTGGATGTCGACGGCGATCGCCGGCAGCGATGTCGCAATGACGGTCGAATCCATGTTTTCCATGAAAAGGGCGACCGCCAGGATGAGCGGGATGGTGCGGTTCACAAAACGCGTCCGACTTGATTCTTTTACGGTTGACCGGGAGGCAAGCCAACATGCAGGGCGGTTATCATGGGCCGGCTCTGATGTCGCATTAATTTGCTGTCACTTTTGTGCGACTGCGGGGAGACAGGCAGTTCGCTTGGCCTGCCGCCGTGCCTAAATCAGAACTGCCGGGACGGCCAAGGTCTTCTCGTTCCGTCTCCAGGCGCTGGCCAAGCAGCAAAGAATAGCTTGCGAATGGCGATGTGTCACATTATTGTAGTGTATATAACTACTATATGGACTTTGTCATGGAAGAAGCCGTTTCGGCAGCCGATGCCAACCGCAAGTTCTCTCTCATCCTGCGCGGTGTTCGCGAAGGACAGAGCTACGTCGTGACCAGTCACGGACGCCCGGTCGCGCGAATAGTGCCCGCCGATCGACAGCAGGGTGTGGCTTCCCGCTCGCGCGTAGCGTTGTTGTCGCGCCTCGAGCGCCAGCCTGTTTTGGATGTCGGGCGCTGGACCCGTGGCGAGCTCTACGAGGACGAGCGATGAAGGTTGCGCTCGACACCAATGTCCTTGCCTGCGCGGAAGGGGTCAACGGTGCCGAGAAGCGCGATATTGTTCTTGAACTGCTGCGCAACCTACCGCAAGAGGCTGCTGTTATTCCTGTTCAGGTCCTTGGTGAGCTGTACAACGTTCTCGTCCGCAAGGCCGGAAGACCGCCTGTAGAAGCCCGGGATGCCCTTCTGGGCTGGCGCGACGCGTTTCCAGTTGCCGCGACAGTGCAAGACGTAATGATGATGGCGGCTGATCTGGCTACGGACCACCACTTCAGCATTTGGGACGCGGTCATTCTGTCCACCGCTTCCCAAACCGGTTGTCGGATGCTCCTTTCGGAAGACCTGCAAGATGGCTTCACATGGGGTGGGGTAACTGTCGTCAGCCCTTTCGCATCGCCGCGTCACGTTCTGCTCAATGCTCTCTTGGGGGAGTCTTCTGGATAGAACGCGAAACACCGAGACGATCGGCTTTTCATTGGCGCTTGGACGTGGTACCAGCCAGCGCCAATCCTGAAAGGGAAGAAACGAGTCGGCGCTGTCCATTCCGGTCCAGCGCTTTTTTGTATTCCCCCACCGCGTTTTATATTCAAGGGACTGGCCATGGCAAAAATCATCGAAACGTCCACTGGCGCATTGGCGCTGACCTTTGACGACGTGCTGCTGCAGCCCGGCCATTCCGAGGTCATGCCCGGCGAGACCGATGTCCGCACCCGCATCGCCGGCGACATCGACCTCAACGTGCCGATCCTCTCGGCGGCGATGGACACCGTCACCGAGGCCAGGCTCGCCATCGCCATGGCCCAAGCCGGCGGCATTGGCGTCATCCACCGCAATTTCTCGCCGGCCGAACAGGCCGAGCAGGTGCGGCAGGTCAAGAAATTCGAATCCGGCATGGTGGTCAATCCTGTCACCATCGGCCCCGACGCGACGCTCGCCGACGCGCTGGGCCTGATGCGCAGCTATTCGATCTCGGGCATTCCGGTGGTCGAGAATGGTGGCACTGGCGGCCACAAGGTCGGGCGGCTGATCGGCATCCTGACCAATCGCGACGTGCGCTTTGCCTCCGATCCGGCGCAGAAGGTCCATGAGCTGATGACCCGTGACAACCTGATCACGGTCAAGGAGAACGTCGACCAGGACGAGGCCAAGCGGCTTCTGCATCAGCACCGCATCGAAAAGCTGGTTGTCGTCGACAGGCAGGGCAACTGCGTCGGATTGATCACCGTCAAGGACATCGAGAAGTCGCAGCTCAACCCGCACGCCAGCAAGGACGCACAGGGCCGCTTGCGCGCCGCCGCGGCCACCAGCGTCGGCGATGACGGCTATGAACGCGCCGAACGTCTCATCGATGCCGGCGTCGACCTTCTGGTGATCGACACCGCGCATGGCCACTCGCAACGCGTGCTCGACGCGGTGACGCGCGCCAAGAAACTCTCCAACTCGGTTCGCATCCTGGCCGGCAACGTCGCCACCGCCGCGGGCACGCAGGCGCTGATCGACGCCGGTGCCGACGCCGTCAAGGTCGGCATCGGTCCGGGCTCCATCTGCACCACCCGCATCGTCGCCGGCGTCGGCGTGCCGCAGCTCTCGGCGATCATGTCGGCGGTCGAGACGGCGCACAAATCCGGCGTCTCGGTGATCGCCGATGGCGGCATCAAATATTCCGGCGATCTGGCCAAGGCGCTCGCCGCCGGCGCAAGTGCGGCCATGATCGGCTCGCTGCTGGCCGGGACCGACGAAAGCCCGGGCGAGGTCTATCTGCACCAGGGCCGCTCCTTCAAGGCGTATCGCGGCATGGGCTCGGTCGGCGCCATGGCCCGCGGCTCCGCCGATCGCTACTTCCAGGCCGAGGTGCGCGACACGCTGAAATTGGTCCCTGAAGGCATCGAGGGGCAGGTTCCCTACAAGGGACCTGTGTCTGGCGTGCTGCACCAGCTTGCGGGCGGCTTGAAAGCCGCTATGGGTTATGTTGGTGGCCGCGACCTTGCCGATTTCCGCGAGCGCGCCACCTTTGTGCGCATATCCAATGCCGGACTTCGTGAAAGCCACGCCCATGACGTCACGATTACCCGCGAAAGCCCGAACTATCCCGGTGGAGCCTGACCAGTACGGGCTCGGGCGGAACCTGACGGCAACGATCCTGCGGCTGTCTCGCCACGCAGGCGCGCTCTGTTTCCTGTCGGCGGTGGTTTTCATCGCCATGACGGCTTTGGAATTCTTCTATTTCCGCCAGTTGAGCGGCGGCTTGCCGTCGCTCGACATGCGCATTTTAGGGTTTACGCCGGACGAAGGCATGGCCTGGCTGACAGCGCTCGGCCGGCGCGGCGGCGAGATCATTCTCGTCTGGCACTATCTGACCTTCGACCTGTTGTTCCCGGCGCTGCTGTCGGTCACGCTGGTCAGCCTCATCCTGGCCACCGGCCGGCGATTGAAGGCTTTCCGCGTGCTGCCGGCGCAGCTGCAGTCGATTTTCGCGTTGGTCCTGGTGCTTCCCTACACGCTTGCACATTACGTTCAGAACTTTGCGGTGGCGCGGCTTCTGTCCGATTTCCTGTCGGCCAACCCGGACTCGCTGTCTTTCGCCTCGGCGCTCACCGTCACCAAATTCGCGCTTTTCGCCATACCGGTGATCGTCATCGCGGCCTTCTGGCTGGCGGGCCAGAAACGCCAGGCCTGATGCCGCACGCGAAGCCCAACCGGGCAGGGGGCACTTGATGAACCAGACCACGATCTTCTGGCCCGTTCTCGCGCATGTGCTGCTGATCTACATCGTCTACTGCGTCCTGGGTCGTCGCAGATACGGCGCAATAAGGTCAGGCGAGGCGAAGGCCGGTCAGTTCAAGGTGCGTTCGGCCGAACCGGCCTCCAGCGTCACCGTTGCCGCCAATCTCACCAACCAGTTCGAACTGCCGGTGCTGTTTTACGTGCTGTGCCTGACGCTGCACCTGACCAACGGCGTCAACTATCTGACCTTGTCGCTGATGTGGATTTTCGTCGCGTCCCGCTATTTCCATGCCTGGATTCACCTGACCAGCAACAATCTGCTGCTGCGCAGCCGGTCATTCTTCGTCAGTGCGGTGATTCTCCTGCTGGGATGGATCTGGTTCGCGCTGCACCTGCTCGGCGCGGTCTGAGCAGAGCGCTTCTGCCTTCTCCCACAGGGGAGAAGGGAAGTCCGTTCGCCTAAAGGTCGAACACCGCGATCTTGCGCTTGTCGAACTTGATGCCGATCTCGCCGCGTACCAGCTTGAGCGCGGCCTCGCCGAACACCGCGCGCCGCCAGCCTTGCAGCGCCGGTACGTCGGCTTCCTCGCCCTCGGCGGCGATACGGTCGATGTCGTCGCTGGAGGCCAGCACCTTGGAAGCGACGCCCTCCTTTTCGGCAACGATCCGCAGCAGCACCTTCAACAGTTCCGCCGCGGCGCTCGAGCCCTCGGGCGGCTGGAAACTCTTTGGCAGTTTCGGCATCTCTTCCTTGGGCAAGGCAAGCGCGGTGTTGACCGCGCCAAGCAGCGCCGTTGCCGTCGACGAGCGCTCCCAGCCCTTCGGCGTCGTGCGCAGCTTGCCGAGGGCTGCCGCGTCGCGCGGCGCCTGCTGCGCCACCTCGTAGATCGCGTCGTCTTTCAGAACGCGGCCGCGCGGCACGTCACGTTCGCGCGCCTCGCGCTCGCGCCACGCCGCCACGCCCTGCACGATCGCCAGTTCCTGCGGTTTGCGCAGCCGCATCTTCAACCGCTTCCAGGCGTCCTCGGGGTGCGGATCATAGGTTTCGCGCGAGGTCAGGACCTCCATTTCCTCGTTGAGCCAATGGGCGCGGTTTTCCCGCTCCAGTTCGGCGCTGAGGTGTTGGTAGACCTCGATGAGATGCGTGACGTCGGCCAGCGCATAGTCGAGCTGCTTGTCGGAAAGCGGCCGGTGGCGCCAGTCGGTGAAACGCGATGACTTGTCGAGCCGCGCACCGGTGATGCGCTGCACGAGCTGATCGTAGGAAACACTGTCGCCGAAGCCGCAGACCATCGCCGCCACTTGCGTGTCGAACACCGGATGCGGAACCAGATCGCCGAGGTGGACGATGATTTCGATATCCTGCCGCGCGGCGTGGAAGACTTTGACCACCGCCTCGTTGGCCATCAGCCTGAAGAACGGCTTCAGGTCGATATCGGGAGCCAGCGGATCGATCAACGCCGTCACGCCGGGTGCGGCCATCTGTATGAGGCACAGGATCGGCCAAAACGTCGTTTCTCGTATGAATTCGGTGTCGACGGTGACGAAATCCGACTTTTCGAAAGCGGCGAGAACGGTCTCGAGTTCTTTCTGGGTGGTGATGACGTGCATCAAATCGCTTTTGACAGGAGTAAGGTCTTCCTAGATTTCAGCCGCCGGGGCTTTCGTCAAGCTTTGGCACCGCCATCGTCAGGTTCCCGGACCATCGGAATCGTCGTTTCTCCTGGCCAGCCGCGCGAAAACCGTCGAAGTGCGCAGAAGCGCGGTGAAGCGGCCGCGCCTGCCTGCCGGCACACCGGACCGGGCCTGCATGCGGTAAAGGATGACGGCGATGAAGATCGCATAGACCACCGCGCTGAATACAAACAGGGCGCCCGGTCCGAAATATTGCATCGCCGTCGAGGCGGCGAACGGGCCGCCAATGGCGCCGAAGGAATAGAACAGCATCAGCGCCGCGTTGATCAGCACGAACTCGCCCGTGTCGGCGCGATCGTTCGAATGCGCCGCCGACAGCGAATAGAGCGGCATGGCGAAACAGCCGAAGATGAAGATGAGGATGAAGTTGAGCGCCGGATTGCTGCCGGCGATGAACACCAGCGCCAGCGCCGAAAGCATCGCGCAGCAGGTCGTGATCAAGAGCACGCGGCGCCGATCCCAGCGGTCGGAGAGGTAGCCAAGCGGATACTGGATGATGGCGCCGCCAAAGATGCCGACGCTGACGAAGGTGACGACATCGGCGACCGACATGCCGATCTGCTCGGCATAGACCGGCGACAAGGTGCGAAAGGCGCTGTTGGTGACGCCGACGGCGATGCAGCCGAAGCAGCCCAGCGGCGAAATCCGCCAGACGCGCGCCAGGTCGAGCTTGACCTCTTCGGGTGGTGCCGGGTTGGAGCGGTCGCCGAGCGACACCGGCACCAGCGACAAGGTGATCATCATCGACATGATGGCGAAGATGGCGAAACCGCCGGCGCCGAAGACCGGGATCAGGAACTGGGCTGATGTCACCGAACCGATGTCGACCATCCGGTAGATCGCCAGCACGCGTGCCCGGTCGTGATTGCCGACGCCGGAATTCAGCCAGCTTTCGACGATGGTGAACAGCCCGGCGAAGCAGAAGCCGCCAGCAAGGCGCACCGCGCACCACATCACCGGATCGATGACCAGCACCAGGAGCAAGGTGCCTACCGAGGCGATTGCCGCCAGCGCCGAAAATGCCCTGATATGGCCGACCGCCTTCATGATGCGGGTGATGGCCAGGCAGCCGAGCAGGAAGCCGGCGAAGTAGAAGGTGCCCATCAGGCCGATGTCGGAAGCCGAAAACCCTTCCTGCGCGCCGCGCAGCGCGATCAGCGTGCTCTGCAGCCCATTGCCGCCGAGCAAGATGCCGGCGGCGAGAAGAAGCGGGATCATCGGGCGGATGGAGGACATGAAGAGGCGATCACGTGTCGGTGATCCCTTCTTGGACCATCGCCCTGGCCAACGCCAGCAGCAATTCCCTGCGCCAACAGGGATGATCGCTGTATTCGCCTGGATTCGTTTCCCCCGTTTTGCTTGGTCAGCGCTCAGGGCTGCCTTCGACGTGACTGCCGATCGTCGGGCCACAGGCCAAGCCGCTCGGCTGCTCCCGTTGCGACGCCTATTCCTGCGAGGACTGCCATCAGCCCGACAATCAGGTTCGCGCTCACTTGTTCGCCCAGGAAGACAACACCGAAGATCGATGCCGTCACCGGATTCACCGCAACGGAGACGGCAACCAGTGTCGGCGGCGCGCGCTCGAGCGCGAATGCCCAAAGGAAGAAAATGAAGGCGCCGCAAATTATGGCCAGATAAGCGCTCGCGATCCACTGAGGTGCACTGAGAGTGGCAAGTCGCGCGAAGCCTCCGCTCGAAACCACCAGGACCGATAGGCAGACCGCGCCCACGCCCATGCCAAACGCCACGAACGGGATTGGCGCGGTGCGGGATAGAAATGGTCTCGACCAGACGTTGTAGAGCGCCATGCAGAAAGCGGCCGCGACCATGAGAAGATCTCCGCGCCAGGCATCTGGGGGAGCAGTCGTCAGGCTCGTGCCGAGCGCTACGGCCACTCCTGCCATTGCGATCAGCACACCGACGATCTTGCGGATGGTCGGCGGCTCGATCTTCAGAACTGCCGCGGCAAGCATGGTGAGCAGAGGCAGTGTCGAAAGCGCAAGCGCACCTCGCGCGGCCGTCGTGTAGACAAGGGCTCCATTGAAGAGCACCGGAAACAGCCCGAAGAACAGAAGACCCAATGCACCAGTGCCGAGCCAGTCGCTCTTCGGCGGCCACCTGTCTCGCCGCCAGAGAGCTACGGCGGCCAAAACCAGAAAGCCGCCGCCGAACCGGACCGCACCGATAGCGAGAGGATCGAGCGTGCCCGCGAGATATCGCGTTGCGCCAACGGCGGTGCCCCCGAAAGCGCTGGAGAGAATCGCGGCGAGCACTCCTGTGATTTCCATGGTTCCCGACCTTGCTGGCTCGGAACCGGGGATATCGGGAAGGCGGGCCATAAGGAATCGAATAAGCTCAATGAGTTTGATAACATTCCACTATGAGTATCCCGAATCTCGATCCGGACCTTCTGCGGGCCTTTGTCGTCGTTGCCGAGCGACTCTCGTTCACGCGAGCCGCCGAGCAGCTCAATAGAACGCAGGCGGCCGTCAGCTTGCAGGTGAAACGTCTTGAGGAGCGCATCGAGACCATCTTGTTCCGGCGCTCGACAGCCCGCGTTGAACTCACCGCCGCCGGGGAGGGCTTTCTGATCGATGCCCGCCGCATACTTGCTCTCAATGAGCAGGCGATTGCGCGTGTTTCCGGTCAGCAGGTGGCCGGACAGGTTCGAATCGGGGTCATGGAAGATTATGGCACCAAGATCCTGCCGCGCCTCCTTTCTGGCATCGCCGAGCGATTTCCGTTGGTGCAGGTCGAAATGGAGATTGGTCTTACCGCCCGGCTCCTGAAACGGCTTGGGTCCTCGTTCGACGCCGTCATCGCCATGCACCCGGAAGGTACGACCGAGGGAGATTTGATATGCCGCGAAAGGGCGATTTGGGCAGCGGCGGCGACGCGAGCCGTCGAGGAACTCGATCCGCTGCCCGTCGCTCTGTCGAGCCCCGATTGCCTGTTTCGTTCCTGGGCAATTGAGGCGCTCAACAAGGCAGGCCGGCCATGGCGATTGGCCTATGTCAGCCCGAGCCTCTCAGCCACGGAGGCAATTGTTGAACAGGGCCTGGCGGTCACCGTGGTCAAAGGCAGCATGCTTGCGCCTGGCCTGCGCGGCGTCCATCCAGGCCGCCATGTGCCGCCGCTGCCCGGGGCGGAGATTCGTCTTCACCGGGCGGAGACCTCTTCCGCCAACGCTTTACTGGTCGTCGATCACCTTGCCCATCGCCTCCGGCTGTCGGCGCTTGGCTCATAGAGGTGATGCTTTGACGGGCCGAGCGGGCCGACGGCGGAGCCGGCCCTTCATTTTGAACCCGTCGCGCATGTTGAGGCCGAGTAGCGTGATGTTCGTCGCGCCGGCGGCCAATTCGAGCGCCTGCACGGCGTAGAAGCTGGTGTCGAACTCGCTGGCTCTCGCCTTGGATGCGAGGAAGAGTGCGGAGGGGATGAGAACCAGGAGACCATTGGCGGCTATCCATGGCATGCGCTTGATCTTCCCATGGCATGCGCTTGATCTTCGCGCCGATCAGCCCGGCCTGCCGGCCCTTGGCCGCCGCAAAGCCCGAACCTCCCGCCGCCGCCAGCGCTGGAACGAGCAACAGGAAGCTCCACGGTATGGCCATCTTGACGGCGGCTATCGCCACCTGGGAGGCAAACATCTCACTGAGGACCGTCGACAGCCAGAGGCTTGCGATCGTCAGCATCGCGACCGTCCCGGCGACTGGGTGAATGACCTTGCTCATGGCTTTCCCACCATTCTTGCAACCGTTTAAGCCAGGCAGATGCCCGGCACCGCCACCTTTTGGAACAGATGCGGAGAGGCGACGGCCGAGGACGGATAGGCCGAGAGCTTCGCCCTGAACTCGGGATGCGAGAACGCGGCCCGGAAGTCAGCCATCGTTTCCCATATGGCATAATTGAAATAGGCCGGACTTTCGCCGATTGCGCGGTGAAGCTGGGTCGAGATGAAGCCGGGTTGCTGCTTCATGAAGACCGCATCATCCTGCCATGCATGGAGGAAGGTCTGCTCGTCGGCCTTGTCGAGCGTGAAGACGTTGACCAGCACGACGGAGGTAGCATCGATCGCGATCTGGCGGTCGATCGGGAAAGCGGGGTTCAGTGGGCGCATGAGCGACATCATAAGCTCCGTTAATTGGTGTTATGGTGCCAATCTGTTACCTTGATTACATATCTATTTGACAACATAATGTCAATAGCAATATAGGATGTCATATGCCTGATGCCAAGCGAACACCTGCCGGCAATGCCTTGACCGATCTCATTCTCGACCTGTTCAGGCTCAACAGCCGAATGCTCACATCGGGTGACAGGCTGGTCGCCGACCTCGGTTTGACGAGCGCCCGCTGGCAGGTTCTCGGCGCTGTCGTGACCGCCGAACGCCCTCAGCCGGTCGCGTGGCTGGCGCGCGATCTGGGAGCCAGCCGCCAGAATGTCCAACGGATCGTCAACGACCTGCATAGGGAAGGGCTCGTCGCCTTCGAGGCCAACCCGCATCATCAGCGTGCGCAGCTTGTCGTTTTGACTGACAAGGGAAGACAGACTTTCGATGCCGCGATGCATTTGCAGGCGCCCTGGATCGAAAACCTCGCGGATGGCCTGCTGGTCGAGGACATCAACACCACGCACAGGGTCATGACGGCGCTGCGGAAAAAACTGGAAGGCAACGATGAAGCTGAAGAGCAAGCCTGACGGTTGTGGCCCTGTGGCGGTTTCCTTCACAGGCTGAGCGCCGCGCTGATCCTCGCGCTGCCTCGCTCCGGCTACCGGGCGGCGAACACCATGGACACGGAAGTCCGCTTGCCTTGACAAATCCGGCCTCCCATGCGCTTTTCGCGCAAATTTTCAGGGCCGGGCCGCGATGCCTTGGCCGGCAACTAGAGCACCCCGGACTTTACCAATGACAATGCACCGTTACCGCAGCCATACCTGTGCCCAGTTGAGGAAGAGCGACGTCGGCTCGACCGTTCGCCTGTCGGGCTGGGTGCATCGCGTGCGCGATCATGGCGGTCTGCTCTTCATCGACCTGCGCGACAATTATGGCCTGACCCAGATCGTCGCTGATCCGGATTCTCCTGCCTTCAAGGTCGCCGAAACCGTGCGCGGCGAGTGGGTCATTCGGGTCGACGGCGAGGTCAAGGCGCGTTTGCCCGAGACCACGAACGCCAATCTGCCGACCGGCGAGATCGAGATCTTCGCCCGCGAGATCGAGGTGCTGTCGGCGGCCAAGGAATTGCCGCTGCCGGTGTTCGGCGAGCCCGACTATCCCGAGGATATAAGGCTGAAATACCGCTTCCTCGATCTGCGCCGCGAGACGCTGCACAAGAACATCATTGCGCGTACAAAAATCATCGCCGAAATGCGCAAGCGCATGGGCGAGGTCGGCTTCACCGAATTCTCGACGCCGATCCTCACCGCGTCGTCGCCCGAGGGCGCGCGCGACTTCCTGGTGCCGTCGCGCATCCATCCCGGCACCTTCTACGCGCTGCCGCAGGCGCCGCAGCAGTATAAGCAGCTGATCATGGTGTCGGGCTTCGACCGCTACTTCCAGATCGCGCCCTGCTTCCGCGACGAGGACCCGCGCGCCGATCGTCTCCCTGGTGAGTTCTACCAGCTCGACCTTGAAATGAGCTTCGTCGAGCAGGACGACGTGCTTTCGACCATGGAACCTGTCATGCGCGGGGTCTTCGAGACCTTCGCCAACGGCAAGCCGGTGACGCAGAATTTCCAACGCATCCCCTATAATGTGGCCATGCGCAAATACGGTTCCGACAAGCCGGACCTGCGCAACCCGATCGAAATGCAGGCCGTTTCCGACCATTTTCGCGATTCCGGCTTCAAGGTGTTCGCCAACATCCTGGCCAACGATCCGAAGGCCGAGGTGTGGGGCATTCCGGCAAAGACCGGCGGCAGCCGCGCCTTCTGCGACCGCATGAATTCCTGGGCGCAGGGCGAGGGCCAGCCGGGGCTGGGTTATATCTTCTGGCGCAAGGAGGGTGACAAGCTCGAAGGCGCCGGCCCACTCGCCAAGAACATCGGCGAGGAGCGCACAGAGGCGATCCGCCTTCAACTCGGCCTTGCCGACGGCGATGCGGCCTTTTTTGTCGCCGGGGATCCGAAGAAGTTCGTCTCCTTCGCGGGGGCTGCGCGCACCCGTGCCGGCGAGGAGCTGAACCTTGTCGACCGCGAGCGTTTCGAACTGTGCTGGATCGTCGACTTCCCGTTCTTCGAGTGGAACGAGGAAGAGAAGAAGATCGACTTCGCCCACAACCCGTTCTCGATGCCGCAAGGTGGCATCGATGCGCTGAATGGCGAGGACCTGCTCGGCATCAAGGCGTTCCAGTACGACATGGTCTGCAACGGGTTCGAGATCGCCAGCGGCGGTATCCGCAACCATCTGCCCGAAACCATGGTCAAGGCATTCGAGACGGTCGGGCTGGATCGCGCCACGGTCGAGGAGCGCTTCGGCGGCCTCTACCGCGCCTTCCAGTATGGCGCGCCGCCGCATGGCGGCATGGCCGCCGGTGTCGACCGCGTCGTCATGCTGCTGCTCGGCGCCAAGAACCTGCGTGAGATCACCATGTTCCCGATGAACCAGCAGGCCTACGATCTGTTGATGAACGCGCCTTCGGAAGCGAGCCCGCAGCAGCTTCGCGACCTGGCGCTGCGCGTTGCCGTGCCCAAGAAGGACTGACGGCGGCGTTGCAACTGCCCTTTCTCCCCGTCTCTATACGGGGAGAAATGTCCGGCAGGACAATGAGGGGCAGCGCGGATGCGGGCGATTGGCGAACGGCCGTTGCAGCTGACGCCTTCTGACAGGCAATCGGTTCGGCATGAATTGCAATTTGTAGGCGTCGGCGCTGCCCCTCATCCGCCTGCCGGCACCTTCTCCCCGTATAGTGACGGGGAGAAGGGAACTACTTCGATCAGTCTTCGTTGGCCTTGACGGTGACGCCGAGCGTCTTCGGCAGGTCGAGCGGGTTGGACATGGCGCCCGCCATGATCAGTGCGAACGGCACGGATGCCGGCGGCTCGGCCGAGATTTCGAGGCTCTTCGGATCATCGAGGAATTTGCTGACCGCGGCCGTAACCTGCGCCGTCAGTTCCGGATTGTTGAGCTGCGCCATGCCGAACGGCACGATCGCCTTGGCCTGGTTGGCGATGTCCTTGCCGGACATGCCTTGCTGCTTGCCGACATAGTCCAAAACCTTGTTGGTCAGCGAATCGTCGTCGAAGCGGATCGAGGCGCTGTTGAACGAAAGCTGCTGCAACAGGCCGAGCATGGCCATGCCTTGCGCCGAATTGTCGGCGCCTTCGGGCTGTGCAGCCATCTTCTTCTGCATTTCCTGCAGCGACTTGATAAAGTCCAGCGTGTAGCCGCCGAGATTGAAGGTCATGCCGAGCGTGCCGGCATTCTCGACCGAGATGTCGTATTTCGACAGTTCCATCTTGCCGTCCGTGGGCTGCCAGGTGCCGGCCATTTCGAGATTGCCCGCGATGTTCTGGTAGCCGAGCGCGTTGATGACTTCCTTGGACTTCGGATCGTCCACCAGCGTCAGGTCGGCGTTGAATTTCTCCGTGGTGGCGGTGAATTCCATCGCCTTGCCGTCCGCCGGCGGCGTGATCTCGATGGCAAGTCCATCCATCGAGAAGGCGGTCTTGTCGGCGACCTTGACGGTCATGTTCGAGAGTTCGGCTGACTTGTACATCATCAGCGAGCCGAGCGGGCCGGTGGCGCCGTCGGCCGGAACTGTCATGTCATGGATGACGAAGGGGCTGAGGTCGAGGGTGACGCCGTCCTTGCTGTGTGTGAAGGCAGCCGTCGATACGGTGGCGATGTCATAGCCGCCATTTGCCTCGGTCACACCTTCGAGTTTGACGTCGCCGATGGGAAGCGCTTCCTTCTCCGCCGCCGGTTTGATGGCAACGCCCTGCAGCACCATGCTGGTGTTGTCGCCGGTCACGCCAGTCCAGGTGATGTCGACACCTTGTGCGACAAGCGCGGCCTTCAGCCGGTCGGCCACTGCCGTATCCTGTGCGAGGGCCGCATTCAGCGGCAGCGTGAGCAAGAAGGTCGAAAGGGCTAATTTCCTAAGAGTTGAGCGTTTGATTGTCATCGCAAGGTCCCTGAGAGTGTCCTGAAATTGTTTTTTCAATTATTTGCGCCATCACCATTCCGTGACGAACTGGACCGGAAAAAGGCGTGTCCCGGCACATTGGTCAAAAATCGCGGTGAAAGGCAAACCCGATCCCACCGTCTTTGCGCAAACCGGTGAATTTGTCATGAAGAGCCGATAGCCGGATGTCGTCGCGCTTGGCCATAGAACCCGCATGTAACAGGCTGATGTTGGCCGACATCCCCCGGGGTGCGGTTTCGTGTTGCAGAAGGGCCGGTATCTCTGTCGGGCTCTTGCCGCGAATCACCCGCTCGGCTAGTCCGAGCCCATGGGAAAAAGGCTTTTGCCGCCTGAAAATGGCGGTGGCGATCATATCGAACCGGTCGATCTGAAGAAGGCGCTGGAAGAGCGCTATCTGGCCTATGCGCTGTCGACCATCATGCACCGGGCACTGCCCGATGTGCGCGACGGACTGAAGCCGGTCCATCGCCGCATCATGCACGCCATGCGCCTGCTGCGGCTCAACCCCGACCAGGGCTTTGCCAAATGCGCCCGCATCGTCGGCGAGGTGATGGGCAAGTTCCACCCGCATGGGGACCAGTCGATCTATGACGCGCTGGTGCGGTTGGCGCAGGATTTTTCGATGCGCTATCCCTTGGTCGACGGGCAGGGCAATTTCGGCAACATCGACGGTGATAACGCCGCCGCCATGCGCTACACCGAAGCGCGCATGACCGATGTGGCGACCGAACTCTTGTCCGGCATCACCGAGGATGCCGTCGATTATCGGCCGACCTACAATGAAGAAGACGAGGAGCCGGTGGTTTTGCCCGGCGCCTTTCCGAATCTGCTGGCCAACGGCTCGTCCGGCATCGCGGTGGGCATGGCGACATCGATCCCGCCCCACAACGCCGCCGAGCTTTGCGATGCCGCACTTCACCTGATCGAAAACCGGGACGCGCCGGTGGCGAAGCTGATGGAGTTTGTCCAGGGGCCGGATTTCCCGACCGGCGGCATCATCGTCGACAGCCGCGCCTCGATCCTCGAAGCCTATCAAACCGGCCGCGGTGGCTTTCGCGTGCGCTCGAAGTGGTTCCAGGAGGACCAGGGCAGGGGCACCTGGAGCATCGTCGTCACCGAAATACCCTACGGCGTGCAGAAGGCGCGGCTGATCGAGAAGATCGCCGAACTGCTGATGGCACGCAAGCTGCCGCTGCTCGAGGACATCAGGGACGAAAGCGCCGAGGACGTCCGCGTCGTGCTGGTGCCGAAGAGCCGTTCGGTCGATCCCGGCATCTTGATGGAATCGTTGTTCAAGCTGACCGAGCTCGAAAGCCGCTTCCCGCTCAACATGAACGTCCTGTCGCGCGGCAAGGTGCCCAACGTGCTGTCGCTGAAGGGCGTACTGCAGGAGTGGCTCGAGCATCGCCGCGAGGTTTTGATCCGCCGCTCGAAACATCGGCTTGGCGAGATCGAAAGACGGCTGGAGATACTTGCCGGCTATTTGATCGCCTACCTCAACATCGACGAGGTGATCAGGATCATCCGCGAGGAGGATGAGCCAAAGCAGGTGATGATGGCCCGCTGGTCGCTCACCGACACCCAGGCCGAAGCCATCCTCAATATGCGGTTGCGCGCTCTGCGCAAGCTTGAAGAATTCGAGATCCGCAAGGAATTCGACGGCCTGAGCGCGGAGAAGAAGCAGATCGAGGCACTGCTTGCTTCAAACGAGAAGCAGTGGGCGACGATCAAATGGGAAGTCACCAACATCCGCGACAAGTTCGGTCCGGAGACCGAACTCGGCAAGCGCCGCACCCAGTTCGCCGACGCGCCCGAGCATGATCTGGCCGACATCGCACACGCCATGATCGAGCGCGAGCCGGTCACGGTCGTCGTGTCGGAAAAGGGCTGGCTGCGGGCGATGAAGGGGCATCTGGCCGATCTCTCGACGCTGACCTTCAAGGAGGGCGACAGCCTCAAGCTCGCCTTCCATGCCCAGACCACCGACAAGGTGCTGGTCTTCACCACCGGCGGCAAATTCTACACCATCGGCGCCGACCGGCTGCCTGGCGGGCGCGGCCATGGCGAGCCGATCCGCATCATCGTCGATATGGACAATGACCAGGACATCGTCACCGCCTTCGTCCACGACCCGAAGCGCAAGCTGCTGCTGGCCTCGCACGACGCCAACGGTTTCATCGTGCCGGAGGAGGAAGTCGTCGCCAACACCCGCAAGGGCAAGCAGGTGATGAACGTCAAGGCGCCGGACGAAGCCAAGCGCTGCATCCCGGTCACCGGCGACCATCTCGCCATCGTCGGCGAGAATCGCAAGATGCTGGTGTTCGCGCTCGCCGAGATTCCGGAGATGGGCCGCGGCAAGGGCGTGCGGCTGCAGAAATACAAGGATGGCGGCCTTCTCGATCTCAAACCGTTCACGCTGGAGACCGGCCTCTCCTGGCAGGATTCGGCCGACCGCACCTTCACAAGGTCGCGCGAGGAACTGGCCGAGTGGATCGGTGCCCGTGCGTCGGCCGGACGGATGGTGCCGAAGGGATTCCCGAGGACGGGGAAATTTGGGTAGCGCTGCTAATCTCCCCTCGAGGGGGAGATGTCGCCAAAGGCGACAGAGGGGGTCGGCACGACTGGACGCGACCTCCTTCGCCGGCAGAGGAGGTTAGCGCTTCACGCGCGGCGACCCCCTCTGGCCTGCCGGCCATCTCCCCCTCGAGGGGGGAGATCCCCAATCATTTGGACTATCGTCACGATTGCTGCACTATATCAGTGCATAGACAGGAGGGGTGTTTGGGAGAGCCAGGCGTTTGAAGGAAGCAAAAATCCAGAAACCGGAACGGCAGCAACGCCTGTTCGGCCTGTCGACGCCGCTCAGGTCCGCCGTCATCCCGCCGCTGTCGGCGGCGCGCTGGCTGCTGGTGCTGATCGTCGCCGCCGGCGTTTATTTCTTCCACGGCTTCCTGTTTCCGGTGCTGGCGGCGCTCGTCATCGCTTTCGCAAGCTGGCCGCTTTACCGCCGCCTGCTTGTCGCGGTCAGTGGCAACCGCACCATCGCCGCGACCTTAGCCATCCTCTTTATCTTAGCCTTCCTGGTGATCCCGATCGCGCTCGCCGGCACCTATGCGATCAACGAGGTCCGCGAATGGGTCGCCTGGGCGATCGAGACCAACCGTCATGGCGCGGTGACACCGCACTGGATCGCCACCATGCCTGTCGTGGGCGAGTGGCTGAACCAGCAGTGGACGACCAATTTCGGCCATCCCGGCGGCATTGGTGAACTGATCCAGCTGGTCAGCGGCGCTAACATCGGCAGCATCTATCGCGGTGTGCTGGCCGCCGGCGGCAGCGCTTTCGGCTTGCTCCTGACATTGTTGTTCATGATGATCGCGTTGTTCTTCGCCTATCGCGACGGCGAGCATTTTGCCGGCCAGGTCGACCGTCTCGGCGAACGCATCCTGCCGACCAGATGGGAACGGATTTCGCGCGTCGTGCCCGCGACGATCTCGTCGACCGTGACCGGCATGACCGTGATCGCCATCGGCGAAGGCCTGGTGCTGGGCATCGCCTACTGGCTGGCCGGCGTGCCGTCGCCGGTCACGCTTGGCGCCTTGACCGGCGTCATGGCGCTGATCCCTGGCGGTGCGCCACTGTCGTTCACGCTGGTCTCGATCTATCTGGCCGCCAGCGGCTCGCCGATGGCCGGGCTGGCACTGTTCCTCTGGGGTGCGGTCGAACTGTTCATCGTCGACAAGACACTGCGCCCGAAGCTCGTCGGCGGGCCGATAAAACTGCCCTTCCTGCCGACGTTTTTCGGCCTGATCGGCGGCGTCAAGACCATGGGGTTTCTCGGTCTGTTCATCGGCCCGGTGCTGATGGCCCTGCTGGTCGCGATCTGGCGCGAATGGCTTCGCGAGGTGGAAATGGCCGATGAAGTCGTCCCGGGCTCGCCAGCCGAAATCGAAGCCGGTCCGCAAATCGAGGTCCTGCCGGAACCCGACGTGGCGAAGAAGGCCAGCGCCTGATCTCAACGCGCCTTAGACCGGATGTTGCACCGCAAGGTCGCCACGCCGCTTGCGTCCCTCGTGAAGCTGCCACAGCGAATGCGCGATCAGCGTGACGATCAGGATCGCGCCGCCGATCAGGCTGTTGCGCGTCGGTGTTTCGGCAAAGATCATCCACACCCAGACCGGCGCCAGCACGGTTTCGAGCAGGTAGAACATCGCCACTTCAGGGCCCGAAATGTATTTCGGCCCGGCGGCAAGGCAGAAGAACGCAATCGGCATGACGACGGCGCCGTTGAGGATGATCCACCAGGGCGCCTCCACCTGAAAGCCGGTGTTGGAGACCATGAACGCCGCCAGCCCGAAGGGCAGGACGACGCCGATCAGTGAGGTAAAGCCCATATCCTTGCCGCTGGCGCGCGAGATGGTGATGGCGCAGGCGATCAGGAAGGCCGAACACAACGCCATCAGGTCGCCGAACAGATGTCCGGTGCCAACGGAATCGCCGACGATGATGACGACGCCGACAATCATCATGGCCAATGCCGCAAGGGTCAGCGGCCGCGGCCGCTCCTTCAGGAACACCCATGAAAGCAGCGCGGCGAACATGGTTGTGAAGGCCAGGATGAACACCAGGTTGGCGGTCGAGGTGTTGTAGACGCCTGTGATGAACGCAATCGCGCCGAGCCCGTAGATCGCGGCAACGATCAGGCCCGACCAGCCAGGTATCAGCTGCGGCGCATTCTTGCTGAACGAGCGCCAGATGGTCCACATGATCAGTGCCGCGGCCAAGGTGCAGCCGGTGCGCAGCAGCAGGATTGTCCATGCCTCGCCGTGGGCGAGCCGGATCAGCGGGATGTCCACGGTCAGCGTCAGCCCGCCAAATGCGGTGAGCAGAAGTCCTTTGGTGTGAGTATCGTGAGACGACATGCAGCGACTTTCACAATGAATTCGGGAGAGGATGGCGGACCGGCGCAATCGCACGCTCTCCGCCAACCAGCGGAAAGACCAGCATCGTCTCGATTGAAAATGTTTAAGCCCGGACTTGGGAAAGAGTAATCAGCGCGCGACCGCTTCGTTGGTGTAGCGCTCCCAGCCCTTCGGGCCGAGATGCTCCTGCGGCATGAAGCGCATCTTATAATTCATCTTGCGCGAGCCGTTGACCCAGTAGCCGAGATAGACATGGGGCAGGCCCATCGCCCTGGCGCGGGCGATGTGGTCGAGGATCATGAACGTGCCGAGCGACCGTTCCTCGAAATCGGGATTGAAGTAGGAATAGACCATCGACAGGCCGTCGGCCATCTTGTCGGTGAGCGCCACCGCGATCAGCTCGCCCTGTCCCTTGCCGGTGATGAACGTGTCTGGTCCACGCCGCCGATACTCGATCACCTTGGTGTCGACATGGGTATCCTCGACCATCATCGCATAGTCGAGCACCGTCATGTCGGACATGCCGCCACGGCGGTGGCGGGCATCGAGATAGCTGCGGAACAGGGAATATTGTTCGGTCGAAGGCTCGGCATTGTGCATGTGGCCGACGAGATCGGAATTGTGCTGCAGCACGCGCTTCATGTTGCGGCTGGCGACGAATTCCTGGGCGAGGATGCGTACCGAAACGCAGGCGCGGCAGGTCTCGCAGGCCGGCCTGTAGGCGATGTTCTGCGAGCGCCGGAAGCCGCCTTGGGTCAAGAGGTCGTTCATCTCCGCCGCCTTGTCGCCAACCAGGTGCGTGAACACCTTGCGCTCGAACTGGCCGTCGAGATAGGGGCACGGCGACGGCGCGGTCAGGAAGAACTGCGGCGACTGGGTCGGATGCTGCGTCATCGAGCCTTGGAAACACTCCTTCGAATCGCTCTACCTTTGGCGCGGACGGCGAAAAATTCAACAGGATTATGTGGGCGTGGTCGACTCGACGCCTTCACATTTGTGCTCAATCGGTTGCGACTGCTCTTCAGAGGGCCGTTTCAGCGGTCCGTGCGGCTGACGACCGTGCCAAGCAAAAGATCGTGCAAGGTGCGCTTGCGGTCGGAAAACAGCGTCACCAGCAGGACGAGCGGCGACAGGATGACGTTGCCGGCCCAGAACAGCACCGAATGGACGACCGCGGTGAGGCCGTCGATCGGCCTGCCGTCGAGCCGGTCGAGCCGGATGCCCATCATCTTCATGCCCGTGGTGGCCTGGTCGGTGCTGCCCAGCGTGTTCCAGATGTAGAGGATGGCCACAGTCGGCAACAGGATACCGAACAGCATCCAGCCAAGCCCGAGGGTCAAAAGCCCGAGGAAGAACACCAGAATGGCAAACGGAATGGTAAGCAGCGCGACGATGACATAGTCGATCACGAAAGCCAGGATGCGCTTCGTGCGCACGCCGTCATAGGCCCTGACATCGTCGAGCCTGCTGGTGATGATTTCGCCGTCGAGAACGCGCGCGTTCATGTCATTTCCTCGTAACAAGGTCCGACATAGGGTGCGGACCGCTCAGCCATGAAATGGTGAAGGCCTGTGGCGGAATCAAGATCGGGCTTCTTGCGGTGCGCCGGCCTTCAAGGCGCCAGGCGCAATCTGAACCGGTTGAATTTGCGGCGCGGATAGCATTAGCTTGCTGCGGCGCAGCAAAAGCGCACATGGCAGGGGACGGGGCAATATGGACTACGACATGCTGGTCATCGGCAGCGGCCCTTCCGGTCGCCGGGCCGCGGTGCAGTCGGCCAAGCTCGGCAAATCGGTGCTGGTGGTCGATCGCGGCCGGCGTCTGGGCGGTGTCTCGGTGCATACCGGCACCATCCCGTCGAAAACGCTGCGCGAAACGGTGCTCAACCTTTCGGGTTGGCGTGAGCGCGGCTTCTACGGGCGCGGCTACCGGGTCAAGCAGGATATCTCGGTCGGCGATCTGGTCGAGCGCCTGCACAAGACGCTCGACCATGAGGTCGAGGTGCTGCAGCACCAGTTCATGCGCAACACGGTCAAGAGCGCCCGGGCTGCGGTGAAATTCCTTGGCCCCAACAAGGTCAGCCTGACCACCGACACCGGCGATTACAGCGAGGTCGGTTTTGCTAATGCGCTGATCGCGGTCGGCACCAGGCCGCACCGGCCGCGCGATGTGCCTTTCGACAAGACCCGAATCTTCGACAGCGACGAGATGCTGGAACTCGACCGCTTGCCGCGCACGCTGACGGTGATCGGCGCCGGCGTCATCGGGGTCGAATATGCAACGATCTTTTCCGCGCTCGACGTGCCGGTAACCTTGGTCGAGCCGCGCAACTCCATCCTCGATTTCGTCGACCGCGAGATCGTCGACGATTTCATCCACCAGATGCGCGATCGCGGCATGACCATCCGGCTGGGCAGCGCGGTGAAGGAAATCCGCTCCAAGCCTGATGCCGCCGAGGTGGAACTGGCCGATGGCCGCACCATTCGTTCAGAGGTCGTGCTCTACGCCGCCGGCCGCACCGGCAATGTCGGCAACCTGGGCCTCGATGTCGTGGGAATCGACGCCGACTCCAGAGGGCGCATCAAGGTCGATCCGCATACGTTCCAGACCAGCGTGCCGAACATCTACGCCGCCGGCGACGTCATCGGCTTTCCGAGCCTGGCCTCGACTTCGATGGAGCAGGGCAGGGTGGCGGCCTGCCATGCCTTCGGCGTGCCGTTGCCGCCGCCACCGGAAACATTCCCCTATGGCATCTATGCGGTGCCGGAAATCTCGACGGTCGGCCAGTCCGAGGAACAGGTGCGTGAAAGCGGTGCGGCCTATGAGATCGGCGTGGCGCGCTTTCGCGAGACCTCGCGCGGCCATATCATGGGCGTCAACACCGGCTTCCTGAAACTGTTGTTCTCGGTCGAAACGCGCCGTCTGCTCGGCGCGCACATCATCGGCGAGGGCGCCACCGAGCTCATCCACATCGGCCAGGCGGTGATCAATCTCGGCGGCACCGTCGACTTCTTCGTCAACAACACCTTCAACTATCCGACGCTCGCCGAAGCCTACAAGATTGCAGGGCTGGACGCCTGGAACAGGATGGGACGAGGGTAGGCCGGCTGGTCGTGGCGGCGAGCCTGTCAGCTTGCCTGCGCCACCGCCGCGGATCCCGACAGCCATTGTCTGACGATTGCGGCGTCGGCGCTGCCGAATTCATGACCTGATGGGACAATCCGGGCGTCGATCTCGGCGCCATGCTGGCTGAGCAATGTCACCAGAGCAGGGGCGAAGGGCGAATAGGTGAGATCCGCGGCGCCGGCGATCATCAGGACGCGCACCTTTGACAAATCCGTCGCCGGCACGTGATCGAGCACCGGCATCGGCCGCAGCAGCGCGGCGCGCTCGACGAGCTCCGGATGCAGCAGCATCAGGCTTGAAACCAGATTGGCGCCGTTCGAATAGCCGAGGAACGTCGCGCGTGAGAGATCGAGATGGTGGCGTGTGGCCGCGTCGGCGACGAAGCCCGCAAAGGCATCGGTCTCGGTGCGGATGCTGTGCTGTTCGAAGCGCGTCGGCGTGATGCGCGCGAACCAGCGGAAACCATCCTCCTGGACAATGCGGCCACGCACCGCGATCAGCTTGGCCCGCGGTGCGATCTCTCGTGCCAGCGGCACCAATGTCGTCTCGTCGACACCCGATCCATGCAGCAGGAAGAGACATTCGCCGGTTGAATCCGCCGGGCTGTAAAGCCGGTAGCTGAAGGCCAGATCACGCCGCTGCGCACCATCTTGTGAGGTCTCTTCGATCATCGCGCATCCTCTTGATTATATGAGGTTTCGCTCAATTTGCCGGCTTCAAAACGCAATATTTTCAAGCTCCGCGAAAGTTGATTGAACCGGGCGCATTACAGTCCGTTTCTCCGCCGATAACATTCCTTCGGGAGGAATCGAAGCGGTGCGCCGGGGGTCGCATTGCTCGGCATGAACAACCAGCTTTGAGGCCTTTTTGTCGATGACCACCCAGATTTCCCCGGACCGCGATTCGCGTGTCTCGGACCGCGATGCGCGTGTCCCCGATCGCACTGAGCGCGACACGCGCATAGACGTGCTCCGTGCTCTCGCTTTGCTGACCATCTATGTCGACCATGTGCCAGGTACCGCCTTCGAGTATCTGACCTACAAGAATTTCGGCTTTTCCGATGCGGCGGAAGTCTTCGTGCTGATCTCCGGCATCTCGGTCGCACTTGCCTATGGCAGGAAATTCCAACCTGGAAACCGGCTGCTGGCAACCCTGAAGATGTTGCGCCGCGCCGGTGTGCTTTATGCCACCCACATCGTCACCACCATGGTGGTGATGGCCATGTTCTGCGCTGCGGCGGTGTTTGCCAGGCGGCCGGAGCTTTTGACGATGATCAACATCGAGCCGTTGATCAAGAATACGCCGCAGGTGCTGATCGGCATCGTGACGCTCGGCCACCAACTCGGCTACAACAACATACTGCCCGTCTATGCGGTGCTGCTCTTGCTGACGCCGGTGTTCCTGCTCATTGTCAGCTATCGGCCGGTCTTGGCACTGGTCGCCTCCGGCGCCCTGTGGCTGGTCGCGGGGGTTTATCAAATTGCTCCGCCCAACTATCCCGAGCCCGGCTTCTGGTTTCTCAACCCGCTGTCGTGGCAGTTCCTTTTCAACATCGGCCTGGCAGGTGCATTGCATGTGCGTCGCGGCGGTACCATCCCGGTCAATCGCTGGCTGGTTGGCGCGGCCTTGGCCTACACCGCTGTGGCACTGGTCTGGGTGCACAGCCCGCTTTGGGGGCATATCTCCTGGTTTGGCCTGCCTCCGGTGCTGACCGGCTTCGACAAGACGTTCCTGTCGCTGCCGAGGCTGCTGCATATATTGGCGGTGAGCTACCTGATCGTGGCATTCCCGGCGGTCTCGAACCTGTTTCGCACCGGACGCGATCATCCGCTTGCCATATTGGGCAAACGATCGCTGCCGATTTTCATTGCCGGCACGGTGCTTGCAATGGCGGCGCAAGTGCTGAAGCTGATCAATCCGGGCGGATTTGCCTATGACAGCCTGTTGATATCGGCCGGCATCGTCATGCAGTTCGCGCTCGCCTACTATCTCGAATGGCTATCGGGCCTTGGCTGGTCCGGCAAAAGCAGGCCGGCTCACAACGCCGCACCGCCCGTCCATGCTGCATCCTTCGCGATGCCGGCCATGGCGACAAGAATGGGCCGTTGAGCTCAGGCGGGCGAGGGGCCGGATGAGGCTCGCACCACGAGTTGGACCGGCAGCGATTGCCGGCTGAACGAACCGTCATTTTCAAGGATCGCCTTGACGGCAAGGCGGCCCATCTCGGCGATCGGCTGGACGATCGTGGTCAGCGGCGGCTTGGAAACCGCCCCCTCCGGAACACCGTCGAAGCCGACGACCGAAACATCGCCCGGCACCGCAATGTCGTGCTGCCGCAGCCAGTCCAGCGCATGGAGCGCCATCCTGTCGGACATCGCCAGAATGGCTGTCGGCGTCTCGGCACCGGCGAAAATATGGTCGAGGCCGGCCCAAACGCTCTTCTCGTCATTGACGGTTTCGTAGATCGGCACGCGCGAGACGTCGACGCCGACCCGGGAGAGTTCGGCGAAATAGCCACGCAAGCGGTCGCGCGTAGCCGAGTAGAGGGCCATTTCCACCTGCTCCCTTGTGGTAGGGCCGAAGCCTGCGTCGGCACAGGGCAGGGTAAGCACGGCAAAGCGGCGATGTCCGAGTTCGGTCAGGTGGCGGGCGGCCAGGCCAGCCCCGGCGATGTTGTCGACGCCGATTGCTGCAACGGCGTCGTCGTCGTCCGAATCGAGATCGAGCGCGACAAAAGGGAGTTTGCGTTCACGCGCCAGTTCGACCAGCCTTGAACCGCCATCGACGCAAAAGACGATGAAACCGTCGACCAGCGCACTTTGGATGTTCCAGGCAAGCTGTTCGTTGTTGGCTGCGGAGACCAGCGAAATCCCCGCACCGGTCGCGTCGCAGGCCTGCGAGATGCTGGCCATCATCACCCGGGCAAAGGGGTCGTCGAAGAAATAGGAGAGGGGTTCCGCGGTCGCGACACCGATGGCATTGACCTTGCCGGCGCGCAGCAGCCGGCCCTTGGGATCCGGTCCGCCATATCCCATGGCCTCGGCTGCCGCCTTGACCCGCTCGCGGACCTCCTCGCGCACGATCTCCGGCCGGGCGAACACGTTGGACGCGGTGCCGTGCGACACGCCGGCCGCCTTGGCAATGTCCGCCAGACGGACCGGTCTTGTCTTTGCAGAGGTCAATGGCGCCATCTTCGTCTCCTGAATTCCTCCCTCCTAACACTTTCGTTGGATCGGTTCAAATTTTGACTTGATCACAGTCTCGGCAAGGCGTATGTTTGAATCGATCCAAGCGAACGGTGGTTCTCTAAATTGGATCGATTCAACATATTTAGGGGAGTTGTGCCATGCATCCCGTCAATTTTCTCTTCGAAGATATCTACCGCAACGACTGGAGCATCTCGTCGAACACCACGACGCAGAAGCGCCGTGGCAAAGCCAGCCCATGGGTTCGCGAGTTGCGGTTCCTTGTGGAGCGCAAGCGGAGCTGATCGTGGTCGGTTTTTCGCGCCTGTCGATTGGATCGATTCAAGGACTAGAAGGAGCGCACATCATGCATCCCGTCAGCTATCTGTTCGAAGACATCTACCGCAACTATTGGGGCATCGCGAGGCCGGAACGGCATTGGTTGGCGAAGCTGCGGCGACGCAATCGCGAATTGCTCATCAAGCCCGAGCGCCGGCAGGACTAGCAGCCCACGCTTTTACATTTGGCGCGGGCAGGCGTCAGGAACGCATGCGCACCAGCGCCGAGGCGGCGATCGCCAGCCAGCCGGTAATGAGTAGCGTGCCGCCGATCGGCGCCGACAGCGGGAACAGCCGCGACCCGATGAAATCGCGGGCCAGCAGATCGCCGCAGAACAGCAGAAGCCCAACCAGCAGGATCAGGCTGCCGATGCGCAGCATCCGGTTCGCCCCAAGCAATCCGGCGGCGAGGAAGACCGGCGCATGCATCAGCAGGAAGGATGCGGCGGTGCCGACGAAGGCGCCGCCCAGATGCGCCGCCGCGGCCGACAGCGCCACGCCGGCGGCGCCGCACAGGCCGCCGGCCAGGACGAGGATACGGCCGCTGTTGTCGGAAGGTCGTTCGGCCGTGCTCATGTCCATGGCTCCGTGATATCAGAGGGATGCCCAATCCCGTCAGGACTTGCCGGCTTTGGCGAGCATGTCCTGCTCGCGGCGCGACTGTGCCAGCCAGTTATACACCGCGCCCCCGGCCATCAAGACGGATGTGCCCAGAAACACCGAGCGCATGCCGAAATGGCCGCCGGCAAAGCCGCCGAGCAGGGGACCGGCGACCTGCCCGACATACTGGGCGGAAATCGACAGGCCGAGCACATTGCCGCCGACCCCATCGGGAACATTGTGGCGGATCACGCTGGTGATGCAGGGCAAGAGCCCGCCCAGCGCCAGGCCCATCAGGAAACGCAGGCCGATGAGTTGCCAGCTTTGCGTGACGAAGGCCTGCGGGATCAGCAGCAGTGCCGAGACGGCAAGCGCGCCGATGATGACGTTCCAGTGGCCGACGCGGTCGGCGAGTTTGCCGAGGCGCGAAGCCGACAGGATGGCGCCAAGGGCCGCCGCCGACATGACGACGCCTGATATCAGCGTGACGCGGCTCTGGTCCTCGATGAGCTGCTGCACATAGACGGTGATGATCGGCTCGATCGACATGGTGGCGAAGCTCAACAGCATGCCGGTCGCCAGCATGGCGACGACAGGCCGCTTGTCGGGGATTTGTGCCCAGCCGCCTTTCTGCTTCTGCTTCGACGCGGCGTCTGCTGTTTTCGGCCGGGGATTCTCCTTGATCAGAAACGTGGTCGCCAGGAACGCCAGGAAGATGACGCCGCCGGAGAGGAGAAAGGTGGCGCGGATGCCGATCAGCGGCGGCAGGGCGCCGCCCACCAGTGGGCCGACCAGAGCCCCACCCGTGATGCCGGCCGACAGCAGGCCCAGCGCCCAGCCGGAGCGTTCCTTCGGCGTCTGCATGGCAACGAGGATGGTCGATCCCGAGGAATAGCCACCGGCAAACCCGATCAGCAGCCGCAGCAGCACCAGTTGCCAGACCGTCTGCACCATGCCGGTCAGCGACATGCATATGGCCATGCCGAAGCTGGCGCGAACCAGCATCACCTTGCGGCCGTAGCGGTCGCCGAGACGTCCCCAGAGCGGCGCCACCAGCGCCGCCGCGAAGAACGTCGCGCCATAGGCTATCCCCGACCATTGCACGATCGCCGCGTGGCCCTCGGCGCCGAGCTGCTCGATATAGAGCGGCAGGAACGGCAAAAGCAGCGTCATGGCGACAAGCGTCGAAAACGATCCGGCAACGCACACGAACAGATTGCGCCGCCAGTGGATGTTGTAGGTGCTGTCGGTCGCCGGGGGCGTGTTCTGCTGCTGCATGTCATATGTCCTGTCCCAGCAACTCTTATCGATGCTTGCTGCGGATACCAATTTGGGATACCAAGATGGTGCCCCTGATGGACGCAAGCTTGACCGCTGTCAATGCGACCGTCTCAAACGTGATCGGAAAAGGCGGCCGGCAAGACGATCGCCAGCAACGATCAGAAAATGGAAACGACAATGTCGCAGATGCAGAGCGTCGAAAAACAGCTTCGGCAAATGATCCTGGGCCTCGAGATCGGTCCCGGCGAGAAGCTGACGGAGCGCTGGATCGAGAGCCGCTTCGGCGCGTCGCGAACCCCGGTCAGGGCAGCACTTCTGCGGCTCGAGACCGAGGGCCTGGTCGGCAGGGACGGACGTGGCTGGACGGTGTCGCCGATCAATCTGGCTGAACTCGAGCAGATCGCCGTCTACAGGGAAGCGGTCGAGGTTGCGGCGCTTCGCCTGACATGCAGCCTGGCGGACCGGAGCGCCCTCGATGTCATCGAGGCGATGCTCGAGTCCTGCGACAACGACACGCCGCGCGAGGAATGGCATCGCGTCGGCATGGATTTTCACATCGAACTGGCGCGTCTGTCGGGCAATGAATTCCTGTTCCGGGCGGTGCGCGATGCCATGACGCGCCTGTCGCGGGCGCGTTGGCTGGAGGTCCGCGACGAAGCGGCCCTCAGCCGCGCCTGGGCCGAACATCGCGCCATACTGGCGTCGGCACGCCTTGGCGACGCCGATGAAGCCGCGCGCCTGCTGTCAGGCCACATCGTCGGCAGCCGCGACCGGCTGGTGACGTCGCTGGCCAACGATCGGCGCGGTCTTCGCGCCAGAGGCTTTGCCGTCGTTGCTGCTTAAAGGTGGATGAAGGGGCGCAAAGCGGCGTCTGGACGTATGCGCACTTTCGCCTCGCTTCGCAGACGCCGATGGCGTAAGGAGCGGCCATGGAAAACAACCGATTTGAAACACCTGTGACTGTGAAGTCAGTCGCGGCGGGAAGCACTCAGCTCTTGCGCACGGCGCGTGAGGCTTCCGACTACCTCCTCAACAGCTGGCCCGGCAAGCGCAGCCCCAAGCATCGCGCGGCCCTGCAGGCCTGCCATGACGCACTCGCCGGCGACAAGCCGGCGATGAACGCCAGGCGTGCCTTCATCGCGGCAGCACGCGAAGTGGACGTGTTCGTCAGCGACAAGGCGCCCGCCTGACACAAGCCGACATTTGGGGCGGCAATCTGGATTGAGGCACGGCCCGCATCTGCGGGCCGTTTGCCGTCACTTTGCCGTTTCGGTTTCGGCTTCAGTCTCGTCTTCGGGCTTCGAACGTTCCCTCGCTGCAACCTTTGCTGCCAGCTTCTCGGCCTTCTTGGCCGCCTTCTGGCGGTCGCGTTCCTTGCGTTCCTGATCGTAGTTTGGTGGTCGCGCCATATTGGCTCCTTTTCACTGCCTCGCGGCTCTGGTCCTGCCTAGGAGCATTAGCCGTCAAACACAACAGCTGAAGCGATAGTGCGTCGATGATGGCCAGGCTTGCAAGATGCGCGTCGCAATGAAGGGGCCAGGTCCATCATTGCGGCGGCCAATACCTATCGCCATCGATTTGCCGATCAGATGCCGCTTCGGTCAATCACCAGATCTGCAGCACCAAAACGGTCCTTTGCCGTCAGCTGCTGGTGCCAGTAGGGATAGAGCAAGGGCGGCCGGCTGACCGCATCGAGGCGCTCGCGCTCCTCGCCGGAAAGCACCAGGCTTGCCGCCGCGATGTTGTCCCGGAACTGCGTTTCCGTCCTGCCGCCGATCACCAGCGAACTGACGGCCGGCCGGCCAAGCAGCCAGGCCAGCGCCACCTGCGCTGCCGACACGCCGCGCTGCGCGCCGATCTCGACAAGCACGTCGACGATCCGCCACAGCCGGTCCTCGTCGCGGATCGGCGGTTCGGACCAGCCCGCGAGTTGGCGGGCGGTGGGGCTGTCGCGGCGGTATTTGCCGGACAGCAATCCGCCGGCAAGCGGGCTCCAGACCAGGACGCCTAACCCCTGGTCGACGGAAATCGGCAGCAACTCGTACTCCGCCTCGCGCGCTTCCAGCGTGTAATGGATCTGCTGCGTGACGAAGCGCGGCTGGTGGCGGCTGTCGCTGATGCCGAGCGCCTTCATCACCTGCCAGCCGGAATAGTTGGAGCAGCCGACATAGCGGATCTTGCCCTGGGCAACCAGCGTGTCGAGCGCGCCGATGGTTTCCTCCAGCGGTGTCACGCCATCCCATTCGTGCAGGAAATAGATGTCGATGACGTCTGTCCTGAGCCGCTTCAGGCTCTTCTCGCATTCGCGGATCAGGTGATGGCGCGACAAGCCTTCATCGTTTGGGCCTTTGCCGATCCGCATCCGTGCCTTGGAGGCGATCAGCACGTCGCCCTTGCGCTTGCCGCCGAGCGCTTCGCCGATGATTTCTTCGGAAATGCCATTCGAATAGACGTTGGCGGTGTCGATGACATTGATGCCGGCGTCGATGCAGAGATCGATCATCCGGCGCGCCTCGTCGAGATCGGTCTTGCCGACCGCCGAAAATGCGCCGGCGCCGCCGAACGTCATGGTCCCCATGGTCAGCGTCGAAACTTTCAGGCCGGAACGGCCGAGGGTGCGGTATTCCATGTCGATCCTCGCGATTGCGTTGGGGAAGGGGCTGGGGAGGGCGCCCGAATGTGGCCGCTATTTGTAGGACAATTTGCGCGACTTGTCGCCATGCCAGGACGCCGGATCGATCATGCCTGGCGGGATTGGCAGCGGCGGCGATCACGCTCGGGCTGCAATAAAACCGTCATTGCAGGCCTATATTGAAGTCGGCTCAGGCGTTGCCGTTCCGGGCTGTAAGCCGGAGTTTGGGGCGCCGGACGTGGATCGACAGAGCTTGCAAGTGGAGCAGCCGATAATGACCGAGCTAAAACAGAATTCTCCGGCCAGGGATTGGCTTGAAGCCGAGCTCGCCGACACGCTCGACGAAGACTATGAGCTCGAAATGTCGGAGCCGGCGCTGTCGATGGAGATCGCCAAGATCTACAAGAACTCGCATCCGCCTTCGATCGATCGCATGCAGTATTTTCGCGACCTGATCACCCTGCAGTCCGAATTGATCAAGCTGCAGTCCTGGGTCGCCTACCACAAGAAGAAGCTGGTGGTGATCTTCGAGGGACGCGATTCGGCCGGCAAGGGCGGTGTCATCAAGCGCATCACCCAGCGGCTCAATCCGCGCATCTGCCGCGTCGTGGCACTGCCGGCGCCGACCGAGCGCGAAAAGTCGCAATGGTATTTCCAGCGCTATGTCCCGCATCTGCCGGCCGGCGGCGAGATCGTGCTGTTCGACCGCTCATGGTACAACCGCTCGGGCGTCGAGCGGGTGATGGGCTTTGCCCAGCCCGATCAGGTCGAAGAATTCTTTCACGACGTGCCGGAGTTCGAGCGCATGCTGGTCCGCTCGGGCATCACCGTGGTCAAATACTGGTTCTCGATCACCGACGAGGAACAGCAGATGCGCTTCCTGATGCGCATCCATGATCCAATGAAGCAGTGGAAACTGTCGCCGATGGATCTGCAGTCGCGTGTGCGCTGGGAGCAGTACACCAAGGCCAAGGAAGAGACCTTCGCCCGCACCAACATCCCGGAAGCGCCTTGGTTCATCGTCGAGGGCAACGACAAGAAGCGCGCGCGGCTGAACTGCATCGACCATCTGCTCAAGCAGCTGCCTTACGAGGAAGTGCCGCACGAGGAGATCACTTTGCCGGAGCGCGTCTTCAACCCCGAATACGAGCGCCAGGTGCTGCCGCGCGAGCTCTACGTGCCGGAGAAGTATTGATGGATCGCTCCCTTCTCCCCGTATAGTGACGGGGAGAAAAAGCTGTAACTACGCCCGCTTGATGGTGACGTGCGTGGCAAGCGGCGTCGCCACCTGCTCGCTGCAGATATAGCCCAGCTTGAGCATATCGAGGCCGGCGAAAAGGTTCTCGCCCGAGCCGAGCAGCACCGGCGCGATCGCCAGATGCATCTCGTCGATCAGTTTTTCCTGCAGATATTGCCGGATGGTGGCGACGCCGCCGCCGACCCGCACGTCCTTGCCGCCAGCGGCAGCCTTAGCCTGTTCAAGAGCTGAATGGATACCGTCAGTGACGAAGTGGAAAGTCGTGCCGCCCTCCATCGTGATCGGTTCCCGCTTGTGATGGGTGAGCACGAAAACCGGCACATGATAGGGCGGGTTGTCGCCCCACCAGCCCTTCCAGCTGTCGTCAGGCCACTCGCCGCGGATCGGCCCGAACATGTTGCGGCCGAGGATCCAGGCGCCGACATTCTCGAAGCTGCGCGCCGCGAACGCCTCGTTGACGTCGGTGGTGCCGCCATCTTGTCCGAGCACCTTCTCGCGGAAGGTGCAGGTGTCGACAAACCACTTGTGCAAGGATTCCCCACCGACGCCGAGAGGATTTTGCAGATCCTGATCGGGACCGGCGCCATAGCCGTCGAGCGACAGGGTGAAAGCGTTGACGCGAAGTTTGGACATGCGAGCCTCCTCGATAACCGGTTGTATTTTGCAAGCAGTTGTTTTGTAGCAAACTGATTGTGAATTGCAAGCGGTATTTTAGAGAACTTTGCCGCACCGCACGTGCAGAGCAGAAAGATCCGGCAGTCTCGACGCGAGCAAATGTTCCGTTGCCATGCAATTGCTTGTGACGAGAGAAATATCGCGGTTCCTTCCTTGCGACGCGAACAGGATGCAGCCGCAAGTGTCAGCCAAAACTATCGGCGCTGCGACGCTTCGAGCATACGTTCGACAGCAAGACGCAGTGGCGGCAGGCTGTCGGTCACCACCGGCCATACTATCGCACCGGAGGTTTTGTGATATTCGTGACGCAAAACGTTGCCTATCCCACGAACTTGTTTCCATGGAATCTCGGGAGCAAGTGCTGCCAAATCATCTGGAATGTGCCGGGCAGCTTCGGAAATGATTTCGATCCCGCGCTCGATGCCATGTCGGAGCAGCCAGTCGCTATTAAAGTCATCCAACGTCTTGCCCGCGGCGGCAGCAGAGATGCCGTCCAGGGCCTCCATGATTTCGGCTAGAATCGGTTCGATCCGGCGCACTGCCATCAAAATATGCGCACAGCAGATTGTTCGATGTCGGCCTTCAACATGGGATTGAGGCTGTCGCGGGTGGTGATATCGATCTCCGCTGACATCTTCTCCTCAAGAAATTGCTTGATGCCGACCAGATCAATCAGCGAAAAGCGTCTTGCAGGATCATAATCGATGAAGAGGTCGAGATCGCTGTCAGGTCCTGCGTCGCCCCGTAAAATCGATCCGAACAGATAAAGCGAAGTCGCGCCCATGCCTTTGATGGCATCTGCATTTCTCTGCAACCGCTTTATCACCTCATTCCTGCTCATGAATTCATTCTAGCGGATTGCGTTAAAATTCCAAAGCGACCTAGCGGCCTCCCTTCA
The DNA here is from genome assembly GCF_024518615.1 of Mesorhizobium sp. SEMIA396. NCBI lineage: Bacteria > Pseudomonadati > Pseudomonadota > Alphaproteobacteria > Hyphomicrobiales > Phyllobacteriaceae > Mesorhizobium > Mesorhizobium sp. SEMIA396. The sequence goes on from NZ_JANIFC010000002.1 coordinate 745,302, forward strand.
GCATCTCCGCCACTTCGGGTGCGAAATAGGTCAGGATGCCGTCGCACCCGGCGCGCTTGAAGGCGAGCAGCGATTCCAGCATTGCCTTCTCGCCGTCGATCCAGCCATTGGCGCCTGCCGCCTTGATCATCGAATATTCGCCCGACACCTGGTAGGCGAAGGTCGGCATCTGGAACTCGTCCTTCAGCCGCCGGATGATGTCGAGATAGGGCAGGCCGGGCTTGACCATCAGCATGTCGGCGCCCTCGGCGATGTCCTGTTCGGCCTCCCTCACCGCCTCGTCGGAATTGGCATGGTCGATGTAATAGGTCTTCTTGTCGCCCTTGAGCAGACCGGCGGTGCCCACCGCCTCGCGATAGGGACCGTAGAAGGCCGAGGCGAATTTGGTCGCATAGGACATGATCGCGACGTCCTGAAAACCATTGGCGTCAAGCGCGTCCCGGATGGCGCCGATGCGGCCGTCCATCATGTCGGACGGCGCGATGATGTCGGCGCCGGCGGCCGCCTGGATGACGGCAGCGGCGGTCACCTGTTCCACCGTCTCATCATTGACGATGATGCCGTCGCGCAGGATGCCGTCATGGCCGTGGCTGGTGAATGGGTCGAGCGCGGCGTCGGTGATGATGCCGATCTGCGGCACCGCATCCTTGATCGCACGGGTGGCGCGGTTGATGACATTGTCGGGATCGAGGATATGCGAGCCGGTCTGGTCGCGCAGCGAGATGTCCACATTGGGGAAGGTGGCGAGTGCCGGAATGCCGAGTTTCGCCGCGCGCTCGGCCTCCTTGACGGCGAGATCGATCGACAGGCGGAAGACGCCGGGCATGGCGGCGATCGGCTCGCGGACACCCTTGCCCTCGACGACGAAGATCGGCCAGATCAGGTCGTCGACCGTGAGCCGGTTCTCCTGCACGAGACGGCGCGACCAGTCGGCCTTGCGCATGCGGCGCAGACGGCGGCTGCCGGTGATCTCGTCGACGCCGCGCGCGCCGGCGGGCTTTGCGGGGGTGAATTTGTTCATCGCTAAATACTCTCGTTCGGGCAGGCTTTTACCACGAGCTCCCGCTGCTGACCAATGCGGCACGATTGTGCCAGCGATCCGGTCGAAGTCTATTCGGGTTGCCCATTGCCTGACAGAATCTGTGCTGCGCCCCTGATGGCGACACGGAAAGCCTCGTCGAAGCCGACACCGCGCACCTGCCAGATGTAGGTCTTGCCGGCCGCGGCCAGCCGCCAGTCGGCGATCCAGCCCAGTTCCTTGTCGCTCCAGACGAGACTGCCGGAAAGCGCCTGGTCGGCGCCGGTCTTCTTCGCCAGTGTGTCGAGCTTCGTCATCTCGGCATTGCGAAGCGCCTGATCGTCCAATCCGGCCCGCGACAGCTGCGCCGCCGTGGGAAAAGCCACCTGCATGGCCAGCGGTACGGCGGCATTGCCGAACGATTCGCGCATCGGCATGCCACGGTCGTCGTCGGCATCGAGCGCATAATGCATTGTTCCGCGCTCGGTCGTCAAAAACACCGCCAGCCGCGGCCGCTCGGCCAGCCACGGCCTGCTGCCGAGCGAAGCCAGCACCGGGTCGATTTCAGCCGGCTTGTACTGGCAGGAAAGGTTGTGGGGCCGATCGTACGTGCCCTGATCGTCATGGTTGGGAATGCCTTCCATGCGGTCGCGGTAGCGAAAGCCTGCGACGAAGCTGCCGGCCTTGTCGCGCAATGCCGTCATTTCAGGTTTCGCCGGCAGGCGCTGATCGCCGGAAACCCGCACCAGAACCGCGTCGAGGCAGCGCTTGAAGCCGGACTGGCGGTTCTTCTCGTATTTGCCGTTGACGATGGTCTGCGAATTGTAGAGGTCTTCCAAAGTCGCCGCCATGACCCGGTGAACAGTCAAGCAGATGCTCAGCCCGATTGCCACCGGCGCAAGGCGCGAAAATCGAGTCATAAACAACCGTCCCGTTCGAAGACCCGCCAGAGCTGCGCTGCAATGAACTCTATCCAGTTTTTCAGTATTGCAGCTCGATTTTTAGCACTCGCTCCTGGTCCGGGCCAGAGCTTGCACCGGTGTGCTCGCCATTGACGCACCCATGCGCCACGCTTTAGCACTTCAATCCCGGCGGCCGGGGGAGGGATTCTTCACGATGGATTTTGGCGGAGGCGACGAGATCCGCTTCGAACATCTGGGCCGGGCCGGCGTCGTCACCTTGACGCGGCCGCAGGCGCTCAATGCCTTGACGCACGGCATGATCAGGGCGCTCGACGCTGCTCTTTCCGCCTGGGAAGCCGACCAGGGCATGGACGTCATCGTCGTCAAGGCAGAGGGCAGGGCCTTTTCGGCCGGCGGCGATATCCTGCATGTCTATGAGACAGGCCGGGCGGGAAAACCGCCGGTCGAGTTCTTCGCCGATGAATATCGCCTCAATGCCCGCATCAACAGTTTTAGGAAACCTTATGTCGCCCTGATCGACGGTATCGTCATGGGTGGCGGCGTCGGTATCTCCTTCCATGGCTCGCACCGGGTGATGACCGAGAATGCCCAATTTGCCATGCCGGAGGTCGGCATCGGCTTTTTTCCGGATGTTGGCGCCAGCCACCTGCTGCCTGATCTCGGCGGCTCCTTCGGCATGTATCTGGCGCTGACCGGCAATCGCATCCGCTATGGCGATGCGCTGTGGTCGGGGCTGGCCACCCACACCATCAAGGCCGAGGACCAGGCTGGCTTTCTCGACCGCCTGGCGCTGACCGGCGATCCGGAATCGGTGCTGCGCGGCTTCTTCGTGCAGGCAAGGCGCGAAACCGACAGGCCGACGCTGGAGGCGATTGTCCGCCATTTTTCGCAACCGTCCCTGAACCGCGTCATCGACAGCCTCGAGCGTGCGGCCGCCGCCGACGAGTTCGCGGCAAAGACACTGGCGACGATCCGCACCCGCTCGCCGACCAGCCTGCGCGTCGCCTGGCGGCAGATCAGCGCCGGACTGACGCTGTCCATGGAAGCCTGCATGAAGATGGAGTTCCGCATCCTCAACCGGATGCTCGCCGGCCATGATTTCTACGAAGGCATCCGCGCCGCCATCATCGACAAGGGCTCGAAGCCGCAATGGCGGCCGGCAAGCCTCGCTGCGGTCAGCGAAGCGGATGTCGATGCCTATTTCGCGCCGCTCGGCGAACGGGAACTCTTGATATGAGCGAGGTGACCTCGAGGCGCGTCGTGCTGCAGCCCTCCGGGGTGGAGGTGATCTTCGCCTGGTTCCAGCGCGTCATATCGGGCTATTGCCTGCTGTTCGGCATTCTCTACTGGATCAGGTTGATCGGCTTTTATCCGGGTACGCTGTGGCGGTTCGACCTGATGCCCGTGCACTGGCAGGTCGCTGCGGTGGTGCTCGCCGTGTTCTTTCCCTTTGCCGCTGCCGGCCTGTGGATGCTGGCGTCCTGGGGGCCGGTGATCTGGTTCATTTGCGCGGTGACCGAGACGGTCATGTATGCCGGCTTTCCCGAGCTATTCGGCCACCGCTTGCTGATTGTCGCCTCGCATGCGGCGGTGGCGCTGCTCTACATCGTCTTCCGTGTCGTCATCTACCTGCAGAAGCGCCCGGTCCGCCACTAAGCCGTTGAACCCATTGGCGGCCCCACTGTCGCCTCGAATGAGCTCCGCAATCGTTGCCGAAATCTTTAGGTTAATTATCCTTGCTCGGGTGACCGTTCGTTAAGCCTCTTCCGAAACCTCTTACCGGTAAGCTCTTGTTAGCCCTAGCGTTTAAGTCGAATTTTATGAGTATTCGATAGTGTCGCGATCAAGGTGAAAAACAAAAAATCACCAGGGCGACAAACGAGAGGCAAAGACAATGATCAATTCGCGTCCGGCGGCGAAGACCGCCAACGTATCCGACGATCGCCGCGAGGCTATCCGTTCCCTGTACATGGAATCGCTGCAGCTTGTTGAACGGCTGCACCGCCGCCTGCTTGATGTGATCAAGGACGAATTCGACCGCAACGGCCGTTCCGACATCAATGCCATCCAGGCGCTGCTGCTGTTCAATATCGGCAATTCCGAGCTGACCGCCGGCGAACTGCGCTCGCGTGGCTACTATCTCGGCTCGAACGTCTCCTACAATCTGAAGAAGCTGGTCGATCTCGGCTTCATCAATCACCAGCGCTCGCGCATCGACCGCCGTTCGGTCCGTGTCTCGCTGACGCCGAAGGGCAACGAGGTGGCGGAGGTCGTTGCCGGCCTCTACGAGCGTCATGTTGGCTCGATCGAGCAGGTCGGCGGCATCAACACCGACGAGTTCAAGCAGATGAACCGTGCTTTGCAGCGGCTCGACCGCTTCTGGAACGACACCATCGCCTACCGGATGTAAGGCGCCGCATCGGATCCGGCCCGCGCCACAGAAACGCGGCCGAAATATCGACCTTCAGTCAGGGCCGGTGCCGAGAGGCATCGGCCTTTTTCTAGCGACTGACGGCGACTTGAGTTCATCTGTTTGTCGGCTGACCGCAACCCCGTGGGCCACGCTTTGCTTTCGCTTCCACAATGCCTAATGTCGCCGCACAAGGGGGCATGATGGGTCGAAGCAGGCGTTTCAAGATCTGTTTTGTCGCGGCGGCGCTACTGCTTGCGTCAGAAACGGCTTTCGCCGAGGAATGGTGGAAGGATGCCTTCGCCATGGAAGGCAGCAGCCCGTGCGACGGCAATGACTCCAGAGTGACGTTCACCGATAAGTCGGTGGAAATGTGGGAAGTCGGCTGCACAATCGACAAAGTCCAGAAGATCAAAGGCCTGGACGCCGTCATTTTGGACCTGACTTGCTCGGACGATACCGACAGTGTGGAAAAGAGGCGGGCGCTGCTGCTCAAACTCGATGACAGCAAGATATTGCGTTACCCTGAGAACCAAGTGCTGCAACGATGTTCCGAGTTGGAGGCTCCGGGTTCGAAGCCTTGAGCCAGGGTCGTTCGCGGCTGGCTGCCGGTCCTGCCGCGCGGCAGTCGACCCCATGTCGGCGACGGCTCCGACCCGATACCCAAAAGCATCGGTCCGTCCTTTTCGGAATGCCGGTCAGTCGGATTCGGGCGCTAGGCCACGTTGCCGCCATATTCCAGTGGAACCGAGAGTGGCAGTGATGCTGGTGTGAAGACCATGCGTTCACCCACAATCCGTATCGCGCCTGGGCGCTGTCACACCAGGGTGATACGGAGCATGGTTGGCTTATTGTTAAGATTGCCAATTTTACAGTGCGGGCGAGATCGCCCGGTGATCAACGCAGCAAGTGATCGAACTGCTACAAATGTCTGGAACGTCCATGAGAACCAGCCGTCGTTTTTTCCTCTCCGGAGCCTCCGCGCTCGCAGCCGCAGTGGTCGCCGGCGGCGCCAATGCGCAGGATGTGATCGGTGACATCCTGAAATCCTCCGCGCGCGGCAATTGGGACGACCAGTTCGATGCCCGCGCCAGCGAGGGCGGCAAGGTGGCCTCGACGCTGCCGATCTTCAGCCCGCAGACCGTCGCCTTCACGGAACAGGCGGTCGGGCAATACCAGAACATTGTCGGGCAGGGCGGCTGGGTCGACGTTCCCGCGACCAAGAAGCTGCAGCTCGGCGTCGATGACCCGGATGTGGTGCCGTTGCGCAAGCGGCTGATGGTTTCCGGCGATCTGTCGCAGAGTGCCGGCATTTCGACGGCCTTCGATTCCTATGTCGACTCGGCGGTCAAGCGTTTCCAGCTGCGCCATGGCCTACCTGCCGATGGTGCGCTCGGCAAATACACCTATGCGGCGATGAACGTTTCGGCGCAGATCCGGCTCGGCCAGTTGCAGACAAATTTGCAGCGGCTGCGCGAGAAGGCCGGCACGCTGGGCAGCCGCTACGTGCTGGTCGACATTCCGGCAGCGCAGGTCGAAGCGGTCGAGAACGACCGCGTCGTGCTTCGCCACACCGCGATCGTCGGCAAGATCGACCGGCAGACGCCGATCGTCAATTCCAAGATCAACGAGATCATCGTCAATCCATACTGGAACGCGCCCGTCTCGATCGTCCGCAAGGACATCATTCCGCTGATGCGGAAGGATCCCGATTATCTCAAGGACAGCCACATCCGCCTGTTCGCGCCGGATGGCAGCGAAGTCGATCCGATGAATGTGGACTGGTCGACCGACGACGCCGCCAAGTACCGTTTCCGCCAGGATCCCGGCTCGGAAAACGCCATGGCCTCGGTGAAGATCAATTTCCCGAGCCCTGACGGCGTCTACATGCACGATACGCCGCAGCAGAGCCTGTTCGGCAAGATGTTGCGTTTCGATTCCTCGGGCTGCGTGCGCGTGCAGAATGTGCGCGACCTCGTCACCTGGATCCTGCGCGACACGCCCGGCTGGGACCGCCAGCATTTCGAGGCGGCGATCAAGACCGGTGAAAACACGCCGATCCAGGTCACCAATCCGGTGCCGGTCCACTTCCTCTATCTCTCGGCCTGGTCGACCGGTCCGGGCGTCGTGCAGTTCCGCGACGACGTCTACGCGCTTGACGGCAACAACGAGCTGCAGATCACGTCTGCGCTATAAACATTTGATTCTTATATATAAAAGGGCCGCCTCTCAGGGCGGCCTTTTTCATTGATTGGGTGCCGCGGCGTTTTTCACGGGACGGGCGGCTGGACGGATCGGCCGGCTTTGCGCATGGTCGGCGGAAAGCCTGGAACCGGACCATGGAAGTCGCCGTCTTCATTCTAGTCGTGCTCGTCTTCGTGGCGCTTTCCGGCGCTCTGGTTCGCCTGGTACGGGTGCCGTTGCCGGTGCTGCAGATTGCGATCGGTGCCGCGCTTGCGTGGCCGGTGCGCGGCATCCATGTCGAGATCAATCCGGAACTGTTTCTGCTGGTGTTCATTCCGCCGCTGCTGTTCGGCGATGCCTATGGCGCACCGAAGCGTGAACTGATGGCGCTGCGCGGACCGATCCTGGATCTGGCCATAGGGCTGGTCTTCTTCACCATCGTCGGTTTCGGCTACGCCTTGCATTGGCTGGTGCCGAGCATCCCTCTGGTGGTCGCTTTTGCGCTTGCCGCGGTGCTGTCGCCGACCGACGCGGTGGCGGTGTCCTCGATCGTCGACAGAAATGTCGTCCCGGCGCGGCTGATGCACATTCTGGAAGGCGAGTCGCTGCTCAACGATGCGTCGGGGCTGGTCATGTTCCGCTTTGCCGTCGCGGCGGTGCTGACCGGCAGCTTTTCCCTTGCGGCGGCTTCGCTCAGTTTTCTCTATGCCGTGGCGATGGGCATCCTGATCGGCGTGGCGGCGCTGTTCGTTGCCGCCAAGCTGCTGCAACTGCTCAACCGGATCGGCGGCGTGCCGGCCGAGGCGCAGGTGCTGGTGATGGTCCTGCTGCCCTTCATAGCCTATCTCGGCGCCGAGCATGTCGGAGCTTCCGGCATCCTGGCGGCTGTTACCGCCGGCCTGCTCACCGGCGGCTCCGGCGTGTTTCGCTTCCTCGGCGTCTCGGCGCGCATGCAGACGATTTCGCTGTGGACGACGCTTTCCTTCGTTTTCAACGGTGCTCTCTTCATCGTGCTTGGGCTCCAACTTCCCGACATCATCCGCCATGTGCCGCCGGAGCTCATGAGCCTGCACCCGATCGTCCAGCCGATCGCGACCGTCATCGCGCTGACGCTGTGCCTGATCGCGTTGCGCTTCCTGTGGATCTGGGTGGGCGATATCGCCGCCGGCATCGCTGCGCGTCTGGGCAAGCGCAAAGTGGAGCCGTTCGGGCTGCGCGTGCGGCTCGCCGGTTCGGTGGCCGGTGTGCGCGGCGCCATTACGCTGGCCGGCATCCTGTCACTGCCGCTCGCCATGCCGGACGGCTCGCCGTTTCCGGCGCGCGACCTGGTCATTTTCCTGGCCGCCGGCGTCATTATCTGCTCGCTGGTCATCGCCAGCCTCGCTCTGCCGACGATCGCCAGGGGGCTGGTCGAGCCCGGTGAGGATGCCGGCGCCGCCGAGGAGCGCCTGGCGCGCGTGGGCGCCGCCAAGGCGGCGATCGCGCGCATCGAGAGCATTGCCGGAGCCGCTGATGATGAGGGGGGCGAGGTGCCCGGCGCCAGGCTTGCCGCTGCTGATAACATTGTCGCCGGCTACCGGCGCCGCATCGCCGCCTCGGACGAAGCCGATGAGGCCCGCGCTGAGGCGCGCGAAGCCGGAAGGCTGGAACTCGAATTGAGATCTGCCGGCATCGAAGCCGAGCGCGAGGCCGTGCGCGCCATGTTTCGCAGCGGCGAGATCAACGACCATACGTCGCAGGCGCTGTTTGCCGAAATCACGCTTACCGAGGCACTGCTGAAAGGTCGCAAGGCGAGGAAATAGCGACCCGCGGGCCTGGCTGGCGCAATCCGGCCAGCAAATTTCGCGTGGCAAACGTGGCGGGGCGAAAACAACTGTGTTAATGGCGCGGCAAATGCAAGTCGCCCAAAATTGTGCAGCGGTTTTGGGACAACGGCTTGCATAAATTAAAATTGCCCCCGAACCTTGAGGATTTCAGGCCATGGCAACAGCAGCGGCAGTGTCGAACAAGTTCGAATCCTTCTTCGAAACCACGCTGGCCGACGCCGATCCGGAGATTTTCGGGGCCATCCGCAACGAACTCGGCCGCCAGCGCCACGAGATCGAACTGATCGCCTCGGAAAACATTGTTTCCCGCGCCGTGCTTGAAGCGCAGGGCTCGATCATGACCAACAAATATGCCGAGGGCTATCCCGGCAAGCGCTATTATGGCGGCTGCCAGTTCGTCGACGTGGCCGAGGAACTGGCCATCGAGCGCGCCAAGAAGCTGTTCGGCTGCAACTTCGCCAACGTCCAGCCGAATTCCGGCAGCCAGATGAACCAGGCGGTGTTCCTGGCGCTTTTGCAGCCGGGCGACACGTTCATGGGCCTCGACCTCAATTCCGGCGGCCATCTGACCCACGGTTCGCCGGTCAACATGAGCGGCAAATGGTTCAAGGTCGTCTCCTATGGCGTGCGCCAGGACGACCATCTGCTCGACATGGATGCCATCGAGAAGACCGCGCATGAGACCAAGCCGAAGCTGATCCTGGCCGGCGGCACCGCCTATTCGCGCGTCTGGGACTGGAAGCGGTTTCGCGAGATCGCCGACGCGGTCGGCGCTTATCTGATGGTCGACATGGCGCACATCGCCGGCCTGGTCGCCGGCGGCGTGCATCCGTCGCCGCTGCCGCACGCCCATGTCGTGACCACCACGACGCACAAGTCGCTGCGCGGCCCGCGCGGCGGCATGATCCTGTGCAATGACGAGGACATCGCCAAGAAGATGAATTCGGCGGTGTTCCCCGGCCTGCAGGGCGGTCCGCTGATGCATGTCATCGCTGCCAAGGCTGTCGCTTTCGGCGAAGCGCTGAAGCCGAGTTTCAAGGTCTATGCCGAGAGCGTTGCCGCCAACGCCAAGGCGCTGGCCTCCAGCCTCAAGGAGACTGGTCTCGACATCGTCTCCGGCGGCACCGACAACCATCTCATGCTGGTGGACCTCAGGCCCAAGAACGCCACCGGCAAGCGCGCCGAGGCGGCGCTCGGCCGCGCCAACATCACCTGCAACAAGAACGGCATTCCGTTCGACCCGGAAAAGCCTTTCGTCACCTCGGGCGTGCGTCTCGGCACCCCGGCCGGCACCACGCGCGGCTTCGGCCAGGCCGAATTCCGCGAGATCGGCAAGCTGATCGCCGAAGTGCTGGACGGTCTCAAGGTTGCGAATTCCGACGAGGGCAATGCCGCTGTCGAAGCTGCGGTCAAGGCCAAGGTCGTGGCGCTGACCGATCGCTTCCCGCTCTATCCCTATCTCGGCTGACGCGATAGGAAGGCTTACCGCCTGCTGCAACGACAAGCGTCGTTTCAGCAGGCCGGGGCGACCGGCAGGAGCCTTGATGATGCGACCATTTCGTTTCGCCGACCTTGGTGCCGTTGGCGCTCTGGCCGCTTTGATCGCCGTGCCTTTCCCCGCCGCCTTGGCGAAAACCGCCTCTGCTCAACCAGCGCCTGCGCAACCCGCACCTCAGGCCGAGCCGGCGGCGCCCGCCCAGGTGGCACCCAAGCTCGAAACGTTCGGCAGATGGTCGACCCTGGTCGACGAGGTCGACACCGGTGAGGATCTGCGCAAGACCTGCGCTGCCTCGACCGCCTTTATCGGCGCGGGCGGCGTGCCCGGTACCTTGACGCTCGTCATCACGAACGGCGATGCACTGCCGCCGGATGCCTACCCCTCCATAACCATCGCCGTCGACAACAAGGGTCTGCCGGCCGGCAAGTCGATTGCCGCCACCATCGGCGACGACAAGGGCCGTGTCGCCGCCAAACTCCATTCCGATGGCGCCGTCAACGGCCGGCTCAGCTGGACCGTGGACAATCAGGCCAAGATCAGCCTGGCGCTCTTGCGCGCCATGCGCCGGGCATCGGTGCTTGATGTCTCCTTTGGCGACGCGCCTGTTGGAAGCATATCCATGGACGGCTTCACCAAGGCCTATCGCAGCCTCGGTGCATCGTGCGGATTCCCGACCGCCGACGTAGCTCCCTGAAGACATCGGTACGCGGTGCGGCTGCCTGGCGAGGCTGGCAATCCTGCTTGCGCCTCGCTATCTCTGAAGGGCGTGGGGCTGTTGGCGACACTTTGCCATCGCTGCAAAAACCTCTAAGCCTTTCGCTTCACCAGATTCGCCAACCAAAGGCTTCTCCATGCGCTGTCCCTATTGCCAGTCAGAAGATACGCAGGTGAAGGATTCGCGCCCCGCAGAGGATGGCGCGGCGATCCGCAGGCGGCGTGTCTGCCCCGATTGCGGCGGTCGCTTCACCACCTTCGAGCGCGTGCAGTTGCGCGACCTCGTCGTGGTCAAGAAATCGGGCCGCAAAGTGCCCTTCGACCGCGACAAGCTGCTGCGTTCGGTGGAGATCGCCGTGCGCAAGCGCAATGTCGATCCCGAGCGCATCGACCGCGCGGTGACCGGCATCGTGCGCCAGCTCGAAAGTTCCGGCGAGACGGAGGTTGCTTCGGGAGAAGTCGGCCGGCTGGTCATGGAAGCGCTGAAGTCGCTCGACGATGTCGCCTATGTCCGCTTTGCCTCGGTCTACCGCAATTTTCGCGAGGCCAAGGATTTCCATGAATTGCTGGGCGAGCTCAAGGGCGACGAAATCAAGGGTGAAGAGGAAGCCAGCTGAGCATGACTGCAAGCGAACAGGCCGCCCTTGATCGCCGCTTCATGGCGGCGGCACTCAGACTGTCGCGAAAAAATTCGGGGCGCACCGCGACCAACCCGTCCGTCGGCACGCTGATCGTACGCGATGACGGCAACGGTCCGATGATCGTCGGCACCGGCGTCACCGCTGTCGGCGGCCGCCCGCATGCCGAGACCGAGGCCCTGGCCGAGGCCGGCGAGCTCGCGCGCGGCGCCACCGCTTACGTCACGCTGGAGCCTTGCGCCCATCACGGCCGCACGCCGCCTTGCGCCAATGCGCTGGTCAATGCCGGTGTCGCGCGCGTCGTCGGTGCGGCCAGCGATCCCGATTCGCGCGTGTCCGGCAAGGGCTACGCGATCCTGCGTGCCGCCGGTGTCGAGGTGGTCGAGAAGGTGTTGGCCGAGCAAGCCTCCGAGCAGATGGCCGGCTATTTGATTCGTTCGTTGAGAAAACGCCCGGAAGTGATTCTCAAGCTTGCGCTTTCCAGCGACGGCAAGATCGGCAGGGAAGGCGGTGGGCAGGTGTCGATCACCGGAGATATCGCGCGCCGCGAAGTGTATCTGATGCGCGCCGAGGCGGATGGCATACTGGTTGGTATCGGCACGGCCCTTGAGGACGATCCGGCCCTGACGGTGCGTTTGCCGGGGCTGGAGAACCGTTCGCCTGCCCGCATCGTGCTCGACCGCCAGATCCGGTTGCCGGAGGCCTCGAAGCTGGTTTCGGGCGTCGACCGGGTGCCGCTCTATATCGCCGCCTGCCTGGAGGCCGATCCGCTGCGGCGCGCAGCACTCGAACGCGCCGGCGTCCGCTTCATCGGCACCGAGACCCATGAAGGCGGCGTCGCGCTGCCGGAACTGCTCGAGGATCTGGCCGCGCTCGGCATGGCCAGCGTGCTGGTCGAGGGCGGCGCCAAGGTGGCGAGCGCTTTCCTGGCCGACGAACTGGTCGACCGCATCGTGCTGTTCCAGGGACCGGAAGCGATCGGCGATGACGGCATTGCATCGCCTGTTGACGCTGACCATATCCCGGCAGGTTTTCGCAAGCTGCGCGAGATGCGCTTTGGCGAAGACAGTTACGCCGAGTGGATAAGAGATTTTTAGGGATCAACACCGATGTTCACCGGAATTGTCACCGATGTCGGCACTGTCGCTTCCGTCAAACCGCTCAGGCAAGGGGTGGGTTTGCGCATCGACACAGCCTATGACCCGCGGACCATTGCCATCGGTGCCTCAATCTCCTGCGGCGGCGTCTGCCTGACGGTTACGGCCTTGCCCGACAGCGGCTCGAATGCGCGCTGGTTCGAGGTTGAAGCATGGGAGGAAGCCTTGCGGCTGACCACGGCCTCGGGCTGGAAATCCGGCACCAAGGTCAATCTGGAGCGGGCGCTGAAGATCGGCGACGAACTCGGCGGCCACATCGTTTCGGGCCATGTCGACGGCATGGCCGAGATCGTCGAGCGCAAGGATGAGGGCGACGCCGTGCGCTTCACGCTGGAGGCGCCGCGCGACCTGGCGAAGTTCATTGCGCCAAAAGGCTCGGTCGCGCTCGACGGCACCTCGCTCACCGTCAACAAGCTCGAAGGCACGCGCTTCGACGTGCTTTTGATCCACCATTCGCTGACCGTGACCACCTGGGGTGAGCGCAAAGTCGGCGACCGCGTCAATCTCGAGATCGACACCATGGCCCGCTACGCGGCGCGGCTGGTGGAGGCGACGAAAGAGGGGCTGTGATGACCAAGGACAGGGTGAATTCCACGCAGGAAGACAAGTTGATGCGTGAGGAGCGGGCCGATGTGAACACCGAAGGGCACTCGCAGCTCGATCTGTCTGTCAACGACAGCAGAGTCTTCGTTGAAGCCTTGATCAATCCACGATCGGTGAACGATCGTCTGCGCGATACGGTGCGTCGCTACCGTCACGTTACAGGCTCCTGAATACTGGAAACCCAACAAGTTCTGCCGACCGTCGGCGTCGTGGACAATCTTCCGCTTGCGATGAACCCGGCTTCGGCCTAAGTCACCGGCAACTCCCCGGAGACTTTTATGGCTGGCACATCCCAACACGGCAAAGCCTTCATTCGTCCGAAGGCGAAGGCGCATCTGCTCATTGTCGAAGCGCGCTTTCACGACGACCTTGCCGACGCGCTGCTCGACGGCGCGACAAGCGCGCTCGATGAAGCGGGCGCGACTTACGATGTCGTCACCGTTCCAGGTTCGCTCGAGATCCCCGCAGTGATCTCCTTTGCACTGGACGGCGCGACGGGAGGCGGCACACATTATGACGGCTTTGTCGCGCTCGGCACCGTCGTCCGCGGCGACACCTATCATTTCGACATTGTCGCCAATGAATCCAGCCGCGCGCTCATGGATTTGAGCGTGCAGGACTCGGTCTGCATCGGCAATGGCATCCTCACCACCGAGAATGACGCCCAGGCCTGGACTCGCGCCAAACGCTCGGAAGGCGACAAGGGCGGCTTTGCCGCGCGTGCGGCCCTGACCATGATTGCCCTCAAGGAACAACTGGGAGCGCGATCGTGAGCGAACCCGCTTCGCCCGGCCAGCCCGCGGTGCGCCACGCCAACAAGCGCGGCGCTGCCCGTCTTGCCGCCGTGCAGGCGCTCTATCAGATGGATGTCGCCGGCAGTGGCGTCTTCGAGATCACCGCCGAATACGAGGCCTTTCGTCTCGGCAAGGAAGTCGACGGAGCGCTCTATCGCGAGGCCGATGCGCAATGGTTTCGCGCCATCCTGGCGGGTGTCGTCGAGAACCAGAAGACCATCGATCCGATCATCCGCCAGGCGCTGACCGAGGACTGGCCGCTGTCGCGGCTCGATTCGACGCTGCGCGCCATTCTGCGTGCCGGCGTCTACGAGTTGATGAAGCGCGAGGATGTCCCCGTCGCGGTCATCGTCTCCGAATATGTCGACATCGCCAAGGCCTTCTACGAGGAAGACGAGCCGAAGCTGGTCAATGCCGTGCTCGACCGTGTGTCTCGCCGGGTGCGTGGCGAGGGGCGGGGCAAGGACGCATCATGACGGCAATCGCCGTCGAGGCAGGCAGGGAGGCGCGCCGCACGGCGCTGATCCTGGCCGCCTCGCAGGCGATCATCGGCTCGGCCGCTCCCATCGCCATCTCCGTGGGCGCGCTGGCCGGGCAATATCTGCTTGGCCCCGACAAATCATTGGCGACAGCGCCGGTCACCGGCTTCAACATCGGCGTGGCGCTCGGCGCGCTGCCTGCAGCGGCCATCATCCGCAGCATGGGCCAGCGCGGCGGCTTCATGACCGGAACGATCGTCACGGCGCTTGGCGGCCTCGTCGCCACGCTTGCGCTTTTTCAAGGCAGCTTCTGGCTGTTTGCCTTTGGCTTGCTCACGATCGGTGTCGGCGGCGCCTTCGTCCAGCAGTTCCGCTTCGCCGCTGCCGACAACGCACCGCCGGAATTCAAGGCGCGTGCCATCTCATTCGTGCTGGCCGGCGGCATCGTCACCGCCATCCTTGGGCCGCAGATCGTCATCTTCACCCGCGAATTGCTGGCGCCGGTCATGTTTGCCGGTTCCTTCATCTCCATCCTGCCGCTGGCCGCCGTCGGCGCTATCATCCTGTCGTTCCTGCGGCTGCCGGCGAAAGCATCCGGCAAGGTGGAGATCGCCGACAGCGACGCCAGGCCACTGGCTGAAATCGTCACGCAGCCGCGTTTCGTCGCCGCGCTTTTCTGCGCGGTCGGCAGCTATGCGCTGATGAGCTTCGTCATGACGGGCGCACCGCTGGCCATGGTCGGTTGCGGCCTGTCGGAGAACGACGCGACGCTCGGCATCTCCTGGCACGTCATGGCGATGTTCGCGCCAAGCTTCTTCACCGGCTCGCTGATCCATCGCTTCGGCGCCGAACGCATTGTGGCCACCGGCCTGATCCTGCTCATCGGCTGCGCCATTGTCGCTCTGTCGGGCCTGGCGCTGTGGCAGTTCTGGACGTCGCTGATCCTGCTAGGCCTTGGCTGGAACTTCGGCTTCATCGGCGCGACCGCGATGGTGGCCGCCACCTACAGGCCGTCGGAAAAGGGCAAGGTGCAAGGCTTCCACGACTTCGTCCTGTTCGGCTCCGTCGCCTGCGCCTCGCTGATGTCGGGCATGGTCTACAACGCCTGGGGCTGGGAGATGCTGAACTGGATAGTCTTTCCGGTTACCGTCCTGTGCTTCGTGGCGCTCGGCGCGCTCAAGCTGACGAGCTTGCGCAAAGCCGAAGCCTGATCCATCCGCCGTTTCACCTGACACGGCGCTGTCAGCACGATGTCGGCCGAATTTACCGCTTCGGAACAAAAATATTGCGTCTGTACCTATTGTTATGAAACCGTGTACCCCGACTGGCCGTTGAAGCCATGCTCATATGCGGTCACCGCGTTTCGGTTCATAGCAAGGGGTTTCACAATGTTTTCAGTCAAGTTTCTGGCCGGCGCGGCATTGGCGCTCGGCATCACGGTGGCTTCCGCCAATGCCCAGGTGGTTGTCTCTTCGAAGATCGACACAGAGGGCGGCGTGCTGGGTAACATCATCCAGCTCGTGCTCAACGCCAACAACATCAAGACATCGGACCGTATCCAGCTCGGTGGCACGCCGGTGGTGCGCAAGGCGATCACCGCCGGCGAGATCGACATCTATCCCGAATACACCGGCAACGCCGCTTTCTTCTTCGAAAAGGCCGACGACCCGGTCTGGAAAGACGCCGCCAAGGCCTATGAAACGGCCAAGAAGCTCGACTACGACGCCAACAAGATCGTCTGGCTGTCGCCGTCGCCCGCAAACAACACCTGGGCGATCGCGCTTCGCAAGGAAGTCGCCGAGACCAACAAGCTCGCCACGCTTACCGACTTCGGCAAATATGTCGCGGGCGGCGGTCAGGTGGTGCTGGCGGCTTCCGCCGAGTTCGTCAATTCGGCGGCCGCACTTCCGGCTTTCCAGACCACCTATGGCTTCACGCTGAAGCCTGAGCAATTGATCACCCTCTCGGGCGGCGACACGGCGGCAACCATCGCAGCGGCCGCCAACCAGACCAATGGCGCCACTGCGGCCATGGTCTACGGCACCGATGGCGGCATCGCACCGTCCGGGCTCGTCGTGCTCGACGACGACAAGGGCGTGCAGCCGGTCTACCAGCCGGCGCCGATCATCCGCGAAGCGGTGCTGAAGGAGCATCCCGAGATCGAGACGCTGCTGAAGCCGGTTTTCGCCAAGCTCGACCTCGTCACCCTGCAGGAACTGAACGGTCGCGTTCAGGTCGGCGGCGAGCCGGTCAAGGGCGTCGCCGAGGACTTCCTGAAGAAGAACGGCTTCCTGAAGTAGGACGATTCCGGCGCGCCGCTTTCGTGGCGCGCCGGATCGACTGAAGGGGCAGGGCGTGAACATCCGCTTCGACAAGCTCGGCGTGGTCATCGCCGCGATATCAGCCTATGCGGCCTTCGCCGCCCCCTTTGCCACGTTCCGTGCCAACCGCATCGTCCCCGGCCAGGCGCGCTCGATTCTCGATGCGCTGCCGGCAACGACCGGGACGCTGCTGCTCGCCATCATTGTCGCCGCAGCACTCATTGCGCTGTTCAAGACACCACTTGTGCTGCGCCTTGCCGCCAGCGTGATGGCGCTTGCCGCGCTCGCGCTGCTGATCGGTGTCGCCGGAACATTTCTCACGCCGGCGGGCAACACCTTCGCCAGAGTTTCGCCAGCCTCCGGTTTCTGGATTCTGATCTTTGCCTTCACGCTTTTGCTCGCCGACGTGCTGACAAGGCTGAACCTGTCGCCATTGGCGCGGGTTGGCGTGCTTGTGGTCGCGGCTTTGGCGATCGGGCTGCTGTTGATTTCGGGAAGCTGGGACAATCTGTCGATCCTGAAGGAATATTTCAACCGCGCCGACAGTTTCTGGGCAGAGGGCTCCAAGCATGTAACGCTGGCGCTAGGGTCGCTGCTTGCGGCGGTGGTCGTCGGCCTGCCACTCGGCATTCTCTGCCATCGTGTCGAAAGTCTGCGCGCCGGCGTTCTCAACGCGCTCAATATCATCCAGACCATTCCTTCGATCGCGCTGTTCGGCCTTTTGATCGCGCCGCTCGGCTGGGTTGCCACGCATGTGCCGGGAGCTGCCGCGCTCGGCATTCGCGGCATCGGCACCGCACCGGCTTTTGTGGCGCTGTTCCTTTACTCGCTGCTGCCGGTGGTGGCCAACACCGTGGTCGGTCTGGCCGGCGTGCCGCGCGCGGCCAACGACGCGGCGCGCGGCATGGGCATGACCGACAGGCAGCGCCTGTTCGGCATCGAGTTTCCGCTGGCTTTTCCTGTCATCCTCACCGGCATCCGCATCGTCTTGGTGCAGAACATCGGCCTCGCCACCATTGCCGCGCTGATCGGCGGCGGCGGTTTCGGCGTGTTCGTCTTCCAGGGTGTGGGCCAGACGGCGATGGACCTTGTGCTGCTTGGCGCGGTGCCAACGGTCGCGCTCGCCTTTGCCGCCGCCATCATCCTCGATGCGGTGATCGAAATGACCGCCACCAGGCGCAGGGTTGAAACGGCATGATCGAGATCGAAGGCATCACCAAGCGCTATGACGCGACGACCGTGGTCGATGACGTGTCGATGGTCATCGAGCCGCGCACCATCGCCGTCATTGTCGGCACGTCCGGTTCCGGCAAGACGACGCTGCTGCGCATGATCAACCGGCTGGTCGAGCCGACCTCGGGCATCATCAAGCTCGACGGCGCCGACAATCGTTCGCTGCCCGGCTACGAGCTGCGCCGCAGCATCGGCTACGCTATCCAGGGGCACGGCCTGTTTCCGCATCGCACGGTGGCACAGAACATTGCCACCGTGCCGGTGCTGCTTGGCTGGGACAAGGACCGTATCAAGGCCCGGGTCGACGAACTGATGACGCTCTATCAGCTCGATCCCGAAGCCTTCGGGCCTCGCTACCCGCACGAACTGTCCGGCGGCCAGCAGCAGCGCGTCGGTGTTGCCCGCGCACTCGCCGCCGAACCCAACGTGCTGTTGATGGACGAACCGTTCGGCGCCCTCGACCCGATCATCCGCACCAAGGCGCAGGAAGATCTGCTGGCGATCCAGAAGCGCTTCGGCACCACCATCATCCTCGTCACCCACGACATGGAAGAGGCCGTGCATATGGGCGACAAGATCGCGGTCATGGATGCCGGCAAGCTGGTGCAATACGCCAAGCCGGCCGAGATCCTGGCAAAGCCGGCAAGCGCCTTCGTCGAGACCCTGGTTGGCGCCAGCGAAAGGCCGTTCCGGTTGCTGTCGCTCGGCCGGGTCCGCGATGCCGTGGAGAAGGGCTCCGCCGAAGGTGAGGCGATCCCCGGCGATGCGAGCCAGCGCGACGCGCTGGCCGAATTGTTGTGGTCGGGCCGGCCGGCGCTGCCGGTCAAAGGCGCCGACGGCAAGCCGCTTGGCCGCGTGACCGTCGAAGGGCTGGTGAAGCGTGCGGCGAGGCCGGCATGAAGGCCTGGCTTCCATCGCTGCTCAGGCTAGCATTGGTGGTGCTGCTTGTCGCCTTCGTCACCAATCCCGGGTGGTTCGTGCCGCTGCTGAAGCCGCTGACCGAAAACAACGCGCCGGTGATCTACAACCAGGGCAGCCTGCTGACGCTGACCCTGCTGCACTTACGCACGGTTCTGATCGCCACCGTGGCGGCAACCATCGTTGCGGTGGCGCTTGCCATCCTGGTCACCAGGCCGGCCGGCGCCGAATTCCTGCCGCTATCGCGCAGCCTCGTCAACATCGGTCAGACCTTTCCGCCGGTGGCGGTGCTGGCGCTTGCCGTACCGGCCGTCGGCTTCGGCGAGAAGCCGACACTGATCGCCCTGTTTCTCTATGGCCTGCTGCCGATTTTCGAGAATGCACTGACCGGTCTGACGACGCTGCCGGCCAATGTCGTCGAGGCGGCGCGCGGCGCCGGCATGACCGGTTGGCAAAGGCTCACCAAGGTCGAGCTGCCGCTCAGCGCCCCGATCATTCTCGGCGGCATCAGGCTGTCGGTGGTGATCAGTCTTGCCACCGCGACCATCGGTTCGACCGTGGCAGCCAAAACGCTGGGCGAAGTGATCATCGCCGGGCTGTTGTCCAACAATCTCGCCTTCATCCTGCAAGGCGGCCTGATCGTGGCAGCGCTTGCCGTGCTGATCTATGACGGTCTGTCGGCGATCGAGCGCTACACGGCGCGCCGCATGGGCCGGGGAGCCGAGTAGGGGCGTCCTGCGTCAGGCCAATTTCAATCGATCTAATAGAGGGTGCTGACAGCAGTCGTCGCCTGGCCCAAACCATTTGGGCGAAAGCCGGGCAAAAACCGAACAATATCTTGACGTTCGCAGCCCTGTTTCGCATACACCGATGCGAAGAGGCGGATTCCGTGCTCGGAATCCGGTCTTTGTCTCAACGGCCCAGGGAGGGGTTCTTTTGGGCCATCAATCGAGGAAAATCCGGCAATGACAATTATTTCCGCCGTCATCGCCTGCGGCCTGCTTTCAATCCTTTACGCCATCTGGGCGACACGTTCGGTCCTTGCGGCCGATCAAGGCAATGCACGCATGCAGGAAATCTCCGCGGCTATCCGCGAGGGCGCACAAGCCTATCTGGCGCGTCAGTACACCACCATCGCCATCGTTGGCGTCGTCGTCCTCGTGCTCGCCTGGTGGCTGCTGTCCATCACCGCCGCGATCGGCTTCCTGATCGGTGCGGTGCTTTCGGGCGCCGCCGGCTTCATCGGCATGCATGTCTCCGTTCGCGCCAACGTTCGTACGGCGCAAGCCGCATCGAACAGCCTCGCTGCCGGCCTCGACATCGCGTTCAAATCGGGCGCCATCACCGGCATGCTGGTTGCTGGCCTGGCCTTGCTCGGCGTGTCGATCTACTACCTCATCCTGACCCACTTCATGGGCCTCCAGCCCAATGACCGCATCGTCATCGACTCGCTGGTCTCGCTCGGCTTCGGCGCATCGCTGATCTCGATCTTCGCCCGTCTCGGCGGCGGCATCTTCACCAAGGGCGCCGACGTCGGCGGCGATCTCGTCGGCAAGGTCGAAGCCGGCATTCCCGAAGATGATCCGCGCAACCCGGCCACCATCGCCGACAATGTCGGCGACAATGTCGGCGACTGCGCCGGCATGGCCGCTGACCTGTTCGAAACCTATGCGGTGACCGTCGTCGCCACCATGGTTCTGGCTGCCATCTTCTTTGGCGGCACCGCCGTTCTGGGTGCGGCCATGCTTTATCCGCTCGCCATCTGCGGCGCCTGCATCCTCACCTCGATCGTCGGCACCTTCTTCGTCAAGCTCGGTTCCAACGGCTCGATCATGGGCGCGCTCTACAAGGGCCTGATCGTCACCGGCCTGCTGTCCATCGTCGGCCTCGGCGTCGCCACACAGGTGACGCTCGGCTGGGGCGAGATCGGCACAGTCGCCGGCATGGTCATCACCGGCAAGAACCTGTTCATATGCGGCCTGATCGGCCTCGTGGTGACCGGTCTCATCGTCGTCATCACCGAGTACTACACCGGCACCAACAAGCGCCCGGTCAACTCCATCGCTCAGGCGTCGGTCACCGGTCACGGCACCAACGTCATCCAGGGCCTTGCGGTCTCGCTGGAATCGACGGCGCTGCCGGCGATCGTCATCGTCGGCGGCATCATCTCGACCTATCAGCTTGCCGGCCTCTTCGGTACGGCGATCGCGGTCACGACGATGCTCGGTCTTGCCGGCATGATCGTTGCGCTCGACGCCTTCGGCCCGGTCACCGACAATGCCGGCGGCATTGCCGAAATGGCCGGCCTGCCCAAGGAAGTGCGCCAGTCCACCGACGCGCTCGACGCGGTCGGCAACACCACCAAGGCGGTGACCAAGGGCTACGCCATCGGTTCGGCCGGTCTCGGCGCACTGGTGCTGTTTGCCGCCTACTCGAACGACCTGAAGTTCTTTGCCGCCAATGGCGACAAATATCCCTACTTCCAGGGCATGGGCGAGATCTCCTTCGATCTCTCCAACCCCTACGTCGTCGCCGGCCTGATCTTCGGCGGCTTGATCCCATATCTGTTCGGCGGCATCGCCATGACGGCCGTCGGCCGCGCGGCGGGCGCCATCGTTGAGGAAGTGCGCAAGCAGTTCCGCGAGGATCCGGGCATCATGGCCGGCACCTCGAAGCCGAACTACGCACGCGCGGTCGATCTGCTGACCAAGGCGGCGATCCGCGAGATGATCATCCCGTCGCTGCTGCCGGTGCTGGCACCGCTCGTGGTCTATTTCGGCGTGCTGTTGATCTCGGGCTCGAAGGCGTCCGCCTTTGCAGCGCTGGGTGCCTCGTTGCTCGGCGTCATCGTCAATGGCCTGTTCGTCGCCATCTCGATGACCTCTGGCGGCGGTGCCTGGGACAACGCCAAGAAGTCCTTCGAAGACGGCTTTGTCGACAAGGACGGCGTCAAGCATCTCAAGGGTTCCGAGGCGCACAAGGCTTCGGTGACAGGCGACACGGTCGGCGATCCCTACAAGGACACCGCTGGCCCGGCCGTCAACCCGGCGATCAAGATCACCAACATCGTCGCGCTCTTGCTGCTGGCCGTGCTCGCGCACGGCTGATCAAGGCTTCAGCCCGAAAAAACCCGCGGGAGCGATCCCGCGGGTTTTTTGTTGAGGCAAAGCCAAACTATCCTTCAGCGCTCGCTTTCGCCCGGTCTTCGCAATGCGTGCGCTGGCACCTTATGCCGGGCCCAGCGTCGTGTTTTCAGTGGTGGCCACTGCAGCATGCCAGTGGCCGTGCCCTGACTGGTGACCCATAACAAAAACCCGCAGGATCGCTCCCGCGGGTTTTTGGTCGCCTGAGATGACGAGGCTTCCGGGAATGGAAGCCGAAGGGAACTAGACGCCGCCGCCGGGAATGCCGGGCGCCAGCTTGCTGGCACCGTTGATGACCTGGCTGAGGAAGTTCTGGTCCTTGCCGCCGGTCGGTGTGGTGCGCGAGATGAAGTCGAACATCTTGCCATCCTTCTTCCCGTAATTGGCGATCTGGGTGACACGGCCATCGGCGCCGAAATAGACAGCCAGCACATGCTGGTCAATGAGCCGTGGCTTGTCGAAGGCGACGTAGCGCTTGCGCGTCTGCGAAATGTAATAGAATGCCTCGTTGTCGAAGGTCGCGGTCGTCGACGGCGTGCCGAGCGCCAGAAGCACCTGCTCGCGGCTCGAACCGACCGGCACCAGGTCGATTGCCTGCTGGTCTATGACGTAACCTTGCGTCAGCGTCTCGCTCGGGCTGAGATCGCCCATCATCTTGGAGGTGTGGCAGGCGGACAGTGCCGAAACGATCATCAGCAGCGAGATCGCGCCGGCGGGCCTGGACGAGAAGGTCGACTTGAAATTCAGCGCGCGCAACAACAACTCCATTAGCTGGCCGCAACTTGCGCTGGGCCGCGAAACCGGTAAACCAGCTTGCTTGCCGATGCAACAAGCCCACTTCAACAAACGGTCCCCAGGAGACCATCCCCAATGTTCCAGCGCTTTTTTGGCCGCGAACGCTACGCCAACCGCGCTATCACCGAGGCGCTTTACGCACAAATCGTGGCGGCGGCGCGGCAGACTGTGTTTTATTCCCACTGGAATGTGCCAGATACGCCGCTTGGCCGTTTCGAGATGCTGTCGCTGCACATGTTCCTGTTCCAGCACAGGTTGCGCGGGGAGAGCGGTGCGGCGCAAGAGGTCGCCCAGGTGCTGATCGACGAGTTCTTCCTTGACGTCGACCATTCGTTGCGGGAATTGGGCATTGGCGACGTTGGCGTGCCCAAACGCATGAAAAAACTGGCAAAGATGTTTTATGGCCGTACCGCTGCCTATGATGATGCCCTGGAAAGAAACGACCATGACGGGCTGACCGCGGCTCTTGCCCGCAATGTCCGGCCCGACACGGGCGCCTGGGCGGAAGCATCGCTGCTGGCCAACTATGTTACCGACGCGCGCAGTCATCTGGCCGCGCAGCCATCCGAATCGATTGTCTCCGGCACGCTGACCTTTCCCGCCGCCAAGGAGGTTGAACAATGAAGCATGTTGACCCGCAAAGCCCGGTCTCCTTCCGCGCCAACATTACGCGCCTGCCGCAGAAGGGCCTGCCGCTGGTTATCGAGGCCGATGCCGCACAGCGTGCGGCACTGGCCGAGGAGCACGGGCTGATTTCGGTCGAATCCTATCGCGCCGAGCTTCTGGTCGCGTCATGGAAGCGCAATGGCGTGAAGATCAGCGGCCGCGTCGAGGCCGACATCACTCAGGCCTGCATCGTCACGCTCGAGCCTGTCGAAGCACATATCGACGAACCGGTCGAAGCGCTGCTGCTGCCCGAGGATTCCAAGCTCGGACGGCAGGGCTTCGATGGTGGCGGCGAGATCCTGCTCGATGCGGAAGGCCCTGACAGTCCAGAGACATTTTCCGGTGACACGATCGATGTCGGGGCACTCGCCGAACAGTATTTCGGGCTCGCCATCGACCCCTATCCGCGTAAGCAGGGCGCATCGCTCAATGCCGGCAGCGAGACCGAACCGGCGGAGAATGAATTTCAGCAAAAACTGCGATCCTTGCTGGGAAAATCCTGAAAAGCTCGCCCGCGACGGAAAAGTCGGTTGTGCGGCAGCCCAAAACCGTTATTTTCGCCGAACCTTCGCGGTCGCTCAAGCGACCTGCCGCCTAACCGTGAGATAAATACCGCGTGATCAGGATTTCCATCGATGCCATGGGCGGCGATCACGGACCAGCCGTGGTCATACCAGCGCTCATGACGGTCGCGACCCGTCGTCCCGACATCCGCTTCGTCATCTTCGGGCGTGAGGAAGTCGTGCGCCCCGAACTTGCCAAATTTCCCAAGCTCGCCGAGATCAGCGAATTCTTCCATTGCGAAGTTGCGGTCAGGATGGACGACAAGCCGAGCCAGGCGCTGCGCCACGGCCGCTGGAAGTCATCGATGTGGAAGGCCGTCGAAGCGGTCAAGGCCGGCACAGCCGACGCCTGCATTTCCGCCGGCAACACCGGCGCGCTGATGGCGATGTCGAAATTTTGCCTGCGCACCATGGCCACCATCGATCGCCCAGCAATCGCAGCCCTTTGGCCAACATTGCGCGGCGAAAGCGTGGTGCTGGACGTCGGTGCGACCATTGGAGCCGATGCGCAACAGCTCATTGATTTTGCCATTCTCGGCACCGGCATGGCGCGCTCGGTCTTCGGCATAGCCCGGCCCAGCGTCGGCCTGCTCAATGTCGGCGTCGAGGAGATCAAGGGCCAGGAAGAGGTCAAGGAGGCCGGGCGCATGCTGCGCGAAGCCAACATGGCCTCGATGAACTATCACGGTTTCGTCGAGGGTGACGATATCGGCAAGGGCGTGGTCGACGTCGTCGTCACCGAAGGCTTTGCCGGCAACATCGCGCTGAAGACGGCGGAAGGCACGGTGCGCCAGATCGGTGGCTATCTGCGCGCGGCGATGAGCCGGACTCTGATGGCCAGGATCGGCTACATCTTCGCCAAGGGCGCCTTCGATCGCCTGCGCGAAAAGATGGATGTCGGCCGGTCCAACGGTGGCGTTTTCCTGGGGTTGAGCGGCATCGTCGTCAAAAGCCATGGCGGTGCTGATTCTGATGGGTTCGCCGCCGCGATCGAACTCGGCTATGACATGGTCCGCAACAACCTCCTCGACCGCATCGAGGCCGATCTGGACCTGTTTCATGCGCGCAACCCGCGTGCCCTGTCATCTAGGAAATCCGACGTCGTCACCGACGCAAAGGAATAGGAAAGAACTTTGATCAGATCAGTCGTGCGCGGCACGGGCGCCGCGCTGCCCCGCCGAATCATGAAGAATGCCGATTTCGAAGGCATGGTCGAGACCTCCGATGAGTGGATCGCCCAGCGTACCGGTATTCGCCAGCGCCATATCGCTGGTGACGACGAGACCACGGCTTCGCTGGGGGAAGCAGCGGCACGTGCCGCACTTGCCAATGCCGGCCTCACGCCAGTCGACATCGATCTGATCGTGCTGGCGACCTCGACGCCCAACAACACATTCCCGGCCACTGCCGTCGAGATCCAAAACCGGCTCGGCATGCATCACGGCTTTGCCTTCGACCTGCAGGCGGTCTGTTCGGGCTTCGTCTATGCCGTGACCACCGCCGATCTCTACATCCGCGGCGGCCTGGCCAAGCGTGTCCTGGTGATCGGTTCGGAAACATTCTCGCGCATCCTCGATTGGAGCGACCGCTCGACCTGTGTGCTGTTCGGCGACGGCGCCGGTGCCATGATCCTGGAAGCAGGCGAGGGGACGGGCGCGATCGCCGACCATGGCGTTCTGGCGGCCAGCCTGCGCTCCGACGGCACGCACAAGGACAAGCTTTTCGTCGACGGCGGGCCGTCGACCACGGGTACGGTCGGCCACCTCCGGATGGAGGGCCGCGAAGTCTTCAAGCATGCGGTCGGCATGATCACCGACGTGATCGAGGCGACGTTCGCGCAAGCGGGTATCTCAGCCGATGATCTCGACTGGTTCGTGCCCCACCAGGCCAATAAACGAATTATTGACGCTTCCGCCAAGAAGCTCGGGATAGCTGAGCAAAAGGTGGTGGTTACGGTCGATTTGCACGGTAACACCTCGGCTGCTTCCGTGCCGTTGGCGCTGTCGGTGGCCGTCGCCGACGGCCGCATCAAGAAGGGCGATCTCGTCCTCCTGGAAGCGATGGGCGGTGGCTTCACCTGGGGCGCTGTCCTGGTTCGCTGGTAAGTGCCGAACGGTCCAGTTTCGGTCCTTGACCTTGACGGATCAATTACTTAGGCTCTGCCGTTGTTGTGCCGAATTTTATGTTTTGAGCTGATGGGACGGTCGCATGGGGGGAAAGACACTTACGCGCGCCGACCTTGCCGAGGCAGTTTACCGGAAGGTCGGCCTGTCGCGCACTGAATCGGCCGAACTCGTCGAAGCGGTGCTGGATGAAATCTGCGAAGCCATCGTGCGCGGCGAAACGGTGAAGCTGTCGTCCTTCGCGACATTCCACGTCCGCTCCAAGAACGAACGCATCGGCCGCAATCCCAAGACCGGCGAGGAAGTGCCGATCCTGCCGCGTCGGGTGATGACCTTCAAGTCGTCGAATGTGCTGAAGAGCCGTATCTTGCGCTCCCATCAGAGCGGCAAGGCCAAAAGCGGCAAGTAGTCCTACTGCGCGGTTGAAAACCGTCGCCGCCATGACGCCGGGCTTGAATATTGCTTCATAAACCGCTGAAATAAGCCCCGATTCGGCAGGTAGGCCGGATCATCGTCCAGCGTGAGGATTCGCCCATGGACAAGAGCCCCGACGCCTTTCGTACCATCAGCGAGGTCGCCGAAGATCTCGATCTGCCGCAGCATGTGCTGCGCTTCTGGGAAACGCGTTTCAACCAGATCAAGCCGATGAAGCGCGGCGGCGGCCGTCGTTACTACCGGCCGCAGGATGTCGAGCTGATCAAGGGCATCCGCCACATGCTCTACGACCAGGGCTACACCATCAAGGGCGTGCAGAAGCTGTTGCGCGAGAACGGCAACCATTTCCTGGTTGCCATCGGCAATGGCGACATGGCCGCCGTAGAGGCGATCTCGCAGCGAAAGCAGGCCGATCAGGTGCCGCTGACGCCTGCGGCCCAGCCGCGCGGCATGGACGACGAACTGGTTGGCCAGCCCCGCGTCAAACCCAGCCGCCGCTTTTTCGGCCTGGGCAAGAGCGACGAGGAGGGTCCGGTGCAGCCGGATGCGTCGAAACTCTCGCGCGACAACAGGGCCTTGCTGCAGGAGGCGCTGTTCGACCTCCTGGAATGCAAGCGCCTGCTTGACCAGGTGCGCTGACCGCGGCCCGACGCGGCATCGACAGTTCGAAAGCCGGAACCCGTCTTCCGGTGAGGCGTTACGCTTCCTTCTGCAAGTGAAGGAAACATACCAATGGCATCATTTTCGACCCTCTCCGACATCGATCTCGACAGGCAGGTCGCGGCTCTTACCAAGGAACTGGCCAGCTTGAAGAGGGCCGTGGCAAGGCGAGGCGGCGCGTATTACGAGGACGGTCGCGATGCCGCGCTGGACACCTATTCCGATCTTGCCGGGCGCCTGCGCGACGCCATGCCGGCAATCCGTAAACAGGGCAGGGTGATCGAGAGGTCGGCCCGCGACCATCCGGCGGCTGCCGCGGCGGTAGGCCTTGTGGTGCTCGGTCTTGTCGCCAGTCTGCTGTTCAGCCGGCGCTGAATTCTAAAACCCAATCCCAGGGATAAGAAGCAAGAAGTGACAGCTCGCCTCAGGGCGATCCGTTTATTTTCCTTGCGGTCGGCTATGTCTGTCGTCGCTCCGGCATCTGGCGAGGAGCGCGTCGGCGGGCGCCCCGCATCTCTGTGCGGCCGGCGCAGGAATGCGGATTGGTCGAGCCGCCGGAGCCGCTCAATTTCGCCGGCGAACGCCGGATTGGTGGTCGTGCAATAGCCAGCGCCGGGATAGACGACGATCTCACCGGCGTAGGGGGGCTGGACTTGCGTGAACAGTCTTCCGCGATCGAGCCTCGCGGGGCCGAGAAGACCGGCCTTGGACAAGAAGCCAAGGCCGGTCTTCTCGGTGGCGGTCTGCGGAGCTTAGGCCTTGTTTCCGATCACATGGTGGTGGTGGCGGTGATGATGGTGGTGGCGGACATGGTGGCGATGATGATGGTGGTGACGATGATGCTTGGCCATCGGGGCCGCATCCGCGCTCGTCGCGCCGATGACGGGCACCGTGAAAGCCAATGCAACTGCAAGCCCGAGGGCCGAGAGGAGGGACTTCTTCATGGATGGTTTCCTTTTGTTTCGCGGGCGCATATGGATCGGGGCGATAGCCCGGCCGCCGCGAATGGAATTACGCGCCTGAATTTTTTCGTCAGTATTTCCCGATTGTAGAATTTTGTTTCTGGACTGTTTCTGCCCAATCCAGCCTCCCGTCACCATGCACGGCAAGATCGAGAGGCGGCCATCGGCCGCCTGTTCGACTACATCGGTGGCACGACGCCGTTGGTTCCGACCACGACGCGGCTGGCGCTCAGTGCGCCGTCGCTGCCCCGCTCAGCGGTGACGAAGACCGTCGCACCCGGCTTGAGGTCGGTAGGCGTCGCCGGCGCGAAGGTCACGACGGGCGTGGTGTCGGGGATCGAAATCTTCTTGGTCTGGCCATTGTCATAGGTCAGGGTGACGGATCGCCCGCTTATATCGGTAACGTCGGCGACGGTGCCGTTGGTCATCCGGCTGTTTGGCTGCAGGTCCCAGGGACGATCGCCTTCGCCAGTGCCTTTCAGCGCGGCCGGAAAGACCACCACCTCCAGGGCGCCGCTGCCGCCATCCGCTTTCGAAACAGAGGCAATGCCGAGGAAATCGCCCTGCTTGATGTCCTTTGCCGAGGCGTTGGCGACGCCCGAGATCTTCCAGCCAGCCTTGAGCTTGATCGCATCGGTATCGCCCTGGCGGGTTTTCACGGTGAGCAGCGTGGGTTCGAAACTGACCACCGTGCCGCGCACACGCAGCGCGT
Organism: Mesorhizobium sp. SEMIA396; assembly: GCF_024518615.1. NCBI lineage: Bacteria > Pseudomonadati > Pseudomonadota > Alphaproteobacteria > Hyphomicrobiales > Phyllobacteriaceae > Mesorhizobium > Mesorhizobium sp. SEMIA396. Next base: position 774,077 of record NZ_JANIFC010000002.1, read on the forward strand.
CTGCGGCCTGGGCGGCGCCTGCGCCGGCGACGGAAAGGCTGGAAATCGTGCCGAGCACGACCATGACTGTCTTCAAGTTCATTGCAAAGATCCTTCCGGGAACGAGCCGGCTGGAACCGGATGGTTTCACGCCAGCGACCCGGAGATAACGAATGGGCGCGGCGAAACTGCCGGCAAAAGGCCAATCGCTTCTTCAAAACAACTTGATCGCGACGTGTGCGCGAGAGGGCCGCGCCAGGCACCTGGTTCACGATCCCGTGACGGCCCTTTTGGCTCTTGGCAAATCGCCGGCGAGAGGGCATCTTCCCGACCGTCTCAGGCAACACTCCTCATTTGATCAAACTCTTTCAGTCATGGAGTTGCCAATGCCCCATAATGCGAAAAGCGAACCCCTCTCCGAACCGGCAACCAACGGGAGCGGGCCAGATTACAACACCCTCAGAGCGATGCGGGAGACCCGCGGTTACAGCGTGGAAGAGCTCTCCCTGACATGCGGCCTGGCGGTGGACGAGATTGAGGATATCGAAAGCGGCAGAGTGACCGACCCGTCGAAGCTGCGTCGTATTGTGTCCGCGCTTCACCTTCCCCAGGAGGCTCTGATCACCCCGGCTGCGCCGACGCCGGCGGCGCAAGGTCGATCGCTGGCTTAGATCCGCACCACGGATTCCAGAGAACCCGCCAAGGCTCCTTGGCGGGTTTCTTTGTACCTGCCGCAGCGTCTGCTTCAGCCTGGGGCTTGCCGATTTGTATGCCGCACGTGCTTATACGCGCGGCGGCCCCCGGCTGCCGAACCGCAATCTGCCGTCCATCAAGCTTTTTGAGCCATGGGTTTTCGATATGAGCCTGGAATCCGTTCGTGCCTTCTTCGCCACCCACGCGCCCGATATCGACGTCGTTGTCACGGAAGCGAGCTCGGCGACGGTGATGTTGGCGGCCGAGGCGCATGGCGTGCTGCCGGCCCAGATCGCCAAGACGATCTGCCTGCGCGTCGGCGACCGCACCATGCTGGTGGTGACCAGCGGCATCGCCAGACTGGACAACCGCAAATTCAAGGACCAGTTCGGCGGCAAGCCGCGCATGCTCGACGCCGCCGAGGTTGTCGAAGCGACCAGCCACCCGGTCGGCGGCGTCTGCCCGTTCGGCCTGCCGGCGCCGCTGCCGGTCTATTGCGACGTATCGCTGCGCGAGTTTGACGAAGTGGTGCCTGCGGCAGGCGCCACCAACGCCGCGGTGCGGATTGCACCGCAGCGCATGGTCGATCTCACCGGCGCTGAATGGGTGGATGTCTGTCAGGGCTAGGTTGAGGTCCCAGATTGGGCGTGAACAGCTGGCACGGACACCGGCTGACGACGGCAGTCACAGCCTACCATGCCGATCAGAATTTGTAGCTCAAGCTCGCGGAAACCGTATGGGTGCTTGGCTTCAAGATGGTTGGCCCAAGCTGGTCGTTCGCAAAATCGTGACTGCCGAAATGAGCATATGCATAATCGACGCCGACAATCCACTTCTCGTTGAGCGCATAGTCGACACCAGCGCCAATGGTCCAGCCAATGTAGGTTCGGCTTTGAGGATCGCTGCGATCCCCCGTGGTGGAATAGAAGACGTCATTTGCGTGCAGAAAAGCGATGCCGCCCTTTACATAAGGCATGAACCTATCTGCCGCGTAGCCAACCTTTGCAACAATGTGAGCTTGCCAGTCCGTGTGTACATTGATCTCTTCGTCATCAAACGTACTGTCCGCACCCTCGTTGAAAACTGCAACCAGCGATGCCTCGCCGCCGAGTACGAAATTGTTCGCGAACTGATAATTGTATCCGACTTTGCCACCAATTTCGGCTGACGTGTTGTCGGCATTGTAGCCGGAAGGATCATAGTTCGGGATGTCGAAATCACCCTTCAGGTAGTTCACCCCGGCGACGATACCCACATAGCCCCCAGTCCAGATGAAACCGGCAGGCGCCACATCCTGCGATGGCACATTGATGATCGGGTCGGCGGCAAGCGCCCCGCCCGTGAGGGCCAAAAGCAGTGCTGAAGAGAGAATGATCGTCTTCATGATATCCCCAAGATTCTACGCTGCTTAATCTACACACCAGCCCAAGCTTGAAAAGCGCTTCCATGTGATTGGAAACGTTTGGAATATGAGCGTTGTGAAACTGCCACACATTCGTGAATCGAGTTGAACTCAAGGTTTCAAGCGATTCAACGCGCCAATCGGCTTCCATCTCGTGCCGCCGACAGCCTCAATTCGTGTCGAAGAGCTGGAACTTTTGGTCTGTGCTACCCTTCGGGTGTCCGGAAAGGTGTCTCGTGGAAAGGCGGAAAGGACTTTTGGGGGCAAGTCCTGCTTTGAAATGGTCGGAGTGGCCGGATTCGAACCGACGACCCCTTGACCCCCAGTCAAGTGCGCTACCGGGCTGCGCTACACTCCGGACCGGTCGCGATGTATCGTGATAACCCCGTGCGGGTCAACCGAATTCCGCGACTTTTATCCCGCTGCGATTGCCGGTGCCGGCGAGCCCTGCAAGGCAGGCCGAAACAGCAGTTGATGGCGGTATTCCAGCGCGATGGCGCCCCAGATCAGGCCGAGCAGCAGGTAGACATGGCGCCAGTGGTCGATGTCGATGAAGGTGCCCAGCCCTATATTGCCGATGAAGGCGACGTAGGCGCACAGGAGATAGGGCTGCCACGGCCGGTCGCGCAGCAGGATGCGGAAGCCGGCTGCTATCGTCCACAAGACGAGCGCCAGGAACGACACGAAGCCGAGCCAGCCATAATCCATCAGCATCTTCAGCCAGATATCGTGGGTGTCTTCACCGAAGATCGTGCCGAAGACCAGCGGGCCGATGCCAAACGGATGCTCCATCGCCATCTGGAAGCCGATGCCGTAGCGGGCGAAGCGGCCGAGGCGGGCGGTGTCGTAGCTCTGTTCGAGCTGGGCACGGTTGGAGAACATCTCCGACACGCCGGGCAGCTGCAGGATGACGATCATGGCGACGACCAGCAGCGCCAGTGCGGCCATCGTCATCACCACCACACGCAGCCGGAACTTGCCGCTGGCGCTCTGCAGGAACAGGCAGCCGGTGAGCAGGACGGCCGAGACGGTGAACATGCCCCAGGCGCCGCGCGAGAAGGAGAAGAAGATGCCGGCGGTGATGATCAGCAGCGGCACCGCCAGCAGCGGCATGCGTGTCGCCGGTCCGGTCAAAAGCAGATAGAGCAGATAGATGCCGGGCAGCACCAGGAACGGGCCGAACACGTTCGGGTCCTGGAAGGCGCCGGCGGCGCGATCGTATTTGGTGAACATCTCCGCGCCCGGAAAGGCATGGAAATAGCCTGCAATGCCAAGCAGCGATGTGGCCACTGCCGAGACCACATAGGCAATGAAGATCAGCCGGTAGAGGCTCGGCTGTACGGCGGTGATCGATGCGAAGAACACCGCGCTGAAGGCGAGAAACAGCGACACGGCGAGATAGAGCGGCGTGTTGGCGAGGTCCGCCATCTGCGTCATGGAGATCATGCCGCCGATGTTCATCGTCACCAGCAGCACCAATAAGGGCGTGGCCGCGCGGGAAATCCTCAGGCCGAAAAGCGCCCAGATGGCGATCAGCCCGGCCATGTAGAGCTCATAGGGCGCCGGCTCGCTGATGACGAAGCCCGACAGCAGAATGCCGAGGAAGACCGCGCCCGACGAAATCAGCGCGACCAGCTTGGCGTTGACCGCCGCGCGCGGCAGATCATGGCTGATCGCACTCAATAGGCGTTTTCCGTATTGAGCAGCCGGAGCGGCGTCAGGAACAGGATCCGCAAATCGAACAGCAGCGACCAGTTCTCGATGTAGTAGAGATCATACTCGGTCCGCATGCGGATCTTCTCGTTGGTGTCCATCTCGCCGCGCCAGCCATTGATCTGCGCCCAGCCTGTGACGCCGGGCTTGACCTTGTGGCGGGCGAAATAGCCGTCGACGACCTCGTTGTAGAGCAGGTTGTGCGATTGCGCCGCGATGGCATGCGGACGCGGGCCGACCAGCGACAGCGAACCGAGCAGCGAGTTGAAGAACTGCGGCAGCTCGTCGATCGAGGTCTTGCGGATGAAGCGGCCGACGCGGGTGACGCGAGGATCGTTCTTGGTCACCGTCTGCTTGGCGGTCGGGTCGGCCTTGTCCGTATACATCGAACGGAACTTGTAGACCTCGATGATCTCGTTGTTGAAGCCGTGCCGCTTCTGATGGAACAGCACCGGCCCCTTGCTGTCGAGCTTGATGGCGATGGCGGTCGCCAGCATGACCGGCGAGAACACGACGATGCCGATCAGGCTGAAGACGATGTCGAAGGCGCGTTTGGCGACCGAATCCCAGTCGTTGATCGGCTTGTCGAAGATGTCGAGCATCGGCACCGCGCCGATGTAGGAATAGGCGCGCGGGCGAAACTGCAGCGCGTTGGAATGTGCCGACAGCCGGATGTCGACCGGCAGCACCCACAGCTTCTTCAGCAGCTGCAGCACCCGCGATTCGGCGGTCAGCGGCAGCGATACGATCAGCATGTCGATGCGGGCGATGCGGGCGAACTCGATCAGTTCCGAAATGGTGCCGAGCTTGGGGTAGCCGGCGACGATGGGCGGCGAGCGCTTGTCGCCGCGATCGTCGAAGATGCCGCAGATGCGGATATCGTTGTAGGGCTGCTTTTCGACCGAGCGGATCAGGATTTCCGCCGCCTTGCCGCCGCCGACGATGACGGCGCGCCGCTCCATGCGGCCATCGCGCGCCCAGGCCCGGATCAGCTTCGACATCACCAGCCTGAGGCCGAAGATGAGAACGAAGCCGATGACGAACCAACTGCCGAACAATAGGCGCGAATAGTCCTGCGACATCTTCATGACGAATGCCGTCAGCGCCATCAGGGCGAATGTGCCGGCCCAGACCAGCAGCACGCGGCCGAAGTTGGCGATGGGCCGCATCAGGGCGACGATCTGGTAGCAGTCGGTGACGTCGAGCAGCACCACGGCAAGGAACGAGCCGGCTGCGATCGTCACCGGATATTGCCAGGCGAGATAGTTGAAGAAACCGACATAGTGGAAATAGACGGCGAGCCCGGACAGGAACAGCAAGCCGAATTCGACCATGCGCAGGACACCGCTGACCATGATCGGCGACATCGTATCGCGCCGGTATTGCGAGGCGACCTGGCGGGCGACATCGTTCATGCCGCTTGGCGTGTCGCCGTCGGCCGGGCCGTCGAATTTACGCACCGCCTCTGCTGAAAAGCGGCGCGCGGGGTCGATCTCGTTCATGAGGGCTTTCCGCAAACTTCCCCATGGTCATAGCAAAAGAGAGCTAAGAAACCCTTGAAACAACGTATGGCTTTGGAACGGCTTGGCCCTGTGCCTACCTGTCGAGCGCGGCGAAATAGGCCTTCTCGATGTCGGCGGCCATCACATCGGCGCCGAAGCGTGCCTTGAGGTTGGCGCTATCGGGCATCAGGTCGCGATAGGCGACCGGGTCGGCCAGCGCCTGGCTCATCCTGTCGGCGAGCTCGATCGGGTCAGGTCGGATCAGGGCAGGGGAACCGGTGTCGAATATCTCCGGGATGCCGCCGACCGCGGTTGCGATCATCGGCTTTCCCGCGGCAAGCGTTTCCAGGACGATATAGGGCATGGCTTCGGCGCGCGAGGGAACGATGATAAGCGCGGCAAGGGCAAAGGCCTCCCTGGCCGGCATCGGCGGCAGGAAGCGGACATGGCGCTCGAGCCCGAGGCGTTTCACTTGCCCGTGGTAACGCGCAAGGTCGTCGCCGTCGCCGACCATCACCGCGGTCAGTGCGCGGCCGAACTGTGGGCCGGCGAGGGCCAATGCGTCGATGAAGATATCCGGTCCCTTCAGGTCGCGCATCATGCCGATATAAAGCAGGTCGGCTGCGTCCGGCTCGGTGATCACCGGCTCGAATTCAGTGGCGCGCAGGCCGTTATAGACGAGGGTGTTGGGAATGGGCGGCTCGCCAACCTTGTGGCGATAGGTCCGCCGCTCATAGTCCGAGACAAACAGCAGATAGTCGGTGAAGCGAGCCATGAAGCGCTCGAGCGCGAAGAACAGCTTTCCGATGACCGTGCTCTCGTCATAGTGGAGCGAGCCGCCATGCGGCGAATAAAGGCGGGCTACGCGAGACCTTGATACCCGCAACAAAGAGCCGAACAGACGGGCATAGGCGCCACCCTTGGCGCCGTGCCCATGCAGTACGTCCGGCCGCAATTCCTTGATGATCCTGTATGTGCGCCAAGCCGAGGCAAGGTCGCCGGGACCGACATGGCGCTGCATCGGCGTGCGATGAATGCCGAGCGCCAGCATGCCCTTCATCTGCTCGAACAAATGTTCCTCGAACGCGCCGCCCGTCGTCGAATCGCAGACGATGCCGACCGAATGCCCGGCGGCGACCTGCGCCTCGGCCAGGTCGCGCACATGCCGGAAAATTCCTCCGACGGGTGAGCGAAAGCAATGGACGATCCTGAGCCTGTCCGCCACGTGGTGTCTGTCAGAACAGACGTTCGCGGACGTAGACCGTATCGCCCGGCAGCAGCGGGTCGGAGGTGACCACGCGGCCGGTCATCACCTTGCCGTTGATGTCGCGGGTGATGTCGACGCTTTCCTGGTTGGCGCGCGGCGTAAAGCCGCCGGCAATGGCGATCGCCTTCTGCACCGTCAGGCCGGGAACATAGGAATATTGGCCGGCGGCACCCACTTCGCCCATGACGAAGATCGGCCGGTAGCGGTCGATCTCGACCGAAACGTCGGGATCGCGCAGATAGCCTTGCCGCAATTTGTCGGCGATCTCCTTTTCCATCTGCTGCGCGGTGTGGCCGCGCGCCGGTATGGCGCCGACAAGCGGGAAGGAGAGATAGCCGGATTGATCGACACTGTAGGTGTTGGTCAGCCCGTCCTGCTCGAACACGGTCACGCGGACGCGGTCGCCGGCGCCAAGACGGTAGGGCTGATCGAGCACCTCATGGAAGGCGGCCGGCGTCGGCCGGTAGCTGGAACAGCCAGCCAGCATCGATACGGCAAGCAGCGCGCGAAACAGGGAAGCAGTGCTTTTCATGACCGGACAAGTACCTTCGACTGGGCCGCTGCGGCGTCGCAGCAAACATCAGGGATCGAGGCCCGTTATCATCCTGTTAGGGTTAATGGCCGGTAAAGGGAGCGGCCGACACGTGGCGCATCGGCAAGAGTTTTTGTGATTCTTGGCGGTTTTGTTTGCCGCCCGCCAGTAAACCCTAACGGAAACTTACCACGATCTTAACGGCTGAGTTACCATAGTTGTTTACGGTGCGTGCTGACCCAGTATCGGAGTAGGGATGCATGTCCGTTCAGTCCGCGGCCGCAGATGTCGATGTCGATCTCAGGCAGCTCTTCGCCAGTCTGGCGAGGAACTGGCTGCGTATAGTCCTCGTCGTCCTGTTGGCAACCGGGCTGGCCTTCGCTTTCGCCTCGCTGGCAACCCGGCACTACAAGGCCGAGACGCAGGTGGAGATCGCGCCGCGCGAATCCATCTACACGCGGCCGGCCAGCAACAACAATGACACCGACAAGCCTATTCTCGACGAACAGGGCGTCGCCACCCAGGTCCAGATCATTTCCTCCAACGAAATCCTCAAGCAGGTCTCGCAAAAGCTTGGTCTGGAAAAACTGCCCGAGTTCAATGAAGCGCTCGACATGTCGGCGGTGAGCCGCGCTCTGGTCCTGGTCGGGCTGAAAAGCGACCCGATGGAAATTCCGACGGAAGAGCGCGTGCTCAAGAAAATGCACGAGAAGCTCAACGTCTATGGCGTCGAGAAGACCCGCATCATTGCCGTCGAGTTCTCATCGGAAGATCCCAAGCTCGCGGCCGCCGTACCGGACGCCATCGCCGCCGCCTATATAGCGGGGCAAGGGGCGGCCAAGCTCGAATCGAACAGCGCCGCGGCAGACTTCCTGGCGCCCGAGATCGCCGACCTGCAGCGGCAGGTCAAGGATGCCGAGGCGAAGGTCGCCGCCTATCGCGCCCAGTCCGATCTCCTGATGGGTGGCAACAATTCGGTGCTGGCCACCCAGCAGCTTTCGGAACTGTCGAGCGAACTGTCGAAAGTGCGCGCCAACCGCGCCGCGGCCGAAGCGACCGCCGACGGTGTGCGCAGGGCGCTGCAGAATGGCGGTTCGCTGGATGCCGTGCCGGAGGTTCTGTCGTCGGACCTGATCCAGCGCTTGCGTGAGCGACAGGTCGAATTGCGCTCCAACATCGCCGATCTGTCGACGACACTGCTTGGCAATCATCCGCGCATTCGCGCGCTGAAATCGCAACTGTCCGATCTCGACGCACAGATTCGCAGCGAGGCCCAGAAGATCATGAAAGGCCTGTTGATGCAGGCCGAGACGGCAAAGGCCCGCGAGAACCAGCTTGTCGCCGACGTCAACACATTGAAAGCCGCTTCGGCGCAGGCCGGCGAACAACAGGTCGATCTCGACGCACTGCAGCGCGACGCGACCGCCAAGCGACAGCAACTCGAACTGTACCTGACCAACTACCGCGAAGCCGCTTCGCGCCAGGATCGCAACTATCTGCCGGTCGACGCGCGGATCGCCTCGAAGGCTTCGGTTCCCTCCGAGGCCTACTTCCCGAAGGTCGGGCCGATCGTCGGCGCGGCTTTCGCCGCATCGCTGCTGATCATGGCCATCGTGACGCTTCTGCGGGAGCTGTTTTCAGGTCGCGCGATGCGACCGGCGAGCGGTTCCCGTTTTGAACGGATCGATGAGGTCGCGATGCCCCATGTGGCGCAGGCGCCGGTCGCCAAGCCATTTGTCCGCCACGAGCCTGCCGTCCTGCAGGACTCCTTGGTTGGCCAGGAGCTGCCTGAACGTGCGGATGAAGCGGAGCCCTATGCCGCCGCGATGCCGGCCATGGCCGAGGCACCGGATGTGGTCGCAATGCCCGATACGACGGCGACAGAGCAGACGGCTGTCGAGCCCGAACCGGCGCGTTCCACCCTGGGCGAGATCGATATCGAGAAGGCTGCCGAAAAGCTGATCTCCAGCGGTGCGGCGCGCGCCATATTCGTCTCGCCGGAAGGCGACGAGGCGGCTGCATCCGCGATCCTGGTGGCGCGCGAGGTCGCCGACGCCGGGCTGCGCGTGCTGTTGCTGGACCTCACCGCGTCGGGGGCCGCCTCGCGGCCGATGCTGGACAGCGGGCTTTTCCCCGGCATCACCAACCTGCTCGCTTCGGAAGCGCAGTTCAGTGACGTCATCCATGCCGATCTCTACTCGGACTGTCACGTCATCCCGGTCGGAACCGCCGATCCGGTTCGTGCCATGCGTGCCGCCGACCGGCTGCCGATCATCATGCAGTCGCTGACGACAGCCTACGACCTGGTCGTGGTCGAGTGCGGACCGGCCGACGCACAAGGCATCGGCCGCCTGACCGGCGATGCCACCGAGGTCTTTCTCTCCATGCTGGAGGCCGACGATGAGGTGACGCAGGCTGCGGTCAAGCTGATCGAGAACGGCTACCCCGACCTGACGCTGGTGACGCCGCTCGGCCACGAACCGCCCGGCAATCCGGTGCCGAGAAGGCGCACTGCCGCTGCCTGAGGGGAGCCCCGGATCGCCGGCGGGGCCGTTCTGCGGTTCGCCCGATCTATCCCAGTTCAAGCGTCGTTACGCCGAACACCCTTCGCAGGTCCAATTCCGGGGCAGGCCCCTTGTACATGCGCGTGGTGGTGAAGGTCGGCGCAAAGCCGGCCGCATCGAGCGCAGTTATGAAGCCGGCGTTATCGGCGGGGACGTCGATGTGCAGCTCGCCGCCCTCGCAGGCACCGGCCAGCCCCTCCAGGAGTTGCAAAGCGATCTCCGTGTCGTCGGCAAACAGCGGGCCGATCTTGAAGCCGGATCGACAGCGGCGCGCCACGCCAAAACCGGTCACGCCGCGCGAACCGATCGCCGCTAGCCCATGATGCGGCTCCTGCAGCCATCGCTTCAGAAAGGTGCCTCGGGGCGCCGGAAAGCAATGGGCGTCATAGGCGACGATGCCGGACAGGAGCTGCGTCGTAATCATCCGCAACCCATCGGCCCTGACCGGCTGGCCTGCCATGCGCCCGGTGAAGCGGATGGTCTCATAGGCCGGCGCGAAGCCCTTGCGCCGGTAATTGGCCTGCTGCTCGGCGACGCCGTCGAGGCCGACAGTCCGGCCCGAGAGCCTTTTCATGCCGGCGTCCCACACGGCCTTGCCGTAGCTCATGCCGCGCATGTCAGGCCGGCAGATGTAGAGGCCGATGAAACCGAATTCGCTTCCATAGGCCACGGCCGAAATTGCCGCGACCATGTCGTCGCCGACAAAGGCGCCGATGAAGCCTTCGGGGTCCGCGGCCTGGAACATCGCCGGGTCTTCATGACCTGGGTTCCAGCCTTCCGCGGCCGCCCAGTCGACGAGAAGCGCCAGTTCCTGCAGGGACAGTGTGCGGATGATCGGCTTCATGGCGTCAGCTATCTTCTTCCGCGGGCGCTGCCTGGCCGGCGGCTTTGCGGCGCAGCACTTTGGTCAGCTTCCAGATCGTCGGGCTGTTCTTGACGAAGGCCTTCAGCCGTGCGCCTTGCCGAAGCGTCAGCGCCAGCATGCGGCCCTTCACGGTCAAGGGGACCAGCACTTCGAAATGCCGCGTTTCGATATCGCACCACAGCCGCTTGTAAGGCTCATCTCCGACCGAAAAGTCATAGACCTCGAAACCGGTCTCGCAGGCTTCCTGGATGTTGTCGAAGAACAGGAAGTCGCCGGGGCTGGCGTGCCCAAGATCGTCCTCGGCGATCGCTCCGAATTCGCAGATCAGGCGTTTGCCCAAGCGGCTTGAACCGGTGATGGCGCGCAGCTTGCCGGCAACCTCGAGCCCGTGCAGCACGAAGGAAGGCCTGTCCTCGGCAAGCGCCTGCATGAACAGCGCGCGGAAGAAGCCGCGTACCTGTGCGTCGCCAAAAACATTGGCGATGCCCATCTTGCGGAAGCGGAGTTCCTTCATCTCGAAGAAGGCGTCGAGCAGCCTGCCCACCTCGTCGGGGGTGCGGGCCCCGATGCGCCGATAGCTGCCTACGGCCTCGAATTTCCGGATCTGCGACCGGTGCTTCTTGCGTTTGCGTTTGCCGCTGGCGCGGGAAAGCAGCGCATCGAAGCCGCCGGCGAGATCGACGGCCAGCGACAGGTTGGGGCTGGAAAAATGCTCAAGCGATGCGAGCGGATTGGCGACGCCGTCGAGATCGGGCAGCAACCGCTCGAGCGCGACCAGATCGATGTCCGGGCGTGCCTTGGCGATGGCCGCCAGCACCGATCGGAGGGCCGGTATATCCGCTTTGGCCAGCCAGTTCGGGTCCGCGGCGACGAAGTTGCCGTTGGCGTGGCGCCCACCCATGAAGCGGGCGATCCGGAACGGCCCCCTGGCGGCAACCTCCAGCGCCAGCGAGAAAACCGGTTTGCCCTCGGCACTCAGCGTCGCGACGAGCAGGTCCGGTCGTGTCTCGGTCGCCCAGTTCTGGACCCAGGCAGCACTCTGCGCCGGCCCAAACAGGGCCGAGCGGCAGAACTCGGCATAGGCCGCGAGTCCGTCCGTGGACGCCACTGAAATCGACAGGCCGGCATGGTCCCGTGGCAAGGCGCGCGACGATGCCTCGGTCGCCGCAAGCCGATTGCCGTCAAATGACGCGGTTGCGTCAACCATACCTCAATCCTTAGGACGTATTGATCGCGATTTGGGGGTTCGCATAGGCGCATTCCGTGCTTGGATCAGCCTAGGCGCAAAAGGTGAATGAATGATCGACGGCGGGGAGGCAATCCGGAAACTGGCGCTGAACGTCGCCCGCTATACCGGCCTTGCACCGCTGGCCAAGCCGTTCATCGGCGGCATCGGCGCCATCCTGATGCTGCACCGTGTTACCGCGACGCCGGAAAAGCCGGACAGCGTCAACCGGCATCTGAATATCGCGCCCGGCTTCCTTGACGCCATGATCGCCGACATGAAGGCGCATGGCTATGCCTTCGTCTCCATGGACGAAGCCGTTGAGCGCATCAAGGCAGGCGGCAAGGGCGGTCAGTTTGCCACCATCACCGCCGACGACGCCTATCGCGACAACATGGTCGAGGCGCTGCCGGTGTTGGAGAAGCATGGCGCGCCGATCACCATCTATGTCGCACCCGGGCTGATCAACGGCACAGCAGACCTGTGGTGGGACGTTGTCGAGGACATCGTCAACGCGCGCGATACCTTGACGCTGACGCGGCCGAATGGTCCGCTGGCGATCGATTGCTCGACCCCCGCGAAGAAGCTGCAGGCCAATGCACGCCTGCACGCCTATCTCACCTCGGAAATCCGCGAGGAGGACCTGCAGGCCGTGTTGCGTGACCTGGCTCGCGCAAACGGCATCGACGCCGACGGCCCACGCTTGCGCACATTGATGAGCTGGGATGAAATCCGTCGCATCGCCGCGCATCCGCTGGTGACGATCGGCGCCCATACGATCAACCACAGCAATCTGAAGCGGCTCTCCGAAGCCGATGCCCGGCACGAGGTTGGCGCCGTGCGCGCCATGTTGCAGGCCGAACTGGGCGAAATGCCCCGCCATTTCGCTTATCCCTATGGCTATGCCAGCGCTGTCGGCTGCCGCGAAGTGGGTTTTGCCCGCGATGCAGGCTATATCTCCGCCGTGACGACGCGCCACGGCGTGCTGCGCGCCGAGCATGCCGGGTTCCTGCACGCCTTGCCGCGCATTTCCGTCAACGGCCGCTACCAGAGCCTCGCCCACATCCGCACCATGCTGTCGGGCGTGACGACGCCGCTCGCCAACGCCGGCAAGATGGTTGTCACCATCTAACGCTGGCGGTTTCGCCTAGCGCTTGGCCCTCGGCTCCAGCATCAACCATTTGATGATGCCCATCGCCGGCAGCACCCACAGCAGGCCGCTGAGCAGGAAGAACAGGAAATGCACCCACGGACCCGACTCCGACAGCCGGGCGACCGCGAAGATCGATGCGACCAGCGCATAGATGATGACCAGCGCCACCAGCAGAAACATTCCGATCAGCTTTTTCAGGCGCAGGGGCATGGCTGGTCTCCTGATCGAGCATGCCGGAATTCGCACAAGAGGCCTGGCAGGCTCATGGGGTATCGGCCTCGCATAGGCCTTGAGGCGAGACTGTGCAACCGGTGAGACGCGGCGCGACGGCGTGCCGCGCCGTATGGTCTTGCCAGCACGGGTGCGATGGTCCACCAATCCGCCAAATCAACCTGCCGGGACAAGATCATGGCTGCCATATCAGCTGCCGCGCCATACGTCGCCCGCGACCGCGACCTGCATAACCGGGCGCTGCTGCGCGGCTGGCTCTATGTGGTGCTTCTGGTGCTGTTTGCGCTGGTGCTGGTCGGCGGCGCCACCAGGCTCACCGATTCCGGCCTGTCGATTACGCAGTGGAAGCCGATCCACGGCGTGATCCCGCCGCTCAACGATGCCGAGTGGCAAGAGGAATTCCAGCTCTATCAGCAGATCCCGCAATATGCCGAGCTCAACAAGGGCATGAGCATCGAGGCGTTCAAGTCGATCTTCTGGTGGGAATGGGCGCACCGCATCCTGGCGCGCAGCGTCGGCCTGGTCTTTGCCCTGCCGCTGCTGTTCTTCTGGGCGACGCGCCGCATCGAGCGCGGCCTGGGAGCGAAGCTGGTGGGCATTCTCCTGCTCGGCGGCCTGCAAGGCGCCATCGGCTGGTGGATGGTGGCTTCAGGATTGGTCGACCGGGTCTCCGTCAGCCAGTACCGGCTGGCGACCCACTTGACACTCGCCGCGCTGATCTTCACCGCCACCATGGTGGTCGCGCGAGGATTGGCGCCGCATTCCGAACCCGCCGCCGATCGGTCGACGCAGAGGCTGGCCGGCTTCATCGTGCTGCTGGCGCTGATCCAGATCTATCTCGGCGGCCTGGTAGCCGGGCTCGATGCGGGCCTGAGCTACAACACCTGGCCGTTGATGGACGGCAAGATCATCCCTGGCGATCTGCTGATCCTCGAGCCGGCATGGCGCAACTTCTTCGAGAGCCCGAAGACGGTGCAGTTCGTCCATCGGCTTGGCGCCTACACGGTTTTCGTCGTGGCCTTGTGGCACATGATCGCCACGCGCCGGCGGCTGCCTGAAACAACGCATGCGCGGCGCGCGACGCTGCTGTTTCTACTGGTGCTGGTCCAAGCTTCGATCGGTATCGGCACGCTGCTGATGCATGTGCCGCTGCATTTGGCGCTGACCCATCAGGGATTTGCGCTCGTCGTCCTGGGGTTTGCAGCCGCCCATTGGCGCGGCACCAAGGGTGCTTGTCCCTTGCCGGCGGGAATAGCGCTCAGGGGCTGATCTTGAGCTGATCTACCGGGTCCGGATCAGAAGCTTGCCCGTACCGCCCGGATCGCCTTGACGACCGACAATTCGCGGTTCTCCTCGACCGCATTGTCGTCCTCATGATGCCATGACGCCGAGAGGCAACCATAGGCGATGGCATGATCAAGGATGGCGGGTGGTGTCTGGCCCAGCGTTTTGGCAAAAATCCCGGCCATACCAGCGATCCGCTCGGGGTCGAGGCAGAGATCGTCCCGCTCGAGCGGGTTGTAGAACATGTTCGCCGCATCGAAGCCGGGATCGCCGAGCACGCCCTTCGGATCGATAGCCAGCCAGCCGCGCCGTCCGTGCAGGATGTTCTCGTGATGCAGGTCGCCATGCAGTGGCCTGATATCGTGCGGATCGGCCAGCAGCCGGTCGGCAATAGTGGCGGCCTCGACATAGAGGCTCTCATGGCCGGCGTCGCGATCGGCATTTGCCTTGTTGAACAGGCTGGCGAACCGTTCCCTCAGTGGCTGAAGTTCGGGCGGGAAGGGGTCTTTCCCCTGTGAAAACAGTTTCGCCATCACCTCGGCCGCGATTACGGTCGCGGCAAAGTCGCCCTGTTCTTCGAGAACCTGCTGAAGCAGCGTTTCACCGGCGTATTCGAGCAGCATGCTGTGGCCGTCGCGGCCGAGCAGACGCACCGCGCCTTCGCCGCTCCGCCAGGCGAGATAATGCTCGCCGCGCAACTCGTCGGCGACATCGTCGAAAGGCTTGAGCGCCTTGACGATCGCCGGCGACCCGTCTTCGCGCAAAACCTTCCAGATGCGGCTCGAAAAGGTCTCGGCAATGAGTTCGGGCGCGCTGACTTTCCAGCGCGCCGGAAAGGCTGGCGTGTCCATCAGAGGCCGAGCATCAGGTCCATGTTCTGCACGGCGGCACCGGAGGCACCCTTGCCAAGATTGTCATAGACCGCCAGCAGCAGGGCCTGCGCCCGTTTGTCATTGGCAAAGACATAGACCTTCATCCGGTTGGTGCCGTTGTAGACCTCGGGATTGATCTCCGGCATGCGCTCCGAATGCGCATAGGGCGCCACTTCGACCACGCCGCCCTTGATGGCGGCGAAATGGTCGGCAATCGCCGCATGCAGCTCCGCACCGGTCGGCACATGGTCGAGGCCGCCAAGCTGCAACGGCACGACGGTGATCATGCCTTGCGCGAAATTGCCGACCGCCGGCTGCATGATCGGATCATGCGACAGCCTGGCATAGGCCCTCAATTCCGGCACGTGCTTGTGCTGAAGCGTGAGGCCGTAGGGCAGGAATTCCGAGGCTTCCTCGCCCTTGGCGACATAGTCCTCGATCATCGGCCGTCCGCCGCCCGAATAGCCCGAAATGCCGTTGACGGTGATCGGGAAATCCGCCGGCAGCAGGCCTGACGTGACCAGCGGCCGTAGCGTGGCGATCGGTCCCTGCGGCCAGCAGCCTGGGTTGGCGACGCGTTTTGCCGAGGCGATCGCCTTTGCCTGGTCCTTGTCCATCTCGGCGAAACCATACGCCCAGCCTTCCGCCACGCGATGCGCGGTCGACGCATCGATGACCTTGGTGGTGTCGTTGGCGATCAGCGAGACGCTTTCCTTCGCCGCGTCGTCAGGGAGGCACAGGATCGCGACATCGGCGGCGTTGAGAAACTCGGCGCGCGCCGCCGTTTCCTTGCGGCGTTCGGTCGGGATGGACATGATCTCCAGATCACTGCGCTCGGCAAGCAGCGCCCTGATCTGCAGGCCGGTGGTGCCGTGTTCGCCGTCGATGAAGATTTTCGGTTTCATGGGTTGATCAAATTCCCTGATATTTCAAGATTATATGCCCTGACCTTGAATCACTGCGGCACCATTGTGGTTGCCGTTGTTCAACTCTTCAAGCCGGGCCTTTCGCTCAGCCAGCAGGCCGAGATATTGCATGGCCACCATCGAGCCGGCGATCGCCGTTATATCGGCGTGATCATAGGCCGGCGCAACCTCTACGATGTCGGCACCGACAATATCGATCTGGTTGAGTTGGCGCAGCGTCGACAGGATCTTCGCCGAGGACGGCCCGCCGGCAACTGGCGTGCCTGTGCCAGGCGCGTAGGCCGGATCGAGGCAGTCGATGTCGAAGGTGAGGTAGGTCTTCTTGCCGCCGGTGCGGTCGACGATGGCGTAGGCGATATCGGACGCCCGCATCTCCTCGATTTCATGGCCATGGAGGATCTTGATGCCGAACGTGTCGGGTGCATGGGTGCGGATGCCGATCTGGATCGAGCGGTCGGGGTCGATGATGCCTTCCTTGACGGCACGGCCGACGAAGGATCCGTGGTCGATGCGCTTGCCGTCGTCCGGCCAGGTGTCCTGATGGGCGTCGAACTGCACCAAGGCGAGCGGACCATGGACGGCGGCATGCGCCTTGAGCAGCGGCCAGGTGACGAAATGATCGCCGCCGAGCGTCAGCAGGAAGGCGCCGGACTTCAGGATCTTGGCCGCTTCACGTTCGATCGTGCCGGGTGTCTTCTGGTGATTGCCCGAATCGAGCAGGCAATCGCCATAGTCGACCACCGCCAGATGCTCGAACAAATCGCGTGAGAACGGATATTGCGGGTCGTTATCGAGGATCGCCGAGGCGCGGCGGATCGCCTGCGGCCCGAAGCGGGCGCCGGGCCGGTTGGTGACGGCGGCATCGAAGGGAATACCCCACACCACAGCATCCGCGCCCTTCACGTCCTTGGTGTATTTGCGCCGCATGAACGACAGCGCGCCGGAGTAGGTCGGCTCGAACGCGGCGCCCGTTTTGGAACGGGCGGTGAAGGCGTTGTCGATGTTGTTGTTCGCCATTACGGATCCTCGTTTTTCATCGGGTTGCAACAACTACAGAACCGGCACGGAAGATGCCAGTCACAGCTTGGCGAGACGGAATGGCGCTGCCCGAGTGCCACGGCAAGACAGGATTGTATCATCATGACGCAGACCGCGTTTCTCAACCCCACCCGTGCCGCGGCGTCGACCCGCACCGGCACGGTCGCCGGTGAACGCTTCCTGGTCCTCGATTCGTGGCGTGGCATCTGCGCGCTTCTGGTGGCGCTGTTTCACTTCCCGACCGGTTCGACGATTTCGCAAAGCGCCTTCATCGGTTCGTCCTACCTGTTCGTCGATTTTTTCTTCGTCCTTTCCGGTTTCGTCATCGCCAGCAGCTACGGCGATCGGCTGAACCAGCCGGAACAGGTCGCGCGCTTCGCACTGGTCCGTTTCGGCCGCATCTACCCGCTGCATCTGCTCATGCTTGCCGCCTTCGCCGGCTTCGAGTTGCTGCGGCTGATGCTGCCGCAATTGCACGGCACCGGGGCTGCCCCCTTCAGCGGAGGCTTCGACCTCGGCAGCCTGCTTGCCAATCTTCTTCTGCTCCAGGGTGTCGGTTTCGAGGATCAATTGACCTGGAATGCGCCAAGCTGGAGCATTTCGGCCGAGTTCTTCGCCTATCTCCTGTTTGCCGGCGTGGTCTTCGTCGCCGGTGCGCGCGCCTGGATATGGTTCGTCGCCGCCGCCGTCACCGCGCCGCTGTTCCTGCTCGGCTTCTCGAATCATCATATGGATGTGTCCTTCGATTTCGGCTTCATCCGTTGCCTGTACGGCTTCTCGCTCGGCGCCTTGCTGGCCTGGTTTCAGCATGATTCCATTGCAGGGGCGCGACAGGCCCTCGCCAGGAGCGGCCCGCGGATGGACTGGACCCTTGCCGAAATCGTCATGGTGACCGTCATCGTGCTTTTCGTCTCGCTGGCGGGCGGCAATGATTTCGGCATCGCGGCACCCCTGGTGTTCGCGCTGGCGCTGTTCCTGTTCGCCCATGAGGGCGGCTGGATCAGCGTCTTGCTGAGAACCCCGTTCATGTTGACGCTCGGCGCGCTGTCCTACTCGATCTACATGGTCCACATTTTCGTCCAGGCGCGCCTGATCAACATCGCCGGGCTCGTCGAGCGCAAGCTCGGCCTCGGCCTGATGGGCGATTTCATGCTGCGCGGCCAGCCTGCCACCGGCTTCGGCGCCGGCTGGACGGGAGCATTGGCGATCGTCGTCATGCTCGCGGCCACCATTGCCGCCTCCTGGATCACCTGGCGTTTTGTCGAGATGCCGGCCATGGCGTGGTTCCGCCGGCTCTCGAAACGCATCTGACGCGCACTCCCCGCGAACAACCGCTAGCCGGCTTCGTTCACCTGGATGTCACGAGGGTCGCCTATCCCGATCTCGATCCGGCAAGGAGCGATTCTCGATGCGGACCATCTGGCTGAGCCTTCTGTTTTCCTCGGCACTTGTGGCCTTTTCTGACCAGTCATTGGCCGGCGAGACCCGCGCCAGGCAGATTCTTGACCGCTTCGAGCACGCCAACCAGTGGCGCGACCACGTCATGGTGGCCGCGCATCGCGCCGGCAGCATGCAGGCGGGCAAGACGCTCTACGCGGAAAATTCGATTGCCGCCGTGGAGGGGTCGATCGCCATGGGCGCAGAAATCGTCGAGGTCGATATCAGGCGCTCGAAGGACGGTGAGTTCGTCGTCATGCATGACAGCTGGCTCGACCGCACCACCACCTGCAAGGGCGAGGTGGTCAAATACACCCTGGCCGAACTGAAGACCTGCAGGCTGGTGGTCGAAGGCACCGGTGCGGTGACGGGTGAAACAGTCTCGACGCTGCGCGAGATGCTGATGGCGACCAGGGACAGGATCCTCATCAACCTCGACAACAAGCTCGACGTCGGCGACCTCTCGGGCATGATCGCGGTGGCTCGCGATCTCGGCATGGCCGAGCAGGTTATCGTCAAGGAGAATTTGTGGAACCAGAACCGGATCACCACGGTCCAGGCGGCAATGACCGCTATCGGCGGCGGCTTCCAGTTCATGCCGATCATCGCCGATGATGCGGTGCGTGATGCCGGCTTCGCCCGGACGGTCGGCCATGCCTTTTCGCCGCGCGCAATCGAGCTGATCAACTGGCGGGCAGGCGCCGAGACGCTGACCGAGACCGGCGGACCGTTGTTCAGCATGCGCATGCGCGCGGCCGCGGTCAGGGGCAACTGGCACATCTGGGCCGACACCTACGCCATCGCCAACAAGCCGGGCGGCTTCCTTGCCGGCGGCCGCGGCGACGAACTGGCGGTGCAGGCCAGCCTGCCGCGCGAAGTCTGGGGTTTTTGGGCCGATCGCGGCGCCACAATCATCCAGACGGACGAGCCGAAGGCAGCCATCGTATGGCTGACGGCGAATGGTTTTCGCGTGCCTTATGCCAATGAGGCGCGGCCGGCCGAGCCGGCGAATACGGCGAGTATCAACTAGAGGCTCGCCGCTGGAACAGCGATCTCCCCCCTTGAGGGGGAGATGGCCGGCAGGCCAGAGGGGGTCGCCGCGCACAGAGCGCCAACCTTCATCTGCCGCAGGAGGTCGCGCCCGGTCGTGCCGACCCCCTCTGTCGCCTTTGGCGACATCTCCCCCTCAAAGGGGGAAACTGGTCGCGCCTTACGCCGCCTTGGCCATCCCATCCAACTCCTGAAGCACATCCCCTGAAAGCTTGAGTTCAGCCGCAGCGAGGTTCTCCCGCAAATGTCCGACCGACGATGTGCCGGGAATCAGCAAGATGTTGGGCGCGCGGCGCAGCAGCCAGGCGAGCGCAATCTGCATTGGCGTGGCGCCGAGGCGCGTTGCGACGTCCGACAGGGTGGAGGATTGCAGCGGGTTGAAGCCGCCGAGCGGGAAGAACGGCACATAGGCGATGCCGTCGCGGGCAAGGTCGTCGATCAGGGCGTCGTCGCCGCGATGCGCAAGATTGTACTGATTCTGCACGCAGACGATCTCGGCGATACGGCGCCCTTCGGCGATCTGCGCCGGCGTCACGTTGCTCAGCCCGATATGCCTGACCAAACCTTTTTGCTGAAGCCCGGCCAGGATGGTGAGTGGCGCTTCGATCGATCCCTCGGCGGGGCCATGGGTATCGAACATGATGCGCAGGTTGACGACGTCGAGCACATCGAGCCCAAGATTGCTTAGATTGTCGTGCACCGCCTGGGTCAGCGCCTCGGGAGAGAAAGCCGGCAGCCAGGAGCCATCGGGCCCGCGCCGCGCACCGATCTTGGTGACGATGACGAGATCGTCGGGGTAGGGTGCCAGTGCTTCGCGGATCAGCCGGTTGGTGACGTGCGGGCCGTAGAAGTCGCTGGTATCGATATGGTCGATCCCCTGCGCAATCGCCTCGCGCAGCACGGCCAATGCCGCGTCATGGTCCTTGGGCGGCCCGAACACGCCGGGCCCGGCGAGCTGCATGGCGCCGTAGCCGAGCCGCTTCACGGTGCGGCTGCCAAGCTTGAAGGTGGCGGGGGCGAAGGTGCCGGATTGTTGGATATTGGACATGATTGATCTCCTTTGAGGAGGCAGAGATAGGCGCTGCCCAACCTCGTGATAATCCGGTACAATCCACACAGGCCGTGCGGAATGGCGAACAATGATGGACCTCAGTGACCTGAACGCCTTCGTGGCGGTGGCGCGCGCCGGCGGTTTTCGCGATGGCGCGCGTGCGAGCGGCGGCAGCGCCTCCGGCTTGAGTGAGGCGGTGCGTCGCCTGGAAGCGCAGCTTGGTGTCAGGTTGTTCAATCGCACGACGCGCAGCGTTGTCCCGACCGAGGCGGGCCTCAGCCTGCTGGAGCGGCTCGGCCCGGCGCTGTCGGAGGTGGAGGCGGCGCTGGATGTGGTGAACGGCTTTCGCGACAGGCCGGCGGGTTCGCTGCGTCTCAATGTGCCGGTCAGCGCCGCGCGGCTGATATTGCCGGATATCGTGCCGGGTTTCCTCGCCGCCTATCCCGGCATCCGTCTGGAAGTGATCGCCGATGAGAACTTTGTCGATGTGCTGGCGGCCGGGTGTGACGCCGGCATCCGCTATGACGAGCGGCTGGAGCAGGACATGATCGCGGTGCCGATCGGACCGCGCGTGCAGCGCTTCGCCACCGCTGCCAGCCCTGCCTATCTTGCTCGTCATGGGCGGCCGCAACACCCGAGCGACCTGCTTGGCCACTCTTGCGTGCGCGGGCGCTTTGCCAGCGGTGCGATGCTGCCTTGGGAGTTCGAGCGCGACGGTGAGGTGGTGCGGGTCGATCCGACAGGGCCGCTGATCGTGCGGATCGGCGGCGCGACCGATCTTGCCGTCGATGCGGCCATCGCCGGCACCGGCATCATCGGCCTCTTCGAGGGCTGGCTTCGCCCCTACTTCGAAAGCGGCGCGCTTGAGCCCATTCTCGAACCGTGGTGGCCGAGTTTTCCCGGACCGTTCCTCTATTATCCCGGCCGGCGGCTGGTGCCGGCCCCGCTGCGGGCGTTCATCGACTATATCAAGGGCGGCAAGGCCTGACCTGTTTATGCCGGCGCCTTCACCCCACCCGGCGCTACGCGCCGACCTCCCCATCGAGGGGAGGTAGGGCGTCGCGCTCTTCTACCTCCCCTCGATGGGGAGGTCGCGCCGCAGGCGCGGGTGGGGTGACTGCCGAGCCGCAAACAAAAAGGCCGCCCGGAGGCGGCCTTTTCGATTGTCTGAAGCTGCGGAACGCTTAGCGCTTCGAGAACTGGAACGAACGACGGGCTTTCGCCTTGCCGTACTTCTTGCGCTCGACGACGCGGCTGTCGCGGGTCAGGAAGCCGCCCTTTTTGAGCACGGCGCGCAGCGTCGGCTCGTAATAGGTCAGCGCCTTGGAGATGCCGTGACGCACGGCGCCAGCCTGGCCGGAGAGACCGCCGCCGACAACGGTCGCGACGATGTCGTACTGGCCGGCGCGGTTGGAGGCGATGATCGGCTGGTTGAGGATCATCTGCAGGACCGGACGCGCGAAATAGGTCGCGAATTCCTTGTCGTTGACGATGATCTTGCCGGAACCCGGCTTCACCCAGACGCGCGCAATGGCGTTCTTGCGCTTGCCGGTGGCATAGGCGCGGCCCGACTTGTCGAGCTTCTGGACGTGGACGGGGGCTGCCGGCTGGGTATTGGTGTTGCCGGTGGCGGCGCCCAGTTCTGCGAGCGAGGAAAGCTCAGCCATCTTATGCGACCTTCTTGTTCTTGGCGTTCAGCTTGGCCACGTCGAGCACGACGGGCTGCTGTGCGACATGCGGATGCTCGGCACCTGCATAGACGCGCAGGTTCTTCATCTGGCGACGGCCGAGCGGGCCACGTGGGACCATGCGCTCAACGGCCTTCTCGACGACACGCTCGGGGAAACGACCCTCGAGCAGCTGGCGCGCGGTGCGCTCCTTGATGCCGCCTGGGTGGCCGGTGTGCCAGTAATAGACCTTGTCGGTGAACTTCTTGCCGGTGAACACCACCTTGTCGGCATTGATGACAATGACGTTGTCGCCGTCGTCGACATGCGGGGTGAAGGTCGGCTTGTGCTTGCCGCGAAGATGATTGGCGATGACAGTGGCCAGACGACCGACGACGAGACCTTCGGCGTCGATCAGGATCCACTTCTTCACCACATCCGCAGGCTTCTGCGAAAAGGTTGTCATGTTTTCTGCTCTCGGTTCTGACCTTCATAAGAGAAGGCGTTTCTTGTTGCTTGGATTGTCGGAAGGACGCTGCCCGCCGCCAATAACAAAACGGCGGCCTTTGCGGGCCGCTGCTTCGTGAGGGCTTATAGGCGAGGGTGGTGATCGCGTCAAGGCGCGCGAAAAGGAGAATATCTGACAAAATGCGGCGAAAACAATAAGTTAAGTGAAAGGTATTATTTTACCACATCGCCATTCCGCTTCGGCGGGATCGAATAGGTGCCGGTGGCGTGCGCCACCGTGTGCCCGTCCGGGCCGGCAACGATGTCGATGTCGAACACCATCAGGCTCTTGCCCAGCTTCAGGATGCGGCAGTGGCCGTCGATCGGTCCGGCCTCTGCCTTGCGCACGAAATTGATGTCGAGGTTGACGGTAACGGAAAGCGCATCCGGCCCGGCATGGCTGAGCACGCAGACGTAGCCGCCAATGTCGGCCAGCGTGAACAGCGAAGGGCCGGACACCGTGCCGCCCGGACGCAGGTGCCGCTCGCCGGCGTTGAGCCGCACGGTGCAGCCGCCGGGGAACACGTCGATCGCCTCGAAATATTTGAACTGCTCGTTGAGCTGCGGATAGACGGTCTCCATCAGCGCATTGACTTGTTGCGCGGTCAGAACCGGCTTCAAATTGGTTTGGGCGGGCATGTCGGTCTCTCGTTTTGGCCGACCTGTATGGGCGCGGCGCGGCATTTCTGACAACCTTCGTCCCCTGGCGCAAGCGATCGGTGTTGGACGAAACCTGATCCGGTATTAGATAGCCCAGGCGGAATCGCGGAGACCTTATCCATGGCCGAAATCCTTGCCATCAAGCCTGCCGCCGTTGAAGGTCCGGTTGTTGCACAACTGGACAAGGGCGTGCTGCGCCTGACGCTCGCCAATCCGCCAGCCAACGCGCTGTCGCTGGCGGTGATGGCGGCGCTGACGGCCGAACTCGAGCGCGCCAAGGCCGACAAGGCCGTTCGCGTCATCGTTTTGTCGGCGGCCGGCAAGGTGTTCTGCGCCGGCCATGATCTCAAGGAAATGACGGCGCGCCGCACTGACGCCGATCATGGCAAGGCCTTCTTCGCAGAGACGTTTGCCGCTTGTGCGACGCTGATGCAGGCCATCGTGCGCCATCCCGTGCCTGTGATCGCCGAGGTTGACGGCCTTGCCACCGCCGCTGGGCTGCAACTGGTCGCCAGCTGCGATCTGGCGATCGCCTCGCACGAAGCGACCTTCTGCACGCCGGGCGTCAATATCGGGCTGTTTTGCTCGACGCCGATGGTGGCGCTGTCGCGCAACGTTTCGCGCAAGCATGCCATGGAGATGCTGCTGACCGGAGAGACGATCGATGCGGCGACCGCCAAGGAGTTCGGCCTGGTCAACCGCGTCGTGCCGCGCGAATACCTGAATCAGATCGTCACCAAATACGCGCAAACCATTGCTTCCAAATCATCTTTGGTGGTCAAGACCGGCAAGGAAGCCTTTTACGCCCAGGCTGAAATGGGCCTCGCGGACGCCTATGCCTATACCGGCCGGATCATGGTCGAGAACATGCTTGCGCGCGACGCGGAGGAGGGCATCGGCGCCTTCATCGGCAAGCGCAAGCCGGAATGGAAGGACGAGTAAGGAGAACGTCATGGAACCGCGCATCTCCATCATCACCATTGCTACCGATGATCTAGACCGCGCCGTGCGCTTCTACGAAGAGATGGGCTTGAAGCGGCATGCCGCCATCACCGACGGGGTCGCCTTCTTCCAGATGGGCGGCGTCATCCTCGGCCTGTTCCCGCGCGCCAGCGCAGAAGAGGATTCCGGCATCGCCTTCGCCGCGGCGCCATCGGCGGTCTACCTCGCCTACAACACTCGTTCCGACGCCGAAGTCGACGACGTGCTCGCCAGGGCGGAAAAAGCCGGCGGCCGCATCGTCAAGCCGGCCGGCCGGGCCTTTTGGGGCGGCTGGTACGGCTATTTCGCCGACGCCGACGGGCATGTCTGGGAAGTGGCGCACAATCCTGCCTTTCCGATCGCGGAAGACGGCACGATTTCGCTACCTGGCTGATGGCCCATCGCAAGCAGCTGACGCGGCTAAAGGCTCCCTATCTGAAGCGCATCCTGCTCGACGCCGAGCGCGTGGCGGACTGGGAGAAATATCCCTGGAATCTACCGCTGTTTCGCGGCCATGAGTTCGAACTCGAATTCACCACGCCGATCACCATCATTGTCGGCGAGAACGGCACCGGCAAATCGACGCTGCTCGAGGCGATCGGCGCACTGGCCGGCTATGACGAAGCCGGCGGCGGCAAGGGATATATGCCAGTCGACCATTCCAGCGCTATCGACAAGAGTGGTGCTGCGTTGGCCAACGCATTCCGTGGTCACTGGCTGCCGAAAGTCACCGCCGGCTGGTTCTTTCGCGCCGAATCCTTCTACTCCGTGGCCCGCTATCTCGATCAGGCAGCGCTGCAGTCTGGCGGGGCGCCGCCGGACTTCCTGTCCTGGTCGCATGGCGAGGGCTTTATCCGATTTTTCGAGGAGCGCTGCCGCAGGCAGGGCATCTACATCCTTGACGAACCCGAGAGCGCACTGTCGCCGACGCGACAGATCGAGCTGCTCAAGATGCTGCGGCGCATGGACCAGTCGGGCACCGCGCAAGTGATCATGGCGACGCATTCGCCGCTGCTGATGGCTTGTCCCGGCGCGCGGCTGTTCCGCATCAGCCGCTTCGGGCTCGACCCGACCGATTTCAGCGATACCGATCATTTTCGCATGATGCGCGACTTCTGTACCGATCCGCAGGCGTTCATGGAGGAAGCGCTGCGGGAGGATGACGCGTGAGCGCCGGCGACGATGATCTCAACTGGCGCGTCGAGCAGGCATGCCGCGAAGGCTGGCCGGCGGCGACCGGGGCGATCTTTGATGGCTGGCTCCTGCGGCGCTCCGGCGGACGGATCCGGCGCACCAATTCGGCCAATCCCTTGCGCGGCCAGCGTGGCGCGCCGGATGCTGTCATCGGCGCCGCCGAGTCCTTCTACATCGGCCACGGCCAGACGCCCTTGTTTCGGGTTCCCGACATCGCCGGCGAGCTCGAAGCCATACTCGACCATCGCGGATACCAGCCGGAAGGCGGCACGATCCATCTCCATGCCGGGATCGGCGACCTGGCTGAAGTCCGCGATGAGCAGGTCACCGTTTCGAAAGTGCCGGGCGAGGACTGGCTCGCGGCGCGGTTCCGCATGGGGACCTTTGACGACGCCGAGTGCCGCATCTTTCGCGAGATGACCGGGCTGATCGTCGGCGACCGGGCGTTCGTATCCTGTGAACGCGACAGCGAAATTGCCGCCTTGGCCTATGGCGTCATCCGCAATGGCCTGCTTGTGGTGGAATCGGTTGAAACCGATGGCCGTTTCAGGCAGCAAGGTCTGGGCCGCAAGACTGTCGGCGGCCTCATCGGCTGGGCGCGGCGGGCAGGGGTTCACGCCGCATGCTTGCAGGTGGTGGTCGACAACACGCCGGCTCGCGCTCTCTATGCCTCGCTTGGGTTCAGCCGTGAACTTTACCGATACCACTACCGCAGGAAGCCGCATGAACCACGATAGCTACGACAACACCTACATCGCCGGCATCCTCAATTCGGTGAAGACCATCGCCATGGTCGGCGCGTCCGCCAACGATGTGCGGCCAAGCTATTTCGTGCTGAAATATCTGCTGGCCAAGGGATTTTCGGTGTTTCCGATCAATCCTGGCCAGGCCGGCAAGGAGATCCTCGGCCGGATGACCTATGCGAGGCTCGCCGATATTCCCGAGCCGATCGACATGGTCGATGTCTTTCGCGCGCCGGCGGCGGTGCCCGGCATCGTCGACGAGGCGTTGCGGCTCGATCCCTTGCCGAAAGTCATCTGGATGCAGCTTGGCGTTCGCCATGACGAGGCCGCCGCGCGCGCCGAGGCCGCCGGCATCAAGGTGGTGATGAACCGCTGCCCCAAGATCGAATACGGCAAGCTGTCCGGCGAGATCGGCTGGACCGGCGTCAATTCCGGTGTGCTGTCGTCGAAGAAGCCGCTGATGCGGTCGGGATTCCAGAGTTTTGGCGTGCGCCAGAAGTAGGACACGTCGCTAAAAGTGCGCGGCGGTTTTGGGATAACGACGTGCACCAAAAGCAAGGCCTGATGCGCAATGCGCCTTGGGCGCAAAATTATTCCTTAGACCAGTGCATTTTCTCGGGCCTCGGCCGCAGATCGTTCGCCGAAGGGCATTTTCTTCTTTGCATTCGCGCTCATGCTTCGCCAAGAATGCCCGGCGATTTCAAGAGTTTCAAAAGGGAGGTTTTCAGTGACCCGCACGCCAGGTTTCAACACGCTCGCCGTCCATGCCGGTGCCAAGCCCGATCCGGCGACCGGCGCGCGTGCCACGCCGATCTACCAGACGACCTCCTTCGTCTTCGACGATGCCGACCATGCCGCGTCGCTGTTCGGGCTGAAGGCCTTCGGCAACATCTACACCCGCATCATGAATCCGACGCAGGCGGTGCTGGAAGAGCGCATGGCGGCCCTCGAAGGTGGCACGGCGGCACTCGCGGTCGCTTCCGGCCACGCCGCGCAGGTGATCGTGTTCCACAATCTGATGCAGCCGGGCGACAATTTCGTTGCCGCCAACAAGCTTTATGGCGGTTCGATCAACCAGTTCGGCCATGCCTTCAAGAATTATGGCTGGGAGGTGCGCTGGGCCGACACCAACGACATCTCGACCTTCGAGAGCCAGATCGACGACAGGACCAAGGCGATCTTCATCGAGAGCCTGGCCAATCCGGGCGGCACCTTCGTCGATATCGAGAAGATCGGCGACATCGCGCGCAAGCATGGCCTGCCGCTGATCGTCGACAACACGCTGGCTTCGCCCTACCTGATCCGGCCGATCGAGCATGGCGCCGACATAGTCGTCCATTCGCTGACCAAGTTCATCGGTGGCCACGGCAATTCGATCGGTGGCGCCATCGTCGACGGCGGCACCTTCGACTGGTCGAAGTCGGGCAAATACCCGATGCTGTCGGAACCGCGCCCCGAATATGGCGGTCTTGTCCTGCACGAAACCTTCGGCAATTTCGCTTTCGCCATTGCCGCGCGCGTGCTCGGCCTGCGCGATCTCGGTCCGGCGATCTCGCCCTTCAACGCCTTCCTCATCTTGACCGGCCTGGAGACCTTGCCGCTTCGCATGCAGCGCCACTGCGACAACGCCGTGACGGTCGCCGCCTGGCTGTCCAACCACCCCAAGGTCGCGTCGGTGAACTATCCAGGCCTGCCGACCGATAAGAACAATGCGCTGCAGAAGAAATACTCGCCGCAGGGCGCCGGTGCCGTGTTCACCTTCGCTCTCAAGGGCGGCTATGACGCCGGCGTGAAATTTGTCGAGGCGCTCGAGCTGTTCTCGCACCTGGCCAATGTCGGCGACACCAAGTCGCTGGTCATCCACCCGGCCTCGACCACGCACCGCCAGCTTTCCGACGAGCAGAAGGTCAAGGCCGGCGCAGGACCGGACACGGTGCGGCTTTCGATTGGCATCGAGGACGTCAACGACATCGTCGCCGACCTCGAACAGGCGCTAGCCAAGGTCTGACCGATCATGAGCGAGTCAAAATTTCTTGCCATCGGCGTCGACACTGTCGACGCCGAACAGGGCGCGCCGACGCCGGATCGGCTGATCTCGGGCGATCCCAAATTCCTCACCTGGAATGTCGAGGAGCGCGACGGCGGCCTTTACGCCGGCATCTGGGAATCGACCCCGGGCAAATGGCGCATCGTCTATGACGAATGGGAGTTCTGCCACATCCTGTCCGGCGTTTCGGTGATCGCGGAAGACGGCGGGCAGGCGCGTACCGTCAAGGCCGGCGACAGCTTCGTGCTCAGGCCCGGCTTCAAAGGCAGCTGGGAAGTGCTTGAAACGACTCGCAAGGAGTATGTGATCAAGCTGTAGACCGTGATCCCGAAAAGTGGAGGCCGGTTTTCGGGTAAAGATCATGGTCGAACAACAAAAGATGCACGGATCAGACGATGCGGTCGATATCGCTGTCCGAGAATCCGTATCGCGCCATCATCCGTCGGTGCCAGTCGCTGCCCACCAATTCATCGAGGCAAGCATCGATGCGCCGGAGCAGGGCTGAATTGCCTTTGGCGATCGCGAAGGCACCGGCCGACGGCTGCTTTTCAATCGGGGGAACCTCGACAAGCCCAAGCGGCATATCGGGCCGCCGGGTCAGATAGCCTCGGTGCGCCATCGCAACGCTGGCGTAGGCGTGCACCGCGCCGCTGGCCACTGCGTCCGCCGCATCCGCCTGCGTTGCAAACGTCCTGACCTGCTCGGGCGCGATTCCGTTGTGCAACGCCGTAAGATGCTGAACCTGATCGGTTATGACACCAATCAACGCTGTCCGGTCCTCGGCAATGGATTGGTAGCCGCGAAAGCCACGCGGATTGTGTTTCGCGACCAGCAACCCGTCCTGCAGCGCCCAGATCGGCCGTGTGAAGTCGACAAGCTGCCTGCGCTCTTCGGAGACGAACAG
The DNA here is from genome assembly GCF_024518615.1 of Mesorhizobium sp. SEMIA396. Classification (NCBI taxonomy): domain Bacteria; kingdom Pseudomonadati; phylum Pseudomonadota; class Alphaproteobacteria; order Hyphomicrobiales; family Phyllobacteriaceae; genus Mesorhizobium; species Mesorhizobium sp. SEMIA396. The sequence continues at coordinate 803,564 of NZ_JANIFC010000002.1, forward strand.
GCCGGTCGTCATGGTCCAACGACCCTCGACCAATCCCGGCAGCAGTTCAGCGAATTCGGCTTCGATCGGCTTAAAGCTCGCCAATCCGAGCATGTCACCGAGCCTGCGCGCAAGCTCGACGTCACAGCCTGAGACCTCGCCCGATGCACCTGCAAAGCAGAATGGCGGCTCTTCCAGGAAGGCGAATTTCAACTCAGTCAGATCAGGCAAACCGGCGCCACCTATTCCCCGGGCACAGTCTGAGGCAGCCCCGGCTTGTGGCCGTCAAAAGCCGACGGCGAGCGTTTCCAGCCCATGGAAATGGTAAGTGTCCCGAAAGCGCGCCTCTTCGGCAAGATGCAGCTTCGGATGCCGTTCGAACAGGGTTTTCAGCGACACCTGCAATTCGAGCCGGGCGAGCGGCGCGCCGATGCAGAAATGGATACCGGCGCCGAAGGACACGTTCTTCTGGTCGGCACGGTCGGGCCGGAAGGCGAGGGGATCGGCGAAGGCGCGTGGGTCATGATTGGCCATGCCCAGCAGCAGCCCGATCGTCTCGCCCGGCTGCACGACGATGCCGGGCGCGACCTCGATCTCCTGATAGGCATAGCGCGCGAACATGTGCAGCGGCGCGTCGAAGCGCAGGCATTCCTCGACCGTTGCCGCGGTCGCCTCGGGCGAACCGAAGAAGCGGCTGACATCGCCGCCCTGCATAAGGATCGAGCGGACGGCATTGCCGGTCTGATGCACGGTCGCTTCATGGCCGGCATTGAGCAGCAGGATCGCCGAGGACACCATCTCGTCCTCCGACAGCCTCTCACCGTCCTCCTGCGCCGAGATCAGCAGCGACAACAGGTCGTCGCCGGGATTTCGGCGTCGCTCGGTGACGTAGCCACGGAGGAAATCCGCAAATTCGCGGGCGGCACGGTTGGCCGTCTCTTCGATCGCGCGTGTGCGGCCATGCATGTACATGGCGACCATCTGGTGCGACCAGTCGAGCAGTTGCGGCCCCATTTCGACCGGGACACCGAGCATTTCGGCAATGATGGTGATCGGCAAGGGCGCCGCGAAAGCAGGCAACAGGTCGACCGCCTTGCCTGGTTCGAAACGGTCGATCAACTCGTTGGCCAAAGCCTCGACACGCGCCCGCAGCCGTTCGACCTGACGCGAGACGAAGGCGCGGTTGACCAGTGTTCTCAGCCGCGTGTGCACCGGCGGCTCCAGTTCCAGCATCGAATTGGCTTCGACGCCGTCGAAGGCCCTGAGATGGCTGCGGTCCTGTCCAATGCCGCGGCTGTCTGGAATGCCGGCCGGGTTCTGCCGGCCGAAGCGGCGATCGCGCAGCAGCCGGTTGACGTCGTCGAAACCGCCAAAGCACCAGAAGCCGAATTCTTCCCAGAAGAATGCATTCGATACGCCGTGCAGGAAAGCATAGGCATCATAAGGGTTTTGAAAAAAGGCCGGCTCGTGCGGGTCGAGCCGCAGATGTCGAGTGGCTGGATCAAAGGCCAGGGCGGTAGGCGTCCATTTGCTCATGCCAGACCAATAGCGCGGCTTGCCAGCTTGGTTCCAGACCGTATGTTGGCGCCCGCAATCCAATACGTTGAGCCAGCCAACCGGCTGCGGAAAGTCTGATTTGATGAAGGTGATCGTTGTCGGTGCGGGTATTGCCGGTCTCTCGACGGCGTGGTCGCTGGTCAAGGCCGGCCACAGCGTTTCGATCGTCGAGCAAGGGCCGATCCCAAACCCGATGGCCGCGTCGGGCGACCATCATCGCATCATCCGCCGCGCCTACCGCGCGGGGACCGGCTATGGCCGGCTGATCACCGAAGCCTACCAGGCCTGGGACGAGATGTGGGCCGATCTCGGCGAAAGCCACCTCGATCCCAGAGGATTTGTCTGCATTTCGCGCGAGCCGGGCGACGAGGCCGAGGAATATCGCGAGGGCCTGGAAGAAGGCAATTTTCCGTTCGAATTGCTGGAGCCCGATGCTGCGGTGAAGCGCTGGCCGTTCCTGGAAGCCGGGTCGTTCCGCTACGCCTATTTCTCAACCGAAGGCGGCGCCCTGCATTGCCGCAAGATCGCGTCCGGCCTGGCAAAGTGGCTGCGCGCCAACGGCGCCAATGTCTACGAAAATAGCAAGGTCGTCGAAGTCGACGCCGAAGCCGGCCACATCGTGCTCGAAAGCGGTGAGACCATGCAGGCCGACCGCATCGTTGTCGCCGCCGGCGCCTGGGTGCTGAAACTGTTTCCGGAGCTGGACGGCGAGCTGAAGACCTATCGAACCGCACTTGCCTATGTCGAACCGCCCGCCGATCTCGAGGCGGCCTGGCAGGCGGCACCGGTCGTCCTCGATGTCGGCGGCGCGATCGACGGCTATGTGATCCCGCCCTCCGGCGGCGCCGGCATGAAATTCGGGTCCGGGCGGCACAGGGTGCCGACCAGCGACGCCGATTGGAACCGTCAGCCGGTGGCGGGCGAGGGCGAGGCGATCCGCAACCTGTTTTCGCCGCCGATCGACCGCATCGAGGACTATCGTGTGACCGAGGTCGTCACCTGCGCCTACACTTTCACATCAGACGAAAAATTCATGGCGCATGAAAAGGGCAAATGCCTTGTTGTCTCGGCATGCTCCGGTCACGGCTACAAGTTCGGCGCGGCGGTCGGCAGGCGCGTTGCCGCTGCTGTCGGCGATGGGGATATTGCCGGCTTGAAGGCATGGCTGCGGGCGGAGGTCGCCTGAGCGCCGCCGGGGGTGACCTAATTCTGGCAATGCCTGGGAATATGCACCCGCCGCCAGCCCGATGAACCCTCGCGAACCAGCACACGACGCGCGACGGTCTGGTAGGAGGCGGGAACATCGATGATGCGCCTTTGCTCCGGCCGCACCAGCACCTCCTGGGCGATCCTGTCGTATTGTGCGGGGATGACCACGCGCCGCGTGCGTTCGGGCTGGATCACCACGGTTTTGGCGACACGTTCGTAGCGCGCCTTGTGCCAGACCTTGCACAGCACCTTGCGGCCATGGACGACGCGCCATTCCCAGGAATAGCCGCCGCCATCGATCCGGACCGTGCGGTAGACGGTGCGGGTGACGGCCGGCACGACCTGGTAGGTCACTTGCGCCGGAACGGTCATCACGACGCGCTCGCGCGTGCCATAGATAGGGGCGATATAGTCGACCTGCTGACCGGGCGGACTGATCATCACGTCTTCATAGACCGTGTCGTAGACGGCCGGACTGCGGACCGGCTCGTAACATTCGACGGCGCGGCCGCCGGCCGCCGTCTGCGAAATCGTGCCGAGCATGGTCAGGCCGGCGATGGTGAAGCATGCGGTTTTCCCGGGCATGACACTTCCCCTGTTGAACTCTACGCATAAGTTCAACGTTGAATTGTAGAGGAAGCCGTCTCGGAAAAAAGCGGTTTCGGCGCATTTCGTTAAGTGACGCGGTTAAGAAACTGCTACCTTGCGCGGCCGGCCATGCGGCTCCGGACCCGCGGAAGCATCCGCCGCCCGCGAATCCTTGGTCAGAAAGCTTGATTCGACTTACCCAGATGGCTAGGAGGGGTCGGCCTTGCACAAGGATGAGCCGGCATCCTATTTACGGAATAACGATCCAGAACCGATTCTGCCCGATCTGCCGGCATTCCCGGCGCCGGAATCCCACCGCGAGATAAGAGATATCTGATGAAGAACCCCGTCGAAACCTACATGAACCTCGTTCCGATGGTGGTCGAACAGACCAATCGCGGCGAGCGGGCCTACGACATTTTCTCGCGCCTCCTCAAGGAGCGCATCATTTTCATCACCGGTCCGGTCGAGGACGGCATGGCGACGCTGGTCTGCGCGCAGCTTTTGTTCCTCGAAGCCGAGAATCCGAAGAAGGAAATCAACCTCTACATCAATTCGCCGGGCGGCGTCGTCACCTCGGGCATGGCGATCTACGACACCATGCAGTTCATCAAGCCGGCCGTGTCGACGCTCTGCATCGGCCAGGCGGCTTCGATGGGTTCGCTGCTCCTGACCGCCGGTCACAAGGACATGCGCTTTGCCACGCCGAACGCCCGCATCATGGTTCACCAGCCTTCCGGCGGCTTCCAGGGCCAGGCGTCCGACATCGAGCGCCATGCCCTGGATATCATCAAGCTGAAGCGTCGCCTCAACGAGGTCTACGTCAAGCACACCGGCAAGAGCTACGAAGAGATCGAGAAAACGCTCGACCGCGACCATTTCATGACCGCCGACGAAGCCAAGGATTTCGGCCTCATCGACAAGGTCATTTCGTCGCGCGAGGCGGCCGAAGGGGCGCTGGCATAAAGGCAAGTTGGCAGTTGGATGGCACCATCACGCGCTTTTGGCGCGTCTTGCGGCATTTCGGCCACAATTGGCTGTTCCCTCGGGGGACAGGATTGCCTACGTTAAGGCTATGTTGAGTTTCGGCGGCTTAGCTTTATGCGGGGTTGTCGCGAATCATTGCCACGTTTTCTGATTTGTGTTTCGTACGGAATGCGTTGCGGGAGCCGGGACACACTGGCGGCGGCGGATTCCCGCGATAGATAGAGTATGCGCCCTTTCAGCCAGACCATCGGCGGGCGGCCATGAAAGGACATGAAAATGAGCAAGGTCGGCAACAACAGCGGCGATTCCAAGAACACGCTTTACTGCTCGTTTTGCGGCAAAAGCCAGCACGAAGTGCGCAAGCTGATCGCCGGTCCGACGGTCTTCATCTGCGACGAGTGCGTCGAACTCTGCATGGACATCATCCGTGAAGAGAACAAGACCTCGATGGTGAAGTCGCGCGAAGGCGTGCCGACACCGCAGGAGATCCTCAAGGTTCTCGACGATTATGTCATCGGTCAGCCCTACGCCAAGCGCGTGCTGTCGGTGGCGGTCCACAACCACTACAAGCGCCTCGCACATGCCGGCAAGAACAACGATGTCGAGCTGGCGAAGTCCAACATCCTGCTGATCGGCCCGACCGGTTGCGGCAAGACGCTGCTCGCGCAGACGCTGGCCCGCATCATCGACGTGCCCTTCACCATGGCTGACGCGACGACGCTGACCGAAGCCGGCTATGTCGGCGAGGACGTCGAGAACATCATCCTGAAGCTGTTGCAATCGGCCGACTACAATGTCGAGCGCGCCCAGCGCGGCATCGTCTACATCGACGAGATCGACAAGATTTCGCGCAAGTCGGACAATCCCTCGATCACCCGCGACGTGTCGGGCGAGGGCGTGCAGCAGGCGCTCCTGAAGATCATGGAAGGCACCGTCGCCTCCGTGCCGCCGCAGGGCGGCAGGAAGCACCCGCAGCAGGAGTTCCTGCAGGTCGACACAGCCAACATCCTGTTCATCTGCGGCGGCGCCTTCGCCGGGCTGGACAAGATCATCTCGGATCGCGGCCGCAAGACCTCGATCGGTTTCGGCGCGGTCGTCGCTTCGCCCGAGGATCGCCGCACTGGCGATGTCTTCCGCCTGGTCGAGCCCGAGGATCTGTTGAAGTTCGGTCTTATCCCCGAATTTGTAGGCCGTCTGCCGGTTCTGGCGACGCTGGAAGACCTCGACGAACCGGCGCTGATCCAGATCCTGACCGAGCCGAAGAACGCGCTGGTCAAGCAGTATCAGCGGCTGTTCGAGATGGAGAATGTCGACCTGACCTTCCACGAGAACGCTCTTTCGGCGATCGCCAAGCGCGCCATCGAGCGCAAGACCGGCGCGCGCGGCCTGCGTTCGATCATGGAGGCGATCCTGCTCGACACGATGTTCGAGCTTCCCGCGCTCGAAGGCGTGCGCGAAGTGGTGATTTCGGAGGAGGTGGTGACCGGCAGTGCCCGGCCGCTCTACATCTACTCCGAGCAGAAGGAAAAGAAGGGCAATGTCAGCGCCTGACATCATGAGCCCGCAGCGAAATTCTGAAACGGCGCCGCAAGGCGCCGTTTTGCTGTCACACAGGGCTTTTGCGCGGCGTACGGCTTGGCGTCGCAAATGTGTCACTCGCGGACGGGTTGGAAGTGCGGATTTGGACACGCCCCTTGATCTTTGGGGGTCGTGCATCCAACTAACTGGAGAAGGCCGAGGTGCCCGATTTCTGTGCTGTAAAACTCCCGTCATAAACGGTGGTAGGCGGAACGATCCCCGGTCGTTAATATAAGATTCGCGGTTGGCTGATTGGCGGCCGCGACATGAAAGGTTGGACAATGGCCAAAGTATCCAAGGCACCCAGCGACGGCGTCTTCGCAGTTCTCCCACTGCGCGACATCGTGGTGTTCCCGCACATGATCGTGCCGCTCTTCGTCGGGCGTGAGAAGTCGATCAAGGCGCTGGAAGAGGTGATGGGTCAGGAAAAGCAGATCCTGCTTGCCACCCAGATGAATGCCGCCGACGACGATCCCGAGCCCGATGCCATCTTCGACATCGGCACGCTCGCCAATGTGCTGCAATTGCTCAAGCTGCCCGACGGCACCGTCAAGGTTCTGGTCGAAGGCGCTTCGCGTGCGAAAATCGTCTCGTTCACCGACCATCCCGACTTCCACGAGGCCCGCGCCGCGGCGCTGGTCGAGCCGGACGAGGAAGAGGTCGAGGTTGAGGCGCTGGCGCGTTCGGTCGTCACCGACTTCGAGAACTACGTCAAGCTGAACAAGAAGATCTCGCCCGAAGTGGTGGGTGCAGCCAGCCAGATCGACGACTATTCCAAGCTCGCCGACACGGTCGCCTCGCATCTCGCCATCAAAATCCCTGAGAAGCAGGAAATGCTGGCCACGCTCTCGGTCAAGGAGCGGCTGGAAAAGGCTATGGGCTTCATGGAAGCCGAAATCTCCGTCCTGCAGGTGGAGAAGCGCATCCGCTCGCGCGTCAAGCGCCAGATGGAGAAGACGCAGCGCGAATACTACCTCAACGAGCAGATGAAGGCGATCCAGAAGGAACTCGGCGAAGGCGAGGACGGCCGCGACGAGGCCGCCGAGATCGAGGCGCGCATCAAGAAGACCAAGCTCTCCAAGGAGGCCCGCGAAAAGGCGGAAGCCGAGTTGAAGAAGCTCCGGACGATGTCGCCGATGTCGGCTGAATCGACCGTCGTGCGCAACTATCTCGACTGGATCCTGTCGATTCCGTGGGGCAAGAACTCCAAGGTCAAGCAGGACCTGGCGTTCGCGCAGAACGTGCTCGACACTGATCATTTCGGCCTCGACAAGGTCAAGGAGCGCATTGTCGAGTATCTCGCCGTGCAAAGCCGCCAGAAGAAGCTGAAGGGGCCGATCCTGTGCCTCGTCGGCCCTCCCGGCGTCGGCAAGACCTCGCTCGGCAAGTCGATCGCCAAGGCGACCGGTCGCGAATTCATCCGCATGGCGCTCGGCGGCGTGCGTGACGAGGCCGAGATCCGTGGCCACCGCCGCACCTATATCGGCTCGATGCCCGGCAAGGTCATCCAGTCGATGAAGAAGGCCAAGAAGTCCAACCCGCTCTTCCTGCTCGACGAGATCGACAAGATGGGCCAGGACTTCCGTGGCGATCCGTCATCGGCGTTGCTCGAGGTCCTCGATCCGGAACAGAACTCGACGTTCATGGACCATTACCTCGAGGTCGAATACGACCTGTCGAGCGTCATGTTCGTGACGACGGCGAACACGCTGAACATCCCGGCGCCCTTGATGGACCGCATGGAGATCATCCGTATCGCCGGCTACACCGAGGACGAGAAGATCGAGATCGCCAAGCGGCACCTGATGCCGAAGGTGATCCGCGATCACGCGCTGCAGCCGAAGGAGTTTTCCGTCGGTGAGGACGCGATCCGCGCCATCGTCCAGACCTACACCCGCGAAGCGGGCGTCAGGAGCCTGGAGCGCGAGCTGATGAAGCTCGGGCGCAAGGCGGTGACCGAGATCCTGAAGACGAAGAAGAAGACGGTGAGCATCACGGCGGAGAACCTCTCCGATTACCTTGGTGTGCAGCGCTACCGCTTCGGCCAGGTCGAGGCTGACGATCAGGTCGGTGTCGTTACAGGTCTTGCCTGGACGGAAGTCGGCGGCGAACTGCTGACGGTCGAAGGCGTCATGATGCCCGGCAAGGGCCGCATGACGGTGACCGGCAACCTGCGCGACGTGATGAAGGAATCGATTTCGGCGGCGGCCTCCTATGTCCGCTCGCGCGCCGTCGATTTCGGCATCGAGCCGCCGCTGTTCGACAAGCGCGACATCCACGTGCACCTGCCGGAAGGCGCCACGCCGAAGGACGGCCCGTCTGCGGGTGCTGCCATGGCGACAGCCATTGTGTCGGTACTGACGGGTATTCCGGTCCGGGCGGATGTGGCGATGACCGGCGAGATAACGCTTCGCGGCCGCATCTTGCCGATCGGCGGGCTCAAGGAGAAGCTGCTCGCCGCACTGCGCGGCGGCATCAAGAAGGTGCTGATCCCGGAAGACAATGCCAAGGACCTGGCGGAGATCCCGGACAATGTGAAGAACGGCATGGAGATCATTCCGGTCTCACGTGTCGGCGAGGTGTTGCGCCACGCGCTGGTGCGTATGCCGGAGCCGATCGAATGGGTCGAACCGGTCAATCCGCCGGCCTCGACAGACAGTGCCGACGACGCTGGAAAGTCCCTGGCGCATTAGAGCGCCGGGCGTCCATCTGGACGCACAAAGGACGCTCTAACGCTCGGACTTGCGCATGGCCCTTTCCGAAAACCGGCTACGGTTTTCGAGGCCATGCGTTGGTTTTCGTCAAGGTTGCAGCGCACAAACGGAGAGCCGGGCCTAGAGCCCGGCTTTTTCATGTGAAAAACCCAGCATTTCCGGGCTTTTTCCGCTTTTTTCCTGCCTTTTCGACTTGGTTGCGGGAGCGCTTCTTTCTAAAGTCCGTTTCCTGCCGGATGAGTCGATAGTTCCGGTGTTCTCATGGAAGGGAATTTTTATGAACAAGAACGAACTGGTGTCCGCTGTCGCCGACGCCGCGAGCATTTCGAAGGGTGACGCGCAGTCGGCGGTCGATGCGGTATTTTCCGTGATCACCGGCGAACTGAAGAAGGGCGGCGATGTCCGGCTTGTCGGCTTTGGCAATTTCTCCGTGTCAAAGCGTGCGGCTTCGACCGGCCGCAATCCTCAGACCGGCGCCGAAGTGAAGATCCCGGCGCGCACCGTGCCGAAGTTCTCGGCCGGCAAAGGCCTCAAGGACGCAGTCAACTAAGCGTTTTTTCTTTTCAGAGACCTCAGAAAAGCCGGGCTTGCCCGGCTTTTCATTTTTTGTGCCCGACGCTGACGCGACGGCGGCCGGCTTATGCGGTCGGCGCCTCGGCGCGCATCAGACCTTCCTTCTTGAGATCGGCCCAAAGCGCTGGGGGCAGTTTCGCATCGAGCAGCGAGCGATTGCTCTCGACCTCGCTCGGCCGCTGGCCACCGGGGATCACCGAGACGACCGAGGGGTGCAGCAGCGGGAATTGCAGGGCGGCCTCGATCAGCCTGACACCATGACGCTTGCAGACGTTTTCGATCCCGGCGACCCGATCGAGTATGTCCTTCGGCGCTTCCGAGTAGTTGTAGTAGGCGCCGGGCTTCGGTCCGGTCGCCAGGATGCCGGAGTTGTAGGGGCCGCCGAGAACGATGCCGATGCCGCGTGCCTGGCAGAGCGGCAGGAAGGACGTCAGCGCCTCCTGTTCCAGGAGCGTATAGCGTCCGGCCAGCAGGAACAGGTCGAAGTCGCCGCGCTCGGCCAGCGTCTGCGCGACCTGCCACTCATTGATGCCGCCACCGAACGCCTTGATCACGCCCTGGTCGCGCAGCGACAGCAAGCCGTAATAGCCCGAGCGCATGAACTCCTCGATGCGCCGGTCGGAGGCTTCCTTGCTGCCATGCGTGAAGATGTCGACATCGTGGACGAAGAGGATGTCGATCCGGTCGACGCCGAGGCGCTCAAGCGAGGCCTCGAACGAGCGCATGACACCGTCATAGCTGTAGTCGTACACTTCGCGGCGCGACGGCGTGTCGAAGAACTTGCCGATGCCGGTGCGCTCTTCGGGCGGGCAGGCGCGCATGATGCGGCCGACCTTGCTCGACAGCACATAGTCGTCGCGCTTCTTGCCGCGCAGGAACGGGTTGAGCCGCGTTTCCGACAGGCCGAGTCCATAAAGCGGCGCGGTGTCGTAGTAGCGGCAGCCGGTCGCCCACGCGGCTTCCAGCGTGGCGTTGGCGTCCTCGTCGGAGACGGCACGGTAGAGGTTGCCGAGCGGCGCCGCGCCGAAGCCGAGCTCGGTGAAACTGATGCCGCCATTGCCGATGCGGTCGAAATGCCGTGTCTTCATATGCTGCCGTTTGCCTCGCTCGATTTGTCTGACATGACACTATCACGCCTGTGGTCAGGCAAAAGCATAGCTGCGGGTTGGACACGCATTTTCGCGGTTGCTAGCATGAACGAAATCAAGCTGTTCGTGGCAGCAAGGGCGGCAAATACCAGGGGTGATTTTTGATGGCAGGATCGCGGTGAGCGACAAGAGCAAAAGCCTGTTCGAGACCGCGCTTGAGGAACTCGGCGGCGTGCTGGCCCGCATCGACGAAAGCCGGATCGACGCCGCCTGCAAAATGCTGGCCGGCGCGCGACAGATCGTCGTCTATGGCTGCGGCCGCGAGGCCTTGCAGGTCAAGGGGTTTGCCATGCGGCTCTACCATTTGGGCCTGCCGGTGTCCGTGGTCGGCGACATGAACACACCGCCGCTGGGGCAGGGCGATGTCTTCCTGGTCAGCTCCGGGCCGGGAGAGACCTCGACCGTGCTGACCCTGATGCAGGTCGCGCACCAAGCAGGTGCAACCAATCTCCTGCTGACCGCCCAGGCCGCAGGCAGCGCGGCGAAGCGCGCGGACTTCACCCTACTCATTCCCGCGCAGACCATGGCCAACGATCAGGGGGCGCAGAAGACATCGGTGCTGCCGATGGGCTCGGTGTTCGAAGGCGCGCTGTTCCTGCTGTTCGAGGTGATGGTGCTGAAACTCAGGGAATTGATCGGGGCGTCGCCCGAAGCCATGCGCGCCCGCCACACCAACATGGAATAGATCATGCGCTACGAACTGATGCTGCCACACCAGATCCGCAGGGCGATCGCCGAGAATTGGCCGGTCGCTCTGCCGCTCGGCGTGCTCGAATACCATGGCGAGCACATGGCCGTCGGCATGGACACGCTGGCCGTCGTCAAGACGCTGGAGCTGTTCGAAAAGGAGAAGGACGTCGTCATCCTGCCGCCCTTCTACTACGGTGCTGCGAGTTATGCGGTGGCGCCCCCGGAAGGCAGCGGCTCGGTGCAGGTCGGCGGCAATGCGCTGGCGCCGTTCGGCGAGGAGCTGTTCTACAGCCTGCTGCGCATCGGCTTTCGCAACATCCACGCCATCATCCACCACCAGACCGAGAACTTTGCCGCCGGCATGCCGACCGATCTGGCGTTCAAGACCGCCGGCCGCCAGGCGATCTTCCGCTTCCTCGAAAAGGAGCGCGGCGAGGGCTGGTGGGGCTCTCAGGCGATGGCCGACTACTATTCCGGGCACGCCACCGGTGAAAATTTCTTCAACTGGGTGCAAGTGCATCCGCTGATGTCGGCTGACATGAACGGCAAGTACCCGTTCGATCATGCCGGCATCGGCGAGACCTCGCTGATGCTGGCGCTATGCCCGGAGGCTGTCGATGCCGCTCACTTCAACGACAACAAGAGCTGGTATACGGCGAGCGCCAAGGATGCTTCGGCCGAGCTTGGGCAGAAGGGCGTCGCCATGATCATGGACCACCTGCGCACGATCCTGGCAGCCTAGCGGGCCGCCCTGCTACTTCACCGCTCCTGCGGTCATGCCCATGATCAGATAGCGCTCAAGCGCGATGCCGATCACCGCCAGCGGCGCGATGGCTGCCGTGGCGAGCGCTGCCATCGACCACCAGTTGATGCCTTGCGAGCCGGTCTGGCTCGCCACCATGACGGGGATCGTCTTGGCGTCGGTCGAGGTCAAAAGGGCGGCGAAGAAATACTCGTTCCAGCACAGCACCATGGCCAGGATAAAGGCGGCGACCATGCCCGGCAGCGCGATGGGCATGACGATGCGGAAGAACGCGCCCCAGATCGACAGCCCGTCGACCAGGGCTGCTTCCTCAAGTTCGACGGGAATCGAATTGAACTGGTCGCGCATGATCCAGATGACGATCGGCAGCACCATCAGCGTGTAAAGCAGGATCAGTCCGATGCGCGTGTCGAGCAGGCCGACCTCGCGGTAGAGTACCAGGAAGGGCAGCGCCAGCACCACCGGCGGCAGGATCAGCTGCGACAGGAAGAAGAACGAGATGTCCTCGTTCTTGAACCAGGCGAAATGATAGCGATAGCGGGTGAGCCCGTAGGCGGCGAGGCTGCCGATGACGATGGCGAGGCTCGACGCACCGACCGAGGTGATCACCGAATTCATGAAGCGCTTGAGGAACTCCTCGCGCACCGTCGAGGTCTGGAAGATCGAGTCCGGCGACAGGCCGAGCGAGCGCCAGCCTTTCCAGTCCGGCTGAAAGTCGACGAAGGGGATGAGATGGCCCTGCGTGACGTCGACCGCGGTCTTGAACGAGGTTGTCACCGTCCAATAGATCGGGAACAGGCAGATGAACGCCCAGAAGGCCAGCGCGCCATAGATGAAAACGCGGCTGGCGAGGAAGCTCGCCGGCGAGCGGATCTCCGAGGCGACATATTCGGTGGTCTGAACGCTCATCGGGCTTAACTCACCCCCATCTTGCTTTAATTGACATTGCGGACAAAACGGTTGGCGAATTTCAACAGCCACGTGACGAACACGACGATGATCACCAGATAGGCCATCGCCAGCATGGTTCCGTAGCCGACATTCGAGCGGTCGCGATATTCGCGATAGATGAAGCTCGACACGGAATCGGTGGCGCCGCCGGGGCCGCCGGACGTCACGGTGATGATGATATCGGCAAGCTTCAACTTGAAGATGATGCGCAGGATCACCGCCGTCACCGACACCGGCAACATCAGCGGAAAAGTGACCTGCCAGAAGGTCTGCCACGCATTGGCGCCATCGACGCGTGCGGCTTCGAGCACCTCGCGCGACATCGCCTGCAGCCCGGCCAGCAGCATGATCATCATGAATGGGATGAAGGTCCAGGCATCCAGTATCATGATCGATATGCGCGCGATGATCGGGTCGGAGAAGAAGGCGGGATTTTCCCAGCCGAGATGGCGCGCCAGCGTTGCTGCCGGTCCGAACCGGTATTCCATCAGCGACTTGCCGATCATCCACGACACCGCGACCGGGGACAGCATCAGCGGCATCAGGAAGACGACGCGGAAGAATTTTCGCGCCCGGATTTGCGCGTTGAGCAGCAGCGCCAGGCCGAAGGCGATGACATATTCGACCGCCACCGCCAGCACATAGAGCACCATGTTGAACAGCGCGTTGCGGTAGTAGGGATCGGCCAGCATCTGCCAGAAATTGTCGAGCCCGTTGAACTTGCGGCCGCTGAACGAGCTGAGGTTCCAGTCGGTGAGGGCGATGTAGAAACCGAATAGCGTCGGGAAGATCACCATGGCGATGGTGAACAGCAGCGCCGGCAGCAGGAACAGGGCACGCTGGCCGTCTTCGCCGCGCGTCAGCACCTGGCCGACGCCGATCGCCACGCCCCACAGCACATAGGCATAGACGACGGGGCGCCAGGTCTCGAAGCCGATCGTATCGGCGCTGCCCTTGTAGAGGATCTCCAGCACGATCGTCGCCAGCAGGCCAAGCGTCGCAACGGCCATCAGCGTCCAGCCAAGGCGTTTGCGGCCTGGAGAGATCAGATCGGAAGGGCCGGCATCTGCCGGCCACTGGTTCGCGGTCGAAGTCTGGTCAGCCACAAATCTCGCCCGTTTGAAGGCTCTCGAAGAGCCGGAGCCGGTCTAAAGTGGTCCGGCGTTGCCGCCGGACCACGGTTCATAGGCCAGCCTACATGCCGAGCGAAGCTTTGTAGAGCTTGATCTGGTTGTCGCGGCCGATCTGATCGGTCAGCTTCTCCCAGGCCGCCGCGATGGCGTCGGCACCTTCTTGCGCCTTCATCTTGCCGGCGAAAGTGTTGGCCAGGATGTCCTCGGCGGCGCTGTAGTATTGGAAAATGCCGGGGATGCGTGGCTCGATCGCCGCGTTCGGATGGTTGTAGCTGTCTGATTCCGACTTGAGGTAGGAGGTGATGAAGGCCTCGTCGTAGCCGGCCGCCACCCATTCGGGAATGTCGAAATGCGAGTTGCGGTAGGGCTGGAAGCCCGACGGATACATCGCCGTCCAGATCGACAGGTCCTTGCCGCCGAGATGGGCGGCGGCGGACCATGCCGCCTTCTTCTTCTTTTCGTCGGCATCGACGCGGGCCATCACATAGACGCCCCAGCCGAGATAGGCGCAGTTGGGCGCATAGTTCGGGCCGCTGGCGAGCTTGTCCCAGGCGCCGGTCTTCGCATTGTAGACATCGTCCGAGCCGGGCAGGATCGAGAAGCCGGTGACGTCGCCGACGACGGAAGAGTCGTTGGTCTTGACGTTGGAGCCGACGTCGCCCCACCAAGTGACCATCGAGCCGGTGCCGGCCAGGAACTGCTGGAAGGCGGTCGTGTTCGGATCGGCATTGATCTGGTCGGCGGGTTCGGACGGCAGCGCGTCGATGACGTCCTGGATGGCGCGCACCCAGGCCGGATTGTTGACGCGCGGCTTCATCGTGTCGGCGTCGAAGAGCCAGGCCTTGTCGTCGGGGTGCTTGGCATAAGCGGTGGCGCGACTGCCGAGGAAATAGAAGCCGAAGCCGCCCCAGGGCTTTGGCGCGTCGAGATAGCCATAGACGTCCTGGTCCTTGAGCTTCTTGCCCTTGAGGAACTTGGTCACCGCCTGAACCTGCTGCCAGGTCTTCGGTACGCCCCATTCACCTTCGCCGCCGCCGTCCTTCCAGGCCTTGGCGAGGTCGGCATCGGCGAACACGTCGGTGCGGTAGTTGAAGTTGTGCGCGTCGCCGTCGACGGTCACGCGGTATTGCTTGCCGTCCCAGGTGCCGACCGGCGGCTTCAGATAGCTGACCAGATCGTCGAAATCGATCTGGGTCTTGACCCAGTCGGGCATTTCCGACGTCAGGCCCTTGCCGCAGACATCGCCTTCGAACGGCGCGCCCATTTCGATAATGTCGAAATCGACGGTGCCGGTCGCGATCGACTGCTGCAGGCGGGCATTGTAATCGGCCTGCGCCAGGTCGATCCAGTTGATCTTGGCGCCGGTATAGGTCTCCCACGGCTTCAGGAAGCCGCGGAACAGCACATTGTGCAGGTTCTGGTTGTTGAGACCCATGAAGGTCAGCTCGACGCCGGCGAATTCGCCTTCCTTGACATTGGCCTTGGTCGCTTCGAGGCAGAGTTCACCGACCTTCTGGAAGTCGGCGTCCGTCGGCTGGCCTTTGCCGACGCCGGGGATCTGCAGGATTTTTGTGCGCAATTCGCTTGCCGCGGAAGCCGGGCGCGTCAAGGCGCCAAGTCCGGCGCTGGATGCGGCTGCGATCGCGGCCATGCTGGCCGCGCCCTTCAATATGTCGCGCCTTGTGGCGCCGGCTCGAACCAGTTTGTCGTAAAGACCCGTTCTCATCGCCTATTCCTCCCAGAACATCAGTGTGAATAAATCGGCCAACTGTCGGACGCCGGAGCGCCAAAGATGCTCCCGTTTCGGAAACGAATTAGGCAGGACCCCACCCTGCGTCGATTGAGGTTCCGATTGCGGATCGGATACCGACATTTTGACCAACGCCTGCCACTATTCTCACAACACAACGCCGTGTCAACGAGAGCGGGTTTTTATCTATAAGGGACCGACTTGCCCTGACAGGTCGCGTTGGTTAGCTTCTGCGCCTACGGCTAATGGAGCCGATGGGGGAGATATGGCGCAAGTCGCGATCAGCAAGGTGGCCAAGGCCTTTGGAACGGTCAAGGTTCTGCACGAAGTCAGCGTCGATATCGCAGACGGACAGTTCGTGGTGCTGGTTGGCCCTTCGGGTTGCGGTAAGTCCACATTGCTCAGGATGGTGGCTGGGTTGGAGACCGTCTCCGCCGGTACGATCGCCATCGGCGACCGCGTCGTCAATCATCTGCCGCCGGCCAAGCGCGACATCGCCATGGTGTTCCAGAACTATGCGCTCTATCCGCACAAAACGGTCGAGCAGAACATGGCCTTTGCCCTCAAGCTCAGGAAAACCGATCCGGCCTTGGTCGCCGAGCGGGTCAAGCGCGCCGCCGATATCCTCGACCTCAATCCCTATCTGAAGCGCTATCCCCGCCAGCTTTCCGGCGGCCAGCGACAGCGCGTGGCCATGGGCCGTGCCATCGTGCGCAATCCGCAGGTCTTCCTGTTCGACGAGCCGCTGTCCAATCTCGACGCCAAGCTGCGCGTGCAGATGCGCACCGAGATCAAGGAACTGCACCAGAGGCTGAAGACCACCACCATCTACGTCACCCACGACCAGATCGAGGCCATGACCATGGCCGACAAGATCGTCGTGATGCGCGACGGCCGCATCGAGCAGGTCGGCGCGCCGCTGGAGCTGTTCGACAGACCGGCCAACCTGTTTGTCGCCGGCTTCATCGGCTCGCCGTCGATGAACCTGCTCAAGGGCACCATGCGCAAGGGCGACAAGCCCGGTGTCGACATCGCGGGCACGCTGTTCCCGATCGCATCGGGCAACGCCGCACAAGACGGGCAAGCCGTCGTTTATGGCGTGCGACCGGAGCATCTCGAAATTCATCCCGACGGCGTGCCGGCGAAGATTTCGGTGGTCGAGCCGACCGGCTCGGAAACGCTGGTGTTCCTGCGCTTCGGCGAAGGCGAGATGGTGGCGCTGTTTCGCGAGCGTCACGACTTCAAGCCGGGCGATACGTTGAAGCTGAAGCCACGGCTCGACCAGATCCATCTTTTCGACGCAGAGACCGGCAAGCGTCTCTGATCCCAACTCACGAGGAATACCATGCTCAAAGGCATCAACCCGCTGCTCAATGCCGACGTGCTGCAGGCATTGCGGGCAATGGGGCATGGCGATGATCTGATCATCGCCGACACCAATTTTCCGTCCGATTCCGTGGCGCGCCAGACGGCGCTCGGCCGCGTGCTGCGCATCGATGCCTCGGCGGCGCAAGTGGTCAAGGCGGTGCTGTCGCTCTACCCACTGGATACATTCGTCGACGACTCGGCCGCGCGCATGGAAATTGTGGGCAAGCCCGACGAAATTCCGCCCGTACAAAGCGAAGTGCAAAGGGAGGTCGACAAGGCCGAGGGCAAGTCGTGGCCGATGATCGCGGTCGAGCGCTATGCCTTCTACGAGCGCGCCAAACAGGCCTATTGCGTCATCCAGACAGGTGAGCGCCGCTTCTACGGCTGCTTCGCCTTTCGCAAGGGCGTCGTGCCGCCGGATGCGCAGTAGCGGCATGGCTTCGGGCAAGCCGGTCGTCATGAAGCCTGTCGTCATATTGGGTGTGTTCGTCGCCGACACCGCCTACAGGGCGCAGCGGCAGCCGCGCATGGGCGAAACCATCCTCGGCACATCCTTCACGCTGGGGCCGGGCGGCAAGGGTTCTAACCAGGCGGTTGCCGCCGGCAAGCTCGGCGCCGACGTCACCTTCCTCACCCGCCTCGGCGTCGATCCCTTCGCCGACATGGCGAGGCAGACCTGGGCGCAGGCGGGCGTGAAAAATGCCGTCATCAATACGCCGGAAAGCTACACCGGTGCGGCCTACATCTTCGTCGAGGAGACCACCGGCAACAACGCCATCATCGTCAGCCCCGGTGCTGCCATGCTGATCTCTCCAGCCGATATCGAAGCCAATGCCACGCTGATCGGCGGTGCCGGCGTCTTCGTCACCCAACTCGAACAGCCGATCGAAGCCGCCATGCGGGCGCTGGAGATCGCGCGTGGGGCAGGGGTGACGACGATCCTCAACCCGGCCCCCGCGGCAAAGCTTCCCGACCGCATCTACACGCTCTGCGACTACCTTACGCCCAACGAGACCGAGACGGAGGAACTGACCGGGATGAAGGTGTCCTCGGTCGACGAGGCGCGAGCCGCCGCGGACAGTCTGCTGAAAAAGGGGGTCGGCACGGTCATCGTCACGCTCGGCGACAAGGGCGCGCTTTTGCACTCGAAGGAGCGCTCCGACCATGTTCCAGCCGTCAGCGCCGGCCCGGTGGTCGAAACCACGGGGGCAGGCGATGCCTTCAATGGCGGGCTTGCCGCAGCACTTTCGAGGGGCGTGGAGCCGCTGCAAGCGGTGCGCTTCGCCTGCGCCGTCGCCGGTATCTCCGTGACGCGACCGGGGACTGCACCGTCGATGCCGACGTTGCAGGAGGTCGAGGCACTGCTGGCGAGGGGGTGATCTTGCAGGGCCAGGCGTAGGCAAGGGCTGAAAGGACCTGAGTGACCTCAGGTCTCTTGGACCTCAGGTCTCTTGCAAGACAATATTTTTGACAATCAATGTCGACATTTCTCTGAAGCCAAGAGCTTGATACCCTTGAGAGAAATGGCGCGAGTGACGGGGCTCGAACCCGCGACCTCCGGCGTGACAGGCCAGTGAAAACCGCAAAGCCACCAACGCTGGGTTTCGACTCTCTTCGACGGCGAATTGGTGCAAAAGCGGCCAAAGTTGAAACCGCTGGACTAGCGATCGCCCTTGGCCTTTGCGTAGGAATTCCCCACTGCTTTGCCCATGCCTGACACCTTGTTGGAGTCGGGTGTGTAGCGAAGTTCCGGCTTGTTGGCCCTGCATTTGGAGCAGACCAGGCGCGGCGCGAGATTCCAGTTCATCGCTTTGACCTCCGGACCGTATTTGTCTCTTAAACCCTCAAGGTCGAGCACCGCGTAATGAACGCAGTTGCGGCAATACGCCGTGATCTGCATGTTCCCGTCGACCAGCGATTGGAATGTCCAGTCGCTCATCCTCGAAACCGTTCAGTGTACCAGGTAATCTTGCCGTCGACCTTCATCGGCTTGTGGATCACCAGGCGCTTCGGCAGGTGTTCCGGATGCACCTCGAGCAGCGTGATCTTGATCTGTGGCTTGCAACGGCTGCAATCGAACTTCAGCGCCAGCGGATCGACGCCGCCGCCATAGACCATCATCAGGTCGGCCGACCTGATGTAGCGGACATTGCCGCAACTGCATTCGGCCTTCACAAGCATGTTGTGCCGGGTCGCCTTGCCCAGCGTGTCGATCGGATCGTGTTCCATGAGAACGTAATAAGAACAAATTCCCAACTGCGGTCAAGGGCCCCATCAGCCTTCGTCGAGGAAACCCTGCACCGAGGCGTGCCGCAGCTTGGGCTCGCCGCGTAGCGTCCTGACGCTGGCTTTGATGCCGGGCTTGACCCATTCGACGTCAGGCGTGATCTGTGCCGTGGGAACGTGCGGCGGCGCTGCCTTGGCCTTCTGCACCCGTTTCCAGAGGCGGTCCTTTATCGCATCCGTGGTGGCGATCACGGCCTTGCCGACATATTTTCCGTCCCGCGCGAACAGCCCCTCGGTCCACTCGCCGGCTTTTCGTTTGACGCCGATCAGATCCAGTTCGGCGATGTCCCAGCATTTTGTCTTCAGCCAGGCTTCATCCTTGGCGCCGCTACGATATGGGCTGAACTTGCGCTTCGACACCACGCCTTCAAGCCCCATTCGCTCAGCCGCATCGTAGAACTCGGCGCCGCCGCCCTCGACGTGCTGGCTGTACTGGATGATGCCCTCGGCCGGCTTGATCAGGTCCCACAGGATTGCCTTGCGCTCGATCGCCGGCCGCGGGCGCAGATCCTCGCCGTCCAGATACAGAATATCGAACGCTACAAAGGCGAGCAGCTCGGCGTTCCATGCCATGCGCGAATGCATGGCGTGGAAGTTCGACCGGCCGTCCGGCTCGGGCGCGATCACCTCACCGTCGAGGATGAACGATTTCGCCTTCAGCTGCTCGGCAGCGGTGACGATCGGCCAGTAGCGCTTCGACCAGTCGATGGCGGTGCGGGTGAAGGCACGGGCGCCGGCCCAGTCCAGGATGATCTGGGTGCGGAAGCCGTCATATTTGATTTCGTGGATCCAGTCGTCGCTGACCGGCGGCTCCAGCACCAGGACGGGTTCCTGTGGCTTGATGAACTTCAGCCGGTCTCCGGCGTTACTCATACTCGATACCCCGCACCGCGATTCAAGTCGGAAGGCTGATTAAGGTTCCGGGGTATTTTAGACGAATTGTATGTCGGAGTCGTTGATGACCAAGCTTTCCGATCTTCCCCGCCCAACGGGCCGTCTCAAGGCAGTAGACCGCAAGCCGGTGACCGAAGGACCAGAGATTGAGATATGCCCGGTCTGCGGACAAGCGATCGACATGAGGGATATCGGGCAGCTGCTCTGGCATGTCACGGAAGACCATGAGCCACTCGAGCTCGACAGTTGAACAGCCGCCGGCTCCAAGCATCAAGGCCTAGGACGCAAAAGCCCGCCGCACCTTTCGGCACGGCGGGCTTTTCCAGGGCGCGATCCTTACTTCGATCGCGCGATCTCCTTTGCCAGGTCGCCGATGTCGCGGCGAAGGTCCCCGACCTCGTCAACGAAGCGGTTGCCGACTTCGATCAGCCGATACATGGCCTGGCGCTGCTTTTCATTGTCAGCGCGCCCGGCGATCAGTTCCATTGTGTAGCCCTCGATCGAGGCCGCCAGTTCCTTGACCGCGCTGTTGTCGATGAGGGCGCCGGCGACCTCGACCTGGCGCTCCGCCGGCGTGACGGTGCCGCGACCGAAGCGAAGGCCGAGCATTGCCAGGAGGCCGAGCAACGCCAATCCCACGAAATTGGCGATCGGCACCAACTGTTCGGCCGGAATGCCAAGGATCATCAACGCCTCCGCTGCGAAGCACCGACATCAGCCCATGCCCGAAAAAGGTTCCACATTTCGATCGTCATGAAGGTGAGGTAGACGATCACCCCGGTGCCGGAGCCATCGGCCGTCAGGACGGCAACGAGGACGCCGAGCGCAATTTGACCCCAAAACACGCACGACGCGATGGAAGCCCCAGCCCTGAAATGGGGCGAGTAGCGGAAACCCTTGAAGGTGCCATTGACGATGAGCGCCCCGAGCCGAAGCAGCGCAGTCATGAGACAGACGTTGGCCCAGAACGCTTCATTGCCGTAGGTAGCGATGATAGCCATCGACGGCGAGCGGTCGAAGGTCAGCGGATCCATTGCCAGGCAACCGGACCAGCCGAACAGCGCTCCGGTCATGATCCATTCGGTGACGCGCATCCCGAAATGCTCGCGGATGCCGCCAGCGATGCGCAGCACGATCATGTCTTGAGCTCCGCTCGGCGCGCAGCGCTGGCCTTGGTGTGCAAATCGCATTCGGCGCGCGTATAGAGCTTCACCGCGCAGCCTGGCGCCATCGTGCGGTCGATCTTGTTCTGGTCGGCTTGGGTCTTGCCCTGTGCGCCGGCGAGGCTGTTACCGAGGGCCTGTCGGAGCGGCGTCACACCGCTGACGCCCGAAGTCGTACACGCCGCCAGCGTCAAGGCACTCGTCAAGAGACATGCGAGCGTCAACGCCCTTGTGAATCGCATCGGTATTCTCCTTTTCGATCTTGGCGCGGACTTCGTCGGCGCCCCAATGCTTGATGAGTTCGTAGCCGCCGAGGGCGGCGCCGGAGACGGCGACGGCCAGGACGGCCCACGCGATGATGCGGGCGAGAGGGCGGGGAACACCGACGAAGCCGGCGACGAGCGAGATGAGGACGCCCATCAGCGCCGTGCTCCCGTCTTGAATGCCTCGACGCCCTTGGCTTCGCCATGGCGTGCGACCAGGAACAGCCCGCCGGCAACAGCCGCAATCGCCAGCATCCAGACCCAGCCAGGCACGTCGCCGGCAGCATCCTTGACAGGCTGGATATAGCCGCTGGCGGCGCCGAGATTGCCGATGATGCCGTCGAAGAAGCTGCCGATCAGTGCCGCGATGCCGGTGAAGAACGCGCCGACTTTGGTCAACCAGTTCGTCTTCACCTCCGGCACCTTGTCACGCACGACGTCGGCCCGCGCATCCGCGCGCGCGGCGGGAATGGCCCGCGGCTTGGCCTTCTGCAGGGACAGCAGCAGCTCGTCGTCGATGCCGTCACCCGCCGGCAGGCCATTGTCAGAGCGGAAGGCGCGGATCGCGGCTGCGGTGAAGTCGCCGGCCTTGCCGTCGACGCCGCCGACCTCTGTATAACCGAGATCCTTCAGCTGCTGCTGGACGCGCTCAACCGTTGCCTTGTCGACGGCCGGCACCACCGCGGCGATCGACACCGGCTCAGCCGAAACAGGGTCCGCCGCTGGCGAGAATGGCGTGTCCCTGATCTTTTGCCATTTGGCAAAGGCGGCGGCCATCTTGGTATCGTAGGCATTTTTTTTGTAGCCGGGACCATTCCAAGTCCTGGCGATGACCGGCCAGCGATGCGCGCGCAGATCGTCGTCGATCTTCCACGCGACCAGGAGGCGCACTGTCGCCTCGAGGTGGTTGGCCTCGGATGCCAAGAACGCCGTCACCAACGCCTGCGGTGAAGTGTACCCGGCATCGCGATGGTTCTCGCCGAGAATCTGGGTCAAGCCCCACGAAGCGGCCATCAACGCGATCGTCTCGTCGATTGCCATCGCTTTGACCAGGCGCGGGTAACTGTCCTTGGGATAGGGCTTCATGCCCCATTTCGGATAGGCGAGCCCAGCCTTGACCGCAGCATCCCGTTTCATGCCCTTGCCGAGAAGCCGGTAGAAGACATGCGGTTCGAACAGCATCTTCGGCCGGCCGGCCGCATCGAAGCCGGATCCTGCCGCCTCGACGTCCATGAAGGCATGCAGTTCGTCCTCGCCAACCCCGATCTCGGCACCGATGCGTGGAATGTCTATGTCTTGCAGGCGCACCGCTGCGCCCTTGAACGAAGTGTCCATGGGTTTTCCTTCGGATGTTGATTGACTATGGTCGGCGGCGGGAGGCCCGCGCATGAAATACGACGAACCGCGAGGGGATTGGTTTTCGCTGCCCAAGCCGTGGCTGGAGCTACCTCAGGCGATGCGAGACAGCGTGGTGCAGGCCGCCGGCGAGATCAGAACCTATGATGGCGGGCATCTCGTTCATGTCGACGGATTGTGGGAAGTGATGAAGAGCGGCACTCAGAACGATGCCGACATCATCCTCAACGCGCTGCGTAAGGCGAACTAGCCTTCGTAACTTGCCGAATTGCGATTTCTTTTGGTTGCATGTAAAAGCCCCTTTCGCTCGGGGGAATACAGATGTCTTCGCACCAAAATGCTGCACCGCAGCAGTATCCAACGCTGGACGGCTTACGCTTTCTGGCATTTGCGATGGTGTTCTTTTTTCACTTCTCGGCCGGACCTGACCACCCGACGCTCAGCATGCTTCAGGCGCAAGGCTGGATCGGCGTGGAAGTGTTTTTCACTCTGTCGGCATTCCTGCTTTTCGGCCTCTTCGAAAAAGAGGTAACAAGAACCGGACGGATCAGCATCTCGCTTTTCTACGCGCGAAGGCTTCTGCGCATCTACCCCCTAATGATGCTGTTCGCGATTGCCATGTTGATCCTGTACGGGTCGGCGAACGCCGACGCATACGGCTGGCTCCTGGGCCTTGCCTCGTTCGTCGGAAATTTCATTTACTGGTTTCCGGAACACGCCAAGTCCGTCCCAAACACCGGGCATCTCTGGTCCCTGTCGTACGAGTTCCAGATTTACCTGATCCTGCCCCTGTTATTTCTGGTCTATCGTGCGGTCGGCAAGCGGGCGTTTCTAATGGCGTTGCTTTGCGCGCTACCGATCTGCTTGGTTGGCCGTGCAGCATTTGCACTGAGCGGGATCTCTATCCAGCCGATCTACATGACGCCGTTGCTGAGGCCGGAATCGACCATTGCTGGCCTTCTGATCGCAATGGGCGTGACGAAAAAGCTCCCTATCTGGACGGTCGCTACGGCTTTCGCCTGCAGCGCTATCGGGCTGGTGACCCTTCCTGATCTTCATACCAGCGTAGGCTCAGTAATTGCCTTTGTAACAGCTGGCCTGTTCGCGGGATCACTGTTGCATCTGACTCTCTACGCCAAAAATCTTGGTACAGTCCTACAATGGCGCCCGCTCGCGTACCTTGGCCAGATTTCCTTCGGACTCTATGTCTTCCATCTCTGGGCCTTTGGGCAGGGCATGTCATTGCTGCGAATGACTTCAATCCCGGAGAATTATGGCACTCGCTGCCTGGCAGGCATGGCTTTCTGCATCGCCGTTGCCACCGTGAGCTACTACTGCCTCGAACGGCCAATCCTGCGCCAAAAGCCACGTCAGCAAGCCAGCCCGTCTCTCCCTGGGTCTGTGGTGCCAGCTGAGTAAACACTATATCTGCGCAGCCGCAACGAAGAACGCGTCGACCTGCTCATCATTGAAGCCAAGCGCGGCAAAGCCGGATGCCATCATCGGCTCTGTTCTCACGAACGAATTACTGTTGTCATAGGCGATTTGGACGGCCGGCCCTTTCGCGGCGATGAATGCCTCGACCTGGCCCAAGAGGCCGGACGCAAGAAGCTGGAGCTTAAACTGACGAGCCGAGACCGAGCCCGGGACGCGAACCACGGGACCAGGCAGCCCAAATCCGGCCAATACGTCTGTCAATTCCCCTTCGCTGGCGATTCGCGTGGGAACGACAGCTATGAGATCCGCCACACTGCACCCAGATGACAGTGCATCTTCCGCTGATAGGAATAGGCCCTCGGGCAGAGAATTCACATATGCCCCAGCAGCACTCGACCAGAAGCGGCTTTCGTCGTCGGCAACGATCCAGAAGCGATCAGTTAGCATGGATATCTGCCTCTAGTTGTATAGGCCAAATGGTGTGACGCTGGGGTTTGTACCTGTGCCGGCGGCACTGCCCGGTAGATAGCTCGTTCCGGCGTTGTTGGTGTTGATAGTGCCATTCAACGCAGCATTGTATCTCGACCCTGTGGCGCTTCCTGAAAACGTGTTTACCGGCACATTGATGAAGCCGCCGAACGCATTCGCGAACTGGGTTCCGAAAGCTGGTGTGCCGGTGATCGTGATCGTTTTGCCCACGCAAGCCACGAGGCCATAGGCTTCAGCCCACCAGTGCTTCGATGCCGATCCTGTGATGTTGTAGTTGGCGTTGATCGTTACCGCCGCATCATTGTCTGCAAGGATATGCCCGCCGGCGCACGCTCCAAAATCCATTTTCCCATCAACCGTGATCTGGCCTTTGTTGGTTGCCCACAGGCATTGTCCGGAAGTTGTGGTTTGGAGCTTCAACCCCGAGACCGAAAGCGCAGAGCCTCCCCCGCTCACCGTTATGCAACTGCTGGAGGTCGTGGAAATTATCACGTTGGCAGGGGTGATTGCGTCGCCGACGACGCTTACGAGACCGCCGACGAACGGAGCGTTTACATTGACGCCGGCGGTATAGGTCCCGGCGCCGACTTGGATGGTCACGCCGAAGCCGCCTAGGTCCAAAGTCTTAACGACGTCGATAGCTTTCTGCAGCGTCAGGAATGCGCCACCAGCATTGTTCACAAGGCCTGTATTGCCGTTCGATCCGTCGGTGCGGACGAAGTAAGTTCGGCTTGCCGTCAGCCTCTCTCTTTTTTTCCCGGCCGCGATTTGCAGCAGATCGAGTTGCGTCATGGACAGGTCTTCGGGCGCGCCCGTGCCCGCAGTCGTGCGCCCCTTGACGGTGGCATTGGCCATGTTGGCGAGTTTGACGACGGGAATAGCGGGATTGGTGTTATCGATCGCGATTCCGGTACCGGGCGAGATGCTGCTGACGGGACCGCCCGCAGCCGCATCCGCTACCGGGAACGGCCCTTCCCATGCCGTGCCGGACCATCGGTAGAACGCGAAAGCGATGCCGATCTCGGCATGCAGGAAGAAGAAGCCTTCATCGTCGGACGTCAGGACAATGGCGTCGCGCTCGGCGATCGTGCCTGAGGCGTTGGGGTGAACCCCGACCAGCGACAGCGTCACGAGCACGCGCGACAGCGTGCGATTGAGGTCGACGATGTCGGCGGCGTTCGAATTCTCCAGCGCAATGGCGTAGGCCGCCCCAGCAGCGGTCGCGCCTGGCCAGGCGTAGGCCAGCGTCAGGTGCGTGTCGTCGGTGACGGACAGGATCGGAACGGCCACGCCAAGGCGCGTGAACATGCCGCCTGCGACAAGCCCGAGCGCCCACGCGGTACCGGTGCCGGTGACCACTGCATTGCCGTTCGTCACGGATACCGTGCCGGTGGAATAGATTGATGCCATTTGGATTTGCCCTTTAGTCGGGAACAGCGAGGACGAAGTAGCGGAACACCCAGCCGCTGCCGGCCGTGTCGTTGACGCTGAAGGTGATGGTGTGCGCGGCGGCGTCGTAGACCCACCAGTTGGTGAGCTGGAGCGTTACCCCGAATGCAGAGGACGCCCAGTTGGCGTTGATCAGAATGTCGCCGTCGTTGAAATTGGCGTCGGCGCCGACCTTCTGCAGAGCCGTCAGGATGATGGGCGGATTGTCCAGCGCCGGAACCGCAAGCGTGTAGGTTCGCGCCGGTGTCGAGACGCCCGGTGTCCCTGAGAACAGCATATCCGCCACCTTCCCATAGGCGACCACCGGGCAATAACGATATTCGCTCCACAGCAGGATGTCGGCCGGCACCGGTGGCGAGGCCGCGCCCGGGCGCAGCATCTTGATCTCGCCCTCATCGGTGAACAGGATCTTGCCGGAACCGCCCGTCGTCGGCACCTGCTGGTTCTGGACCATGACATTGTAGAAAACCGTGATCGACACGGCGTTTCCGTTGACGATCGTCAGGTTGTTTCCGGAAATCGAGGCATCGACAAGAAAGGCGCTCGAGGGTGAGGAGAAAGACGCCATGTTGCCGGCCGCCGCCCCGATAATATAGGGGATCGAACCATCCGGCACGTCGACGCCGAGGGCGATCACCTGCGTCTGTCCAGCGGTCAACGTCGTCGATCCCGTGGCGACGATCGTCAGGGGTCTTTGATTCTCATGGACGATGCACTGTGAGGCAATCGCCGTCCTGGCATCGACCGCGCCGCGAGAGATGCGCGCGTAGCCGCGCTTCTCGTCGACCACAAAGAAGCAGTTGCCGACGATGGGCGGTGTCGACAGGGCGGTATAGTCCCGGTCGCAGGGAAAGCGGGTGACGATCGACATGGCGCAATACGGACTGGCCACAGCGCCAAATTGCGAAACCATCTCGTCGGGATGGTTGTTCAGATTGTCATAGGCCGAGGTTGTCCGAATGCCGCTGTTTTGCTTGACCTTGGCCATCGAATTGGGATTGCCGTTGGTCAACGTGTCGTCGCGATAGATCCTGGCCTTGTTGTTCGTCGGATCGATGTAGCGATGCTCGATGATCGGCAGGAAGCCGTAATAGGCGATTGCCCGCGCCGCGTGGCAGAAGACGAAGCCGCCGCTCTCGCATTTGAGAACATAGTTCGACGAGTTGCAGCCGGCCGGATAGTAAGTCGTGACCGTGCGCGGCCAGATGATGATGTCGTCGATGTAGCTGTATTCGGTGTTGCGCGAATTGAAGCGGTGCTTTTCCCAATCCGTGTCCGGCGTCGACAAAGGATCGTAGGACGCATCGGCCATGATCTTGACCATCGGCACGCCGCTGCCGTCGAGCCCGATGAAGCCGCGCGTGCTCATGCGAACAGTTCGATCTTGGCTTCTGTGCCGTTGCCGGTGATCACCAGCTTGCCGTTGGCGGATTGCAGCTCTTCCACGATGGCCGTGCCGATCCGCGCGACCTGCAGCTTCAATTCGCCGCTTGCGAACACCAGGGGCGTGCCGTCGTTGGTTCCGTCAGTGACGACGAACTGATCAGCCTTGATGACAAAGCGCGAGAACGGCGCCAAAGGATTGCCGCCGGTAAAGCCGGCTTCCATGACATAGCCGGCATCGACCCAGACGTCGCCGTTGGTCGCGCGTACCTGCGCTATGAGGCGGGAGGTCACGTCACCGCTTCCGGCGGTGGCAATGAGCTGGAACAGCCCATCCGCCGAAATTAGGCCGACCGATGCTTCGACGGCCGTTGTGGCTGCTGCCAGCGCCACAAGCTCATCGTCGATCTCAGTGATCGACGCCTCGAGCAGCTGCTGCGCCGCGGCGGTGGCATTGCGGAAGCGAACGGCAACCGAGTTGTCCTTGGCAACGCGACCAGCGGCATCTACCGCGGCGGCGGCCAACTGATTGATGCGCTCTATGATGGCGACGCGCGTATCGGCGACAAGCGTGGCGAAGAGATCGTAGATGTCTTCCTGCACCTGACCGAGGCCGACCGACACGGCCGGTACCGTGGCCGCCGGCGTGTCGACGGTTGCCCAATCGGTGAAGAACGTCGTGCGCACCGGGCGCGTGATGATGCGATGGCGGTATTCGTAGGTTGTCGCCGCCAGAACGCCATCGCTGGTGATCAGCACCTGGTCGGGCACATTGGCGCGCTTGACGATGCTGTCGGTCTGACCCTGCGGCCGGTATTCGATGTCGATCGACACGACGGTGATGTCGGTGAACGCATTCCAGGTGAAGCGCAGGCCGGGGATTTTCTCCGCCGAACCGGCGACCTGCTGCGCTACGCCGAAGGCGAGGAAATTGGCGGCTTCGGTCTGATAGTCGGGCGGGCCGGGAAGCTCCGGCACCGGCGGCACGGTCGTGTAATCGGTGCCGTCGAAGATCTCGTCGCCGACTTCCTGCAGCTTCAGGTGGATGTTGCGCGCACCCTTGTCGCCGAGCGGCCCCAGCGTCTTTTCCAGCATCTGGAATTTGCGGGTGCCGAACTCCGCCGAATCCCATTCGCACCAGCGCCCGACCTTGGCATCGGCGAGGAACATTGGATGGATGACGATATCGCCATTGCCCTGGAACCGGCTGGCCTTGAAGGCGATGTCGGCCAGCCGGTCGGCGACCTCCGCCTTGTTGACCCCGCCGTATGGTATGGCCACTGCCAGGCGCTCGCCATCCTCGGCAAGAGCGACCTCGTCGATCCGCACCGCGAACGGCGTCTGCTCGAAGAAGGCGTCAGGATCGCGAAACGTGCCGGCCAGCGTGTTGATCAGTTCCGACTTGGTGCGCTTGGTCGAGAAACGGAAGGTCTCGTCGACCATGATGTCGTCGTCGGTGAAGGTGAGCACCGTCGATTGCGCGGCACCGACGATCGGGAACTCGCCGGAGGCGTCCTCGATCCACGTCGCCGCGCAGGCCTCGAACAGCGGCTGGATGTTCTGGTCGTGGGTCACGCCGGATCCTGCCGCGGCGATGACGCCGGCGGAATAGCGCTTCAGCAGGCCGATGCTTTCGTCGCAGACATTGGCGGCTAGCGTCCAGTCGCCGAGCGGCAGGCGCCCGGCCGGCACGCCCTTGCCGACCATCATTTCCGTGCCGTTGAAGAAGCCGCGCTCCAGTCCGTAAACCATCAGCACCGGGTTTTCGGAAAACTCCCATGTGTCCTGGTCATTCCAGCGATGGGCGCCACCGCCGCCAACGGTGCTGTCCTTGCGCCAATCGTAGAGCGGGGCGCCCTGCACCTCGAAAAAGGCCTCCCACGGCTGCTGCATCTTTTCGCGGTCGAGCTGCATGGTGACGACGGCATAGGCGATGCCGGCGCCACGATGATCCTCGCTCCAGCGGCCGGGCGGATTGGCCTGGTCGATCAGGCCGGCATCGGCCACCTGATCCATGGTGCCGAGATAGACCTTGACCCAGATTTCCCCGTCTATGCCCTGGACGCGGAAACCCTTGACCGGATCCTCGACGCCGCCGAGCGAGCGCCATTCGCCTTCGGCACGCACGCGGGTGACGCCGGTGATGCGGAAGTCGGAAAGCTTGTAGACGTCTTGAATGGACCGGTTTCCCGAGCCATAGGCATTGCGGTAAAGCTTCTGGCCGGCGGTGCCATAGACGCCGAGGCCGACCGTGCGCGCAAGATCCTCGCCATAGACCGTATCGAGCTGGACGGCCTGCGCCTGCGGTTCCTGTTGGCCGAAGATCGCGCCGAGGGCATACTTCGCCGCAAGACCGATGCCGAAGCGGGCGAGGCCGGCAAGGATGGTCGAGCCGCCGAGCCAGGAAGCGAAGCCGCCAAGGCCGACCGCGCTGGCAAGCGGCGCGATGATCGGGATCAGGAACGGCATGCTGTCAGCCGACCTTGAATGCGGATTTGATGGTCATCTGCGAGACGAAAGACAGACCGGACTCTGTTTTCACCGCAAAGCCGAGATCGGTGATGAAGCCTGCGCAGAGCACGCCGTTGCGCTCGACAACGCCGATATCGCCGCGCTGCGCCATCAGCCGGCCGACGGGCGGGAACAGGCTGGCCAACGCCATCTCGACATCGCCGAAGCCGCGCTTGCGCAGGATCCTCGCAGCGCCGGCTTCGGTCTTGTATTTGCCACGGATGTCGGCGGCAGGATCTGTGCCGGTGATCGCCTCGACGGCATCGGCGACGGTCAGCAGGCAGTCGGACACGCCCCACACGCCGGGTGTCGACTTGTGCTGGTTGACCAGACGCGCAAGGCGGCGGTCCCAGTCGGGCAACCGGGTGAGCTTGAGCATGATCAGGATTGCCTCAGTCGAAGGTGATGTCGAAGAACTCGTGCCGCACGGTGCTGGCAAATTCGAAGATGCGGTCGCCGGGCGAAACGAGCTGCTGATCCTGATGGCTGGCGGTGCGATAGCCGTCGCGATGGTTGGCGATGGCGCCGGAGCGCACATTGGCAATCAGCTTCTTTTCGCCATTGTCACGGGAATGGTCGACCGTATCGATGAAGCCGTAAGCGCCGGGCTCTGCATGCAAAAACGAGCGGTCATCGGGATCGAAGTAGAAGTCGAACACCGTCACCGGCGCATCCTTGTAGCCTTCATCCTCGATCAGCAGCAGCTTGTCGGGCGTCAGGCCGGAATCGCGCTTGGCGACCAGTTCGACAGTGAAGGTCGATGCGGCAGTGCCGAGGCCATAGACTGGCTCGGAGACGCTGATCAGCGAATTCGGCCAGTAGACCAGGCCGTCGACGATGATGTTGCCCTTGCCGTTCCAGAAGCCGTACGTGCCGGTCGTGCAGGCGATCTTGATGCCCGAGCGGATGACGGCTCTGCCTTCGGACAGGACGGTCTGCAGGCGGGTCGGAAAGCTCATTTCGGGATCTCGACAAGGGTAAAGGTCGCAACCGGCTTCGGCTCGTCGGGGATCGAGAACGACCCCGGCATGACGCGCATGTTGGCG
This sequence comes from Mesorhizobium sp. SEMIA396, assembly GCF_024518615.1. Lineage (NCBI taxonomy): Bacteria > Pseudomonadati > Pseudomonadota > Alphaproteobacteria > Hyphomicrobiales > Phyllobacteriaceae > Mesorhizobium > Mesorhizobium sp. SEMIA396. Next base: position 834,829 of record NZ_JANIFC010000002.1, read on the forward strand.
ACCGGGTTCTTGAACGTGATGACGGCGCCGGCCGTGATGTAGGCCGGCACGGCCGGCTCGACGGTGACGGTGATCGCGTTGCCAGCGGCGACGCCGCCGGTCTGGACGCGAAACAGCGCATTGTAGTCGCCTGTCGTCGCCGAGATCAGATCGCCGGCGCCGAGCGTCAGGCCATTTTCGACGCTGTTGATGAGCAGCGAGTTGCCGGTGATCGAGGCCAGGGCGCCGGGATTGGCCAGCGCGGCGGCACCGGCATTGCCCCAATAGGCACGCGGGATGCACATGTGCTTGGGCGTGTAGAGCACCGTTTGCAAGCCGCCGCGGCTGGCATCCTTGAACGCTTCGACCAGGAGCCGTTCCGAAGCCTTCAGCGGCTTGGTGCGCATCTGGATGGTCCAGTAGCTGTCGGCATACTCGACGAACGCCATGGCGCGCGTGCCGGAGCGCGAAACCGAGACCGATTCCACCAGCTGCGGATAGGCATGCTGGAAGCCGACGGCGGGCAGGGCAATCGCCGTCATCGCATCAGCCCCGTCGTCTTGGCCTCACGGATGGCCTTCACCACACGCGGGGTGAATTCCTTTTCGAATTTCTTCAGCGCGGCCGTCACCTGCTCGCCCGAATCGCCCTGACCGCCGTCCTGCATCTGGATGACAGGCGCAAAGCTAAGACTGATTGCTTGGCTGACGCCTGCGCCAGCAATCGACGGCAGCTTCGGAACGCTTGGAAGGATGGTGCCCGACTGGTGGGGCACAAACAGCTCAGGTCGCTTCTCTCCAACGATGTAGGGCTTCCCAGCGGTAACCGGCCCTCCCTTGGCTCGAAGACCGAGGGCGGAGATGATGCCAGGATCACTTCCCCCGCCGCCACCAAGGCCGATGGCGCCCAGAAGGCCGCCGAGCAAGCCGCCGCTGCCGCCGCTGGCGCTGTTCGCCTGCAGGATTGCATCAATCAAATCTTCCTCGATCTTGTCGATGATCTTGTCCAAGGCATTTAGGGCAACATTGGCCAGATCGTCCCAACCGAGCTTTCCGTCATCGAGCGCCGAGCGCAGATCGCCGAACACTCCCTTTAGAACGTCCCTCTGTAGGTCTTGAGCTTCCTGCGCCTTGCGGAGTTTATCGGCTTGGTCAGCATAGGCTTCGGAGACGTCGTCAATCGCCTTGATTTGGCTAGGCGACAATTTCGCATTTTGCCAGTCCTGGTCTCCCTTGCGGCGAGCCTCCTCACGGACCTGCTTCAGGGCCTCTTGTTCGAGGTCCAACGCGACTTTGCGCTTTTCCTGTTCTTTGAACGTGAGACCTAGAGCGCTCTGTTCTTCAAGCAGTGCGGCGGTTCGGTCCTTCACGGACTGAATGTCTTCGTCGAAACGGTCGTCTGCTGTTTTGCGGGTGCTGCCTTTCGTCGGCGTCGGCGTGGCGCCGCTTCCGTTTCCGAAGCCGTTGGGCTTGCCGGCCGCGATCTTGTTTATTTTGGCAACCTGGGCGTCAAGCTTGTCGGCAGCAGCGCCGAAGACATTAAGGCGTTGTTCGGCGTCAGCGATGTCGTATTTGAACGGTGTGAACTCCATGCCCGTGTACTGCTTGAACGTATTGTTCCTTTGAACGGCGGCGTCAAAGTCTGCCTGCGCCGCCTGCTCCGAAGCATGGGCGGCTTCCGCCTGGGTGGCTATCAGTTGCCGCAATGCAGTGATCTGGTCATAGGTCGCGTCGGTCGCGCCCTTCAGCGCTCTCTCATTGGTGGCGATCGCGTCATTTAGGTTTGAGGCCGAGCCTTTTGCGCTGCCCTGGCTTTCATAAAGTAGGAACAGCGCAGCGGCGGCGGCGCCGGCAACGAGACCAAGGGGGCCGAGAGCGGCCGTGAATGTGCCTGCAACGAGTGTTCCGGCGCGCATGGCGGTGAGGAAGGCTCCCAAGGCAACGACCGCGTTGCCAAGCCCAGCCACCATCCCGAGGATCGCGCGACCCGTCAAAGCTCCAATAATGATTGTCGCGAGCTCGACAACGACGTCGGCAACGCCCTTGAAGTTTGTGGCGAGATATTGAAGCGCGGCAACAAGGTCTCGGCTGGCGCCGGCGGAAGCATCCGCGTTTCCGATATAGGCTAGGAATTCATTGTTCACCTGGCCGATGGCGTCGGCGATCGTCGCGTTCGTGACCTTGAACTGCGCCTCGATCGGCTTCTGTGCAGCTAGGATCGCATGGAAAATCCGGTCCGAAGTGATCTTACCTTCCGCGCCAAGAGCCTTCAGCCCGCCGACTGTCGTCTTGAACTCTGTGGCAATCGCTTGCGCTAAGATCGGTGCGTTCTCACGCAGAGACCGCAGCTCGTCACCCTGCAGAACGCCGGAACCCAGCGCCTGACCAAGCTGTAGAATGCCGGCCGCTTGCTCGTTCGCCGACGCTCCACCAGCCTTGAAGGCCTTGGACACGATGTTCGTGACATCGGCGATCTCCTGCTCTGACTTGGCAACACCAGACGCCGAGCGGATAAGCTTCGCGTAAAGGTCGACGTAAGTCTCGAGATCGGTGCGCGCGTCGTTGGCCCCGGCCTTCAGTTCATTGAGCGATCGTGCCGAGACGCCAGCCGATGTTGCTGCGGCGCGGATCTTGTTCCCTGCCGCCGTCCATGCGTCCGCATATTGAGCAATCTCCCTAACGCCAAGTGCAGTGCCGATGCCGGACAGCGGCGCCAGAAGACCTTGGGCAGCGCTCTTCCCGATGCTGTTCAGACGGCTGTCAAATTGACGGGCGCGCCGTTCGATAGCATTAAATTGCGAATTGCTGATCCCGTTCGCGCGGGCGAGGCCCTTTTCGAAGGCCTTGAAATCGGCCGAAAGCTGGACAACCAGCTTTTCGAGGTCAGTTGCTGGCATAGAAGTGGCCAGCTTCTTGGGAGGATCGCATGTTTTCTACCTTGCTCGTGATTGCCGGTCTGACATCAACGCTGACGCCGCAGCAGGCTGACCGATGGATGGGCGCTTACCTTCACTCGATGAAGCTGCACTACGCTTGCCGTGGACACGGGAGCACGTATAGGACAGCGAAAAATATGGCCCTCCGCCAAGTCCAACTGCTGGACCTATATGGACCAAGTGGCCGGTTCACGGTTCGCGATGTCACCAACCTCGATCGCGACCTCCAGGCCGGAAAGGTCACGCTCGACGCGTCCATCAATCTAAAGGATTGCGAGAACCTTTTGCTTGAAGACAAAGCTGACCTTGAGGCATTAGGCGACGGAAAATAGCCGCTCGACCGGCAACAGCGCCACTGGGTTGAACGGCACCTTCGGCTGAAGCCCGATGATAGGTGCGGCGTCCGCGGTCAGCCAGTCCCACAACGCGTCCTTGTCGGCCTCGGAAAGCTGCCTGTCTGACCCTGATTGCGACTTCCGGAAGCCCTCGACGACCGCATGGAATTGCCAGATGCTCATGCCGTTCACCTGTTGCGGTGAATAGCCCATGACTTGGCCGTAGCCGTATAGGACTTCAAAGCGGACCTTCCCGTTTGGCAGATCGTCTAGGGTGACGCCCTCATCCTCTTGGCTTTTTTTTTTAGGCTCGCCTGCCTCGTCGGGAGCGCCCATGCACGCCGCCATCAATATGGCCTGCGCGATCGGCAGGTTTTCCGCCGGCGGGCGGTCCTCGACATAGGATCGAACCAGCGTCAGAGCCTTCGCTGGCTCCATGCCGCCGCCAATCAGACCCAGCCGTATCACGTTCGAAATGTCGGTGGTTCTGCAGGTTCGATCCATGAGACGACCGAGCACCACGAACGGACCGGCATCGGTCTTTTCCTGAAGCTCGGCGAATTCGCCCCAGCCGACGCGGAAGGGATAGGTCCCATCCGCGAAGTCCAGCGTCACCCTGGCGTCGCGGCTCATTTACGGGGTCACCACGCGAACCAGCTCACCGTCGCTCGACATCTCGACGTTGTTGGTCACCCGACCGTTCTTGGACGGGTTACCCATGGTCACGGTTCCGACATGCATGAAACCGGTCCACGTGATGGTTTTCGCAGGGAATTCCATCTCCACTTTCACCGGGATGCTGTCGGGGTTCTCCCAGGCATCGAGCCACGTCTCAACGGATTCGTTGGCGAGAATGCCTTCGCCACTGATCGTCACCGATAGGCTGGTGGCGTCGCGTCCGAGCCAAGCCACCTTGTCGGGGTCGACACAATCCGGGAGGCTGAATTCCTCCAGAGCCTTGGTCAGCGTCATCGACTTGGAAAGAAAGCCGCACGGCGCGGTGTAGACGATCGGGGAGGCGCCGTCACCGAGAAGAACTCGGAACTTGCCGCCTTTGAGGGTGGTTGCGTCAGCCATTTGATGTCTCCTTTGATGGCAGCAATAGCGCCCGCCGGAGCGGGTTTCTCAGGGGTGAGGTGAGGCTGGGCTAGTCGTGCTCGACAACGGCCCGGAACGTGAGCCGAGCGCGGCTGGTTTTGCCGTCCGGATCTCGGACGACGTCGCGCTTGTACAATTCGAACGACAGCAGCGCATTTTCGGTCAGCGGTAGTTCGTACTCGTGCAGCGCCAGCCTGACCGCGTTGGCGATTTTCTTGACCTCGGCCGATCCGACCGCGCGCGACCAGGCGCTCATATCGAAGTAGATTTCGGATCCCGGTATGCAGTCGAAATCGTTCGGCAGCACCTGATCGCCATCGAAGGCGACGTATGGGAAATCAGCCGTGACTTGTTTTGTTGCCTTGTCGCGCGGCACCTCGTCATAGACGCGATCAGCGATCAGCGAGACCAAGTCGGCGAAGCCTTTCAGCCTAGCAACAATGGCGATCTGCAATTCGTAGGAAGCGTCAATCATGATGCCGCCACCTGCTTTGCTGCCTTATTCACTGCCGCGCGGATCGCCCGAGACGATCCTTTCTTGTTTGCCCGCCACGAAACGAAGAAATACGGCTGCGCCGGCATCTCCTGCGTTCCGTGCTCCTGCCACCGGGCGTAATAGGCAACCTCGTTGCCGGCGAAGATCGTCAGCGTCAGATCTCCGCCTAGTGATGCTTTGACCACCGCGACGACGTAGCTGCCCTTCGGTGCCTTGCCCCAGGTCCAGCCGATGCTATCGCGCAGTTCGCCGCGGTCGACAGGCACCAGCGATTTCATCATGGCGACGATGATGTCGGCCTGTTTCTCCATCGCCGCACGGATCATGTCGCGGGCGACTTTAGGTAATGCTGTCAATTTGCGCTGCAACTTGGCGAGCCGGAGGATTGAGGTCATGACGCCACCCCGCTCTCCACCAAGATGTCGATCCATGCGCGATCCTCAGTCGGATTGATCGCCTTGATGGCGTAGGTGATGCCCGTCCACTTAGTGCCGACCCAAGCACCGGATCGCACATCCCTGGCTTGCCAGTCTGTGGTGATTTGCTTGCTCAACGAGTTGGCCCTGACCGTGAGCAGGACAGGCTGGCGTCCTTCCAGACGCGCCGCCATAACCGTCTCAGTGCCGCGAAGATATTGACGCCGGGCAGACACGATGAATCGCTCTTCGAACGGTCCTTCGGTATTGCCGTCATCCGGACCGGAGTACGGGCCGCGGCTGTCGAATGCGATGTTTTCCCTAAGCTGGCCGGTTGTCGTTTTCATCTGACACCTCTGGATCAGAGAACTTACCGCGCTTGCGTAGCCGCACAGCTTTGCCGGCATCGATCGCCGCAGCTCCGCATCGTGTAGTGACAGAAACCGACATCCCATCACGATAGGCGATTGTCACGGCCGGCGTTGGCTTCCAGTCGAAGTCACCAGTGAAGCGAACCCACATGGTCAGACCCTCATGAAAGCCAGCCACGTCCCCTCGACATGCTGGATTAGTCGCCGTCCGCTTTTATGGAGTTCCTCAAGCACAGCCTGCACGTCGACCGTCCCGCGAGCATGGTAATCGTGATAAACGATCATCCCGCCCTTGCGGACACGGTTAAGCGCAAGGAACTGATCCTGCATGACGCCCCTCGCGCCATGATCGCCGTCGATGAAGGCGAAGTCGCATTCCGGAAGATCGTCGATCAGGAGATCGTGCGAACCATGGCGCGCGATCAGGAGCCGGAAGCGCGAATCGTCCAACGCCAGGTGCGCCGGCTGCTGTGGAACCTCACGCCGCTGCACAATCTTGTCGGTGACGTAGCCTTGCGGCACGTCGATGCCGACATAGCGCTCGATCGTCACAACGTTGCGCAGCAATGCCTTGGCAGTGCGCCCTTCATTCACGCCGAACTCGATGGCGACCTTGGGCGCAACCGATCGCGCGAGCGCTACGAGCACCTCTAGTTCGCCGGGGTTCATGAAACGGGCGTTTAGCCCGCTCCAGTCGATCGGATGGACGTCAAGGTCAGCCTGCGGAACGGCCGGCAGCTTGAGCAGCGAAGGCTCGTAGACGGGTCGTTGCGGCTGGAATGTCGATGGTTTTCTGGCAAGCATGGCTGTGGCTGAAACACTGACAGGGGTTGATCGGATCGATGCCGAGGTAAGGCGAATATCGGGCCCCGCCGGCAAAGGATGAAGAGTTCTCGTAGCCGCCGAAGATGACGGTGGCCGGCGTTCCGACCGCCTGCGCGAGGATCGCCGCAAAGCCCGGCGAGGTGACGACGAGCGCGGCGACCGAGGTCAGGGCGGCGATGGTTTCGAAGTCCAACTCACCACGGTGGAATTCGACGTCGGCCTTGATCGGGTGGCCGGCCATCCATTCCTTACCCGACACCAGGTCGGCGACCGACACGACGAAGAAGTCGTCGCGAATCGTTGCGAGCAGGTCGCGATAGGCATCGTGATCGGGATTGCGTGCCTGGCAACCGCTCCACTCGGTGCGCTCGTTCAATGGGCGATAGATGAGGATCGGTTTTTGCGGCCGCCATGTGTCGAGCAGCTGACGAACCTGCTTCATCCAAGCATCTGGAATCGGCAGCCGAAAATCCGCCGTCGCATAGTCCGTTCCGGTCACCCGGCACATCGCTGCCAGAACAGACCCCTGCGAGCGGACCTGGTCAGGCGAATAGCTGACCTGCACGGCACGGCGGAAGCGCGGCAACCCGCCGCGATGGAATCTTCCGGCTTCGCGGCTGGCGTTCTTGGCCTGCGTGCGCAACACCGTCGCCTTGTGGATGACTTTCAGCCCATCGGCGATCAGGTCGTGATATGGCGCGACCCACGAGCTTTCGAGATAGACTTCATGGCCGCGCATCAATTGCCGGATCACGGCGCGCTGGTGGAGATTGTCACCCAGACCGTGCATGCCGCGGACGAGGAGGGGCATCATCGGTATATTTTCCGCATCTCGATCAGGCTGTTCGCCGAAAATGGGATTTCCGCGACGACAGCGCCGATCGCAACCGGCTCGCGCGATTGATACCAATTGGCGACCAGGATCATGACGATGAGCCGATCCACCGGGTCCTGCTTGAGATCGGGATCGTCGCCGGAACCAGTTACGTCAGGATCGTCAAAGCCGGCCATGAAGCGCAAGCGCACGGCCTGCGGGCGGTTCGACAGGGCCGGTGACGAAAAGGCATCGGTGAAACGGAGGGTCGCGCCTTCGGCTGTGACGACATAATACCAGTCGCCCGGCGCAAGCGTCTGCTCGACATGGTTTTCATCGAGATAGAAGACTTCAGTCACGTCGCGAATCGGCGCAGCGGGAATGGCAATCGGCCCACACCATCTATCGACGCGGTACTCGAACTCCGTTGGCAGCAGGATCCTGCCCATGCGATCCTCGGCAAGGCGTGTTGCAGCGCGGATGTAGGCCTTGATCAGTTCGTCATCGTCAGTCGTATCGACGATGACATGTGCCTTCACGTCGTCGACTGAGACGAAAAGGCCGTCAGGCTGTGAAAGCCGCATCAACATGCAAGCGCCTCCTCGAGGCTCATCTTCGGAAACCGTGAAAGGGTGGAAACAGGGCTGCAGTTGATCACCGCTATGCCAAGGTGCGCGAGCATCTCGGCCGCATTGTCGAGGCACCGGCGCCAGCGTTCGACATTCTTGGTCGACGGATTGTTCATCAGGCGCGGATGTTTTCCATGCCAATGCACGCCCAGATCGATGCGCATGTCGTAGCCGACCAGGATCACCTTGCGCGCACCGAACTGGACGGCCAGGTTCAATGCCTGAAATCCGCTGTTGCCACCGGACCCGATGGTCCCTGGCCGATCCAGTTGCAAACGGTCAGAGCCTCGTTCAAGAGCCACGCGGCGGAGACCCCACTGCGACGCCGCCACCGGATCCTGACTGATCTTCAATCCGGCAAATTGGCTTGCACCGGATGCGGCGTTCCACCACGCCAGATCGTGGGCATAAAGAACGTCGGCCCATGGTGCCAACTGCCACGAATTGTTGATGGCGATCAGTCTTGCCCGACCTCTGGCGATTTCGAGCGGGACTTGGGATGCTGATGGTCCGCTGGCGACGATGACGGCTGTTTGCCGGTGCCAGTCCGGGAACCAGAAGGGCGCGAGGATGCCTTGCCGGCCGCCTCCGCATCCGGGAGGAAAAGACCACCCTCGTAGAGAACCTTCGCGCGGCGGTGGGCAATGGCCGGAAAATCGCCATCCTTGCCGAACCGCGCGCCTTTTTTCACACGGCCCTCCTGGCCGAGCCAGGGCCGCAATGCGGTACCGGAAACATCAGACATCTTCATCTCCCTTGAATGGCCGGGCGGCGTCTGTCGCCGCCCGGATCGATTGGCCCGACCCGATCAAGTCGCCGAGGTGAATCCGCCGTAGATGAAGGCTTCGGGGCGGAACACGGCGAGAGCCACGCGCTCTTCGCAGCGCATGGTGAGCATGTTCTTTTCGAAGTCGTCATTGTTCTCGGTCGCGATCTCGACACCCATCTCCTCGCGATCGTAGAGCTGCGCGCCGCCGGCAAAGGCGCCGGTGAGGAAATTGCCCTCGAAATCGGCAATCTCGGTCGGTACGACAGGGAGGCCCCACAGCGTCGAACCGGCCAAGCGAAGCGGATTGGCGAACACGTACTGGCCGTTTTCGTCCTTGGTCAGCTCGGTTGCCGCCCAATCCATGAAATGCATCACGATGCCGGTTGCCGGCAGCCGCGCCAGTTGCGCCTGCAGCATGGCCAGCCGGATGTCGTCGATCCGGTTGTGATGCGGCACGGTGAACGCCGGCGCGAATGCCTCCGCCTGCGGGATGATGCCGTGCAGATGGACGCCAGTACCGTCGCCGAAGAGGATTTCCTCTTCCTCGACATATTTCAGGCCATAGCGCATTTCGCGGTCGACGTCTGACTGCAACTGCTTGAAGTCGGCCAGGATCTGCTTCGATGCCTTGAAGATGTGGGCGATCGTCGAGACAGGCGTCATCTTGCTGTCGTAGGCGATCGTCGATTCCGGCTTCTTCGTGCCTTCCGACACGACACGCGCCGCATTGGTGAAGCCGGTTTGCTGAACCCAGAAAATAGCCGGGCTCTGGGTCTGGCCGACAGGGATCAGGTCACGCACAAACAAGCGCTGCTTGGGCGCCACCTGAATGCCGGGCAGGATCTGCGGCTGGACGATGCCGGGATTGTCGCCGACCGGATAGTCGACGCTGGTGATTGCGGCATTGACCGAGAAGCGGTGCTTGCCGCGCGCCGAGGACCCCTGTGCGGCGAAATCCTTCGTCTTCTGATCGGCGACCAACTGGGCGCCGATGGTCTTGTGAGCGGACGTCTTGTCGCCCGGGCGGCGAACGATTTCCTGCTCTGCCGCCGTGAGGCGCGCCTGGGCTTCGTTCAAGGCTCCCTTGAGAGACGTCTGCTCGATAAGAAGCTTGTCGACATCGGACTTGGTGGCGGTCAGAAGTTCGCCCTTGTTCTTGACCTCGGCCAGGGCCTCTTCGGCCTTTTTGGACAATTCGTCCGACTTCTGGTTGAACTTGGTGGTGACCTCCGCGAGTTTGTCGGTGAGGGCCTTGAAGTCCTGCGCCGATACTGCCGCCGCACCCTCGGCGATCAGCAAGCCGCTCGAATGATGTGTGGTCAGGATGTCCGGTCCAAGGCCGAAGGCTACGGCGATCACGGCAAGGGTGAGCAGCCCGGCAATCGCCAGGAGCGTATAGGTCTTATTCATTGGATTTCTCCTAGGGGTTGATGTCTATGCGCGACAGGACGTTCATCGCCTGGCGCATTTCGGCTTCACCAACGTCACGTGTGGTGTCATCGGCAACGTCACGTGTGCCGGTCTTCAGTTCGGAAATCAGGCGCTTGCGTTCGGCCTGTGGCAGGCCGGCCTTGGCAAGTGCCAATTCGACCCGGCGAGCGGCTGCGCTGGCGCCGAGTTCAAGGCTGGCCTTGGCGTCCTTGGCGACCTGGTCGGCCGGCAGGAACGCATCGGCAAATCCCTTGTCGACGGCGTCAGAGCCGGCAAGCCAGGTTTCCTTGTCCATCATCTTGGCAATGTCCTTGGCGTCCATACCAGAGCGGGCGGCGTAGACGTCCGCGGACGCCTTATCGAAGGATTGAAGGACATCGGCAATGTCATGCAAGTCGTTGCGATCGCCGACCGCCATTACCCAGGTATTGTGGATCATCAGGAACCCGGCGCGGGGAACCTCGATGCGGTCGCCCGCCATACTGATGATCGAGGCCGCCGATGCGGCCATGCCTAGAACCTTGACGGTCACCTTCTGCTTGTGATCTCGCAGCAGGTTGTAGATGGCGAGGCCTTCCATGAAATCGCCGCCGGGCGAATTGATGTTGACCACGACCTCACGATCGCCAATGGCGCGCAGCGCGCCGGCGATGCGGCGAGCCGTAACGCCATCGCCGAAGAAGTCGGCGCCGATGACGCCGAGGATCGAAATCGTGTTCTCGGTGGTATCGTCGGATGCTGCACGGATGTCGGCCTGCCAGCGACCAAGCGCCGACGGGCAAATTTCAGATCCAAGACCGGAGCGCATGGATATGGCCGGCATCGCCGGCAGGTCACGAACGGTCATGCCGCTTTCCTTTCCTCGCGCTCTTCGATCAGCCAGGCACGCAGCGCATTGCGCACCGAGTTCGCGTCACTTTGCTGCTTTCCGATCTGGTCAAGAGGCACCAGGGCGGACTGGACGGTGAGAACGTCGCCGCCCGGCTTGGGCGCCAGATTGTCGAGCTTTCGCAACTCGTCCCGGGTGCGCAGTCCGTTCTGCGCCAGCGACGACATCAGCGCGGCACGGCCGGCGCTGTCGGCGCGGAGGAGCCCCTCGAAGTTGAATTCGAAATAGATGCCGGCGGCCCTGTCGGTCGGCGTGACCAGGCGCGTGTTTACGGCTGATTCGATGCGCTTTAGGTAGGCCCGCAGACCAAGGATCAGCCAGCCGAGGATGATCTGTTCGACGCCGGAACCCCACATCGTCTGGCCTTCCGAGGCATGGCCGACGAGAATTGGCGGCACACCCATCCAGCGGCAGACATCTTCCACGGAGAAGCCGCGCGCCATGATCAGTTCGGCATCGCGAGGCGTGATGTTGAGCGACTGCCAATCGAAGCCCGGCGGCATGATGATGCCCGAGCCCTGGCCTTCGTGGCCCTCGAAAGGCTTGACGTAATTGTCCATGAACTGCTGGCGTTGATCCTTGTCCATCGTGACCGGCGGCTTCCAGAACCCGCTGTTGCGAAGGCCCTTGGAAAACAGCCGGGCGGACGCCCGTTCCGCCGAGATGGCTGCGCCAAGCGAACGAGCGGCATAGGCGACGGGCGAAAGCCCCTCGTCCTCGTCGTTGGGTGCGAATCCCTTGATGTGGAAGACCTTGTCTTTCGGCAGGTCTTCGTTCTTGCCGCGGTCATTGAACCTATAGAACAGCCGGTCCGACGAATCGCGCAGCGGTGTGGTGTTTTCGGCCTTCATCGGCTGCAGGGCCACCAGCCTGTCACCGATGAATTTTTTCTCGGCATACGAATTGCCGAAGTCGCAAAGCGGGGCGATACGCCCTTCCCAGAACTCCACCGCCGTCTGATCGGCATTCGGCGTGATCTGAAGGATCTCGTAGAGCCGATGGTCCTTTCGCGCCGTGCGCTGATCATTCGATGCTGTCGCGAAGACGCCGGCGGGCAAGGTGGAAATCGTCTCCGAGATCAGCCGCTTCGCCGCCCACCATGTCGACAGCTTCATGGCGCTGTCCGGCGTCACGTTCTGGCCGGAATCGTGGTCGAAGCCCCACATCATACGCCACTTGTCCAGATCGGAGGTGACGTTCAACCGGCCGGTGAGCCATTTCCAGATCGCCATCTACATCACCGCGGCCGGTTGTGAGAGCCATGAAGCAAGATCGACACGTGGCTTTGCCTCCGGGTTCCAGCTCATCAGGATCGCCGCGCAAAGCATGGCGATGACGGGATCGATCTTGGTCCGGCCGGCAGCCTGTTTGGTTGCCATGTTGCCGTTGCCCTTGACTTCGATTTTCACATTTCCGACCGACCAGGCCATCATGGCCGAGCCGTCATGGCTAATCGAATTGTCGCTCAACTTGTGCTCCAGGCCCCACAAGGCCGGAGACAATGCCGGACCCTGGCGCAGCCGGTGCAGCATCAGCCCTGTGATTTCCTTCAAGGCCAGCGCGTCGACGAAGGCGGCGATGTTGTTAGGATCGAAGCCGACCGCGTTCTTTTCAGGCAGCAGGCCGGCATCGAGCAGTCGTTCGGCAATCGCCGCGATTTTCGCCACATAGGCCGAAACCTCGCACAGCGTGAGCGAGCCTTCCTCGACGAAGCCGAGCAGCCGCGGCGCAATCTCCTTACGGATTTCAAGCACCTTCGGATGCGCGAATGCATGGGTCCAGACCAGCCAGCGTCGCGTCACCTTCTCGCGACCGATGACGCAGACGCCGAACAGATCGTCGAGACCGCCGCCATCGGCGCCGACCACGGCCACTTCAGAGCGCCGAATCAGCTCTTCCAGCGTCAGCGTCTCGTCGGCGCATTCTTCCCAATATTCGGCACCGCGCCAGCCGTCGCCGGCGATGCCGACGCCGATCTCGATATTGAGATGCTGGCTGGCCCAGATCTGTTCCGTCTCGGCTGTCGCCGAGCCGTTGTTCTCGTAGTCCTCGATCAGGCGCTGCGGGCTGATCGAGCGGCCGATGTTCGGCAGCAGGTATTTCCAGTGTTTGCGATCGCGCCAGAACGTCTGGTCGCGCTGCTGCTCGGGAGGAAACTCGTATAGGACCGGCAGCATGATCGGCGCCTGGCCGCCCCTGCCGTCGCGTATCTTGCGCGCCTTGTCGAGTTCCGTCTTCCAGATACCGGCCGGCTGTTCGTCCGACTGTGTCGTGATCATCAGCAGTTGGCCACCCTGCATGGTGATGCCGCCGCCCCTGATCTGCTGCATGACCGCCGCGGCCTTCGCTTTCTTGCCCAGCTCGTGCACCTCGTCGATGATCGTCAGGATCGGTATTTCGCCGGTGACGATCGAGGTGTCGAAGGATTTGACGTCGAGCTTCGTGCCGGTCTTGCGGCGCTCGATGCATTTCAGGTGATCCTGCACCTTGAAGATGGCATCGAGCCGAGGATCGAGCCTGATCATGCCCTGCGCCTGGTCGAAACACCGTTCCGAGATGTTCTGGCTGGGCGCGACGATCAGCATCTGTCGGTTCGGCGCTTCCTCCATGAACAGCGCGGTCAGGCCGAGGGCGGCGACATAGGTCGTCTTCGAATTCTTCTTGGGAACCATGCAAAGCAGTTCCCAGACCAGGCGCTGCTTGGTGTCCGGATCCTCGCTCGCCAGGAAGGCGCACAGGATATCGCGGAACCATTCGCCACAGGCCTCAGACAGCGGCGGATTGCCGGGCACGTCTGGCAGCTTCAGCCTGTTGAAGAAAGCCAGCGCCTTGGCCGCCTTCTCCTGGTTGAGCGGGACATCGGCCATTGGCGTCTGTCCGGCCTTGATACGCTCCCACCAATCTGGACAGGCGAACCGCGGCAACGCCTCAATGGCGAGCATTTTGCGCGGCTGCTTCGCTTTCGAGCTCGGCCATCAGATCGGCGTCTGCGGCATGGGCGCGCTGCTCGTCGATCATCTTCTTGCCAACCTTGTCTTTCGATGCCGCCGGCTGGTCGCTGCCCTTGCCCATGGAAGCCTCGATCGTCATGCGGTCGTTGCGGTCGATCATGGCGCCGAGTTCACGCAAGGCCGTGACGTTGCCGGCATTGGCTTGCTCGAGGGCGATCTCAAACCGCCTGGCATCGAGCCGATCGCGCATTGCGTCGCGCTCTTTCATGTCGGCTCTAAAATACCGCTTCAACGTCGCCGGCGAGATGCCAAGAGCGTTGGCGATCCGGATGTTGACCCAGCCCAGCGCCATCAACAGCTTGACTTTGTTGCGATCTTTTTCGGTCGGCTCATACGGCGGACGGCCGCGGTTACCGAAGCCCTCACGAACCGGCTGACCGAACAGGTCAAAATTCGGCTCCATCAGAAAAAAATCTCCGAATGTGGGGGACGCGGGTCCGGCGGGGAGGGGCTTCCGGACTTTCGACCCGCCCCCCCGGTTGGTCGGCGATGGTCAGTACCAGACGCCTCGATGTTGCAGGCTGACCTGCTCGGCCTTCTGCGCTTCGCTGTCGTGCCATTCCTTGGACACGGCTATCAGGTTGTCTTCATCCCAGAACAGCACCTCGTCGCCACGATGTTCCTTGTCGTGGTGGATGACTGGGCTGTTCGGGGCAGGGTGCTTGCCGATCAGCAGCACGCCTGTCTTGCGGCAGGTGTACATGTCGCGAAGCAGGATGCGCTGCCGCACCTGCTGCCAGCGTGCGGTCTTATACCAGCGCCGCCAAGGCGCTGTGTTGCTGCTCATTGTCTGGAATCTTTTCCATTGCGGTGAAGCTGCTCGCTTCACCTGGGTCCGCCTGGCGCTTCCCTCATCCTCACTGGGATGGGTGCGAACACAGCCTCGGAAGCGAATGTGCTTCACGGTTCGGATCGTCCTAGGACGGACTCGCTATTCTGTCTTGCTGAGATTCGCAAGGGGGATCATCGCCGACACGGTGCCGCCGAACAGCATTATGTCGACCCAGAGGGAGGCGTCATTAGCCTCCCGCGATACCGTGCCTTTGCGACCAGCCAATGCGCCATCGGTCACCGTCACTCGATCACCTTCGGCTATAGGCTTGCGCCTCTTCATCTCCTCGGCTGCAAGCTTGCGGCGCTCACGCTCTGAGAGCTTGAGGAAAGCACGAAAGCCATTGATATCGCTTTCCGAAACAGGCTTTGGCTGCATCCATCCGCCGACGATGTCGACAACCTCATCCACTGCCTTGATGCCGATCAGAACACGGTCGGTGTCCGAGACGTAGATCATCAGATAACCGGGCAAAGCAGGGTTGTCCTGTTCTTCCCGCTTGGCCTTGGAACGACCTCCGCGGCGCTTGGGCTGTGTGCTGTCGACCGGCAACCACGTTTCCACGAAGAGTTTCCGCAGAGCTTCATCCACAGCATTTTCATGACCAACCGAAACGCGAAGAACGTACCAGCAGCGCACCGGTCCTGATTCGCCGGCTCCCGCCAGCAGCGCTTGTGCCCTTCGGCTCATGCCCTGCTGCCTGTCCGATTCGGCATAGCAGCGGTCGAGATTGATCACTTCCGCATCACTCAGCCGCTTCACGTCCGCCCGCATCATGGTTTCCTCGCACCGCTTGTTCAAACGTTTCCAATCCTGCCGGCCCGCCAGCCGGCATCCACACCCATTCGACGTGTCCCGGTGCAGGCAGCCAGGGCCAGCCGCGCCGATGGTGCTCGACCTCCCACTCCGTCCAGCGATCGGTGCCGACACGGACCTGCTCCATCATCTCGGCCAAGGGCTGCAGCGTTGCCGCCACCGTCACGCCACCGCCGAAGCGGGCACGGTCGTGCATGGCGTTCACCGCTGGCCATCCGTGCTTGGCCTGACGCTCCAGCTGCAGCGCTTCGCCGTCCATGGTGCCGGCCGCAATTGCGTCCTGCTGGAACCGCGTCATTGGCGGCATGGCGGCTTTCGGCCCGGTCAGCAGTTGCTTCATCCGGGCTGCCTGCCACAGCTTGCCGAAGGGTGCCGCGGTGGCTTCTTGCGCCGGCGCCGTCGCTGCGGCCAGACGCGGCAGGAACGGCACCCACATGCGGTCCTTGATGAAGGTGGCCACGGCGCAGGCCTGCTTGACGCCGGCCTTGCGGCACTCGGCCAGGAACAGCGGCACGCACGGTGCGCACTCGGCTTGGTCGGCGGCGGAAAGCTTGAACCACTCGGCCAGCATCGGCGGCTTGGGCGAGACGTCGAAACGGTCCCATCCCTTGAACGATTTGTAGAAAAGCGCCTCTGATCTTCGTCGATCCTCGCGCTCGCGCTCTCTCTCAAAACTACTGTCAGGTTTTGCTAAACCATCAGTATTTACTAGTGTTGGATTCACCGTCGACGGCATCACCGTCGACGGGTTTTCAGTCTGCGGCAAAGATGCAACACCTTCGCCGGCGGCACTGTCGCGAAGCTCGCGCGGCTCGTCGAAGATGACCAGCGAAAGCTTGCCGAATCGCCCGTCTTCGCGCTCCTGTTCCTTGTCGGCATAGCCGTGCTTGACCAACTCGTTGACGATCTTGCGCGCCTTGTCGCGCCCGCAGCCGCCGCGCCTGGCGATGTCGCCGAGAATGACGGTCCAGTTGTCCGGCTTCGACAGGAGATAGCCCAGCAGCCAGCGCGCCTCCATGGAGAGGCGCACATCTTCGAACACGTGGTTCGGCACCGTGGTGTAGCGGGCATTGCGGACGCCGCGCCGGATGGTGGCTTCCTCGCTCATGCCGCCCTCCGATTGGACAGCGGCAACGGCATCTGCCAAGGGGCAGGAGGTAGCGCGATGGCAATTCCGACAGCATCACAGTAGCGAGCTGCTTCGGTCCAGGAATTGGCATTACGGCCTTGTTTGCGCGCCGCATCGCTCCAGGCCATGCTGTCGGCGCTGTAGAGCAGGGCTCTGACGCCGGGATGGCTGAGCGCGGTGAGCTTGATGCCGAAGCCATGCAGCCGCAGATCGGCCCGCGCGGCATGGATGGCGCTCAGCACCTCGACGATGCGTGCCGGGTCGCCATTGCGCTTGCACACCGAGCCGACACCGACCCACATGTCGGGTTTCAGCCGGTCGCCATACATCTCGATGTGCCGGACATAGTCCTCGGGCGCATAGCCCTGCAGGACCGGCAGGATCGGAAACGGCAAATCTTCCGCGACCAGTAAGTCGTAGCGCTCGATGGTCAGCTTCTGGTGTTCGATTATGGTCAGGCCGGTGCTTTCCAGCGCAATCGGCTCGCACATGTAATCCTGCGCCACGGCGCCAACGATGGTGGCGACGCCATCGGCATGAAGACGGCGCAGTGCGGCGGCGTATTCGGCCACGCTGCTGCGATAGCCGCCATGCTTAACCACCTCGGTAAAAGCACCGCTATCGATCAGCACCTCGCCGCAACCGAGCGGCTTTTTGCGGCCGAGCAACCGCCGCCAGCTGATACAAGCGCGGCCGAAATGCTGACCATCGGATGGCTGGTGTAGTCCGACGTAGAAGAGGACTTCGCTCATTCCGCAGCCTCCGCAAAGGCATGCCGCACCAGCCCATCGCAGCCACCGCCCATGCCGGCGGAGAGAACGACCGTCATCCGGTTGTCGAGTGAAAAGGGTGCGTTCATCGTTCCGCCTTCAGCCATGCGGCGAAGCTGGCGCGCAGCGCTTTCCACGCTTCGCTTGCCGCCCCGCCATTGTTGAGTTCTTTTCGCGATTGCACGCCGAGCAGGCTGCGCACCTTTTGCGCCACGCGCTCGTCGGTCAGTGGCTTTTCCAGCCCATGCCGCTCATGCAGGAACACCTTGAACGCCGGCTCCTGGCACTTCATGCCGCACTCGGCGGCGAAGTTTTTCACGTCGCTCGCCGCCGGTTCGCCGCGCTGCTCGATCTGGCGGCGTGGCGCCGGCTCGCCCCTTAAGTCACGGATCTTGCCGAACGCATCGTCGAGCAGCCGCAGCAGGAAGGCCACGGTGTCCGGCGCATTGCAGACGAAGTCGATCTCGTCGACCGTCGCGGCATCGAAGCGCAGCAGCACCAGCAATTCGCCCATCTCGCCGCGCGCCTCTACGAAGGCTCCGGCCTCGCCATGCACGCGCGTCCAATCGGCCGGCGCGATGGCCGCGAGTGACTCGCGGATGGCGAGCAGCTTTGTCGCGTTGGGCGAGAGAACGGCGGCGTTCATGGCATGCGCCCGTGTTTGCGCATGGCGCGGCCCAAGACCTTCGCCGCCCGTTCCAGCGATTTACGAGCGGCGATCTCGCCTGCACCGAACTTCGCCTGCGCCAAACGGTCGGCCGCGCCGGCAACCTGGCGACACGCCTCCATGATGTCGTCATCGGCCTTGCTGATTGTCCTCGGCTTTGCTGCCGGGATCGCAGCCGCTATTCGCTCGACCTCCGCCATCAGCATTTCGCGCACCACGGGCGCCAGCGCGCGGGCAAGGGGATCGACTTGTCTGCCGAGCGCGGTCATGAAGCACCTCCCGCGAATTCAGCCAGGCCGGCGCGGAACAGTTCGGCACTGGCGGCGAGATCAGCGGGCGGCATGCCTGCGGCATCGCGCACGGCGAGACCAAGCGAAAGCCGCAATGCGACGAAGTTCCAGCCGGCTTCGAACCCAGCCCGGCGACAGGCGGCTGCGATGACCTCGTGATATTTGAGGATCACGGAATCGGGCATGCGGAGCAGGGTGTCGGCGCGCGCGCGATCACCATCGGCATCGTGCAACTCGCGCAGGATCGGGAGCATGAAATCGGTCATCCATCCATCCTCCCGATTGATGATCTCCGCCAATTCCTGCGACTGGCGGTCTTGTTCGGCCTTCCAAGAACCAGTCATCGCGCATCGCCTTCATGCCGCGTTTCACATGGAACGCATGCTGTAACAGGTTGACTAAGCAGTGTTTTCCGCGTCACACGGCGGCGTTTCACATCGGCGAGATAGAAATCCATCGGTCGCAGTCGAAGCGCCTTGCAAAGGGTCAGGAAGCTGCCCACCGTCAGGTTTGAGCGGCTCTGCTTGGCCCGTGTGATCATGGCGACGTTGAGCGCAGGGAAGGCGTCCACAGCTTGGCGGACAGAGACGCCGTCAAGACGGCGGCGCACGGTTGCGGCGAAGCGGTCGCGGTCGAACGGGTCAGCCATTGCCGGCCTCCCGCAGCTTGCGGTCAAGCGCACGCTTCAGCTCCTTCAACTGGCGTTCGGTCTCAGGATCCGGTGCGCGCTCTTTCGGCTCGGGATAATGTGCATCTCCTCGGAGCCGCTTCGCCTCGATCGCGGCTGCATAACAACCTGCTGAATTCTTATCGGGATCGTATTGGGGCGGCTCGCACGGTGCGTGCTTTCCGCCGCCAAAGATGTATTCCCGCCACGGCGTCCAACACCAGGTACCGTCACGGTAGCGGAAAAATCCCCACTTTCGTGATGGTCGCCCAGTCCAGACGATGGTGATGATCTTGCGCCCATCGAAACACGGCAGAGGCGGGGCTCCACGCACCCGCCCGGGCCAGTCGTGCCACCATTCTCCTGAGAAGCGCCCCAGAACCCTGTGCAGGTATCTGGCATTGCGGTGGTGGATGCGAAACGCGCGAACCAGCCTTCGCTTGGTAGCCCATCCCATCTTGAGGGCCACCATTGGCAACTCGGCATGATCGCGATCACTTTCGAGTATCGGGAGCGTGAACTCCTCGACGTAGCTGGTCAGCGGGAACGTCCAGAAATCCCACGGATGGTCATGAGGATTGGGATCGGCATCGCCACGATGGAAGATGTGCAGGCGCAGCCGGCCAAACCATAGACGGGTCATGTACGGCGTCGAATACTCGCCGTCGGTGCCATAGATCGTTTCGCAGCCAAGGAAGGTCACTCCGCCGCCTCCGCAACATTGCCACCGATCACAAGCTCATCGCCATCCTCGCCGTAGGCGTAGAGCAAGCCGTCGTCGAACCCGTTCCATTCGCGTGCAAGGTCGTCATCGGACAGGGTGAGCAACCGATCACGCAGTGCCCGCAACGTGCGCCGGTTGGTGGTTCGCGCCTCGGCGATCGTTTCCGCCACGGCCTCGCGATATTTCTGCTTGCCCTTCGCCTCGACGGCCTGGTCGATCTCATCAATGCCCAGCATGTCGAACATGGTCGGCACGGCGCGCTTGGCTTCCGCCTCGCGGCAGTAGCGCGTGCCGTCGCGAAAATAGGTGTCGGAAAGTTCGGAGGCCTGCCCGCGCCGGCCCTTCAGGATGGCGCGATAGGGCACGGTCATCAGCCCGCCGAACGGGTCGTAGACGATGTCGCCGGGATTGGAGTAGCGGTCGATCAGCCGGTCGACGATGTCGAACTGCAGCGGGCAGACATGCTTTTCCAGGTTGCGGAACGCCTGCTGCCCGTTCAGCGTCAGCATGCGCACCACGTCCGTCCAGATTGCCGGATGCTTCGAAGGCGGATCGAGCGTCATGTAGGTCTTCGACAGGCTGTCGCGCGCGGCCAGTTCCTCGCCCAGCTTCACATGCATCTCGAAATCGTAGATCGCCTCTTCCGAGACTTTTTGGAACAGCGTCCGCAGCGGCTTCGGCCCGAGCCGTACAAGCTCATCGGTGGTCAGCAGCCGGTCGCCTGACGACGGCCAGAAGGCGTGCGCGTCGAGCTGCCAGCGCGCCAGCGTGTAGCCGCTGTCGGGCACCTGCGGCCGGCGGTCGCCATCGCTCCAGCGCTCGTGCTGGCCATCGGCCGCAACCACCAGCGGTTTTGCATGCGCCACCGGCTGGTCGGCATAGCCGCGCGACAGGTCGCTCTGCGGCCGGCGAAACAGCAGCACATATTCCGGACAGCCGACGCCCATCTTGGTGGCGTCCTTCATCATCTCGGAATAGGTCAGCCGGTAGGTCTGGTTGTTCTCCTTCACCACGTCGGTGGCGATGGTGATCATGCCGATGTACTGAAAGCCGTGCTTCAGATAGTGGAAGATCGCCTCGGCGTGGAACGGCGACACGGTGGGCACGCCTTCACCGGTCACCGAGCCGAACAGCACCCGGTCCTTGACATGGATACAGGCCAGCCGGCCGGGCTGCAGGATGCGCAGCAGCTCCGGCGTCAAAAAGTCCATCTGCGCCCAGAAATGGTCGTTGTCGTCGGTGTGGCCGTAGTCGTTGTAGCTCGCCGTGTATTCGTAGTGGTTGGCGAACGGGATCGAGGTGACGATCTCGCCGACGCTGGCGCTTGCCGTCTGGCGCGCCTCCAGCACCGCATCATTGTGGGCGATGACGAACATGTCGCCGCGCTCTTCACGTCTAGCGACGCCGATCGAGCGTGATAGCACGTCGTCGAGCGGCAGGCCGTCGAGTCCATAGCGGAGGATGATCTCCGCCATGCGCGCCATCAGCCGCTCATGCTCGGCCCATTTGCCTTCCAAGTTGCGGCGCACCTCGCGCTCGGCTTCCGAGAAGATGATGTCGATGCGGCATTCCTGCAGCTGGCCGAAGCGCACGATGCGGTGCACCGCCTGGATGAAGTCATGGAACTTGAAGCCGACGCCGACGAAGATCGCCCAGTGGCAGTGTTTCTGGAAATTGTTGCCGGCCCCCGACATTTCCGGCTTGGTGGCCAGGTATTTGAACTTGCCGTCCTTGAAGCCGATGGCGTTCTGTTCGTTCGGGTCCAGCCCCTGCGTGCCATAGATCGAGCGCACGCCCGGCACCACCGCCTCGATCGCCCGCCGCTCATCCTCGAGGTCGTGCCACAGCAGGGCGTGCGAAGCAGGATCCTCGGCAAGCAGCGCGCTCATCTTGTCGATGCGGGCTGCCAGGCTGTCGCGCTTGGCGGCACTGGCCTGCACCACGCCGAGCGCCGTGTTGCGGATCAGCAGGCCTTGCCCATCGCGGTCGTAACCGGCCGTCGAATGGTCGATCGGCACCTCGTGCCAGTTCACCGTCACCGCCGGCAGCACATAGCCGTCGTCGGGAAAGCCGAGATCCGACGGCGATTGCAGGAACACCGCCCAGCTGTGCACCCACAGCCAGAACTCATCTTCCTTGTGCGGGAACAGCGTCAGGTCGCCGGCCGTCTCCGAATTGCGCTGGAAGAACCGCGTCAGCGCCTGGCCGGTGTCCATGATGCCGAGGAAGCCGGCATAGTGAATCAGTTCCTTGGTCCGGTTCGGCGACGGCGTCGCCGTGGCGACGAACTTGAAGCGCACCGCCTTGAACAGCGGCAGGAATGTCTGGAACGTCTTGGTGCCATAGCCGCGCAGCACCGCCGCCTCGTCCAGGCTGGCGGCAACGAAGCGCGACGCGTCGATCTTGCCGGCCAGCACGCTTTCATAATTGGTCAGGTAGATCGTGTCGGCGCTGTCGACCTCGGCATCGCTGCGGATGAATTTCAGCGTGACGCCGAATTCACCCTGGAACCGCTCCGCCGCCTCGGCGAAGAACTCATGCCGCACCCCCAACGGAATGACGATCAATCGCAGCCCGGGCGCGAACTTGCCGATCAGGCGCATCAGCTCGATCTGCATGAACGTCTTGTGCAGCCCGAACGACGCGAAGATGCCGCGGCTGCCGCCCTTCAGCGCCCAGCGCACGATCGCCCGGCAATGCGGGGCACCGGCCGGGTTGATGTCGTCGAGTGCTACATCGAAGCCGTCGGCTTTCGCCAGCTGCATCTTGCCGCGCAGGAAGGTCAGGTAGGGATCGTCGGAGGCGAGCGCGTTCATGCCGGCACCGCCTTGATGTCGCGCCCGAACTGCACCGCAATCTGGGCAAAGCCGCATTTCTCGGCCAGGGCGAACATCCGGGTGTTGTGACAGAGCGCGCCGAAATCCAGTCGCCCCGCGCCCATCGTCGCAGCCGCTGCGGACGTGCGCTCGATCAGGGCCGTGGCGATGCCGAGGCCACGATGCGACGGCTCGACATAGAGCAGATCGAGCCAGACCAGGTCATGGCCTTCCGGCTGGTAGTAGATCGCCATGCCGACCGGCTTTGACCGCTGCCCCGTTCCTTCGAGCGCGAACACGCCCCATTCGAAGCCTGTCAGTTTCTCCCGTCCGGCATCGATCGCCCCCTCAGTGATCATCCTGGCGAAGAAGCGTTTCGCAATCTTCATCCAGTCGGGCGCCAGAGGCACGTTCATGTAACGGATCGTCATGCCGGCCTGCCCTCCGTAGCCTTGGCGAAGGCGGGCACCGCCTTCTGGAGCCTGTCCAGATCACGGCCAATCATCGCGTGCTGAACGCGCAGGGCCGCCAGGTGAGCAGCCATTTGATCCGGCGGGATATCCTCAGTCCGCTTGAGCAAGCTACGCAGCTCAAGCGCGTCGGCGCGGGCGAAGGCGAGATGTTTCGTAAATTCGGTCATGCCGGCACCGCCTTGCGCGGGCGCCCTCGTTTGGAAACAGGTGCCGTCTCTCCGGCTGTCGCACCACTTTCGGCGGCTGCTCGCTCGCAGGTGTCGCTACCCGTCTCTCCGGCTGTCACGCCATTCTCGCTGGCGTTCACGTCCAGTTCTCTCCGCATGACTAAGGCGCTGCAGGCACTGGCAACCCCGCCCACCTTCTCGGCTGCCGCTTCCGGCAAATCTCCAACCTCAAAGCCCCAATGATCCCAGCCCGGCCGTGGCGCGCGGCAGAACAGTTCGATCTTGGCCACTCCGGGGAAAAGCCGCTCGATCGTCTCGGCGAAGAAATCCGGCTTGGCGGAATGCTTTGTCTTGCGCTCGCGGTGCACCGTCTCCGGCTGCGAGCCAGGCAAGGGCGCGGCGACATCGCCGCGGCGGCCGATGAGCAGGATTTCGTGACGGTCGCGGCCCCAATAGCCGGTGCCGGCAACTTCCTTGTCCCAGATCCAGTGATGCACATAGGTGAAGCCGAGCTCGGCCAGCACCCGCAACCCGTCGAGCAGCATCGGGTTGGTCGCCCAGCAATAGATGACGGCGTTTTCGCTGAACGGATCGAGCTGTTTCAACAGATCGATGATCTCGTCGGTCGTCATCGTCGGATAGTGGTTTTCGGCGCTCTTTTCGCGCCCCGTCACTTCCGAGCGGACACCATATTTCCACGGACAATCGAGATAGCCGACCGGATAGGTGCGCTTGAGCTTGCCCGGCGCCGTGGCTCGGCCGTTGGCCCGCACCATGTCCATATGCGTCAGCCGCACGGCGTGGCGCAGCTTCTGCCGCTCGGCACGGATCTCTTTCGCCCGCGCCACGATGTGCTTTTCCTCGCGCGCCAGCACCTCACGCTGCGCCTCGACAGCCAGGTCGGACAGCGCCTCGCCGGCGTGCACGGAAACCCGGCCGTCGCGGATGGCCTCAATCAGTTCGGCCGCACCATGGTCTCGAATGCGCTTGGCGGCGATCACCGCGCGTTCCGAAATCGACAGCCGTCTAGCTGCCTCCCGGGTCGGCAAATTTGCTGACCCGGCGGTGCTCTGGTTGATGCCGATATCCCAGTCGACCAGCCGCGCCGCCACCATGGCGCGTTGGCTCTCCGACAGATGCCGGCGGTGCAAGTTCAGCGACAGCA
The DNA here is from genome assembly GCF_024518615.1 of Mesorhizobium sp. SEMIA396. Lineage (NCBI taxonomy): Bacteria > Pseudomonadati > Pseudomonadota > Alphaproteobacteria > Hyphomicrobiales > Phyllobacteriaceae > Mesorhizobium > Mesorhizobium sp. SEMIA396. Next base: position 859,343 of record NZ_JANIFC010000002.1, read on the forward strand.
CGAAGCCGAGCGGATCATCGCCGTCATAGTCGACCAAGACCGGCTCGACCTCGGCGAAAACGCACGCGGCATAGCGGTTGCGCCCGTCCAGTATCTTGCCGTCCAGCAGCACGATCGGCTCGCGCTGGCCATAGGTGACGATGTCGTCGGCCATCTCGTGCATTTCCTGCTCCGACAGCATCGGAAACAGTTCGGCCAGCGGGTGCGCTAGAAGGTCGCTCACTTGGCCACCTCTTCGGCAGGCCACACGCCACGCCTGCGAAGCTCCGCTTCCCACCCCTCGCGAACAGGCGTCGAGCAGTGCGCGATCGCGTCTCGCCAGGTCGGCCAGCGGCCGTTATCGGCATAGAACGCATACTGGTAGTAGAGGCTTTGCGCGTTGTGCGGCTCGTCTGAACCGTGCGCTGGACGATGGCCGCACACATGACACGCGTCCAACGCGGGAGGCATGAGGCCACAAGAGGCCTCCCGATCTTCGGTCACCTCACCCGTGGCCATGTCGACGACTTGGATTTTCCCAGGGAGGGCCTTCATTTCTTCACCGCCTTCCGCCGCCTGCGCTTCCGCCGCACCACGCCGTTGGCGGCGTCACGCCGTTTCTGGTTTTCGATGTGACTGACCATCTCCAGATGATCCGGATTGACGCAGCGCCGGTTGTGGCACTTGTGGTCGATCTGCTTGTTGCGCGGCACATAGCCGAATTCATTGGTGAAGCTGACTATGTGAGCGGCGACCGTGCGGTCGTTCAGCTTCATGCGAGGATAGCCGCCGCCGCGACCGGTGCCGCTGTCGCCCATAGTCCAGAACCAGCACGGCGTGCTGAAACCGCCATCGCGGATATCGATGGCGGCGTTGATACGCTCTGCGATGTGGGCGCGGCGGTCGAACATCAGGACACCTTCGCCATGCGATAGGACCCGGGGTTGCGCGACGCCGGTCGCACCACGGTTGTGACTAGGCCGGTGTCGATCAGCTCGGCCATGTAGTCGCTGCCATGCCCGGCACTGATCCTGGCGGCGCTGGCGAACTCGCGCAGGCCGCCGCTCACCACGCCTGCGGCATTGGCTTCCCTGCGCATGACGTTCCACAGCTTTGCGGCCTGGCTCGAAACGCCGTGCTGGCGGGCGAACGCATCGGCGCAAAAGCCGGTGTCATCCGGCGGCTCGTCAACGATCGCTTCGAAGTGCCGCTGCACGAAGGTCGTAGAGCTGACCCCCGCCTTGCGCGCGGCGGCTTCGATCTTGAGGTTCGTCAACCGGTCGCACTTCACCGAGAACCGGTAAAAGCTGTCGGCGCGCTCTTCGGGGTCACGGCGGGCAAGGCTGGCCATCACGCTGCCACCTTCCGGCGCGCCCGGTAGAGCGAGCTGATGCCTTCGTCGATCTCGCGAACCGCCGCCCGCTTTGCCGCGGCGATGTCGGAACGCCCGGCGACGACTGCCGCGAGCGATGTCACCGCCTCGCTGGTTTCCTTGTGCACGTCGGCCAGGTCATCGACCCCGACGGCTGCCGGCGGTTCCGGTTCAAGCGGCACGAGCGTGTAGCCGAGCATGTTGGCCAGCTCTTCCAGCATCATCGGCGCGCCGAGCTGCCGATCGAGTGCCACGATGACGGCGGCGTTGATGAAGTTCGGCTCCGAGCGGGAGCCGTATTTCGACAGCATGTCGGTCGGCACGCCCGCGACGTGCTGGAAGACGCCAGGTCCGCCGGCGAGCTTGATCAGCTGCTCGGTGCGCGCCTTGATCCGAATGCGATCTTCGGCCGTGGTCAGGAAAAGGGCAGGGTCGAGCTTGGACATGGCAGCTTCCGGACAAAGCAAAGCCGTCAAGGAATTTTTCTTGCGAAAAGATTCCGTGCAGGCAGGAAGGGGTTTGATTCAGTGTGCGGGCGTCAGTTCACGGAGGCCCGCAAGCAGATGCACTCATGGTCCGCCACCTCGAAATCGGTTTGCCGCCCGGCGCGCATGCGCGCCGGCGAGATCGTCATCCAGATCGGCCACCGCACGGGCCAACACCCCGGCGCCGATCATCGTGGCGTATTCGGTCAGCGCCAGGGCGACGGCGCGCGCGTTCGTGCAGCGCTCGTAGGCGGCGACCGCGCGCACCAGCACCATCACATGGTCGGGCAGCAGGATCGCGTTGCTGGAAAGATCAGGCGCGCCGGCCGAAGAGGCATCAACTGCCGGCGCGCTGTCCTGGCCGGCACGAACGCTAGCCGGACAGGAGGACCCGTCCTCCGAAGCACGCAGTGCGCAGGAGGATTCAGTGAAATGGGCAAAGGGGGCGCCGCCCAGGGAGGAGCCGGACGGCGCGGCTGCGGCTTGGGAGGCCAACGCAGCGGGGAATTCATAGTCGACGGCGCCAGCCTGGCGCGGCACGAGGCGTTCGGTGAAGCCGACACCGGCAAGCCGTGCGCCACGATCGGCAAGAGCAGGAGAGGCGAGGCGCTGGCTCATGCTGGCACCGCAATCTCGGGTGCACGATGATGGCCGACAGAAGCAAGCTGACCGAACCGACCATCATCTTCGACACGTTCTGCACAAGCGTCGATGTCGATGCGCACGAAGAGTTCGTCAGGCTGACAGGGTGCGATGAAGTACCGGTCGTCGGCTACGACGGCCCGGAACTGCGCATCGTCGCGCGCATGGTGCTGCCGCGCGAAACCGCGCGAGACCTGGCGGTTGATCTGCGAAGACAACTCGCGAAGCGGGAGCGCTGAAATCATGCCGCGTCCTCCGCTGCCGGGTTGGCGATCAACCGCTCGAGCAAACGCTTCACAGGGCGGCTCGGCTCGGAACCTGTCTCGATCCGGGAGACGGTGGCCTGGTCTACGCCGAGTTCATCCGCCAGCTGCTGCTGCGTCCACTTGCGACTGGCGCGCAGGGCCTTGACGGACTCTCCAGTGATCGGTGCGGCGATGTTCATGGCGCGCAGTTATGCGCAACGCATACTCACCTGTCAATGCCCTGCGCATAATGAAATTCCTCAGAGTGCATATCATGGCTGAAGAAATCCACGACAGACTGAAGGCTTCCCGACTCGCTGCCGGCTTCCGAAGCGTGCGCGAGGCGGCAACCTCGCTAGGCATCCCCTATCAGACCTATGCGTCGCACGAAAATGGCAATCGGGCGTTCGACAACCAGGCCGCAGCGCAATATGCGCGTCGGTTCAAGGTCTCGATCGACTGGCTTCTGACCGGCCGTGGCGAAGCGCCAGAGGCGATGCCGTCGCTGGTGCCGCTGATGGGCTACGTCGGCGCCGGCGCTGAGGTTGAGCCGGATTTCGAACAGGTCCCGGAAGAGGGCATGGAACAGATAGAGGTTCCTTTCCCCCTGCCAGCCGACATGATCGCGTTGCAAGTGCGGGGTGATTCGATGCTTCCGCAGTTTCGCAACGGCGTGATCATCATTGTCTATAGGGAACAGCGCAGGTCGACCGAAAGCTTCTTTGGTGAGGAAGCAGCCGTGCGCACGACTGACGGCCGCCGCTTCATCAAGACGATCCTGCGCGGCACCACCGGCGTCAACCTGATCTCGTGGAACGCACCCGCCATCGAGAATGTGCATCTTGCATGGGTCGGCGAAATTTTCACCTATTTCCCGGCGACGGCTATCCGGCGCATCGAAAAGCAGGGCGGCATCCAGGGGCAACTCAGATTGAGAGCTTAAGCCGAATTATGCTCTGTGTATAATTTCCTTTGACTTGATATTATGCAATGTGCATAGTCACCTCCACTCGCAATCCCGCGATGGAGGCATGGCGTGTCGCTATCTCATCCAGTTGCCGTCAACGACAGAGCCGAGGTCTTCCTCGAGGCTGCCTTTGACCATGGCCACGCCGGTGCCGTCGGCCGCGGCGACCTGGCAATAGGCCGCCATTGCGATTCCGACGTGTATCTTGGTACCGACCAGCGTCCATCGCGCCGTGACCACTTCGACAAACGCACCGTTGATTGCCCCGATACTGCTACGCCGGATATCTCGAATGATGCCGGCGTCCCTGGCCTGATCCAGAACCTGTTGGCCGTTCCAGCCCTTGCAAATGTCGGCGCCCGCGACCTTCGGCGCTTCCGCCTGGTTCCCGCCCTTGTGCAGGCCAACCCACACCAGCACGGCGAGAGCCGGAATAATGAACCATTTCGAGAGCGCCTTCTTTGCCGGCGCATCCGGAGGTCCGCGCGTCGCGTTGCCGGCGAAGTCATGCCGGCAGAACCGGCAGATGCGCGCGTCGCGCTGAACTGTTTCCGCGCACTCCGGGCAAGTCTTGGTGTCGCCCTCCATAGTTCCCCCCCACAGCATTTTCCCCAACGAGAAAGGATAGTCCTATGATCACCTTCCAGCAACCGCCCATCGGCTCGCTGTCCACTTCCCCCGCAGTCTTCACCCAAGGCATCGTCGAGCTGATGGCCGATAAGATGCTGGAAATGGGCATGAACGGCACGGCGGTCACCGCCGACAGCCTGGCCGAACATTCCAGCTTCACCCGCGCCCAGATCGAGGAACACGGCCACGAAGCGGCGGACCTCGCCAAGTCGCGCGCCGTCCACAGGCTGGACTGACGGCCATGCAAACCGTCGCCGAACGTCTGATCGCGGTGGCCGGCCAGTCCGCCGAGATGGAAGCGTGGATTTCCCGCCAGCTTATGGCCGGCCAGAAACCATCGCAGATCCTGGCCGAACTGGGGCAGGGCGGTTTCGACCGCGCCTGCGCCACCCTGGCCAACGTGCACACACGCCTCGCGCTGGCATCGGCCTTCACCTTCGCGCTGGCTTTCGTCAGCGTCGCCGTGGGGCTGCGCTGATGAAGCCCCGCGTGCGCTGCCCGAACTTTCCCGAATGCCGCTGCGGCGACGACTGCACCGACCGCAGCGACACCCGCATGCTGCGCCTGCTGTTCGGCCTCTTCATCACCGGCACCGCGCCATCGGCGCAGGGCTGATTTACGTGGGAATGCGCTCATGAACCAGTCCGTCACGCAGCCTTGGGTGCAAGGCATCAGCTTCATGCAGCAGACCGTGCTGCTCACCGCTATTCGCGGCCCTGACGGCATAGGCAAGTATCATCCGTGCAAGTTCATGCTGCGCTGGTTTCGCCGATGCGTCCTGCTCTCGGCGATGGACGGCCGGGCGCTGACCGACCCTGCCGAACGCAACGGCGGCTCGTTCACCGGCCCCAGCTACGAGGCAACGGTCAGGCCGGTATACAAGGAATGGTATGGGCCGATGGACAAGATCGTCGGTGACTATCTGCGCTCACTCGACGAGTTGCCGCACCATTTCCAGATGCACTTCCTGCATGCGGTTCAGATTGTCGGCTTCAAGCATCCCGACGAGGTAATCCGCAGCTGGTGGGCGCAGGTCTATCTGCGGCTGGTCAACGACCTGCATCTGCACCCGGAGAGCGAAGCCGAAATGGATCGCCGCCTCGGCGACAATCGAGCCCAATGGCTCGAACGCAACGACGCTGCGACGGTGGATTGAGATGGCTGACAAATCCGCCATCGAATGGACCGACGCGACGTGGAATCCTGTCGTCGGCTGCACCATCGTCTCGCCCGGCTGTACGCGTTGCTACGCCATGGGCATGGCCGCCCGTATCGAGGCGATGACGAAGGCGCTGCAGGCCAAGGGCCAGACCGGCGCGCCGCATTACAACGGCACGACGCGCAAGGTGAACGGCAACACCATCTGGACCGGCAAGCTGGCCATGGCGCCCAACCACATCGTCTTGGAGCCGCTGGCCTGGCGCGCCCCGCGCCGCATCTTCGTCAACTCCATGGGCGATCTCTTCCACGAGAACGTTCCCGACGACTGGATCGACAAGGTGTTCGCCGTCATGGCGCTGGCGCCGCATCACACCTTCCAGGTGCTGACCAAGCGCGCGAGGCGGATGCGGTCATACATAAGAAGTCTTCCAAACCGCGATGATATCGTCGGCAAAGCTGCGGCTCATCTATGGGGCGGCACGGATCCTGACGGGGTTTTCGATGCTGCAATGCATGCGGTGCGTATGCCGCTGCCGAACGTCTGGCTTGGCGTCTCCGCCGAGCGCCAGCAGGAAGCCGACGAGCGCATCCCGGATCTGCTGGCGACGCCGGCAGCAATCCGCTTCGTCTCCGCCGAGCCGTTGCTTGGGCCAATCGACTTTACGCGCATGCGCCCTCCGGTCGACAAGCAGGTGTATGGCTTCCCTAACCTCGACGCGCTGCGCGGGAGTTGGTTTGTCGATGGCCATAGGCCAGACGAAGAGATGCCAGACACCGGCGTCCGCCTCCACTGGATCATAGTCGGCGGCGAGAGCGGTCATAAGAGCCGCGCAATGCACCCGGCCTGGGCGCGGTCAATCCGCGAGCAGTGCGCAGCGGCCGGCGTGCCGTTTTTCTTCAAGCAGTGGGGAGAGTGGCGCCCATCGACGCCAGAGCTTGCTTACGGGAACCCGCGATCGGGGTGGCGCTGTCTAGCCGCGCACCCGCATCTGCCGCGTCCGCACGAACTCTATCCCGAGGCTGGCGCCGAATTCGTCGAACACGTCGGCAAGAAAGCCGCCGGCCGGTTGCTCGACGGCGTCGAGCACAACGCCATGCCCGAACTGCGGGAGGTACTGGCGCTATGAGCGTTTACGTCGACAACGCCAAACATCCATTCGGTCGTCTTCTCATGTGCCACATGTGGGCAGACACGCGCGCAGAACTGTTCGCCATGGCGGACCGCATCGGCGTCCAGCGCAAGTGGTTCCAGCGCCCGGCCGGGCTTGGCGTCGCCGGCATGGATGCAACGTGGGAGCATTTCGACATCGCTCAATCGAAGCGTGCTCTGGCCGTCGCAGCCGGCGCGATCGAGACAGATAAATATGGCCCGGTCGAGCACACCGCCCGGCTGAAAGGCGACCAGGTGAAGCTCGAGCAGATAGCGGAGCTTCGCGCCAAGGGCTTCGGTGCCGGCGCAAGGCCCGCTGATCCAAAGCAGGGAGCGCTGCTATGATCGAGCTTCCCGACCTCGCCATTTCCGTCCGCCAGCCATGGCCATGGGCGATGATGCACTGTGGCAAGGATATCGAAAACCGCGACTGGCCGACGAAGATCAGGGGCCGTGTCTGTCTGCATGCCGCCAAGGGCATGACGCGCGACGAGTACGAAGACTGCCTCGCCACAATCCATGAGATTAGTCTGACGCACCCTTTCAAGCCGGGCTTGATGCTGCCGGCATTCGAGGAACTGCCGCGGGGCGGCATCGTCGGAACGGTCGACATAGTCGATTGCGTCGCTGAAAGCGCCAGCCCGTGGTTCTTCGGTCGCTATGGATTTGTTCTGCGCAACGTCGAGCTGCTTGACGAGTTCATCCCCGTCAAAGGCGCCCTCGGCTTTTTCAGATGGCGTGACAACCTCAATGCCGTGCCGGTGTTAAAGGCAGCGCCAAGACAGGGGAGCCTGCTATGACACAGACTCATGCTCCACAACCGTCATCCGTCCGCTTCCCAGTGCAGCCGCGCCTGGTGCCGGCGATCAAGGCGGCGCGCTATCTGCACCTGACGCTGCCGGAATTCATGGAATTGCTGCCGGCGCTGCAGCATCAGGGTTTTCCACGGGCTTGCCCGATCACCGGCAATTACGACCTGGTGGCGATCGACGCATGGCAGGACAAGCGCTCTGGCCTTGCCGGATCAGGATCCGGCGCGCAGTCTAGCGCCGAAATCGCAAGAGCGAGGCTGGCGACCCTTGGCTAAGATCAAGCTGAAGCACTACGTCATCCGCAAGGGCAAGTACGGCTACTGGCTTCCGACGCCGAAGATGGTCGAGGCGGGCTTCGAATGCATCTCCTGCGGCACGGATGGGCCGGATGCATGGGCGATTGCCAGGCAATGGGAAGACCGCTGGCAGGAATTCCGCAAGGGCAGGGAGCCGCCGCGCCTGCATGTCTGGCCGAAGGATTCGATCGGCGACGCCTTTACCCGCTATCGTAAGATGGATGCCTGGAAGCGCAAGCCGCCGCGCACGCGTGAAGACTGGGAACGTGGCTGGACGTTCATCGAGCCGTACTTCGCCGACCTGCCGCCGGCCGACATCACGCTCGAGCTGCTCGACGACTGGTATGGCCGCCTGCTGCGCGTCAGGGGCGTCGACATCGCCTATCGCGCCATGAAGACGTGGCGGTCGCTCTACAACGTCATGGCCGGAATGAAGCTGTGCCCGCCCAAGGCCGACCCCTCGCAGGCGATCCGCCGCCAGACGCCGCCGCCGCGTCACCAGACGTGGACGGAAGGCGAAGTGGTGCGCATGGTCAAGGGCGCCTGGCGCGCCGGCTACCGCGGCCTCGCCTGCATCATCGCCGTCGCGTGGGACACCAGCTTCTCGCCGGTCGACGTGCGCACGCTGACCCCGGCGCAGGCGATGCAGACGGCGCAGGAATGGGGTTTTCTCATCGCGCGCACCAAGAGCGGCGAGGCGGCTTTCGGCACGCTGTCGCCGCGCACCCAGCGCCTGGTGCTGGCCTACATCGAATCGCTCGGCGTCACGCTGCTCGACGATGCGCCGATCTTCCGCTCGCGCGGCTTTGAACCGGGACCGAAGGGCGGCCGGCCGCGCGCCGGCGTGCCCTACACCAAGGACTCGCTCGTCGACGATTTCGCCGACCTGCGCAAACTGGTGTTCGGGGCTGGGGAAAAGCGCCGGCTCATGGACATGCGGCGTTCGGGCGCGGTCGAGGCCAACGCCGGCGGCGCATCGGTCGAGGCGATCTCGGCCAAGATGGGTAATTCGATCGATGAGAACAAGGCGCTGCAGAAGACCTATATGCCGGTCAACCTGGCAGCCGTCCGTTCCGCCGATGCCAGCCGCCGCGAAGGCAGGAAACTGCTTGGTCAGGAACGGAATGAATACAAAAAGTTGAAACTCTCCGGAAAATGAGAGTTGAAACTTTTCAAGGGGCGGTAGCTAACCCCTTGAAATAAATGGCGCGAGTGACGGGGCTCGAACCCGCGACCTCCGGCGTGACAGGCCGGCACTCTAACCAACTGAGCTACACCCGCGCATGGCGAACACGTGTCAGCCGTGTTCGTCGTTGGGGCGCTGGATAAGGGGTTCGCCACCGGGTGTCAAGCGTGACAGGACAGCATAACAGCAAACAGGAGAAGGTTTTTTGACAGCCGGCGTTTTGTTGGCAAAACCGGCATCCAACCAGGGCATCCTGCGCTCATTTGGCCTTGCGAAGCGGACCCTGACCGCTTAAAGGTCCGGCCCGGAGCGGGCGATTAGCTCAGTTGGTAGAGCGCTTCGTTTACACCGAAGATGTCGGCGGTTCGAGCCCGTCATCGCCCACCATTCCATTAGTCCATTCAAACTGTTGCCAAGACACGGAACCGAGTCGTTCGGTAGATGCTGCAATCACGGCGGCAACAGTCGAAAATCATTGCCCTCCGGCAGCAACTGCCCGCCATCGACGACGATGGTCGTGCCGGTGATGTAGCTGGCATCGTCGGAGGCGAGGAACAGGAAGGCGTTGGCGACGTCGCGCGGGCTGCCGAGGCGGCCGAGCGGAATGGAGTCCTCCATGTTCTTGATGTAAGCCGCGCCGCGATGCAGCTCGATGGCTTCGGTCAGGATGTTGCCGGGCTCGACACCGTTGACGGTGATGCCGTAGCCGGAGAATTCGAGCGCGGCGGCACGGATGAAGCCGTTGATGCCGGCCTTGCTGGCCGAATAGTGGCCGTGGCCGGGGCTGGTGACATGCGGGCCGGTGATGGAGGAGGTGTAGAGCATGCGGCCAAAGCCTTGCGCCTTCATCGGCACCAGGGCCGCGCGGCTGGCATTGAAGGTGCCGCGCAGATTGACCGCCATGACGCGGTCCCAGTCGTCGGCGCTGGTATTCTCGATCAGTTGCCAGGGATAGATGCCGGCATTCTGCACGATGATGTCGAGGCGGCCATGCTGCTTCAGCGCCAGCGCCACGGCGGCCTCGGCGTCGCTCATTTGCGAGATGTCGGTGCGGATGAAGGGGACGCCCAACTCGTCAGCGGTGGCTTGCCCGGCATCGGCCTCGGTGTCGGCGAGCACCAGCCTTGCGCCTTCCTCGGCAAAGCGTAGCGCGATGCCCTTGCCGATGCCGCGGGCGCTGCCGATGATCAGCGCTACCTTGCCTTGTAACCGATTGGTCATGCGAGCCGTCCTGTCATGCGAGTCTTTGGCGAATGGTTTGCTTGAAGGCGTCGAGCAGCACGGCCGCCAGCACCAGCAGGCCGTGGATCACCTGGGTAAAATTGGCCGGCAGGCCCATCAAATTGATCGCCGTGTTGATGGCCGAGAGCAGCAGCACGCCGGCATAGACGCCGGGCAGGGTGCCGACGCCGCCTTTGAGGCTGACGCCGCCGATGACGACCGCGGCGAAGGCGTTGAACAGCAGGCCGACGCCGAGATTGGCGGTGGCGCCCGACGTGCGGATCGCCAGCAGCCAGCCGGCAAGGCCGGCAATCGCGCCGGCAAGCACGAAGGCGATGATGAGATTGCGGTTCACCCGGATGCCGGCGCGGAAGGTCGCCGTCTCGTTGCCGCCGATCATCACCAGATGCCGGCCGAACGGCGTCTTGGCCATGATCAGCGAAAAGACCACGAAACAGCCAACCGCGATCCAGGCGGTAAGTGGCAGGCCGACAAGGCGCTGGATGCCGAACCAGCGGATGGCCGGTGCAAGATCCTGCGCCGAGCGGCCGCCCGACACGACCAGCACGAGGCCGCGCACCCAGATGTAGGACGCCAGCGTGATGATGAAGGCGCTCATCTTCACCTTGACCACCAGATAGCCGTTGAAGGCGCCGATGAGACCGCCGACGGCCAGCGCCAGCAGCAGCGAAACCGGAACCATCAGCCATTCGGGATGCAGTTGCACGCCCATGCCGATGCCCGACGAGCAGAACAGGATGCCGACCGCCATGGCGCTAAGCGCTGCGACGGATTCGACCGACAGATCCATGTGGCCGGCGATGATCACCAGCGCCAGGCCGATCGACATGACGCCGAGCACGCTGGAAGCCTCGATGATGTTGGCGAAGATGCCGAGCTGAAAGTAGTTCGGGACGAAGATGGAGAAGACCACCAGCACGAACAGCAGCATGAACCAGACGAGGTTGTCGAGTACGAACTCCAGGGCTTTGCGTGTGCGCGGGTTCATGGGCTGATCCGGTTGGCGCATGCCCCGCGAAATCAATTCGATTTCGTCGGGTTCGGGCGCGGATTCAAATTCGCCACGGCGTCTTTTGGACGCGGCGTCATGAAAGGGCAGGCTCCGGGCCGTAACGGCCCGGAGCGCTTTCAATGACTATTCGACCGATTTGACGGTGTCCGTCGGCGGCTTCTGGTTGCCCCAGAAGGCCGGGTTGTCGACGTTTTGCTTGGTGATGGCGTCACCCGGGATCTTGATGCTCGGACCCCAGGCTTCCTTGGTCACGGTCGATTTCAAGCCGAGCACGTCGTATTCACCGGGCTTGATTTCTTGCTTCTTGACGATCTTGTCCATGAACATCGCGACAGCCGCGGCCTGCGCGTAGAGCGGCTGCTCGATTTCGGCGTTGAGCCAGCCCTTGCGGATCAGGTCGAGGCCGACCGGAGCGCCGTTCGAGCTCATCAGCATGACGTCGCCCGGCTTCTTGCCGGCCGCCTCGAGCGAGGCGACGGCGGCGACCGACAGGTGCGCGGCATGGCTGAAGATCAGGTCGATGTCGGGGTTCGCCAGCATCTGGTCGGCAACGATTGTGCCGGCATTGCTGGCTTCCCATTGCATGGCCGGAAGCGAGATGATCTTGACGTCCGGCAACGCCTTCATCTTCTCCTCGAAGCCCTTCTGGATGTCGAGCGTATAGGGGTCGCCGGGGTCGCCGAGGACCTGCAGCACCTTGCCCTTCACCGAACCGTGCTTTGCCTTCAGCAGCTTCTCGGCCTGGTCCGCGGCTACGTAGCCGATCTCGACCGTTCCGGCGACAGAGGTGAAGTCGGATGGCGTCGAGGTGATCTGGCGGTCGAACTCGACCACCGGGATGCCGGCGGCCCGGGCCGCCTCGATCGACGGTTTCAGGGCATTGAAGTCGACTGCCGCCAGGATGATGGCCGCCGGCTTCAGCGCGATGACATCGTTCATCTGCGATTGCTGGGCGTCGGTCTTGTTGTCGGCGTTCAGCGTCTTCATCTCGTAGCCGGTCTGCTTCAGGAACAGTTCCAGCGCGCTCACCGAGCCGGTCTGGAACTCGTCCAGCAGCGTCGGCACCATATAGTAGATGATACCCTTGGACTGGGCGAATGCCGGCGTGAGCGTGGCAAAGGCCAGTGCAAGGATACCGAAGACAGCAAGAAGTATTCGCTTCATGTCGTTCGCTCCTCTTAAGCCGGACCCCTCTTTTGTCCCTCAGCCTGTCGGTCCGGCACCGGCAAGCGTCTCACCGGTGATCATGTTGATCACCGCATCGGGACTTGTTTTATTGCGTGCGACATCGCCGGCCACGACGCCCTGGCGGATCACCACGATCCGGTCGGCGACCTGAAAAGCCTGCTGCATGATATGGGTGATGATGACGACGCCGATGCCCTGGTTCGCCACTTGGCGGATCATGTCGAGGCCGCGCCGTGTCTGTTCGACGCCGAGGGCGGCGAACGGTTCATCGAGCAGCACCAGCTTGCCGCCCCAGTGCACGAAACGGTTGAGCTCGATGGCTTGCCGTTGGCCGCCCGAGAGATGCTCGACATTGGCCCGCAGCGAGGGAATGCGGGTGCCGGCATTGGCCAGCGCCCTTCCGACGACGGCTTCCATGGCGCGCTCGTCGAGCACGGGAATGCCGAGAAACTTGCGTGTGATCTCACGGCCCATGAAGAAATTGGCGACCACGTCGACATTGGTGCACAGCGAGAGATCCTGGTAGACGGTCTCGATGCCGGCCGCCTTGGCCTCGGCTGGTGATTTGGCAAGGAATTCCTTGCCCTCGAACAGCATGCGCCCGGAGGTCGGCTCCAGTCCGCCCGATATGATCTTCACCAGTGTCGATTTGCCGGCGCCGTTGTCGCCCAGCAGCGCCACGACCTCGCCCTTGCCGATCGAGAAGCTGATCCCCTTGAGCGCTTCGATCGCGCCATAGTTCTTGGTGACGTTGTCGAGCACCAGCAGGGGTTCACTCATGCCGCAATCTCCCTGCCTTTGAGAAGGTCGCGCTCGCGTTCGCGTTCGGCCGCGAACATCTGCCCGAAGCGAGGTGACAGCACCCCGGAAACCGCAAGGGCGGCGGCGCCGCGCAGCACGGAATGCTGTCCGCCGCGCGCGACCACAACCCTGGGCGTCGTGCGGTCCTTGCGGGCCGAGACGGAGTTGTGCAGGCCTCCGGCCGAACCAGCCAGCATTTCGAGCAGGTCGGTGGACGCCAGCCCGCCGAGGATGACCGTCTCCGGGTCGAACAGGTTCTCGATGACGGCGACGGCGTTGTGAAAGATCGGTGCGACTTCGGCGACCCAATCCGCCTCGCTGCCGTTCCAGCGCCGGCGTGCCTCGAGCGACAAATATCTTTCGAGACAGCCGCTGTTGCCGCACGGGCAGGCCTCGCCGCCCGGAATAACGGGAATGTGCCCGATCTCGCCGGCATTTCCCCAGGCGCCGCGCAAGGCGCTGCCGTCATGAACCATGACGCCGCCAAGGCCAACGCCGAAATAGAGATAGTAATATTCGGAAAACTGGGCGCCGAGGCCGTAGAGGCGCTCGCCCATGGCGGCCGCTGCCATATCGGTTTCAAAGAAGGCCGGCAATCCGGTGGAGGCCGCCAGCCGTTCGCGCAGCGCCACATCCTTCCAGCCGGTCATGGTGGTTGGCCCGACGAAACTCATGGACTCCACGTCGAATGGGCCGGGCAGGGCCATGCCAACGCCCAGCACCCGTCCGCCAGCCCGCAGTCTGGTCAATTCCACCACCATCGCCCCGATCAGCTCGAAGGCGTGGTCCGGCGCCGCGTTCGGCGCCTCGCGGTAGATGCTCTCGATCACGTCGCCGCTCAGATTGATCAAGGCGGCGCTGATACCAAGCGGAGTGATGTGGATGCCGACGGCATAGCCGCCATCGGGGTTGATCCGGAGCGTTGCCGGCGGCAGGCCGCGCCCCTTCGGCTCTTCGCGCAGCGACAGGATGTAGTCCTGATCTTCCAGTTCGCGAACGATGGTCGATACCGTCTGGACGGTGAGGCCGACGCGCCGGGCGATCTCGCCGCGGGCGATCGGTCCATGAAGGCGGATGGACTCAAGCACGATGCGCCGATTGTACGGCCGCCCGAACTCCTGATTGGTCCCCCGCAGTGCCATGCCTTGCGCCCCTTAGGAGAGCGCAGCTTTGCATTGCTTATTTATTCAGTCAAATGGAATTCAAAAATAAATTCACGCCGAAGTTTTCCTGGGGAAGGCCGTGGAGGGCCTATTCGGTTCAGGACCTGCCCACGCGTCGTCCTGGCCGATTGCCGCCGTGGCGAAACCCCTTCAATGGTGAGCGAACCCCGCGACCGTTGATCTGACAAAGATGGAGCAAAGATGATTGAATTGCCGTTTGCCCGAGACGAGTACCAACAGCGGCTTCGCAAGATACGCACCGAGATGGCGAAGCGCGGTCTCGAACTCCTTGTCGTCAACGACGTTGCCAACCAGCATTACATCACCGGCTATGACGGCTGGTCGTTCTACACGCCGCAGGTGGTGCTGGTTCCAATCGAGGAGGTCGAGCCGGTCTGGATCGGGCGCGCCATGGATGCGGCCGGCGGTCTTCTGACCGCCTGGATGAAACCGGAAAACGTGGTCGGCTTTCCGGAAGACCATGTTCAGCGCGTCGATCGCCATCCCATGGACTGGATCGCGAGCTGGATCGTCGCCAGGGGCTGGGGTGTCAGACATATCGGCATCGAACTCGAAGCCTATTATTTCTCCCCCAAGGCGCACGCCCGGCTTGTCGCGGGACTTCCAAATGCAAAATGGCATGATGCCGACCTGCTGGTGAACTGGATCCGCGCGGTCAAATCGGCGCCCGAGATCGCCTATTTGCGCAAGGCGTCCACCTTGGCCGAAGCGGCCGTCACGCGGGCCTTCGAGGTGATCGCACCGGGTGTTCGCGAGTGCGATGCCATCGCCGCCATCCAGGCGGCGCAGATCGCAGGCAGCCCGGATTTTGCCGGCGACATCACCGCTCTTCCACCGACAATCCTCGGTGGCGAGAATGCCTCGGCGCCGCACATCATGTGGAGCGACAGGCGGTTCGGAGACAACGAGACGATTGCGCTGGAACTTGCCGGCGTTTGCCGCCGCTATGCCGCCGGCCTCGCCAGGACCATGCAGCTTGGCAAGACGCCGACAAATGTTTCGGACACGGCAAAAGCGGTGATCGAGGGCATGGATGCGGTGCTCGACGCGGTCAAACCGGGAACATCAGCCGAAGCCGTCGAAGCCGCCTGGCGCAAGGTCATCCAGCGCTACGGACTGAAGAAGGAATCGCGCATCGGCTACTCCATCGGCGTCGCCTATCCGCCGGACTGGGGCGAGCATACGATCAGCCTCAGGCCGGGCGACAAGACCGTGCTTGAACCGGGCAATGTCGTTCATTCCATCCTCGGCATGTGGATGGATGGCTGGGGCATCGAGATCAGCGAGACCATCCTGGTCACCGAAACCGGCCATGAGACCCTGACGAAGTTCCCGCGAGAGATCCATGTCAAATCCTGAGGGTTCGGCCACGGCGGGTGGTGTTGCGAAAACCGTGACGACCGATATCGACGCCGGAATTCTCGATCGGATGATCGAGGTCCGCCGCCACCTGCACCGCAATCCCGAGCTTTCGAACCAGGAGGCCGGCACGCAGCGCTATCTCAGGCAGATGCTGGTGGATCAGGGAATTGCCGACATTCGCGACGTTGCCGGCTTTGGCCTTGCCGTCGATATTGTCGGCACCGGCAAGCCGTCGAATCGAAAGATCGCCATTCGCGCCGACATCGATGCCTTGCCGATCGAGGAGGCCTCCGGCGTCGATTATGCATCGACGAATCCAGGCGTGATGCATGCCTGCGGTCACGACGCCCATGCATCGATGGCTTTCGCGGTGGCCGCGCATCTTCACCGGTCGCGGGACAGTTTTGGCGGCACCGTTCGCCTGATCTTCCAGCCGGCCGAGGAAGACGAACCGTCGGGCGGCAGGCGGGTGGTGGAAGAGGGGCTTCTCGACGACATCGATGCCGCCATCTGCGTCCACGTCGATCCCTACACGCCGTCCGGCAAGGTTGCCGTCGGCTCTGGTCCCTACACTCTGGCCTGCGACACGTTCGATGTGGCCGTCATCGGCTCGGCCGCGCACGCGGCAAAACCGCATGAAGGTGTCGATGCGTTGGCCGTGGCTTGCTCCCTGGTGAGCGAATTGCAGAAGATCGTTTCGCGCGAGATCGACCCATACGATCCGCTGGTGATTTCCGTGACGGCCATCAATGGCGGCAACGCCTATAATGTCACCGCCGGCAAGGTCACGTTGAAAGGCACCATCCGCAGCGGCAGCGACGCCACACGCGAGCGGGCCTGGCGCCGTGTTCGTACGATAGCCGAGGGTACGGCGACGAGCCACGGGGCGCGTGTCGAGGTCGACATCCACAAGGGCGAACCGGGTGTCGTCAACGATGTCGAGATGACTGAGCTGATTGCCGCCAGCGCCAAGGCCTGCATCGGCGCCGACAACGTCCTCAACACGCCCGGATGGACCATCGCTGACGATTTTGGCTACTACAGCGAGAAACGCCCGTCGGTCTACTTCCGGCTCGGCATCCGCAACGAAGCGGTCGGATCGGTGTTTCCGCTCCACCACGCCGGTTTCGTGTCGACGAGGCCGCGTTGAAGGTCGGCGCGGCCACCCTGGTTGCGGCAGTGACGGCGTTTCTGTCGACGGGAGCGCCTTAGTCAGCCATCATGATGGTCATCGGCGCATGGGGCAGGAGCCCAGCATCGCTTACAGATACTGGGCGACCTTCTTGCCGACCGTGAGGAAGCGCAAGGGATCGATCGCTTCGCCATTGTGGCGCACTTCGTAGTGCAGATGCGGGCCGGTCGAGCGGCCGCTGCTGCCGGTCTTGCCGATGACGGCGCCGGCGTCCAGTTTCTCACCGACGGTGACGTCGATCTCGCTGAGATGCCCGTAACGTGTCGCAAAACCATTGCCGTGGTCGACTTCCACCATGCGGCCATAGCCGCCGTTCCAGCCGGCCTTGGTGACGGTGCCGGGTGCGGTGACCTTGGCGGCCATGCCGATCGGGGCCCTGAAATCCATGCCGGAATGCAATGCCGCGGTGCCGAGGATCGGGTCGGTGCGCACGCCGAACGGGCTGGTGACGGAGTGGCCCGGTGCGGGGTTGGTCAGCGGCAACTGGCGCGCTTCCTTCTTGAGATGGTCGAGGGCGTCAAGCGCTTCGTCCAACTCCTTGACCTTGCTGTCGAACATCATGGAGCTGTCGAGCGGGATCAGCGGTCCGCCGACATCGCTGTCGCCCTTGCCGAAATCGCTGTCGACGGGCAGTCCGGCCGCCTCGAGCGCCTGGGTAATGGCATCGGCACTCTTGTAGGCATTGTCGGCAAGCGTGCTGATGCGGGTCAACTGGTCGCTCTCGATGGATTTCAGCGACTGGTTGATCGAGACGAAGAGCTTGTCGGCACGATCGGCGGCTGAATCGTTGGGCAGCGGATCGGAGCGGGTCGACCACAGCGAGAACGGCCTTGTGTCGCCGGCGCCGGGATCGGCGCTCAGGCTGGCGACCGCATAGTTCCGCGCGGGCTCCTTGATGCTGCCGGTCACTTCGGCGCGTTTGTCCGGCTTCGCAACCGCTGCCGGATCTTCGGCCGGCGCTGCGCCGACTTCGCTCTCGGCGCGTTCGAGCAGCGGGCCAAGGCGGCCGTGACGCTGGCTCAGCTGGCTCTGCCGTTCAAGCAGTTCGCTGACCTTGGTTTCCATCAGCTGCTGGTCGAGCAACTGCCGGCTGGTGATGCGGTCGACCTGGGCGCGAAGCGCCGAAATGCGATCTTCATAGGCTTGCTGCATGCGCGCCTGGCGCGCCGTGGTGGCGCCTATCAGATCGTCGCGCAGCACCAGATAGGAGGTGGCCATGAGGTAGCCGACGGCAATGGCGGCGAGCGCCGAGCCGATAAAGGCCGCCAGCCACGGTCGGATCGTGAAATGCCTGATCTCGTTGCCCCGGGCGATGATGACCGTATGGGGCTCCTTACGCCTGCCGAAGACTGCGGACTGACCGGTTGCGTTCACGGGACCAAGCTTTCGTTTACGACACCACGACAGCTTGACTACACATTATTAAGGTTAACAAAGGCTTGCAGGGCCGGCTTGCCCGCAGCGAACGCCCGCCAGGCGTGCGTATGGTTGTAAGGGAAACCGGGCCAACCTCGCCGGCAAAACCTCAAAGCGCGCGAACGGCCTCGAGCACCTCTTCCGCATGGCCCTTGACGCGGACCTTGCGCCAAATCCTGGCGATCCGCCCGTCGCGGCCGATCAGGAACGTCGCGCGCTCGACGCCCATATACTTGCGGCCATACATCGATTTCTCGACCCACAGATGGTAGGCTTCGATCACCTTGCGCTCCTCGTCGGCGGCGAGGTCGATAGTGAGATTGTATTTCGACTTGAACTTGTCGTGCTTCTTGACGGGGTCGGGCGACAGGCCGATCACCACGGCGCCGGCCTTCTCGAAGTCCGGCTTCAGTTGCGAGAAGCTGATCGCCTCCTGCGTGCAGCTTGTTGTGTCGTCCTGCGGATAGAAATACAGCACGATGGGCTTGCCGGACGATGCGGCAAGGCTGACTGATCCGCCGCCGTCCCGCGGCAGGTCGAATTGCGGCGCGAGATCGCCTACGTCGAGGTCAGCCATACCGATGCCCTTGTTTGAGGTTACGCGCGAAGCCACACCGATATAGTGTCGGACGGGGATTCGTCCACGATCGAGTTCGTACAACGGAAAATTGCGTGGATCAGGAGCGACCGCAGCACGAGAAGATCCGGTTCAGGCGTGATGAGATCACCGACCTGGGGACCTTTCCGTCCGCCTGCCGTGTGCCGCCGCTCGGTCAGGCTTCGATCGGACGCGGTTTTCGCATCCTGTCGCGACTGTTCGCCGGTCTGGTCGCTTTCGTGCTGCTGGCCGCCGTGCTCGTTTATCTGGTTGGCGCCTCCGGCATCGGATCCGACCGGCTTCGCACCGAGGCGGAAACGGCGCTCGAGAAACTGGCGGGCGTCGATGTCAATGTCGCGGTCGGGCCTGCCCGCATCACGCTCGACGGTTCGAGTTTCATCGCGCTTCAGGTCAGCGACGTCAGCTTGAAGACTTCGGACGGTAAGCCGATGGCCGATGCCGGCCGCGTGCGCTTCGGCGTGCGTCTGTTCCCGCTGCTGTGGGGAGATGTGCGGCTGACCAGCGCCAGGATCTCGGATGCCCGCATCGTCGTGGCGGCGATGCCGTCAGGCGGCGACTGGACCGCCGGCCTGCGCAATGCGGACGGCCTCATCGATCCGGAGAAGCTGTCCGCCGCGGTGTTCGGAAACATCAACCACGCACTCGATGCCGTGCGGGAGGATTCGCTGCGCCGGATCGACCTTCGCAATGTCGAATTCGTGCTGCCCGAAACCGGAGCGATCAAGCTCGTCAAGATCACCGACGCCACCGTCGTGCAGTCGGGCCCGGGCGGCATGCAGTTCTCGTCCACGGCCGACATCGACGGCAGGACGGCTACCGTTGCCGCTTCCGCCTCCCGCGATATCGCGGCGCACCGCGTCACGGCACTGGATGCGAGCGTCGATCTGGCCGATACCGGCGATATGGCGGCCGCTGCCGGCAAGCTGGGAACCGTCGCGCTGAAGCTGACGGGATCGGAAGGGTTCGGCGCGAACGCATCGCGGCTGACGGCCGCTTTGTCGTCGACGGGTTCTGTCCTCGATCTCGGCACGCGAGGACTGCTGCCGGCGGACGTCGATATCAATGCGACGCTGGTTGCGGGCAGCAACAAGATCCAGGTCGACAGATTGCTGCTGAAGACCGGCCGCTCGACATTCGATTTCGCCGGTTCGATCGGGCCGAAGCCGGCAAGCGGAGCGGTGGGTGAAGAACCCTCCTATCGCTACGACCTGACCAGCGACGGATCGTCGCTTGCGCCTTCGGAGTCGCCCGAGCCGGCGCTCACCTTCCTGGCCCGGATTGCCGGCGTCTACAACACGGTGAGCCACAAATTGGTCGCCGAGCAGATCGCGCTCCGGTCCGCCGGCTCCGGCGAGATGCTTGGCACCGCCGCCGTGGCGTTCGTCGACGGCAAAGTGCCGGGGATCAATCTGGCGTTCAACATCCACGACATGCAGGTCTCTCACGTCAAGCAGCTGTGGCCGTGGTTTTCGGCGCGCAATGCCCGGCTCTGGGTGCTGGCCAATCTGTTCGGCGGCCGTGTCGTCGACGCCAACCTTCAGTTCCAGGTGGTGCCGGGCCGCCTGGGCAACGGCGTGCCGCTTTCGGCCGATGAGGTGTTCGGCCGCTTCCAGATCGAGGGATCGCGCTTCGACACCGCCGGCCGCATTCCGCCGATACGCGACGCGGTCGGCGTCGTCGGTTTCCACGGCAACGATGTCGATATCTCGCTATCCTCGGGCACCGTCTACATGCCCAGCGGCCGCACCGTGGCGGCCAGCAACGGCACGCTGACGGTCAAGGCGGCCAACCGCCCGCCGGTCGTCGGCGCGCTCGATATCGACGTCGACGGCGAAGCGTCGGCCGTAGCCGAACTCGCATCCTACGAGCCGATCAACGCCATGCGCCATGTCGGCATCCTGCCGGAAGACCTGTCGGGCAGCGTCACCGGCCACGTCAAGGCGGATATTCCGCTGCAGTCCGGTGTCGACTCCTCGAAGCTCGATTGGCTGGTGTCGCTCGACTATAGCGGCATGTCCTTGGCCAAGCCTTTCGAGGGCCAGATCGTGACGGATGCCGACGGTTCGATCACGGTCGATCCGGAGAAGGCGGTGATCTCCGCCAAGGCATTGCTGAACGGCATTCCGGCCGAACTCGATCTGGTCGAGCCGCTCAGGGATGACGGGCCGGCGCGCAGCCGCAAGGTGGCTCTGGTGCTTGACGACAAGATCCGCGCCGCCGCCATGCCCGGCCTGAAGCCGCTGCTTGCCGGAACGGTGAAGGTGGCGATCGACAAGAACGGCGGCGGCGACCAGAACGTCTCGGCCGATCTGACCAACGCCAGGCTGGACATTCCCTGGGCCGGCTGGGGCAAGGGGGCAGGGGTTCCTGCCAATGTCACCTTCGTCATGACCAAGTCCGGCGACACCACGACGCTGTCCGATTTCGACCTTGACGGAAAGACGTTCTCCGTCGACGGCAGCATCGTGCTGGTCAATGGCGCCTTGTCGTCGGCGCGGTTCAGCAAGGTCACCTTGAACAGGGGCGACGACGTTGCCGTGTCGGTGAAGCGGTCCGGCAAGGGCTATGCGGTCGAGATATCGGGCAACGCGCTCGATGCCCGCTCGCTGATCAAGCAGTTCACCTCGGACGTCGACACGGCTACCAAGACCACCGGTTCCGATGCCATTTCCGTCAGCGCCGATGTCGACCGGCTGACCGGTTTCCACGACGAGCAATTGTCCAATCTGAAGCTCGACTACAGTGCTGCCGGTTCGCGGGTGAACGGGCTGAAGGTCAGCGCCACGGCAAGTTCGGGCGCCGCCATATCGATCAGCAACACCACCGGCGCCGGCCGGCGCGCGCTCAACATGCAGTCCGCGGACGCCGGCGCCATCCTGAGATTCCTCAATATCTACGAGCATATGGAAGGCGGAACGATCACCCTGGCGCTTGCGGGGCCGAGCGACGGATCGCTGAGGGGCAAGGTCGACACCAGCAACTTTTTCGTGGTCAACGAACCGAAATTGGCCTCCATCGTCTCGACCACGCCGGCCGGCGACAACCGCAGCCTCAATCAGGCGGTCAAAGGCAAGCTGGATACGTCGCGGGTGAAGTTCGAACGCGGTTACGCCGAGATCGACAAGGGCAGCGGCTATCTGAAACTGGCCAATGGCGTGCTGCGCGGACCGCGCATCGGCACGACGTTCCAGGGCACGCTCTACGACCAGGACAACAACATGGACATGACCGGCACATTCATGCCGGTCTATGGCCTCAATCGCATCTTCGGCGAATTGCCCATCGTTGGCGCGCTGCTCGGCAATGGCCGTGACCGTGGCCTGATCGGCGTCACCTACCGGCTCAAAGGCAATGCCAACAAGCCGCTGCTGGACATCAATCCGCTGTCGGTGATCGCGCCCGGAATATTCAGGTCGATTTTTGAGTATAGGTGAGTGGCGCGGATCATGGTCGCCGCGCGCAAAGTGTCAAATCAACCGGTCCGTCGCTTCGGCACCGCAAGGCGGCGGGGATGGTCAGTTGATTGCCTGTTGGAAGTTGCTTGAGCCGGAATTAGCCGAGTACAGGATACCGTTCTTGCCGAGCCAGTATGTGCCGCTGGCAACGTTCTCCCAGTAGAAACCCGTAGTGCCGACGCCGATGGTCGTTCCGCCGACAAACCCTTCGAAGGCGCTCGCCGATGACGAATATTGGTATTGGCCAAGATTGTTGTACACGGCGGCGTTGCCGACGCTGTCGAACCTGACATATCCGAGATCGTCGGAGCCGTTGCCGTATCTGTTGTAGTGAGGATCGTCCGCAAGGGTGATCCGGTTTCCGTTCGCCATGAAGAACGTGCATCCGGGCGTTGGCTCGACACTCTGGCATGGCACGTCGAACACAGTCTTGAACGGGGAATTGATCTCGGTGGAAACCGCCGCGCGGGCCGTCTTGGGAACGCCCGGCATCGTCATTTCAGCATATTGCATCTGGCGGTCGAGGCGGTTGATGAGGCCACCGCTTTCCTGCGAAGCGTGCGGTCCAAAATCCATCGACAGTTTCGCGCCCAGATAGGCGCCTTGCGTCATCCCGTCACGATAGCCGGCGTAGACGCTTGCCGTCATGTCGTTGTCGAAGGCATAGCCCAATCCGATCTGCGCGCCCGCGCCGAAATTGGGCGAGGTCCAGGCCGTTCCCTCGATCGAGGTCTTGCCGAACGCCTTGCTGAAATCAACCTTTGCGAACAGCCCGTCATCGCCATTGTCGATGGCACGCTCGTAGCCGATCCTGGCGCCTAATCTCAGGGTCGGATCGAGATAGGTTTCGAAGCCGGGCGCAACCCGAACGCCGCTCGCGCCGTCGAAGCGCGTCTTCGCGAAGGGCTCGTCAATCAAAATGGCGGACGGGCTGTTCCAGCCATCGACACCGAGAGAAACCGTGGTCGCCGCGCTCAGGCGCAGGTCGAGCGAGCTGGCAAGGCTCCAGGTTTCGACACTCTTGTCTGTCGTCAGGCCGAACAGCTGATCGGCATCCTCGCGGACGAATTGTCCGGTAACCTGCACGGCGAGCAGTTCGCCCAGGTTCGCCGCACCGCCAACCATCAGCCGCGCGACGCCGTTTCCCTTCTCCGCGGCCATGCCGAAGGCTACCGGAAGGTCGGAGAATGCAGCGACGATCCTGGCATTCAGCCGCTGCTGGTTGTCGTCTTCCGAAACCTGCCCGTTTACGACCAGGCGGACCGATTTCTGCGAGGGCTCCGGCGTTTGCTCCTGAGCGCCGGTCGGGAAGGCTCCCGCGATCCAGGCCACGGCCGCCGCCATCATCTTGCCTGTTCTCATTTTCGTCCCCAAGCCTGCGTCGGGCTTCCCCAGAGCCAACGTTGCAACGTTGGTCAGATCGCCTGTTTCGACGACTTATGCTCGGTGGACGGATTCCTCGCATCACCCATTTGGGCTATGCGGCCGCAGGAACGGCCTGAAAATCAAAGTCTTAGCTAGAGCTTGCTTCGAGGCGGCGGTGCCTGTCGCTCTAGTGGCGCAGGATCAGGGCGGCGAGCTGGCTTTGGCGACGGGTCTCGGTCTTGGCAAAGACGGACTTCAACTGCGCCCTGACCGTGTGAATGCTGACGTCGCGGCTGTCCGCATGGTCGCGCAGCGAGATGCCTTGGGCGATGGCCACGGCCAGCTCCGATTCAGCCGGTGTCAGCCCATAGCCGGGCAATGCAGCGACGGAAGGCTGCGGCGTCGGCTGGTTGCGCAGGACCAGCATTGCAATCGGAAGGTCCTCGAAAATCTGATCGAACATTGTTTGCGTGGTTCTGTGGGCGAGCGGCACGATCATCGCGCGCATCGGCGAACCGGCCGCCCGACGAACGGGGAAGCTGCCTGGAATTGCGGGAAAATCCGCTCTCGCTATCGCGGCCAGGGCAATCCGCAGGGTCGTATCGGCCCTCGGATCCTTGAGGTGCAGGTGCCCGTCGCGGTCGACGGCGAGGAAAGACGCGTCCTTGCGCATCGCCGTTCCGGCACGGTTGCAGTGGGTGATACGCCCGGCTCTGTCGATGAACAGCACAGCGTCGGTCGATGTCTCAAGAGTGGCGCGATAGTCTTCTCCCTCCACCTGGTGCGGGATGTGCCGCATCAACTCGAACGAGCGGGTGATATGCGGCCCAAGCAGGTCAAACGTCCTGTTTACCCGCGCCCGCACGAGATCATGGTTGCGCAGGCGAATATTGCCCGAAAGGAAGAGCATCCTGTCCGATGAGCGATGCAGCGCAACGGCGCTCGCGGACACCAGACTCTGGCTACGCAGACAGTCATTGTAGAACTCGGTTTTGAGAAGTTTGTCCGGGTCGTATATTTCTTCCGATTGAACAAGCTTGCCGATCGGGGCGATAGCCATTCCGTTCGCCCAGACGTTGATCGTCGCATAGTCTCGCACATAGGAATCAATAAATTCCGGCGCAGCCCCGGACGCAAGCAAGCCCAGGCTTGCTCGCGCGACGGTATCATGCGCATGCAGGCAAATGAGCGTGTCGTCCAGATGGCCTGACAGGTCCCCGACGAACGCGGACCATTTGTGCGGGTTGATGCCTGCCTCGTAGACCGTGTGGATAAGGCTGTTGAAGTCGTCGAGCGTGATCTCAGGCAAGGTCGGTGCTCCGCAAACCATAGCTGGCGGCGGGAGCGGACGCATCGCCTGGGCGTGCTCGTGCGTTATGCTTGCGTGGATTGATCTTCACAGGCGGCCCCCCGGCGCATGGACGATGCATTCAACGCAATTTATGCGCCCAAGACGGAGCCGTCAAACGCTGATCCTGACAAGCGGTTGGCTCGGTCCCACCGTGCGGATCAGGTAGGCCGTACCAGAATGTGTTTTTTCTTTCCCAGAGAAAGCTTTACGACGTTTTCCGGACTCAAATCCTGAGGAGTCACCAGGCGGCGCTCGTCGCTCACC
This sequence comes from Mesorhizobium sp. SEMIA396, assembly GCF_024518615.1. Classification (NCBI taxonomy): domain Bacteria; kingdom Pseudomonadati; phylum Pseudomonadota; class Alphaproteobacteria; order Hyphomicrobiales; family Phyllobacteriaceae; genus Mesorhizobium; species Mesorhizobium sp. SEMIA396. Next base: position 884,719 of record NZ_JANIFC010000002.1, read on the forward strand.
GGCTCGTCGTTCAGGCGCACGGCACCGCCCTGCACATGCCGCCGCGCTTCGCCGTTCGACGCCGCCAGTCCGGCGGTGACCAGCAGCGACAGGATACCGACGCCGGTTTCAAGCGCCGTTTTGTCGACCTCGACGGTCGGCAGCGACTCCGCGAGCGCGCCTTCCTCGAACGTCTTGCGCGCCGTATCGCTGGCTTGCTCGGCGGCTGCACGGCCATGCAGCAGGGCGGTGATCTCGGTGGCGAGGATCTTCTTGGCCTCATTGATCTCGGATCCGCCGAGCCGTTCGAGTCGCGCCACCTCGTCCAGCGGCAGCGTCGTGTAGAGCTTCAGGAAGCGCGCGACGTCGGCATCCTCGGTGTTGCGCCAGTACTGCCAGAATTCGTAGGGGCTCAGCATCTCCGCATCGAGCCAGACCGCGCCCGAAGCCGACTTGCCCATCTTGGCGCCCGACGAGGTGGTGAGCAGCGGCGTGGTCAGCGCATAGAGCTGCGCGTCCTCCATGCGGCGGCCGAGATCGATACCGTTGATGATGTTGCCCCATTGGTCGGAGCCGCCCATCTGCAGGCGGCAGCCGAGACGCTTGTAGAGTTCGACGAAATCATAGGCCTGCAGGATCATGTAGTTGAATTCGAGGAACGACAGCGACTGCTCGCGATCGAGCCGCAGCTTGACGGAATCGAACGCCAGCATGCGGTTGACGGAAAAGTGACGGCCGACATCGCGCAGGAAATTGACGTAGTTGATCTCCATCAGCCAGTCGGCGTTGTTGACCATGATGGCGTCGTTCGGACCGCTGCCGAATTTGAGGTAGGGCATGAAGTTGCGGCGGATGCCAGCCAGATTGTCTTCGATGTCCTGCGGGGTCAAAAGCTTGCGCGCCTCGTCCTTGAAGGACGGGTCGCCGATCATCGAGGTGCCGCCGCCCATCAGCGCGATCGGCCGGTGACCGGTCTGCTGAAGCCAGTGCAGCATCATGATCTGGATCAGCGAGCCGGCGTGCAGGCTCTTGGCGGTGGCGTCGAAGCCGATATAGGCCGTCACCGTTTCCTTGGCGAAGATAGTGTCGAGACCGGCATCATCCGAAGTCTGGTGGATGAAACCGCGCTCGCTCATCGTGCGCAGGAAATCCGATTTGAAGGCAGGCATTTTTTCTTTCCCGAAAGCGTCCGGCCAGCGTGGCTCGGGTGTGCATGAACGCGGGCGTTTAGCATCCAAGCGCGATCAGCAAAAGTGGTTTCCGGTTTTGCGACTGATCGTGCGCCAGACAAAGGTCCAGCGATCAGCAAAAGTGGTTTCCGGTTTTGGTGCCCGCGCGGATGGCATTTGCGAATCCTTGCTTCGTCGTTTGGGCTGGCGTATTGAGGCGCCGCGCAGGGCAGGGCCTGAGGCGCCGCGACGGGGCCATCCCGCAGATCAGATCCGGAAAGCTCCGCGATGAACAGGAACTATCTTTTTCTCTTTCTGTTCAGCGTGCTGATGACTTTCAGCGGACTGGCGAGCCTTCCACCCGTCGACCGGGACGAATCCCGTTTTGTCCAGGCCACCAAGCAGATGGTCGAAACCTCCGACTATGTCGACATCCGTTTTCAGGATGCCTCGCGCTACAAGAAGCCGATCGGCATCTACTGGCTGCAATCGGCGGCCGTGGCGCTGAGCGGCGAGGGGGCGGCGGCGCCGATCTGGGTCTACCGCCTCGTCTCCATGCTTGGCATTGCCTTGGCCGTCGTCGGCATTGCCTGGACAGGCACCAAGCTGTTCGGGGCCAATGCCGGTCTCGCCGCCGGCCTGATGATGGCGGCGATCTTCGCCACCGCCTTCGAGGGGCGTGACGCCAAGACCGACGCCATGCTGCTGGCCTGCTGCGTGGCGGCGCAAGGCGCGCTCGCTCAGATCTATCTGGCATCGCGCCGCAACGAACCGGTAGCGGCCCATCTGCCGTGGATATTCTGGGCCGCTCAAGGCCTTGGAATCCTTATCAAGGGGCCGGTGGCTCCGCTGTTGTCGGTGCTGACGGTCGCCGCCCTGTTTGCCTTCGAGCGCGACTGGCGCTGGCTCCTGAAGCTGAAGCTCGTGCGCGGTGTCGCCCTGGTGCTGTTCATCGTGCTGCCCTGGGTCGCCCTCATCACTTGGAAGAGCGGCGGCGCCTTCCTCAGTGATGCCGTCGGCAAGGACATGATGGCCAAGGTCGCCTCGGGCGAGGAATCGCACGGCCTGCCGCCGGGCTTCTACATGCTGACCTATTCCTTGTTCATGTGGCCGTTCGGTCTGATCGCGGTTGGCGCCGGGCTGCAGGCCCTCAACCGGTTGCGCGACGATCCGCGGCTGCGTTTCTGCCTCGCCTGGTACATTCCGTTCTGGCTGGTGTTCGAACTGATCCCGACCAAGCTGCCGCACTATGTCCTGCCGGCCTATCCCGGCATGGCGCTGCTGATCGGTTGGCTGTTGACCTTGCCGCCCCAGGAGGCGAATGCGCCGCTCAGGCGCTGGCAGGATTGGTTGTGGTGGTCGACCGCATTCGGTCTTGCCGTGGTCAGCCTTGGCCTGGCGGCGGTCTGCGTCGGAGCGCCGATCTATCTCACCGGCGCCTTCTCCTGGTGGAGCATCCCGGCCGCCGCGGCGGCGCTGGCGGCAGGATATTTCGCTTTTTCGCGACAGCTGCAAGTGCCGCTCTCCCGCATCGGCACAATCGCCGTCTGCGCGGGCATCACCTATGGACTGTTGTTCGGCGTCATCGCGCCTTCGCTGAAACCGATCTGGCTGAGCCCGGCGATCGAGGCGGCGTTCCAGGCCAACAGGCCTTGCGACACCACGGTGCTCGCTTCGGCGGAATATCACGAGCCGAGCCTGGTGTTCCTGGTCGGCACCAAGACCGTCCTGACCGATGTCGATGGCGTCGCCAAGCATCTGCTCGGCGATCCTGCCTGCGCCCTGGCTCTGGCGCAGGTCGGCGACGAGCAGAAACTGAATGGGTTGCTGGCGGCGCAAGGCAAGTCGGCGAACCGCGTTGCCGAGGTCGACGGCCTCAACTATTCGTCGGGAGACAAGCTGTCGCTCGGCCTCTATCGTGTAACCCAGTGACGGCTCGCCGATGCCCATGACGGCGACAATGGGGTCGAATTTCCTATGCTGGTGAAATCACGCCCGCCCGTTTCGAGCCTGCTCCTTGGGGTAGGGCGCCGGTCGCTCGACAATTTTCGCGATACGATGCAGATCGCCAAAAGCCGCCTTGCCACCCGCCCGGCCAGATACCCGAACGTTTTGTGGTCGGTCTGGGTGCTGGTCTGGGTTTTGCTGACGGCGGCAGCGTTTGTTCGTCTCGACACCCCGGCCGGAATGCTTCACGGCAAGTGGTCGGCGGGATTTGCCCGGACTGCCGACTTTTTCACCCAGTTCGGCCTGGGTGGCTGGTATCTCATTCCCTCAGTGCTTCTGCTTGTCGCCGCCAACCTGACGGATTGGCGAAGCCTCTCGCGGCGCTCGCTGATGCTGCTCTACAACTGGACCTGCCTGGCTTTTCTGGTGCTGTGCGCCACCGGCCTGTCGGGGATCGCCGTCAATGTGCTGAAATATGCCATTGGCCGGGCTCGCCCCCTCTATTACGAGGACTTTGGCGTGCTGACCCTGCACCCCTTCGCTTTCGATGCGCGCTTCGCCGGCTTTCCGTCCGGCCATGGTACGACGATGGGCGCGGTGTTCGGGGTCGCTTTGCTGTTGTTTCCGCGGCGCTGGTACATCGCCCTGGCGATCACCGCTTGTATCGCCTCGACCCGTATCTTCGTTGGCGCGCACTATCCCAGCGACACCGTCGCCGGCTTCGGCCTTGGCTGCGGCTTCGCGCTCGCCTGCGGGCTGGTCTTTGCCCGGCTCGGCTTCATTTTCCGGCCGATGCCGTCGGGACTGCCGGTCCGCAAGAGAACGTTTCGGCTGATCGGACCGACAAGGAAGGCTGCCTGAGCATTCGAAGTTCAGTTGCCGTCCAGTCCGCCATAGGATCTGACCAGGCCGGCCATGCCGGGCGACTGGTGGTCTTCGCTTTCCAGCCCCTGTGCAACGCCGACGCGATCGGCGACCGGCCGGTTCTGGCTGACCTTCCACTTGCCGTGGATTTCGCTGATCTCGATTTCCAGCCCGATAATGCCCTTGATCTGCGACTGGATGAAGGGCTCCGGCGCATCGGTCACCGCCCAGGGTGCGGCGCGGGCGCCTTCCTGGGATATGGTCAGATCGGCGATCTGCTGCGCCAGCCAGTCCTGATCATCCATCACCTTGACGGTGCCGCGAACCTGCACGATGGCGTAATTCCAGGTCGGCACCACCTTGCCGGTCTCGCGCTTGGTCTCGTACCAGGACGGCGTCACATAGGCATCGCTGCCCTGGAAGACGATCAGCACGGGGGATGCCGGGTTGTCGGCCAACAGGCGCCATTGCGGGTTGGCCCGCGCCAGATGGGCGCGCAGCGTGCCGTTAGGCCCGATTTCCGCGTCGAGCAGGAACGGGACAGCGTTGGCGACCGGCCCATCGGGCCCGTTGGAAACCAACAGGCCCAGCGGATGCGTCCGGATCAGCCCGTGCAGGATTTCCGGCCGCGTTTCCCTGAAATGAGGAGGTTCGTACATCGCCGTCCGTTCTTGCCTTGTTTATCTCAGCCGCTTCGGACGCGGATCCGACAATTCGCCGGCCAGCCGGCGGTCGAGATAGTCGGCGCATTCCTCGAGCAGCAGGTCGGCATCGTTGGCGAAGAAATGGTTGGCGCCGGGCAAGGTCTTTTGCGTGATGGTGATGCCCTTCTGCGTGTGCAGCTTGTCGACCAGGCCCTGCACATCCTTCGGCGGCGCCACCTTGTCGGCATCGCCATGGATGATCAGGCCCGATGACGGGCAGGGCGCCAGGAACGAGAAATCATAGGTGTTGGGCTGCGGCGCGATCGAAATGAAGCCTTCGATCTCCGGCCGGCGCATCAGAAGCTGCATGCCGATCCAGGAGCCGAAGGAGTAGCCGGCGACCCAGCAGCTCTTGGAATCGGGATGCAGCGACTGCACCCAGTCCAAAGCGGCGGCGGCGTCCGACAGCTCGCCGGTGCCATGGTCGAACTCGCCCTGGCTGCGGCCGATGCCGCGGAAATTGAAGCGAAGCGTGGTGAAATCCCGCTTCTGGAACATGTAGAAGAGGTCGTAGACGATCTTGTTGTTCATCGTGCCGCCGAATTGCGGGTGCGGGTGCAGGACGATGGCAATCGGCGCGCTCTTTTCCTTGGAAGGCTGATAGCGACCCTCCAGGCGGCCGGCAGGACCGGTGAAAATGACCTCAGGCATAAAATACTCCACTTGGTAATACGAACGCGCGGTGCCTGGAACGTTTCCTCTGGCCTTGACGCAGGGCGAGCGTCTTCTTAGAAGCTAGTTTAGAATTGTTCAAAACTGAGTGGCAAGACATCGAGCCCGGCCACCCGCGCCGCAAGCCGCGTAAATAGGACGGCTCGCCTTGGAATTTCAAGGAAATAACGCCATACGACAGCGGAATGGCTTCTGACGGGATTTGACGGACGAAAATGGCCGGAATACGCGCCTATCTCGACTACAATGCCAGTGCGCCGCTGCTTGCCGTGGCCCGCGAGGCTATGGTCGCGGCCCTTGACGTCGCGGCCAATCCGTCATCGGTTCACGCCGAGGGGCGCGCGGCCCGCCGCCTGATCGAGACCGTCAGGCGTGACGTGGCGGCGCTAGTCAACGCCAAGGCGGAGCATGTCGTGTTCACCTCCGGTGCCACGGAAGCAGCCTCGACGCTGCTGTCACCCGACTGGCAGATGGGGCGCGGCACGGTGCGTATGAGCCGGCTTTACGTGTCGGAGGCCGATCATCCCTGCCTGTTGAACGGCGGACGGTTCCCCGCAGCGCAGGTGACGCGGATCGGCGTCGACGCCAACGGCATTGCCGATCTCGGCGCCTTGGAGTCGGCGCTCGGCGGTCACGACAAGAGCGAGGGCCTGCCGCTGGTCGCAATCCACGCCGCCAACAACGAGACCGGCGTCATCCAGCCGATCGATCGTATCGCCGCGATCGTCAAGGCGGCGGGCGGCATCCTCATTGTCGACGCCGTGCAGGCCGTAGGGCGTGTTTCGACCGATCTATCAGCGGGTTACGCCGATTATCTGATTCTGTCCTCGCACAAGATCGGTGGACCCAAGGGCGTCGGCGCCATCGTCGCGGCTTCCGATTTGATGATGCCGAAGCCGCTGATCAATGGCGGTGGCCAGGAAAAGGGCCATCGCGGCGGAACTGAGAACCTCGCCGCCATTGCCGGTTTCGGCGCCGCCGCACGCGAGGCGCTTGCCGGATTGCCGGCCATGGATGCGGTGCGCCAGCGCCGCGACGAGATCGAGGCCATCGTCAAATCGCTGGTGCCGGACGCGGAAATCTTTGGAACCGGTGCGCCAAGGCTTGCCAATACGGCATTCTTCGCTATTGCGGGCGTCAAAGCCGAAACCGCGCAGATCGCCTTCGATCTGGCCGGTGTAGCGCTGTCGGCCGGCTCTGCCTGTTCGTCGGGCAAGGTCGGACCGAGCCATGTGCTGAAAGCCATGGGCTACGGTGACAGTCTCGGCGCCTTGCGGGTGTCGATCGGACCGGCGACCGGCGCGGAAGACGTTGAGCTTTTCCGCACCGCGCTTGCGGGTATTGCCGCACGAAGGGCGGATAGAGAACGGGCCGCGTAGCGGTTGGACGAATTTGGGCCTTTCGGCCTGGTAGAGCCGTGCGTTTCATGCTGGCCGGGTGAATTCCCGGTCGAAGCGCACTATATTAAACTTACGCTGCCGCGAGCACCTCTTCGGGGTTCGTTTTTGGCGGTGCCATAGTTTGAAAACTGTCGGGCCTTGACCCCGGCGTGGATGGAGAACGCTTATGCCTGCTGTGCAGGACACGATCGATCGGGTCCGAAAGATCGACGTCGACCAATACAAATACGGATTCCAGACCGAAATCGCTGTCGATAAGGCCCCCAAGGGCCTCAGCGAAGATATCATCCGTTTCATTTCGGCCAAGAAGGACGAACCGTCCTGGATGCTGGAATGGCGTCTGGAAGCGTATCGCCGCTGGCTGACGCTTGACGAGCCGACTTGGGCGCGCGTCCACTATCCCAAGATCGATTTCCAGGACATCTACTTCTACGCGGCGCCCAAGAGCACGCCCGGCCCGACTTCGCTGAGCGATGTCGATCCCGAACTCTTGAAGGTCTACGAGAAGCTCGGCATTCCGCTGCGCGAGCAGGAAATCCTTGCCGGCGTGCAGAAGACCGACGCCTCGGAACTCGAGGAAGTCAGCGACAATGTCTACAAATCGGGCCGCGTCGCCGTCGATGCCGTGTTCGATTCCGTCTCCGTCGTCACCACCTTCAAGAAGGAGCTGGCGCAGGCCGGCGTCATCTTCTGCTCGATCTCGGAAGCCATCCGCGAGCATCCGGAGCTGGTGAAGAAATATCTCGGCTCGGTCGTGCCGACCTCAGACAATTACTACGCCACGCTGAATTCGGCTGTGTTCACCGACGGCTCGTTCGTCTTCGTGCCCAAGGGCGTGCGCTGCCCGATGGAGCTGTCGACCTATTTCCGCATGAACGAGAAGAACACCGGCCAGTTCGAGCGCACGCTGATCATCGCCGAGGAGGGGGCTTACGTCTCCTATCTCGAGGGCTGCACGGCGCCGCAACGCGACGAGAACCAGTTGCACGCGGCGGTCGTCGAACTGGTAGCGCTCGACGATGCCGAGATCAAATATTCCACGGTGCAGAACTGGTACCCCGGCGACGCCGAGGGCAAGGGCGGCATCTACAACTTCGTCACCAAGCGCGGCGACTGCCGTGGCGACCGCTCGAAGATTTCGTGGACGCAGGTCGAGACCGGTTCGGCGATCACCTGGAAATATCCGAGCTGCATCCTGCGCGGTGACGATTCCCAAGGTGAGTTCTATTCGATTGCGGTATCGAACGGCTATCAGCAGGTCGACAGCGGCACCAAGATGATCCACCTCGGCAAGAACACGTCGAGCCGCATCATCTCCAAGGGCATCGCCGCCGGCTTCTCGCAGAACACCTATCGCGGCCAGGTCTCGGCGCACCGCAAGGCGACCAACGCCCGCAACTTCACCAACTGCGACTCGCTGCTGATCGGCGACCAGTGCGGCGCGCACACCGTGCCATACATGGAAGCCAAGAACTCGACGGCGCAGTTCGAGCACGAAGCGACGACCTCGAAGATTTCCGAGGACCAGAAATTCTACGTCATGCAGCGCGGCATCCCCGAAGAGGAAGCAATTGCGCTGATCGTCAATGGTTTCGTCAAGGACGTCATCCAGCAGCTGCCGATGGAATTCGCCGTCGAAGCGCAGAAGCTGATTGGGATTAGCCTTGAGGGCTCGGTCGGCTGACCGGACAAATATTCAGGAAACAAGAATGCTTGAAATCAGAAACCTGCACGCCCGCATCGTCGATGACGGCACCGAAATCATCCGTGGCTTGAACCTGACGGTGAAAGCCGGCGAGGTTGCCGCGATCATGGGGCCGAACGGCTCGGGAAAATCGACGCTGTCCTACATCCTCGCCGGCCGCGAGGACTATGAGGTGACCGAAGGCGACATCCTCTACAACGGCCAGTCGATCCTCGAAATGGATCCGGCCGAGCGCGCCACGTCAGGCATTTTCCTCGCCTTCCAGTATCCGATGGAGATACCGGGCGTGGCCACCATGGAATTCCTGAAAGTGGCGATGAACGAGCAGCGCAAGGCGCGTGGCGAAGAGCCGCTGAAGATCCCGGAATTTTTGAAGCGCGTGAAGGAAGCCGCCGCCTCGCTCAGCATGGACATGGCGATGCTCAAGCGGCCGCTCAATGTCGGCTTCTCCGGCGGCGAGAAGAAGCGGGCAGAGATTCTGCAGATGAAGCTGCTGGAGCCGAAACTGTGCGTGCTCGACGAGACCGATTCCGGCCTCGATATCGATGCGCTGAAGATCGTGTCCGACGGCGTCAACGCGCTGCGGGCGCCGGACCGGGCGTTCTTGGTCATCACCCACTACCAGCGCCTGCTTGAGCACATCGTGCCCGACACCGTGCACGTGCTCTACAAGGGCCAGGTCATCAAGTCCGGCGACAAGTCGCTGGCGCTCGACCTGGAAGCCAATGGCTATGCCGGCGTGATCGGCGAAGCCGCGTGAGATGCCAGAGGTAATACCGATGAACATGCACACACAACCGCAGCGGACACCGGCCGAGACAGCGTTGATCGACGCGTTCGGCGACCGGCTGTCGCTGCTGCCGGGTGACGGCGCGGTGATGCTGAAGCGCGACGACGCCATCGAGACGATCAAGCACGGCCTGCCGACGCGGCGTGTCGAATCCTGGCATTACACCGACCTGCGCCGGTTGCTGAATACCGTGCCGGACTTCGACCCCGCCGCCATGGCCAAAGCCGTTGCACCGATCGTCGACGGTTCCACCGTGGTGTCGATCCTGAACGGCAAGTCGGACGCCAAAGTGCCGGTTCTTGAAGGCGTTTCTTTCCAGCGCCTGTCGGAAAAGCTGATCGACGGCAGCGCAGCAGCTGGGCTCGATCCCTATGGCAGCGACGACGCCATCGGCGCGCTGAACACGGCTTTCGTCGCCGACGGGTATTTTGTCGACATCGCCGATGGTGTGGAACTTGAAAAGCCGGTCGAGCTGCAGAACCTGCAGGCTGGCGGCCAGACCCATGTGCGCCTGCGAGTGCGTGTCGGCGCCGGCGCCAAGGCCGTCATCGTCGAACGTCAGACGGGTGACGGCGCTGCCTTGGGCAGCTCGGTCAGCCAGCTCGTGCTCGGCGAGGGCGCCGAGGTGACGTGGCTGATCGTCCAGGAGCAGCCGGAAACGGCGGCGCATCTGGCGCAGTTCAAGGCCCATATCGGCAAGAATGCGAAACTGACGTTGTTTGTCATGAACGCCGGCGGCAGACTGGTGCGCCAGGAGATCATGGTCAGGACGACTGGCGAAGGCGCCGATTTCAAGCTGCGCGGCATCAACCTCCTGGCCGGCGACACCCATACCGACGTGACCATGGTGCTCGACCACGCCGTGCCGCACACGACCTCGACGGAAGTCATCCGCAACGTGGTGACGGGCAAGGCGCGCGGCGTCTTCCAGGGTCGCATCAACGTCCATCAATATGCGCAGAAGACCAACGCCAAGATGGCCTGCAACACGCTGCTGCTGTCGGACGACGGCGAGTTCTCGACCAAGCCCGAGCTTGAAATCTTCGCCGACGACGTGATTTGCGGCCACGGCGCGACGGTCACCGAGATCGACCATAACCATCTGTTCTACCTGATGGCGCGCGGCGTCGACGAGAAAAGCGCGCGGGGCTTGCTCGTCAAGGCCTTCGTCGCCGAGGTGATCGAGGAACTTGACGACGAGGCAATCGTCGAAGCGCTGGAGGCGCGGCTCGACGGCTGGTTCGCGGCGCACGGGTGATTTGATGAACGCACCGGGCAAGATCGGAGATTTCTACGACGTCGAAGCGATCCGCCGCGATTTCCCGATCCTGTCGCGGGAAGTCTATGGCAAGCCGCTGGTCTATCTCGACAATGGCGCCTCGGCACAAAAGCCGCAGGCGGTGCTGGACACAATCCAGCATGCCTATTCCCAGGAATACGCCAACGTCCATCGCGGCCTGCATTTTCTCTCGAACGCCGCGACCGATGCCTACGAAAAGGCGCGAGAGACGGTGCGCCGCTTCCTCAATGCGCCGAGCACCGACAACATCATCTTCACCTCGAACACGACTTCGGCCATCAACACGGTCGCCTATGGCTATGGCATGCCCAACATCGGCGAGGGCGACGAGATCGTGCTGTCGATCATGGAGCACCACTCCAACATCGTTCCCTGGCATTTCATCCGCGAGCGGCAGGGCGCCAAACTGGTCTGGGTGCCGGTCGACGATCTCGGCGTCTTCCACATCGAGGAATTTGAAAAGCGGCTGACCAGCAAGACAAAGCTCGTTGCCATTACCCACATGTCGAACGCGCTTGGCACTGTGACGCCGATCAAGGAAATCGTGCGCATTGCGCATTCGCGCGGAATTCCGGTGCTGGTCGACGGCAGTCAGAGCGCCGTGCATATGCCTATCGACGTGCAGGATCTCGACTGCGACTTTTTCGTCTTCACCGGGCACAAGGTTTATGGCCCGTCGGGCATCGGCGTGCTCTACGGCAAGAAGGACATTCTCGCTGGCATGCGGCCCTTCATGGGCGGCGGCGAGATGATCGAGGAGGTGACGGAAGACATCGTCACCTACAACGAGCCGCCGCACCGCTTCGAGGCCGGCACGCCGCCGATCGTCCAGGCGATCGGGCTGGGTGCCGCGCTCGACTATATGGAAACGATCGGCCGCGAGCGCATTGCCGCCCATGAGGAAGACCTCAAGAACTACGCGCATGAGCGGCTGCGCTCCATCAATTCGCTGCGCATCTTCGGTGATGCGCCCGGCAAGGGCGCCATCATCTCGTTCGAACTGCAAGGCATTCATGCGCATGACGTGTCGATGGTGATAGACAGGCAGGGCGTTGCGGTGCGGGCGGGCACGCATTGCGCCCAGCCGCTGTTGAAACGCTTCGGCGTAACCTCCACATGCAGGGCATCGTTCGGCATGTATAATACCAGGGCCGAAGTCGACGCTTTGGCCGAGGCGCTTGAAAAAGCGCGCAAATTCTTCGGATGACGAGTTTTTTGGGTGACGACCATGGATGATGCAAGCATCGCTGCCGAGACCACTCCGGAAACCGCGCCCAATACGCTGGTTTCGGGATCAGCCATTCCAGCCGACGAACTGGCGCGGCTGACCGACGACATCGTCTCGGCGCTGAAGACGGTCTACGATCCGGAAATCCCGGCCGATATCTACGAGCTCGGCCTGATCTACAAGATCGACATCGAGGACAATCGCTCGGTCAAGATCGACATGACGCTGACCGCTCCGGGCTGCCCTGTCGCCGGCGAAATGCCCGGCTGGGTCGAAAATGCCGTCGGCGCCGTCGAAGGCGTGTCCGGCGTCGAGGTCAACATGACCTTCGACCCGCCGTGGTCGGCCGACCGCATGTCGGAAGAGGCGCAGGTCGCGGTGGGTTGGTACTAGCGTTGGGCCTGGCATACTTGCGCCAGGGGTAAAACTTCACCATTTTAGGTGAGGAATCATTCGGCAGGCCTTGAACCTGCATGGAATGGAAGGAAAAAGAATGGGACGCTTTGCCGTCATCACGATGACCGAAAAGGCCGCCGACCGGGTGCGCGAGATTGTCGCCACGCGTGACAATGCGCACGGCATCCGCCTCGGCATCAAGAAGGGCGGCTGCGCGGGCATGGAATATACGGTCGATCTGGTGACCGAGCCCAATACCAAGGACGACCATATCGAGCGCGACGGCGCGCATGTCTATGTGGCGCCCGAGGCAGCGCTATTCCTGTTCGGCACCGAGATGGATTTCGAGCAGACGACGCTGCGCACCGGCTTCACCTTCCACAATCCGAACCAGAGTTCGGCCTGCGGCTGCGGCGAATCCGTCGAACTGAAGCCGGCCGACCTGAAGGCGCTGGCAGAGGCACGCGCCTCCGCCTGACCCTCCTTCGCCCGTTTACGGGGCTAATCCACCCACATGCCCGTGCGCTTGTGCCAGTCGGCGATCGATTCCTCGGGATAGACGTCGAAGACCTTGTCATGCTTGCCAACCACCGGCTCCACCCAGTTCGCCTTGTATTTCAGCATGAGGTGCACCTTGCTTGGCGGAATGGGTAAATCGCTGTCGATCGCCGAAGCGAAGGGATGCACCAGCTCCGGCCATGTCGGGTCGTAGAGCCAAAGGGCTGATCCACATTTCTTGCAGAAATTGCGCTCGCCGGTCGAGATTTCGCAATGCGGATGCTCGTCGTCCTCGATCTCCGCCCGAAAGACGCCGAGGCTGCGCTTGCCCCTGATGTTCAGTGTTTCGTTGTCGGCACCGAGATTGATGGCAAACCCGCCGCCGCCCTGCTGCTTGCGGCAGATCGAGCAGTAGCACAGCATGAATGGCGCCGGCGTGTGGCTCTCCACCTCGAAACGGACGGCATTGCAGCGGCAGGAGCCTTTGAGCAGCACGGGCATAGCGGGAACTCCGATCGACCTCACACAACCTGTCAGCATGATTTTGGTTGCGGCGATGACAAGGCCAAACGCCGGTGACATGATCGCGGCATGGACAATGAACGCATCGCCGAACTGTTCGAAGGCCTCGGCCCGGTCAGCATCCGAAAACTGTTCGGCGGCAAGGGCATCTATTTCGACGGTGTCATCGTCGCCATCGTGCTGCGTGGCGAATTGCTGTTGAAGGCCGACGAGCAAAGCGTGCCCGAGTTCGAGGCCGCCGGCTGCACGCAATGGACCTATACCGGCTCGCGCCACGGCAAGCTGGTCGCCATGCCCTACTGGAGCGTTCCAGACAGCGCTTTCGATGATCCCGACGAGATGACGATCTGGGCACGCCGGGCCTATGAGGCGGGGCGACGGGCGGGGAAGTAGATTCCCGCAAGCGCGAGGCCACCCCCTCATCCGTCCGCTTCGCGGCCACCTTCTCCCCGAGGGGAGAAGAGGTCGACGTCGGCGCTGCAAGCTCCTCTCCCCTCGGGGAGAGGTCGGATTGCCCCGAACTGTTCTTTGCAATTCGGTCTTGGGAATCCGGGTGAGGGGGAACCTTCGCTGCGTGACCCTAAAGCGCCTTCGCAATCCTCGCCGCCAGCCGCGCATTATTCTCGACCAGCGCGATGTTCGTCTTCAGGCTCCTGCCGCCAGTCAGTTCGAGAATCTTTCCCAGCAGGAACGGCGTCACCGCCTTGCCGGTCACGTTGAGCGCCTCGGCGGCCTTCTGCGCGGCCTCGATATAGCCGGCCATCTCCTCAGCCGGGATTTCGTGGTTTTCCGGCACCGGATTGGCAATCAGCATGCCACCGGCGAGCCCCAGCGCTGCCCTCGTCTGGTAGAAATGCGCGATCTCTTCCGGCTCGTGCAAGGTCAGCGGCGCGCGGAACGGCGAATGCCTGGACCAGAAGGCCGGCATCGTCTCGCAGCCAAGGCCGACCACCGGCACGCCGCGCGTCTCCAGCACTTCCAGCGTCTTTTCGATGTCGAGAATGGCCTTGGCGCCGGCCGAGACGACGATGACCGGCGTGCGCGCCAGCTCGTCGAGATCGGCGGAAATGTCAAAACTCTTTTCGGCGCCCTTGTGCACGCCGCCGATGCCGCCGGTGGCGAACACTTTTATGCCGACCATATGCGCCGCGATCATCGTGGCGGCGACCGTGGTGCCACCGGTGCGCCCTTGCGCCACGGCAAAACCGAGATCGGCGCGCGACAGCTTCATGGCGTCGCCCGTCATCGCCAGCGATTCGCGCTCGCCGTCCGAAAGCCCGATCTTGATGCGGCCGCCAACCACGGCGATCGTCGCCGGCACGGCGCCGCCATCGGTGATGATCTTTTCGACGTCGGCCGCCATGGCGCCATTGTCGGGGTAGGGCATGCCATGGGTGATGATGGTGCTTTCCAGCGCCACCACCGGCCGGCCGGCAGCCAGAGCCTGCGCCACCGGCGCGTGGATGTCGATGAGGGGGCGGGCGGTCTCAGGGGTCATCAGGGTCTCCAATCCGGAATGCGGCGCGTCCGTCGGGACACCAGGCAACATCGCGGCACTATGAATTCGCCGGTCTCATGCCACTTCCCTGGCATCCGGCACAAGAGCCAGCGCTTCCGCGAAGCTTGAGGCGGTGAACTCGGGAACGGCGTTGGCGCTTTCGATGGCAAGCGTCGCCCCGGCGATGCCTTCGCGCAGGGCCACCCGCAGCGGCAGTCCGCGCAGCAAGGCAGCGACCGTTGCGCCCGCCAGCGCATCACCGGCCCCGGTGACGTCAGCGACCTTTCGGGGATTGGGCGGCATGATCGAAAAGGCGCCTGTTTCATCGAACCCCAGCACGGGCGCGTCGCCTGCCGTGACCACGCCACTGACGAGGCCGCTGCATCGC
Source organism: Mesorhizobium sp. SEMIA396 (assembly GCF_024518615.1). Lineage (NCBI taxonomy): Bacteria > Pseudomonadati > Pseudomonadota > Alphaproteobacteria > Hyphomicrobiales > Phyllobacteriaceae > Mesorhizobium > Mesorhizobium sp. SEMIA396. The sequence continues at coordinate 899,779 of NZ_JANIFC010000002.1, forward strand.
AACCCGTCGACGACCTCGCGCTCCCTGGCATTCGCGGCGACGCCGGCCAGCACCATGGCCTCGCGCCGGTTCATGAAGACCAGCGAGAGCTCCTTCAGCACCGGTATCAGCCGCACCACCTTGGCCGGCGAGATGGCAATGGCGAAAACCGGCTTGCCCGCGGCGAGCGCGACCAGCCGTTCCAGCGCCGCCGTCGGCAGGTTGGCGTCGCAGAACACGGCATCGGCGGCCGCGATTGCTTCGCGCACCCTGGAGCGGCGAATCTGTTTGGGAAAGGCCAACTCATAGAGCGCCATGTCGGCAAAGCCGACGATCAGCTCGCCTTCGCTGTCGATCAGCGCCGTGTAGCTCGGCGTCGTGCGGTCGAGGAAGACCGCCGACAGGTCGGTAATGCCTGTCTCGGCGATGGCTCGCGAAACGGTATCGGCAGCGGCATCGCCGCCGCGAACCGACATCAGCGACGCGGAGACGCCGCGCCGCACGGCGCTGCGCAAAGCATTGAAGACGCCGCCGCCGACATCCTCGCGCATTGTGCCCGGATTGGAGGCGGCAGGCACGTAAGCGCCGGACACCTGGCCGCGTCGGTCGATATGGGCGCCGCCTATGGCCAGTATTTTCGCGGATTTCAGCATGCCGGCGATATGACCTTTGTTATTCCAGCCGCACAAGCGCTAGGTGCGACGGAGCTTCGCATGCGAGGCGGCGATTCGGCAGGTCGAAACAACGGAGCCGTCTGGCCCAACGTGCGGTGCATTCCTGATCGAATCCCTGGACAAAAAAAGAACAAATCCGGATATTGCTTGTTTTTCAGTTATTTGACCCCTCTTGCCAAATGAGAACAAAAAAGGTACAAATAGGCAGGGATTACGGATTGTCCGGCCTTCATTGACGACCAAGGGGTGATGTATCATGGCTCAGAATTCTTTGCGGCTGGTAGAGGACAAGGCAGTGGACAAATCAAAGGCTCTGGATGCGGCGCTGTCGCAGATCGAGCGGGCTTTCGGCAAGGGCTCGATCATGCGGCTCGGCGCCAACGATCAGGTCGTCGAGATTGAAACGGTGCCGACCGGCTCGCTTGGCCTCGACATCGCGCTTGGCGTCGGCGGCCTGCCGCGCGGCCGCATCATCGAAATCTACGGGCCGGAAAGCTCGGGCAAGACGACGCTTGCCCTGCACACCGTCGCCGAAGCCCAGAAGAAGGGCGGCATCTGCGCTTTCGTCGATGCCGAGCACGCGCTTGACCCGGTCTATGCCCGCAAGCTTGGCGTCGATCTCGAAAACCTTCTGATCTCGCAGCCTGACACTGGGGAGCAGGCGCTGGAAATCTGCGACACGCTGGTGCGCTCCGGCGCCATCGACGTGCTGGTGGTCGATTCGGTCGCGGCGCTGACGCCACGCGCCGAAATTGAAGGCGAGATGGGCGATTCGCTGCCCGGCCTGCAGGCCCGCCTGATGAGCCAGGCGCTGCGCAAGCTGACCGCGTCGATTTCGCGCTCCAACACCATGGTCATCTTCATCAACCAGATCCGCATGAAGATCGGCGTCATGTTCGGCTCGCCTGAAACCACCACCGGCGGCAATGCGCTGAAATTCTACGCTTCGGTGCGCCTCGACATCCGCCGCATCGGCTCGATCAAGGACCGCGACGAGGTCGTCGGCAACCAGACCCGCGTCAAGGTGGTCAAGAACAAGCTGGCGCCGCCCTTCAAGGTGGTCGAATTCGACATCATGTTTGGTGAGGGCGTGTCCAAAACCGGCGAACTGGTCGATCTCGGGGTCAAGGCTGGTATTGTCGAGAAGTCTGGCGCCTGGTTTTCCTATAACTCGCAGCGTCTCGGCCAGGGCCGCGAAAATGCCAAGCTGTTCCTGCGTGACAATCCCGACACGGCACGCGAGATCGAGTTGTCGATCAGGCAGAATGCCGGGCTGATCGCCGAAAAATTCCTCGAGAATGGCGGCCCTGAGCGCGGCGATGATGACGGTTTCGAGGAAGAATCCGGCGCGATGTAACAGCTTCGTGCGCGATGCCGGCCGGAGTTCGGCCATAATCGCGTTCTATTATCTCAGGCTTATGTAATCGAGTTCCGCGTTATTGCGTTTCGAAACCGCCGGCCCAGTGCCGGCGGTTTTGCGTTTCGGCGGCGGAACCAGGCCGGGTCGAACGGCCGGCAAAGGCCGTGGATTGGACCAATTCCGTGTTTCTGGACAGGGTGAAGCGCGGCGGCTAAAAGGCCAAGTCCTAATCTTCTAAAACGCAGAGCCCATTTCCGCCGGTTGGCCCGGCGGCTCTTCCAAAAAGGCAGCATCATGAGTGGCGTGAACGAAATCCGGTCGACATTTCTCGACTACTTCCGCAAGGAGGGTCACGAGATCGTCGCATCGAGTCCGCTGGTGCCGCGCAACGACCCGACGCTGATGTTCACCAACGCCGGCATGGTGCAGTTCAAGAACGTCTTCACCGGTCTGGAGAAGCGGCCCTATTCGCGCGCCTCGACCGCCCAGAAGAGCGTTCGCGCCGGCGGCAAGCACAATGATCTCGACAATGTCGGCTACACCGCGCGCCATCTGACCTTCTTCGAGATGCTCGGTAATTTCTCCTTCGGCGACTATTTCAAGGAGCGCGCCATCGAGCTTGCCTGGAACCTGATCACCAGGGAGTTCGGGCTGAACAAGGACAAGCTGCTGGTCACCGTCTATCACACGGATGACGAGGCGGCCGGCTTCTGGAAGAAGATCGCCGGTTTTTCCGACGACCGCATCATTCGCATCGCGACCTCGGACAATTTCTGGGCGATGGGCGACACCGGACCGTGCGGGCCGTGCTCTGAAATCTTCATCGACCGCGGCGAACACATCTGGGGCGGCCCTCCCGGCAGCCCGGAGGAGGATGGCGACCGTTTCCTCGAATTCTGGAACCTGGTGTTCATGCAGTATGAACAGGTGACGAAGGAGGAGCGCATCGACCTGCCGCGCCCCTCGATCGACACCGGCATGGGCCTGGAGCGGATGGCGTCCATCCTGCAAGGGGTGGAAAGCGTCTTCGAGACCGATCTGTTCCGTCACCTGATCGACGCGGCCTCGTCCGCGATCGGGCATGGTCCCGACAAGGAGACGGTCGCGTCCTACCGGGTCATTGCCGATCATCTGCGTTCGTCCTCCTTCCTGGTGGCGGACGGCGTGCTGCCTTCGAACGAAGGCCGGGGCTATGTCCTGCGCCGCATCATGCGCCGCGCCATGCGCCATGCGCAGCTGCTGGGTGCCAACGAACCGCTGATGTGGAAGCTGGTGCCGGCGCTGGTGCGCGAAATGGGCCAGGCCTATCCGGAGCTGCTGCGCGGCGAACAGTTGATCACCGAGACGCTGAAGCTCGAGGAGACCAGGTTTCGCAAGACGCTGGTGCGCGGCCTCGGCCTGCTCTCCGAGGCGACGGAGACGCTGCATGCCGGCGACATGCTGGACGGCGAAACGGCCTTCAAGCTCTACGACACTTACGGCTTCCCACTTGATCTGACGCAGGACGCGCTGCGCCAGCGCAGCATCTCGGTCGATCTTGCCGGCTTCACCAATGCGATGGAGCAGCAGAAGGCCGAGGCGCGAAAGCATTGGGCAGGCTCCGGCGACGCGGCGACCGAGACCATCTGGTTCTCCGTGCGCGAGAAGGCGGGCGCCACCGAGTTCCTCGGCTATGAGACTGAAGCTGCCGAAGGCATCATCCAGGCCCTGGTCAGGGACGGCAAGACCGTGGACAGCGCCGGCAAGGGCGACGCGGTGGCGATCGTCGTCAACCAGACCCCGTTCTATGCCGAGTCCGGCGGCCAGATGGGCGACACCGGCGTTATTTCAGGCGAGGGCTTCTCGATCGAGGTTTCCGACACGCAGAAGAAGGCCGATGGGCTATTCGTCCACATCGGCGAGGTGGCCAGCGGCACGGTCAAGACCGGTGTTGCCGTCGAGCTCAAAGTCGACCATGCGCGCCGCTCCAGGTTGCGCGCCAACCATTCCGCGACGCATCTGATCCATGAGGCGCTGCGCGAGGTGCTGGGCAGCCATGTCGCGCAGAAGGGCTCGCTGGTCGCGCCCGAGCGCCTGCGCTTCGACATCTCGCACAACAAGCCCATTTCACCGGAGGATCTCGAAGAGGTCGAGCGCATGGCCAACGAGATCGTCGTCCAGAACGGCCCGGTGTCCACGCGCCTGATGTCGGTCGACGATGCCATTGCCGAAGGCGCCATGGCGCTGTTCGGCGAGAAATACGGCGACGAAGTGCGCGTCGTGTCGATGGGCACCGGCGTTCACGGCGCCAAGGCCAACCGGCCCTATTCGGTCGAGCTTTGCGGCGGAACGCATGTCCGGGCGACTGGCGATATCGGCCTGGTGCGTGTCGTGTCGGACAGCGCGGTCGCCGCCGGCGTGCGCCGCATCGAGGCGCTGACCGGCGAAGCCGCGCGCAAACATCTCGACGAGCAGGATAGGCGGCTGAAGGCGGCGGCAGCGGTGCTGAAGATTTCACCGGCCGACGTGCCGGCGCGCGTCGAGACGCTGCTCGAAGAGCGCAAAAAGCTCGAGAAGGAACTGACCGAGGCGCGCAAGAAGCTGGCGCTGGGCGGGGGATCGTCAGCCGATGCTCCAGCCGCCAATGAGACGGTCGCCGGTATCGGCTTCCTCGGCAAGACGGTCTCCGGTGTCTCGCCGAAGGATTTGAAGCCGCTGGCCGATGCCGGCAAGAGCTCGCTCGGCTCCGGCGTCGTCGTCTTCGTCGGCGCCGGCGAAGACAACAAGGCAAGCGTCGTGGTGGCCGTCACCGACGACCTCATCGATCGCTTCAGCGCCGTCGACCTTGTCCGCGTGGCCTCCGCCGCATTGGGCGGGCAGGGCGGCGGCGGGCGGCCCGACATGGCCCAGGCCGGTGGCCCCGACGCTTCCAAGGCCGATGATGCGATTGCAGCAGTGAGGGCGGCACTCGAAGCGGCGTAGGCTAGTGGGCAGTTCAGGGGGGAGCCCTACCTTCCCAAGTAGCGCTGCCCCTCATCTGGCTGCCGCCATCTTCTCCCCGTAAACGGGGAGAAGGGCGCTTTCGTCGCGGCTTTCGCCAATCGCCAGCCTTGCAAAAAAAGAGGCGCCGGCGTTGCGGCCAGCCTCTTTCTCCCCGTTTTACGGGGAGAAATGCCCGGCAGGGCAATGAGCGACTATCTGTGGTGTCAAGTTGCATTGGCGAACTCCATGCGCGCATCGCGTGCTTTTGCATTGAGAATGACGAGGAGTTTTCGCGCCAGCGCCAT